>DASPNE010000010.1:0-129834 GCA_035626705.1 Usitatibacter sp. | reverse complement strand
TCGAGTTCGTAACCTACCCAGCCTCCCAGCCGGGCAATAATGTCTGTGGCTGCCACCGGTCGCCTCCACTGCCTCTTGTTGCTCGCAACCTCAAGATAGCAGCGGCGGCCGGCTGGCCGCCCTTACTTCCACGCAAATCCCTGAAGAACCAAAAAAAAGGGGCCTCTAGGCCCCTTTTGCTCGTCCTGAAGGCGAAGCTGCTACGGCGTGCGCACTACGTCTCCCACATAGATGGGGCGCGTGGCGCTCATCACCAGGGCGTAGGACATCCGCTCGAACACCCTGAAGACGAACACGAGGCCGTTTCGTTCATCCGGGAGGCGAAGGGTCGTGCCGACGGCGGGCGTGCCCACCTTTTCGTCCTTGACCGTGGCCGGCATGGGCGGGTCGGGAACGACCGGGTTGGGCTTCACCTCGATATTCGCGAAGAGGCCGCCGCCGCCGCCACCCGGCTCGAGCAGCGCGCGCGCGCGCCCGCTCGTTTCGACCAAGCGTCCGCGGTGGTAGCTCGCCAGCACGTGACCTACCTGCAGGCCGTCGCGAGAGCCGCGGTTGAGCGAAACGATCTGGTATTGGCCAAGCTCGGATACGCCTCCGTCCACGGACACGATCGCACCCTGGATCAGCTTGTCGGGCGCGCGCGGCACGTAACTCGGGAAACTCGTCTCCCGCGCCGGCATCAGGCGATCCCCGCGATTGATCTCCTGGCGCGCCTTGGTGACTTCCAACGTAGTGGGATGCCCGAAACGGCGTACGCGGGCGTCGCCGACATATTTCGCTTCGTAGCCGAGGACTTCTCCCGACTCGGGATCGCGCACCACCTCGCCCGGGCGGAAAATCTGCCAGTTCACCCCGTCGTTGGAGCCGATGCGATCGGCATACGCCAGGTCGCCTACGCCGACGATGACGCGGCTTTCCTCGGTGGCCAGGATGGTGGGCGTGTTGTCGAGGCCGTTGGCCTCGACCACCAGCGGCTGGCTGAGGAAGGGCCCGATGACGCTACCGGGGATCGTGGGGACGGAAGACACCAGGGGCTCGACGCGCACCCGGGGCTCGAGCCGCACCACGTTCGCCGCCGCTTCGGCGTGCGATCCACCAAGGGTCAGCAGCGGCCCCGAGCGGTCGAGGCGGATGACATCTCCGGGGTAGATCCGGTGCGGGTTCTTGATCTGCTCCTGGTTCATCTGCCAGATCAGGGGCCACTTGTAGGGGTCTTTCAGGAACTTGCCGGCCAGGCCCCAAAGGGTGTCGCCTTTGACCACCGTGTACTGGTCGGGGGCGTCGGGCTGCAGGTCGGCCTGGGTGACCTTCGAACGGTCGCCCGCGGGCGCTTTTTCGGCCGTTTTTCCGGGTGATGAAGGCATTCCGTCACCCAAAGCCCCCCCCGGAACCAAACTGGCCAAGGCGACGACTAAAGTTATAATTGTCTTTCGCATGGCGGTACTCACTTGTGGATATGGAGCTCGGGACCCATATTCAGAAAAAGGGTTACGTCCCCTTTTTCATGTAGTGCAATAAATTCTGCACATAATTTCTTCAATTAGCAAGCTTTTATGGCCATTCTCGAGATCCTGCAGTACCCCGACCCGAGACTTACGATCCCTGCCCAACGCGTCGAAAAGATCGATGCGGAGACCCGCAAACTGGTCGAGGACATGACCGAGACCATGTACGCCGCCCCGGGCGTCGGTCTCGCTGCCACCCAGGTGGATGTCCACAAGCAGATCATCGTGATCGACGTGAGCGATGATCGCAGCGACCTGCGGGTGTTCATCAACCCCGAGATTACGCGGCGCGAAGGCGCCGCAGTGAACCAGGAAGGCTGCCTGTCGGTGCCTGGCGTCTACGATAACGTCGAGCGGGCGGAAAGCGTTACCGTCACGGCGCTCGACCGTAATGGCGCGCGCTTCACGCTGAACGCCTCGGGCGCTCTGGCCACCTGCATCCAGCACGAGATGGACCACCTGCAGGGCAAGGTCTTCGTCGAACGCCTCTCCGACCTGAAGCAAAACCGGATCCGGGCCAAGCTCAAGAAGCGCCAGCGCAAGGCCGCCTGAGGCGCGCGCCCTTGCGCGTCGCCTTCGCCGGTACCCCGGCATTCGCCGCGCAAGCCCTGCAGGCCCTGGCCGATGCCGGCCACGAGATCCCGCTCGTCCTGACGCAACCGGACCGGCCTGCCGGGCGTGGATTGCGCATGCGGCCGAGCGCGGTATCCGTGGCAGCGAGCGGCCTCGGACTGCATGTCGCCACGCCGTCCTCGCTGAAGGGTCCGGAGGCGGCCGGTATTCTCGCCGACGCGCGCTGCGAGGCGCTGGTTGTCGTCGCCTATGGGCTGCTCCTGCCCGCCTCCATCCTGGCCATCCCCGCGCGGGGTTGCCTCAACATCCATGCCTCGTTGCTCCCGCGATGGCGCGGGGCTGCGCCCATCCAGCGCGCGCTGCTGGCCGGTGACGTCGTCACCGGCATCAGCATCATGCAAATGGACGAAGGACTCGATACCGGGCCGGTCCTCCTCGAAGCGCCGCTTGCCATCGCGGAACGCGACACGACGGCGACGCTGCATGATCGGCTAGCGGCCCTTGGCGCCGCGACGATTCTTGCAGCCCTGAAAAGCCTGGATACCCTGATCGCAAAGCCGCAGGACGAATCCAGGGCCACCTATGCGGCGAAGATCTCCAAAGCCGAAGCGCGGATCGCTTGGGCCTGTTCCGCGGCCGAGTTGGATCGGCGGGTACGTGCATTTGACCCGTTTCCCGGGGCGGAAGCCCGCCTTGGCGAAGAGGTCGTCAAGGTGTGGGCCGCCCGCCCCGAGCCTGGCCGCGGCGAGCCAGGCCAGGTCATCGCAGCCGACGACGCGGGAGTGCTGGTTGCCTGTGGCGAAGGTGCGTTGCGACTCGAGCAGGTCCAGCGCCCCGGGGGGAGACGGATCCGGGCTGCAGAATTCGCCAGAAGTTGGGGGCTGAGTGTAGGCGCTTGCCTTTCGTAAGTTATTGATTCTTCGAACTCGGCTTGGCGGCGTTGCGGGGCCTGCCTGCTGGCAAGTCCTTGAGATTAGTGGTAAATTGGGTTTCGCTGCCTCACCTGTGTCGCGCTTACCACACCGGCACGCGGCTACGCGGGTTTCGCGCACAGCCGCAACGCGCATTCAGGCACGATGGCCACCGGGGAATCGATGAGCGTCGCCACCAAATTGCCACTCACGGCAGGCCTTGCGGCCCGCCTGTCACGCTGGGCCTTCGCGCTCCTGGCGG
Source organism: Usitatibacter sp. (assembly GCA_035626705.1). Taxonomy (GTDB): domain Bacteria; phylum Pseudomonadota; class Gammaproteobacteria; order Burkholderiales; family Usitatibacteraceae; genus Usitatibacter. The sequence continues at coordinate 126,583 of DASPNE010000010.1, read as the reverse complement.
TGCTGGCAATGGGCGCACTGTTTCCGTCGATCGCCCGCGCCGATGGAATCTCGGTGCGCAACGCGACGCTGCAACTCGCCGACGATGGCTGGCAGCTCGAAGCCCAATTCGATATGCAGTTCAACGCCCGGCTCGAGGAAGCTGTCAACCGCGGCGTGCCACTTTTCTTCGTGGTCGAGTTCGAGATCTCGCGCCCGCGCTGGTATTGGTTCGACGAGAAGCCCATCCAGGCATCCCAGGTCTACAAGATCAGCTACACGCCCCTGCTGCGGCAGTACCGCCTGTCCGTGGGCAACCTGTACCAGAACTTCACCCGTTTCGAGGAAGTCACCCGCGTGCTTTCGCGCCTGCGTGGGTGGCATGTCGCCGACAAGGGCGCTTTCAGGAAGGATCAGGTCTATCAGGCCGCGTTGCGCATGCGGCTCGATACCGCCCAGCTGCCAAAGCCGTTCCAGTTGAACGCGATCGCCTCGCGTGACTGGACGCTGGAGTCCGATTGGCATCGCTGGTCGATCACCCCATGAAGGCGCTGATCTTCCTGTGCGTGGTCACCGGCGCGGCGCTGGTGTACCTGATGGCGGAAGCATCGGCGAACACCGCTCAGTTCACCAAGCATTATCGCCTGCTTCTCTACCTCGGCGGCGGGCTGGCGGCGGGCCTTGCGGGGTTGATCGCCTACCAGCTGATGCTCCTCAGGAAGAAGCTGCGCGAGCGCGTCTTCGGCTCCAAGCTCACGCTTCGCCTCATGGTGGTCTTCGCGCTCATGGCCCTCGTGCCCGGGGGGATGGTCTACGCGATCTCGTTCCAGTTCCTGCAGCGCTCCATCGAGTCGTGGTTCGATGTCCGGGTCGACGAATCCCTGCGCGGCGGCATCAGCCTCGCGCAGCGCGCGCTGCAGAACTCGCTGAAGGAGCTCGGCCAGAAAGCCGAAGTGATGGCCAATTCCCTTGCGGCGTCCCAAGCGGTGGAGGCGGTGACGCTGAACCGGCTGCGCGAGCAGTACAACATCGAGGAGGCCACCCTCATGACCCCGCGCGGGCGCATCCTCGCCCAGGCCGGGGTGGAACCCGTGGCGCTGCTGCCCGACCTGCCCGGGCCTAACGTGTTGCGCCAGGTGCGCGCGCAGCAGACCGTTCCGTCGATCGAATCGGTCCCCGACCGCGGCCTTTACCTGCGCGTCATCGTGCCGGTGAACGTCCTCACCATCGCCGAGGACATCCGCATCCTCCAGGTGCTGCAACGCGTGCCGCCTGCCCTCGCCCGCGACGCCGAGCTGGTCGAAGCGGGGATCAAGGAGTACGAGGCTCTGCTGTTGTCACGCGTCGACCTCAAGCGGCTCTTCGGGCTCACGCTCACGCTGGCGATGTTGCTCACCCTCTTTTCAGCGCTGGCGCTGGCGTTCGTCCTGTCGGAGAAGCTGTCCGCACCGCTGTCCGCCCTGGCCGAGGCCACTCGCGCGATCGCCAAGGGCGACTATTCGAAGCTCAATCCCGTGAAGAGCCGCGACGAGTTCGGCGTGCTCACGCAATCGTTCAACACGATGACGCGCCAGATCGCCGACGCGAGCGAGGCGATGGAGCGCAACCACCAGCAGCTCGAGAACTCGCGCAGCTACCTCGAAAGCATCCTTTCCAACCTCACTTCCGGCGTGCTCACCTTCGACGAGCGCCTCTACGTGAAGACGATGAACGCCGCGGCCAGCGACATCCTCGGGGTGCAGCCCTCGACCTTCCACGGGCTCAAGCTGCCCGAGTGGCCCCGGCACGTGCAATCGGTGGCGCCGCTGGCGGAGATCGCGCTGCGCCACTTCGCCTCTTCCGGCATGCGGCAGTGGGAAGAACAGATGGAGTACCGCCGCGCCGACGGGCAGCGCACCTTGCTGCTGCGCGGAACGCGCCTGGGCCAGCGCGGGGAAAACGGCTACGTGGTCGTCTTCGACGACATCACCCACCTCATCCAGGCGCAGCGTGACGCCGCATGGGGCGAGGTCGCCCGCCGGCTCGCCCACGAAATCAAGAATCCCCTCACGCCCATCCAGCTTTCGGCCGAGCGCCTGCAGCACAAGCTGAAGGACAAGCTGCCGGAGCACGAGGCGGACGTCCTCAAGCGCGCCACGGGCACCATCGTCACGCACGTCGCCGCCCTGAAGGGGATGGTGGACGACTTCACCCAATACGCCCATGCCTCGCGCATGAATGCGCGGGCGCTCACGTTGAACGAGCTGGTGCGCGAGGTCCTGGTCCTCTACGAAGCCATGGGCGTGGCCATCGAGGCACGCCTCGCCGAAGACCTGCCGCAGATCTACGCCGACCCCGCGATGCTGCGCCAGGTGCTGCACAACCTGTTCCAGAACGCGCTCGACGCCCTCACGGGGGTCGACCAACCCCGCATCCTGGTGGCGACGAGCCAGGGAACCGGCGGGGTGCTGCTCACGGTGCGCGACAACGGCACCGGAATCGCCGAGGGCGTCATGGGGCGGATCTTCGAGCCGTACGTGACCACCAAGCCCAAGGGAACCGGGCTCGGCCTCGCCATTGTCAAACGCATCGTCGACGAACACCACGGGCGCATCCTGGTGGAGAACGTGAAGCCCCACGGCGCCAACGTGAGCATCGTCCTGCCCTCGAAGGCCGCCGCCTAGGCTAGCCCCCATGCCCGCCAACCAGATCCTGGTCGTCGACGACGAAGTCGGCATCCGCGAGCTTCTCTTCGAGATCCTCCGCGACGAGGGCTATGGGGTCAGGCTCGCCGAAAACGCGCAGACCGCCCGCTCGGCTCGCAAGGAGATGCGGCCGGACCTCGTGCTGCTCGACATCTGGATGCCGGACACGGATGGCATCACGCTGCTCAAGGAATGGGCCGGCAGCGGGCTGCTCACCATGCCGGTAGTAATGATGTCGGGCCACGGGACGATCGACTCGGCTGTCGAGGCGACCCGGATCGGCGCCTTCGATTTTCTCGAGAAACCGATCAGCTTGCCCAAGCTGCTCGCCACGGTGGGCAAGGCGCTCGCCGGAGGCAAGACGCTGCCCAAGACTGCGCTCACGCTCGTGAACCTTGGTCGTGCGCGGGTGGTCCAGGAGCTGCGCCAGCGCCTCGACCAGGTGAGCCGGCTGCGCACCCCGGTCCTGCTGGTGGGGGAGCCGGGAAGCGGCTTCGAGCTCTGCGCGCGCCACCTCCACCTGCCCAATACGCCGTGGGTTTCCCCCGACGATACCGAGTGGCTCTCCGGTGCCGCGCTCGAACCTTTGAACGAGGCGCGCGATGGCACCTTGTTCCTGCCCGAGATCTCGGACCTCGACCGGAACGCGCAGAAGGGCTTGCTGCAGATGCTGGGAAAGTTGGAGAAATTCAACGTGCGGCTGGTTTGCGGCGCCACCGGCGCGCTACCGGCGATGGTGGAGGATGGCAGCTTCGATGCGGCGCTCTACAACCAGCTCTCCGGTCTCACCATCCGGCTCCCGTCGATCGCCGAGCACGCCGAGGACATTCCGGACATCGCCTCGACCCTGCTCACCCAGCTGGTGGACGCGAACGAGGTGCCGCTGCGCACCCTGACCGTCGGCGCGCTCAACGTGATGCGCAACCTGGATTGGCCCGGAAACCTGCCCGTGCTGCAGAACGTCGTGAAAACGCTCGCCCTTACGAGCCTTTCCAACGAGATCACAGGCGATGACGTGAACCGCGTTGCACGCGAGTTCAACCTGGGACCGCGGGAACAGCCGACGACCGAGGTCGGCGTGTCGCTGGACCTTCCGCTGCGCGACGCGCGCGAGCAATTCGAGAAGCAATATTTCATGCACCACATCCGACGTGAGGAAGGCAACATGTCGCGGGTCGCCGACCGCGTGGGCCTCGAGCGCACGCACCTTTACCGCAAGCTAAAGCAGCTCGGGATCCGTCCTTCAGGCAAGGGCGAGGACGCGTCCTAATTCGTCGCGGGCAGGATCGACCTAGGCGTCGTGGCCTGACGTTTCCAGCCGGCCGAGGCGCACGGCGGTAAGGCCGGTCTTCACGTTATTGGGCACCGGCATCACTAGCACGCAGTTGTCGTACGGCGCCCGTACGGGCTGGTCGCCGTCCCAGGCGATCAAATCGCCTTCGCGCGGCACCACCTCCATGCCGCTGAACGGCTTGGCGAACCGGAATGCCGGCGAGTTCGCCACGACCGCCTCGGTGACCCGGACGAGCTTCTGCGTGGCGGCCGACGGCTCGATCTCGCGTTCGGCAAGCGCGGCGTCGACGACTCCGAGCTTGCGAAGGAACCGCCATGTGGTCTGCCAGGCGACGCGCTCGGCATTGCGTTCCCAATGCTGGCCGCATTCGACCAGCAGCGCATTCTTCGGGCTCGCAGGGTCGCCGAATCCGCCATAGTCCCGCATGCGGGTGCCGTTCGCGTGGCCCGTATCGCTCACGATGTGCTCGGGAACCCCGACCTCGAAAGCGAAGCGGATGCCCTTGTCCAGCGGTCCGCAGATCATCACCGGCGGGCTGGGCTCGAGCATCGAATGGATGTCGAGCAGGAAGTCGGCGCGGTCCACGAAGGGACGCAATTGCCGGGCGCGATCGAGCTCCACGCTGCGCCGCTTGCCGTCGAGCGTGGCCGGTGTCCAGACGCGGTTGAAATCCTCGTCGACGAAGCGCGTCGCGTAGGGGTTTTTGGGGTCGAACCTCGAAAAGGCCTCCACGTTGGCGAACGCGAGGGTAAGCGAGCCGCGCACCGGCCGCAGCGCCTGGCGAAGCAAGCGGTCGACGACGATGGCGCCGCAGATCTCGTTGCCATGGGTCAGCGCGTTCACCATCACGTGCGGTCCCGGGCTGCCGCTGTGGAAGGTGTGCACGTAGTCGGTGCCGGTGGGCGATGCGCGATGCGCGGAGATGTCCGGAGCCTGCAGCTCTACCTTGACGGGCGACATGGATTCAGTGCTTTCGGGCGGTATCGGATGCGACTGGGCCCGGGGAATGGTCGTATCCTTCATGGGAGCGATCGTGCCCGCCGTGAGGGTGGTGGCGGGAATGGCCATGGTCGTGGCCATGACCATGGGGGTGCGCGTGGTCGTGTTCGTGTCCATGGCACAGGTGTGAACCCCGCTCCGAGGCATATCGCGCCACGGTTTCCAGCAGGGCGGTGAGGTCGGCCCTCAACGCCTTGAAGCCTGGGGACTTTTCGCGGGTGCGCTCGTCCATGTAGAGGCGGCGATTCACCTCGATCTGAAGGCTGTGTCGCTGCGCCTTCGGATCCGAGAAAGCGCGCACGAGCTCGACCCCCTTGTAGGGGTCGTTGACCTTCACCGCATAACCTTTTGCCCGCAAGGTGTCGCCCACGAGCGCGGTGAATTCCGGCTCGCAGGTGGTGCCGTCGCGGTCGCCCAGGACGAAGTCGGCGCGCGGCTTCCCGGGTCCCTCCTCCGAAATGCCGCTGCTCACCGCCGGCATCGAGTGCAGGTTGAGATGGAACACGGCGCCGAAATGCGCATGGGCCGCGTCGATCGCGTCCTTCACGGCTCGCTGGTAGGGCTGGTGATAACGGACGATGCGCTGCCTGACTTCGTCCACGGTGAGCTTGCGCGCATAGATGGGCTGGCCGCTGTCGAGCACGCGCCAGATGAGCCCGATGCCCAGCTCGGTCTTGCGGCTGGCGAGCGCCGGGCCAGGCCAGGGCGCATCGAGCAGCGAGGCGTCCACGTCGAGCATCGAGCGGTTCGGATCGATGTAGCTGCGCGGGAAACGCGCCGCGATCAGCGTGGCGCCAAGCTCGGGCCCTGCGCCATACAGCTCGTCCACATAGCTGTCCTCGGCCTGGCGCAGCAGGTCGCGGGCGAGGGCGGGGCAAAAGTCATCGGGATAATCGGTGCCGCTGTGGGGCGAATCGAGGACCAGCGGAACGGCGGCGCCGCTGGGCGTGCGGATATCGACGGGCGTAGTCATGCGGGCAGGTCGTTCAGGTATCGGGCGGATGGGATCCGGGACCGGACCTCGACATCCGGTTGGAAGGGCGCCATGCAGCCGAGGGCCCGTGGAGCATGATACCGTGGCCCGGTGAAGGCCGTCGAACGCTTCGAATCGATGCTAGCCCAAGGCAAGGACAACGCCTTGCTGCGCTTTTCCCTCGGCAACGAGTATATGAAGGAAGGCGATGCTGCTCGGGCGGCGGAACATTTCGTCAAGGCGGTCTTGCATGACGCCGATTACTCGGCCGCCTGGAAGCTCCTCGGCAAGTCGCTCGCGCTCGCGGGCCGGGAGGTCGAGGCCATCGATGCTTATCGCAACGGGATCTCGGCGGCGCAGCGCAAGGGCGACAAGCAGGCGGCGAAGGAAATGGAAGTGTTCCTTCGGCGCCTGGAGAAGGCTCCCCGAACGGCGGGCTAGCCTAGCCCGCGAGGAACTCCCGAAGCTCGGATTCCGGCGCATCCTTGACCACCGCGGCACGTCCCAGGGCCTCCAGCAAGACCAGCGTCACGCGGCCAGATTCGTTCTTCTTGTCGCGGCCCATGTATTCGAGCCAGGTCCCCACGGCGAAACGTGGCGGCTCGAGCGGCAGGTTGAGCCGTCTCAGCAACGCCTCGAGCCGCTCGGCCTCCGCGATGCGGATGCGACCCTGGCGGACGGAGAAGCGTGCCGCGAGCGCCATGCCGGCGGCGACGGCTTCGCCGTGCAGCCATTTGCCATACCCGGCGGCCGATTCGATGGCATGGCCGAAAGTGTGTCCGAAATTGAGCAGCGCGCGGGCGCCCGTTTCGCGCTCGTCCTGTGCCACGACTTCAGCCTTGATCTCGCACGAGCGACAGATCGCGTAGGAGAGGGTCGCACCGTCTCGTGCCAGCAGCGATTCCGCGTGGGCTTCGAGCCAGGCGAAAAACGACGGATCGCGGATTGCGCCGTACTTCGCCACCTCCGCCAGGCCCGCCGAAAACTCCCGCGCGGGTAGGCTCGCCAGCGTGGCGGTATCCGCGATGACCGCCGAAGGCTGGTGGAAGGCGCCGACCATGTTCTTGCCGAGCGGATGGTTGATCGCGGTTTTTCCCCCCACCGAGGAATCCACCTGGGCGAGCAGCGTGGTCGGAACCTGCACGTGCGCGATCCCCCGCTGGTACGTGGCCGCTGCAAACCCCGTCATGTCGCCCACCACCCCGCCGCCCAACGCCACCAACACGGTCCGCCGGTCCGCACGCGCTTCCAGCAATGCGGCGAAGATTCGGTCGAGCGTCCGCCAATCCTTGTGGACCTCGCCGTCGGGCAGGGTGATCGTCAGCGTTCGGGCGCCGGCGCGCTCGAGCGCCGAGCGAAGCTGCGACCCATAGAGAGGCGCCACGGTGTCGTTGGTGACGATGGCGGCGAGCCGACCCGAGACGCTCGGCTCGAATACCTCGGCGCGCTCGAGCATGCCTCGCCCGATATGGATCGGGTAACTGCGCTCGCCAAGCTCCACGCGCAGCGTCCGGTCGCTCATCGCGGCGCTCCGGCGGCGTGCTCGCGAAGCGCCACCACCACCCTGGCTACGAGGGATCCGGTGCTCTGAAGGCCCGTGTCCACGATCACGTGGGCAACTTCTTCGTATAGCGCCTCGCGCTCGGCGAGGAGGCGCGTGAGGGTCGCGCGGGGATCCGCCGTCGCGAGTAACGGACGGGTCGTGTCGTTGCGCATGCGTTGCCACAGGCTTTCCACCCGTGCGCGAAGGTACACGACGGTCCCGGTAGAGCGCAGCAGCGTGCGGTTGTCATGGCGCAACACCGCGCCGCCGCCGGTCGCGATGACGCAATCCTCTCGCCCCGAGAGCTCCTCGAGCATGCAGGCTTCGCGCCGCCGGAACCCTTCTTCACCCTCGATCTCGAAAATGGTGCCCACGGAGACGCCAGTGCGTTCGACCAGGAGCTTGTCGGTATCGGCGAAGGCCATCTGCATGCGCTGCGCGAGGGCGCGCCCCACCGTGGTCTTTCCCGCACCCATCATGCCTACCAGGTAGATGCTGCCGCGGCCCATGTCTCAGGAGAAAGGTTACTCGAAAGCGCGGCCGGCGCAGGCGAAAAAAAGCCCCGGCAGCGCCGGGGCTTGTTGGACGGCGGACGCTGTCAGCGGATGGTGAGGGCGTCCTTCACGATCTTCGGCGTGACGAAGATCAGCAGCTCGGTCTTGTCGTCCTGCTTCACGGTGCGGCGGAACATGTGGCCGAGCACCGGGATATCGCCGAGGAACGGCACCTTGTCCACCGTGGTGCGCGTTGTCTGCTCGAAGATGCCGCCCAGCACGATCGTGTCGCCGTTGTCGACCAGCACCTGTGTCGCCACCTTCTTGGTGTCGATCGAGGGGATGAAGTTGAAGATCTGCCCGACCGAATCCTTCTTGACCTCGAGATCCATGATGATGCGGTCGTCGGGAGTGATCCGCGGCGTCACCGCCAACTCGAGCACGGCGGGCTTGAACGAGACCGTCGTCGCGCCGCTGGCCGCTGCCGTCTGGTAGGGGATCTCCGTGCCCTGCGAGATCACCGCCTTCTTCTTGTCGGCCGTGATGACACGCGGGCTCGAAACCACCTTGCCTCGGTTGTCGGCCTCGAGGGCGGAGAGCTCCATGTTGACCAGGTTGCCGCTGCCCAGGTTGAGGATCGACAGGGCGAAGGATCCCGCCGCGCCGACCACCGGCAGGTTCACATTCAGCTGCTCGGGCTGCGCGCCGATCGGGATCGTGCCCACGCCGGGGGCGCCGATGCTGAAGAGGAGGTCCGGGTTCCCCTGGTTGTACACGAGCGACGAGGAGCCCCGCGAGATCGGGTTGTTCGGGACGGCCGTGATGGTGTCGGTCGCCGTTCCGGACATGCCCACGTTGTAGTTGCGCGTGTTGAAGACCGACTGCGTGCCGAAGCGGGCGCCGAGCGAGCGTCCCCACTTGTCGTCGGCGATCACGATGCGCGCCTCGATCAGCACCTGGCGCACCGGGATGTCGAGCTGCTGGATCACTCGCCGCGCCTCGTCCAGGCGCGAGCCCGTGTCCTGCACGAAGAGCGTGTTGGTGCGCTCGTCGATGGTGGCGGCACCGCGCTTGGAGAGAATGCGCTGGTCCTTGTCGGAAAGGAGCTTGCGCAGGTCTTCGGCGCGAGCATACGAGAGCGCGAAGGATTCGGTGCGCAGCGGCTCCAGGTCCACGATCGCGGCGCTCGCCTCGAGCGCGAGCTTCTCCTTGGCAGCGAGCTCGTCGGTGGGCGCGATCAGGACCACGTTGCCGTTCTTGCGCTTCGACAGCCCCTTGGCCTGCAGGATGATGTCGAGCGCCTGGTCCCAGGGAACGTCCTTCAGGCGCAGCGTGAGGTTGCCGCCCACGGTGTCGCTCGTGATGATGTTCAGGCCGGTGAAATCCGCGATCACCTGCAGCACCGCGCGGACTTCGACGTTCTGGAAATTGAGCGAAAGCTTCTCGCCCGCGTACCCCGGCGACGAGCTTTGCACCAGCTTGTTCGGATCTTCGCGTACCGGCTTCACCTCGACGATGAACTGCGTATCCGTCTGGTAGGCCGAGTATTCCCAAAGGCCGCGGGGGTCGATCACCATGCGCGCGTTGCCGGCCTGGTCGAAGGTGTCGACGAAGCGCACCGGGGTGCCGAAGTCTCCCACGTCCAGCCGGCGCACGAGGTTGCGAGGGACGTTCGTGTTGACGAAGTCGACCATCAGCTGGCTGCCCTGGCGGCGGATGTCGATGCCGATGTTGGGCGACGAAAGGTCCACGACGATGCGACCTTCGCCCGTGTTGCCGCGGCGGAAGTCCACGTCGCGCAGGTTGTAGCGCACCTGGCTACCCGGGGTTGCCTCGGCGAACATGGTGGGAGCGGCAGCCGGGGGCGTCGAGCCCAGGGCGGGGCCCGAGCCTCCGCCCGAGGTTCCGTCGATCGTGACCACCAGTTGCTTGCCCTCGAGCGCCTGCGTGTAGGTGAGGTTGCGCGTGAGGTTCATGACCAGCCGGGTGCGGTTGGCGGTTTGAACCAGCGACACGCTGCGCAAGTCGCCTTCACCGGCCTCGATCTGGGTGCGGCCGGTCGCGTTCGCCGTGTCGGGCAGGTCGATCGCGATGCGCGGCGGGTTGGTGACCGCGAAGCCCTGGGGCACGCTCGGCAGCGGGTCCTTGAGCCCGATCTTCACCAGGATCTTGCCGCCCTGGATGGAAGAGAACGTTACCGATTCGACCGCGTTCTTGGCCGATTGCGCCCAGGCGAGCGGCGCGGCGAGCGCGAAGGCTGCTGCGGCAAGCGCGGCCCCAAGCCTGGCGGGAATCGGGATGCGGAGCGTGTTGATCACTTTTTGTCCCCTTTGCCGGCTTCCTCCAGAAGCGGCAGGACGCTCTGCCGTTCGGCCCAATCGCCGGCGCTGTCTTGAACGATTTCCTTGAGCTTGATGTCGGCCTCGGTCACATCGGTGATGAGTCCGAAGTTCTGGCCCATGTAGTTGCCCTTCTTCACGCGGTAGAGCGTCTTGTCCGCCCGCACCAGCGCGTACATGTCCTTGCCCTGCTGCAGCGTTCCCACCATCTTCAGCTGCTCGAGGGGGAATGCCTCCAGCGGCTCCTTGCGTCGGTTCAGGTCCGGCGCGATGCCCCCGCCGGCGCCTTCCTTGGGCGCGGTGAGCTTGCGCGGCTTGAACGGGTCGGGAAGGTCGAAGCCCTCGTAGGCGAAGGGCTCGAATGGCTTCACGGCGGGCAGCGGCTCGACACGGCGCGGCAGGCCCTTCTCCGAGTCGCGCACGAAGGCCTTGAGCTCGTCGAGCTCCGAGCTGCAGCCGCCCAGCGCAACGAGCGCGATGGGAACGAGGAGTCGCTTCATCACTTGCCTCCCGGCTTGCCCTTGGCGGGCGCCCCTTTTTGCGTCGCCTTGCGCTGCTTGGCGACTTCATCCTCGTCCAGGTAGCGATAGGTCTTGGCGATCGCCTCCATGGTGAGGACGCCGTCTTTCGGCGGGTCGAGCTTGAGGTCGGTGAGCAGCACGATGCGCGGCATCTTGGCCACGTCGCTCGCGAAGGCGCCCAGGTCGTGGTAGCCGCCGGTCACCTTGATGTTCACCGGCAGCTCGGCATAGAACTCGGTGAAGTTCTCCTGCGTCGCCGGCTTGAACAGCTCGAAGGCGAGGCCGCGGCCGAGGCCGGCCTGGTTGATGTCGATCAGCAGCGCGTCCATCTCGCTCTTGTTGGGCAGCTGCTTGAGGAGCGCCCCGAACGCCTGCTCGATCTCGGCGCGCTGCTGCTTGTAGGCCTCGAGGTTGACCGCCAGCTTCTTCTTCTCGAGGAAAACTTCCTTCTGCTTGGCTACGTCGTTGCGGCCCTTCTCGATCTGCGCCTGCTGGTCCTGCCAGAAGAGGAAGTAGGCGGCGACCTGGATCACGATGAAGATCGCCAGCATCGCCAGCAGCTTGACGGTGAGCGGCCAGTTTCCCGGCTGCTTCGGGTCGAGCGTTCGCAGTTCGTCGAGGAGGTTCATTTGGCCCCCGGCGCCTTCGCGGCGCCCTTGCCCGCCGTGCGAGAATCCTCGGCCTGCGCGCGTTTGATCGAGATGTTCATGTTGAACTCGTTGATCCGGCCGCCCGACTTGTCCGGCGCGGGCACGGCCTTCACCTCTACCAGCTCGGGGTTCTCGAGGTATGGCGACGCGCCGAGGTTACGCATGAGCGTGGAGACCCGGGCGTTCGATTGCGCATAGCCGATCACGTTGACCTTGGCGCCGACCTGCCTCACGCCCTTGAGATAGACGCCCTCGGGCAGCTGGCGAAGCAGCTGGTCGAGCAGCTGCACCGGCTCGGAGCGGTTGCTTTGCAGGCCTTCGACCACCTGCTTCTTGGCGAGCAGCGATGCCGTCTCCTCGCGGATCTTGCGGATCTCCTCGATCTGCTTGTCGAGCTTGGCGATCTCGCCCTTCATGTAGGCCACGTTCTGCTGCTGCTGCGTGACCTGGGTATCGAGGAAGAACCAGACCCCGCCGGCGACGGCCAGTCCGAGCACCGCGGCGATGCCCGCCAGCATGACGAACTGCTGCTGGCGCCTCTGGCGCTTTTCCTCGCGGTGGGGAAGTAGGTTGATGCGGATCATGAGGGGTCGAACCTCCGCATCGCCAGGCCACAGGCCACCATCAGCGACGGCGCGTCGAGGGTGAGCTGGCGCGGCTTGATCTTCGAGGACAGGGCCATGTTCGCGAAGGGGTTTGCGACCACGGTGTGGACCTGGGTGCGCTGCGCGACCATTTCCTCCAGCCCGTCGAGCATGGCACAGCCGCCCGTGAGCAGGATGTGGTCGACCTTGTTGAACTGGGTCGAAGTGAAGAAGAACTGCAGCGCCCTCTGGATCTCCAGGACTATTTTTTCATTGAACGGCTGCAGAACATCGGGGCCAAAGTTCTCAGGCAGATTCCCTACCCGCTTGGCGGCCTCGGCCTCCTCCACGGGCATGTCGAACTGTCGGGCAATGTCCTGCGTAAGCAGGTTGCCGCCGATCTGCTGCTCGCGCGTATACACGGTCTGGCCGTTGTGGACCACGGCGACCCGCGTCACGGTCGCGCCGATGTCGACGATCACCGTGACGTCGCTCTCGGAAATCCCCGCGTTGCCCCCGCAGATGAGCTCGAATGCGGTCTGCGCGGCGTACGACTCGACGTCCATCACGATCGTCTTGAGCCCGGCGGCCTCGGCGGCGGCCACGCGATCCTCGATCTTCTCCTTGCGCGAGGCGGCGATCAGCACCTCGACCTCCTCCTCGCCCGAGGGCGCAGGGCCCAGGACCTGGAAATCGAGGTTGACCTCGTCCAGGGAGAAGGGGATGTACTGGTTGGCCTCGCCCTGCACCTGGACTTCCATGTCTTCTTCGCGCTGGTTGCCCGGCAGGATCACCTTTTTCGTGATCACGGCGGCCGAAGGCAGCGCCAGGGCCAGGCTGCGGATGCGCGAGCCCAGGTTCTTGTGGGCGCGCTTGATCGCCTCCCCTGCGGCCTCGATGTTGGCGATGTTGCCGTCCACCACGGTGTCCTTGGGCAGCGGCTCGATCGCATAGCGCTCGACGCGGTAAACGTTACGACCAGCCTCCGCGATTTCCACCATCTTGACCGAGGACGAGCTGATGTCGCATCCCACGAGGGGCGGCGCCTTGGCTTTCAGGAAGTCGAACTGGGCGGCTAATTTTTCTTTAAGCATGGTGGAAGGTTAGCACCCAAACAGAGAATCTACTTTAGATGCTAACAACAAGTATTAGCCCTGTAAAGCTTTTTCCCGGCGGAGGGCTGCCGCACGGCGCCGATTATAATGAGTGCGTCGCGTTGAACCTGAGCGGATGCCGGCGGCCTGACCGTCCGGTGCCCGCGCCCAATCCTTTCCGATGACGTCACGCTGGTGGTTCTATCCGGCCTTGATCGCCGTCTCGCTGGCGCTCGTGGCGGCGGGCGTTGGCGCGCTCACGGTGGTGCTGCTTTGGCCTAACCTGCCCAGCCTGGAGGTTTTGACCGACTACCGGCCCAAGATCCCGCTGCGGGTCTATAGCGCCGAGGGCGAGTTGATCGGCGAGTTCGGCGAGGAAAAGCGCGCCTTGGTGAAAGTGCAGGATGTCCCGCAGGTGATGAAGGCCGCGATCCTCGCCGCCGAGGACGACCGCTTCTACCAGCACGGCGGCGTAGATTACGTCGGCATGGGGCGGGCGGCGATCGCCAACCTGCGCGGCCGGCGCGAGGGAGCCAGCACGATCACGATGCAGGTGGCGCGCACGTTCTTCCTCACCCGTGAAAAGACCCTCGCACGGAAGCTCTCCGAGGTGCTGCTCGCCTTCAAGATCGAGGCGAACCTCACGAAGGACCAGATCCTCGAGCTGTATCTCAACCAGATCTTCCTCGGCCAGCGCGCATACGGCTTCCAGTCCGCGGCCAACGTGTATTTCGGCAAGACGCTTGCAGACCTGACCCCTGCCGAGGCGGCGATGCTCGCCGGGTTGCCGCAGGCGCCCTCGCGCCAGAACCCGTTCGTGAACATGAAGCGCGCCCAGGAGCGCCAGCAATACGTATTGCGGCGAATGCTGGAAGTGGGCTGGCTCTCCCCCGAGAACTACAAGAAGGCGATGTCGGAGCCGCTGCGGCTCAACCCCAACCAGCGTGAGAGTTTCGCCTTCCGTGCCGAGTACGTGGCGGAGATGGCCCGCGCCGCGATCGTCGAGCAGTACGGCGAATCGGCGTACGTAAGCGGCCTGCGCGTCTATACGACCGTGCGCCGGAAGGACCAGGAAGCGGCCAACGCGGGCTTGCGGCAGGGGATCGTCGAATACGATCGCCGGCACGGCTATCGCGGGCCGGAGGGCAACGCCGCATTGCCGCCCCCCGGCCAGAAGCTCGACGACGCGATCGAGGAGGCGCTCGCCGATCGCGACGTGTTGAGCGACCTGGTGCCCGCCGTGGTCACCGAGGCCTCGGCCAGGGAAGTGAAGGCCGTGATGCGCCGCGGAGACGAAGTTTCGATCACCGGTGACGGCCTGCGATTCGCCGCGCGCGCGATCGCCGAGCGCAATCCCGACCGGGCGATCCGCCGCGGCTCGATCATTCGCCTACAGGCCGGAGAAAAGGGCACCTGGAGCATCACTCAGTTGCCCAAGGTGGAGGCGGCGCTCGTGGCGCTCGACCCGGCCAACGGCGCCATCCTGGCGCTGGCCGGCGGCTTCGACTTCAACGCCAACAAGTTCAACCACGCAACGCAGGCATGGCGCCAGCCGGGCTCCAGCTTCAAGCCCTTCATCTATTCGGCTGCACTGGAGAAGGGATTCACGCCGGCTACGGTGCTGAACGACGCGCCTTTCGTGATCGAGGCGGCCAAGACCGGCGGGCAGCTGTGGGAGCCCAAGAACTACGACGCCAAGTACGAGGGCCCGATGCGACTTCGCACGGCGCTCGCCAAGTCGAAGAACATGGTGTCCATCCGGCTTCTGCAGGCGATCGGGCCGCATTACGCCCAGGACTACATCCAGCGCTTCGGCTTCGATCCGAAAATGCATCCCGCCTACCTCACCATGGCTCTCGGGGCGGGGTCGGCCACCCCACTGCAGATGGCCGCGGCCTATGCCGTCTTTGCGAACGGCGGTTATCGGGTGAAGCCGTGGTTCATCTCTCGTGTGGAGGACAACCGCGGTGCCGCCCTTTATGCCGCGAAGCCGGAAACCGCGGGAGTCGATGCCGAGCGCGTGCTCGACGAGCGCAACGCCTTCCTGATGACGGCGCTCATGCGCGACGTGGTGCGTTACGGCACCGCCGCCCGCGCGATGTCGCTGGGTCGCAACGACCTCGCCGGCAAGACCGGCACGACCAACGACCACATCGATGCCTGGTTCGCGGGGTTCAACGGCGGTCTCGCGGCCGTCGCCTGGATCGGCTTCGATACGCCGGCCAACCTCGGGACGAACGAGACCGGCGGGCAGGCCGCGCTGCCGATATGGATGGCTTACGCGGCACGTGTTCTCAAGGGCGTTCCCGAGACGGAGCTGGCACCGCCTTCGGGCGTGGTCGCCGTCAACATCAACCCGATGACGGGCTTGCGCGAGCCGAGCGGCATGTCGCGAACCATCGAATACTTCTACCAGGAATCGCAACCGCCAGTCGGCGAGGACAGCGTGATGACGCGTGACGCCTCGCGGCCCCCGCCCGACGTCCGCAACCAGATCTTCTAGCTCCATGGGCAAGATCCGCTCGCGGCGCGAAAGCAACCTGCGCCAGCACATCGCCTTCCTGGCGGCACGACTGATGGCCGAGGACGGCGGGCTCGACTACGGCGCGGCCAAGTCGAAGGCCGCGCGGCAGGCGGGCCTCGCCGACGCGAAGCTGCTGCCCGACAACCAGGAGATCGAGGCCGCGTTGCGGGAGTACCAGGAGCTCTACCAGAGCGACGACCAGCCTGCGCAACTGCGGCATTTGCGCGAGGTCGCGGCAAAGGTGATGCGCGAGTTCTCCGAATTTCGCCCGGTGCTCGTGGGATCGGTGCTTTCCGGCACGGCGGGCCAGCACTCGGACGTGAACCTGCAACTCTTCACCGATGACGAGAAGGCGCTCACTATCTTCCTGCTCAACCGGCGTTATCGCTTCGAGTCGGGAACGCGCCGCCTGCGCCGCGGCGATCGAACCGAGGAGGTTCCCCAGGTCCGGATCGAGGTCGACGATGTGGAGGTCGCGCTCACCGTGCTGCACCCCGACGAGGAGCGCATGTCGCGGAAGGTCCGCGACGGCGAGCCGCCCCAGAGGGCCAGCCTCGCGGAGGTGGAGGCCATGCTGCGAGGCGATGCCCTGCCCGGCCACGACAAAGACGATTACTGACCGGATGCCAAGGCCTTCGCCGCCTCGAGCGCGTAATAGGTGAGGATGGCGTCGGCTCCGGCGCGCTTGAAGCCCAGCAACGCCTCCATCATGCAGGCATGCCCGTCGACCCAGCCGCGCTCGCCCGCGCCCATGAGCATCGCGTACTCGCCGCTCACCTGGTAGACGAAGGTGGGCACCCCGAACCGCTCCTTGGCGCGGCGCACGATGTCCAGGTACGGCATGCCGGGCTTGACCATCACGTAGTCGGCGCCCTCGGCCAGGTCCAGGGCGATTTCGTTCAAGGCTTCGTCGGAATTGCCCGGATCCATCTGGTACGTCTTCTTGTCGCCCTTGCCCAGGTTCTGCGCCGAGCCGACGGCATCGCGGAAAGGTCCATAGAACGCCGAAGCGTACTTGGCCGAATAGGCGAGGATGCCTGCATGGATGAAGCCCCGGTCATCGAGGGCCGCGCGTAGCGCGCCCACGCGTCCATCCATCATGTCCGAGGGCGAAACGATGTCGGCCCCGGCTTCGACATGCGACAGGGCCTGCTTGCAAAGCACCTCGAGCGTCTCGTCATTGACGACGTACCCGCTGTCGTCCACGAGTCCATCCTGGCCGTGGCTGGTATACGGATCGAGCGCCACGTCGGTGATCACGCCGATGGATGGAAAGCGGGCCTTGATTTCCCGGATGCACCGCGGCACCAGGCCCTTCGGGTTGAACGCTTCCTCCGCGCCGGACGTCTTGAGGGAGGTATCTACGACCGGGAACAGCACCACCGCCGGAATATGGAGCGTGAGCGCTTGCTCTACGACGGGCAGCAATGAATTGATGCTATGGCGGAACACGCCGGGCATGGAGGCTACAGGCTCGCTCGCGCCAGTGCCCTCGCGCACGAAAACAGGCAGGATCAGGTCGTCGGCGGACAAGCGCGATTCACGCACCAATCGGCGCATGAAGTCTTCGCGCCGGCTGCGGCGCATGCGCCGGTCGGGGAAGCGGCCCAGCATGGGTGGCGGCGGGTCAGGATCGAGATAAAGCGTGGGAACTTTATCACGGGGTCCCACTCCTATCCGGTGAAGGGTACACACCCTTCCCCGCTTCTCCTCCCTGAGCGGGTGCCTTAATCCCAATTAAGGCTTTTTCGCCCCGGCTTTACTCCCCTTTAGCCGGGGCTTTGTTTTTTGTGCCCACGATGCGCGACAGCCGCGCGGTGGCCTCGGGAATTCCCTGCCGCTTGAGGCTCGAGAACAGCTGTGCGGTGGCCCCGGGGTGCTCGCGGGCGAGCTGCGCACGGACGCCTGCGAGCGTCGCAGCCGCGGCCTGCTTCGAGAGCTTGTCGGCTTTCGTGAGGAGCACGTGCACCTCGCGGCCGGCATCCTTGAGCCATGCGAGGAGCGTACGGTCCAGCTCGGTCAGCGGATGGCGCGAATCCATCACGACAACGACCGCTGCGAGCGAGGGGCGCGTGGCGACGTATGTGCCCACGAGGTGCTTCCAATGCTCCCGCACGGCGCCCGGCACGCCCGCATAGCCGTACCCGGGCAGGTCCACCAGGAAGCCGCGATCCCCGAGCGAGAAGAAATTGATCAGCTGCGTGCGCCCCGGCGTCTTGCTCACGAAGGCGAGCCGTCGGCGCCCGGCCAGCGTGTTGATCGCGCTGGACTTACCCGCATTGGAGCGCCCGGCGAAGGCGATTTCGGGAGGGCCGGGCGGTGGAAGCTCGCGCGGATCGTGCACCGAAATGCGGAACTGCGCCTCGGCGAGGGGAAAGCCATTGGCGACCGGCTTGCCGGTGGCCGCGCGCCGTCCGGCTGGGCTAAAATCAGCGGGTTTGGCGCTCTTCTTGAGGTTGCCGTCCTTCTTACGAGGTCCCTGAATGCGCTTCTTGACGGGTTTTGCCGGCTTCATCGCGTCAGTTTACGCAAGCGTCGCCGTTGCGGCCGCCCCTGCTGCGCCTTCGAAGGCGGATCTCGAGCGTGGCAAGCAGATCGCGACCAGCGTGTGCGTCGCCTGCCACGGCGCTGATGGCAACAGCACCGCGAGCGCGAATCCCAACCTCGCCGGCCAGCATGGTGGCTACATCGCACAGCAGCTCGCGGCATTCAAGGCGGGCACGCGGCCCAGCCCCATCATGCAGCCGATGGCCGCGGGCCTTATGCCCGAAGACATGGCAAACGTGGGCGCCTTCTACGAGTTGCAGAAACCCGCGACGACCGTCGCCCGCGACAAGGCGCTGGTGCAGCGCGGCCAGCAAATCTGGCGGGCAGGCGTGAAGGCTACCGGTGTCCCCGCCTGCGCCGGCTGTCATGGCGCGGCGGGTCACGGCATCCCCGCCCAGTATCCGAGGCTGGCCGGGCAGCATCCCGAGCTCAACCTGGGCTGGCTCAAGGCGTACGCGGCAGGCACCCGCCCGAGCGAGGTGATGGGTCCGATCGCGACCCGCCTGTCGGAAAACGACATGAAGGCGGTCACCGAGTACATCGCCGGCCTTCGCTAGGGCGGGACGGCTTCCTCGGTTCGCTTTGCCGGCGCAGCCGGCGGCGGCTGCGCCGTCTCGATGCGGTTTTTTCCGGCGCCCTTCGCCGCATAGAGCGCACCGTCGGCGGCTTTCTGCAACGCGTCGGCGTCCTTGCCGTGGTGCGGATGAAGGGCAATTCCGAAGCTCGCGCTCACGCTCGCGGTGAAGCCATCCGCCACATAGGGTTCCTCGAGGGCAGCCCGGAGCTTTTCGGCCACCTGCATCGCGCCTTCTTCGCCGACCTCGGGAAGGATCGCCATGAACTCGTCGCCGCCCAGGCGCCCGACGGTGTCGGAAGCTCGCATGCAAGCACGCGCGCGCTGTGCGACCCGGGCGAGGACCTGGTCACCCGCCGCATGGCCCCACGTGTCGTTGACGGGCTTGAACCCGTCGAGGTCGAACATGAGCACCGCGAAGCCGCGGCCATGGCGAATGGCGCGCGCGACTTCATGTTCCAGCCGATCGGTCAGCAATGCGCGATTGGGCAGGCCGGTGACCGTATCGTGGTGCGCGATGTACTCGATGCGCTGCAGGGCAGCGGCCTCGCGCGACTTCGCCCATCGATAGAACCCGAAGAGCCCTACCAGCACGGCGATGGAGCCGGCGAGCAGCCACGAGACGTAGGCGCGCAACGTCTCGCTCACGCGGATGCGTGCGAGGGTGCCATCGTTGATGCGGCGGCGCTGGGCCTCGAGCGTGCGGTCGAGGGCCAGGCCTGCCTGGCCGCCGAGGCGCTCGAGTTCGGCGGCGCGATCCTGCGCCTCGCGCGAACCCGCCTGCGCCACGGAGCGGGCATTGACAGCGAGCAGGCGCGCCGCCTGTGCCAGCGCCCCGAAGGCATCTCCCGCCTCGACGCGCTGTGGATGGCCCGCGAGGTAACCCAGCTCGGCATCGATCTCGACAGCGCGCCGTTCCACCGTCTGCAGCGCCTCGCCTGACGGCGCCAGGCGCGCGAGCAACGCGGCCCCGCGCAGGTCGTTCAGCTCGGTGCGCAGCGCTTCGAGGCTGTCTTTTACGGCGAGCGCTCCGATCACCTCCCGGTGCAGCTCGGCTTCGCGATCCAGCTCGAAGCGTGCCAGCAATGCCAGGGCGAGGATCGTGATCGCGGCGATGCCCAGTCCGGCGCCGGCGAGTCGCTCCGCGCTCGGCAGCTTCATGGCCTCAGCTTTGGGCGACTCGCGCAAAGGCGGCGCGTGCCGCCCCCAGGGTGCGCTCGACTTCCGCGGCGCCGTGGGCGGCGGAAACGAACCCCGCCTCGTATGCGGATGGCGCGAGGTAGACCCCGTTTTCCAGCATCGCCTGGAAGAACGCGTTGAAGCGGCGCGAATCGCCTTGCATCACCTCGGCGAAGGAGCGGGGAGCGCGCTCGCGGAAGAAAACACCGAACATGCCGCCCTCGCTGTCGCCGCTGAATGGCAGGCCCGCGGCGTGCGCTTCGCGCACGAGCCCTTCGACCAGCGAGCGCGTCGTTGCGGCCAGTGGCTCGAAGAAGCCCGGCGCGAGCACGCGGCGCAAGGTCGCCAGGCCTGCGCTCACCGCGACCGG
The DNA here is from genome assembly GCA_035626705.1 of Usitatibacter sp. Classification (GTDB taxonomy): domain Bacteria; phylum Pseudomonadota; class Gammaproteobacteria; order Burkholderiales; family Usitatibacteraceae; genus Usitatibacter. Next base: position 106,236 of record DASPNE010000010.1, on the reverse strand, counting down.
ATTGCCCGACAAGGTGCCGGCCTGGTACACCGGACCCACAGGGGCGAGTTTCTGCATGATCTCGCGCCGCCCGCCGAAGGCGCCGACGGGCATGCCGCCGCCGATGACCTTGCCCAGGGTGGTGAGGTCGGGCTTGATGCCGAAGAGGCCCTGCGCGCCCTTGGGACCCACGCGGAAGCCCGTCATCACCTCGTCGAAGAGAAGCACCGCGCCGTGGCGGGTGCAAAGCTCGCGCAGCAGGCGCAGGAACTCGAGCGAGGGCCGTACGAAATTCATGTTGCCCGCGATGGGCTCGAGCACGACGGCGGCGATGCTGGCGCCATGGCGATTGAAGGCTTCCTCCAGCAGCTGCGGGTCGTTGTAGTCGAGCACCAGCGTGTGCGCGGTGAGCTCCTCGGGCACGCCTGCGGAAGTGGGATTGCCGAAGGTCAGCGCTCCGGAACCGGCCTTCACCAGCAGGAAGTCGCTGTGACCGTGGTAGCACCCCTCGAACTTGACCACCACCTTGCGCCCGGTGAAGCCGCGGGCGAGGCGCAGGGCGCTCATGACCGCCTCGGTGCCGGAGCTCACGAGGCGCACCTGCTCCATGGAGGGCAACGCGCTGGTGAGCACCTCCGCCATCTCCAGCTCGAGCGCCGTCGGCGCGCCGAAGGACAGCCCGCGGCCGGCGGCGTCGCGGACTGCGGCCACCACCTCCGGATCGGCATGCCCGAGGATCAGCGGCCCCCACGAGCCCACGTAGTCCACGTATTCGCGGCCGTCCTCGTCGACAAGCAGCGCGCCTCGCCCCTCGCGGAAGAAGACCGGCGTGCCGCCGACGGAACGGAACGCGCGCACCGGCGAGTTCACCCCGCCCGGAATCAACTCCTGTGAGCGCTCAAACAGCGCGCGGCTGCGCTCGTGCATGAACAACACCTTGCGATTGCTCGAACAGGCGCGCGAAGCGCCGTGCCGCGGCGCGCACGTCGGATGCCGCGAAAACGGCGGAAACCACGGCGAGCATGTCCGCGCCGCACTCGATGAGAGCGGCCGCGTTGTCCGGCGTGATGCCGCCGATGGCCGCGACCGGAAGCCCTGAAGCGCTGCGCGCCTGCGCAATCGCCTCGAGCGGCGCGCGCGCCGCGCTGGGCTTGGTGCCCGAGGCGAAGACGCTGCCGATCGCCACATAGTCGGCGCCTGCGGCAGCGGCTTCGCGAGCGTGTTCCGGCCGGTCGTAGCAGGAGACGCCGATAACCGCGACCGGCAGCAGCAACCGGGCCGCGCGTGGCTCCTCGTCGTCGCGGCCGAGGTGCACGCCGTCGGCTTCCACCGCGAGAGCCAGCTCGGGCGAATCATTGACGATGAAGAGGGCGCCGTGCTCGCGGCAAAGCCGCCGCAACTCCCGTGCCTGCGTAAGGGCCAGGCCCGGCGGCGCCTGCTTGGCGCGGTATTGCAGCAACGCCGCGCCGCCCGCAAGGCATTCGCCTGCGGCGCGCGACAACGCTGCCGTTTCCGCCATCGGCGGCGTGATGGCATAAAGCCCGCGCAGGATGCGGCTACTTGCCATCGTCGCCTGACTCGGCTTCCTCGCGCGCCCAGAAAAGGCGGTCGGGAAGGTATTGGCCCATGCCCGGGCGGAACGCGCGTGAGAGCGCCTGCCACGTGTAGTCCTGCGCTTCGTAGACCGCGTCGCCGATGTCGAGGCCCCGTGCCAGGTTCGCGGCGAGGGCCGCCGCCAGCGTGCAGCCCGAGCCGTGGTAGCTGCCGGGAAGGCGCTGCCAGGTATCGGCGCGAAGCACGCCTCCGCGGTGATAAAGCGTGTTAACGACTTCCGCAGTGGAGTCGTGCGTGCCGGTGACGAGCACGTACTCGCAGCCCGTGTCGAGCAATCGTTGCGCGCATTCGGCGAGGCTCGCCTCGGCGTCATCGTCGCCGGCCAGGCGCCGCAGCTCCGGGATGTTCGGCGTGACCACGGTGCTCTGTGGAACCAGCAACTCACGGATGGCCGCGACCATGTCGTCGCTCGCGAACTCGTCGCCCCGGCCCGAGGCGAGCACGGGATCGAGCACCAGCGGGATGTCGGGATAGTCCGATACGACCTCTGCCACGAGGGTCACGATTTCGGTAGAACCGAGCATGCCCATCTTGAATGCGGCCACCGGCATGTCCTCGAGGAGGCAGCGTGCCTGGTCGGTCACCCAATCCGAATCGATCTGCAGCACCGATTCGACGCCCGCGGTGTCCTGGACCGTGAGTGCGGTGACGACGGAGAGGGGATAGCAGCCCATGCTGGCGATGGCGAGCAAGTCGGCCTGCAGGCCGGCCCCGCTGGTCGGGTCGCTGGCGGCGAACGTGAGGACTGCGGGAAGGGAGGGGGTCGTATCGCTCATCGAAGCCGCGAGGCGCAATGACGGGGGTTACACTTGCAACCGAGCCTCGGTTGCGTGCGCCGAACGGGGGTCACTACCATCGACTTCCGGAGCGCGCGCCTCGCTTCGCATTCTAATCGACACCTCGCGTTTTACCTATGCCTTCCAGCGCGCCCGCTCCTGCCACCGCCGCCTACAAGACCTGGCGCTGCCTTGCCTGCGGCTACATCTACGACGAAGCCGAAGGCTGGCCCGAGGACGGCATCGCGCCGGGCACGCGCTGGGAGGACATCCCCGCGGGCTGGTGCTGTCCCGAATGTGGCGCACGCAAGGAGGATTTCGAGATGGTGGAGTTCTGAGCCCGTCAACCTTGAAACGGCTTTAGCTGCACGCGGTTGGTAGTTGATACGGCAGTACAACAGGGATAACCTGAAAAAACACTAAGAGCACGGCTGCGGGTGGCCCCATCGGGCGAGCCCGTCACCGGCCCCCGGAACTGTGCCCACGCGGCATCCGCGGCGCGGTTCTTCCTTTTCCGGGCGCTGGACCGAGCTCTTGTCATGAGGACAGCGTGGCGGAAACCAGGAGCCTCACGGGCGTACGCGTGATGGTCATCGACGACAGCAACACCATCCGGCGATCCGCGGAGATATTCCTCATGCAGGCCGGCTGCCAGGTGATCCTGGCCGACAACGGCTTCGACGCGCTCGCAAAGATCGCCGACCACCAGCCGGACCTGGTCTTCGTGGACATCATGATGCCGCGCCTGGACGGGTACCAGACCTGCGCCCTCATCAAGAAGAACGCCAGGTTCAAGGCGATGCCGGTGATCATGCTTTCGTCCAAGGACAGTTTGTTCGACCGCGCGCGCGGGCGCATGGTCGGCTCCGACGAGTACCTCACGAAGCCCTTCACGAAGGAAAGCCTGCTGCGCGCGGTGGAGTCGCACCTGGCCCACAAGAGCCCCGCCTGAGGCGCGGCCCCCACGAACCCGGAAAGAGAGCGCGAGGAAATGCCGATCAAGAAAATCATGGTGGTGGACGATTCCCCCACGGAGCGCGCCTACATGGAGGGCCTTCTGAAGAAGAAGGGCTACGACGTGCTGGTGGTCGCCAGCGGTGAGGCCGCCATCGAGCGCGCCAAGAACGACCAGCCCGACCTGATCCTGATGGACGTGGTGATGCCCGGCTTGAACGGCTTCCAGGCCACGCGCGCGATCACGCGCGAGGAGAAGACCAAGCACATCCCGGTCATCATCTGCACCACCAAGGACCAGGAGACCGACAAGATCTGGGGCTTGCGCCAGGGCGCGAAGGACTACGTGACCAAGCCCGTGGTCGAGGCCGACCTGCTGGACAAGATCAAGGCGCTCGGCTGAACCATGGGGCGCCGCACCGGCCTGCGCGAATTCCAGCTCTCGGTCGCGGAGCGGCTGCGCACGGCGAGCACGCGCGCGGCGCTCGCCTCGAGGCTGGGCTTCCAGGTCGGCGGCGACAACTGGTTCGTTGCCCTGCACCAGGTAAGCGAGGTGATCCCGGTGCCGGTGAGCGCGCCGGTGCCCCTCACCCATTCCTGGTTCCGTGGCGTCGCCAACGTGCGCGGCAACCTCTATTCGATCGTGGACTTGTCGGCTTTCCAGGGCGGCGACCCCACGAGCTCCGGCATGGAACGGCGCGTGATCCTGGTGTCGGAGCGCCTGCTGGGCGGCGCCGGGTTGCTGGTGTCGCGCATGCTCGGCCTGCGCAACCCGGAGCAATTCAACCCGGCGCCAAAACCGGCGAACGCAGCCCCATGGCTCGCGGCCGCATACACCGATGCCGGCGGAACTCGCTGGTTCGAGCTCGACCTGCCCGCCCTGGCGCGCGAGCAGCGTTTCCTTGAAGTCGGCGCCTGAGGAGAGGCCAATGGCAAAAGCACCCGCGGTGAAGTCCAAGTTCTCGATCGGTGACGCGTTCCGCAAGCTCGGCTCGCCGAAGGCGAAGACCGCCGCGCGGCCGCCATCGAATTCCTCGACGCAGACGAAGGTTCCCGCCGCCGGCGGGCCGGTGACGCGGCCCGCCCAGGCCGCCCGGGCAACCGCGGCCGCACGCCCGCAGGCTCCCGCGCGCGAGGCGGGCCTGGGTATCGCGGCTTTCCGGCTGCCGATCCTGGGCTCGAAGCCCATCACGGTGCAGCTGCAGGTCCTGGGCAGCGTGGCGCTGCTGCTGCTCGCCTTGACGGCGTTCATGGTCTTCGAGGACACGCGCCTTCGCACCCGCAACGCGACCTACGTGACGATCACCTCGCAGATGCAGTTCCACACGCAGCGCCTCGCGAAGGCGGCGAGCATCGCCGCGCGCGGGCAGCAAACGGCCTTCCCGCAGTTGCAGGACAGCCGCGACGAGTTCCAGAGCTACCTGCAGATCCTGCAGAACGGGGGATTCGCCTTCGACGTCCAGGTACCGAGCGCGGCTACCACCGACGAGATCAACAGCCGCCTGCAGGACCTCGCCCAGCGCTGGCCGGAGTCCTCGACGGCCGCCTCGTCGATCCTCGCCGCGCAACGCGACCTCGTTTCGCTCGCGCGCAACATCGCGCAGATCCGCATGGGCTCGGAGGAGATGGCGAGCCTGTCGCAGGAGCTCACCGCGCTTCTCGGCCAGGCAGGCGTCGCACCCTCGCAGGTTCTGCGCACGAACCGCATCACCTTCATCGCCGAAAGGCTCGGCCGCGGCTCGGCCGAGATCCTGGGCGCCGAGGTGATCGAGCCCGAGGTGCCGTTCCTGATCGGCAAGGATACGAACGACCTGCGCGAGCTCATCCGCGCGCTGGAGAACGGCAGCGAGGCGCTTGCGATCTCGCCGGTCCGCGATCCGGAGGCGCGCGCGAAACTGGGTGAGCTGAAGGGGCAATTCGCGCAGTTCGAGCAGAACGTGGGTCCCATCCTGCGCGAGCTGCAGAAGCTGGTGACCGCCCGCCAGGCGGGCGCGCAGCTGCAGGCGGCTTCCGAGCAGCTGCAGGCGGCGGTGCAGCGCCTGCAGGAGTCGATCCAGGCCGAGCGTCCGGTGGCCACCCTCGTGGCGACGGTCGTCTTCGGCCTTTCTCTGTTGCTGGTGCTCGTGTTGATCGCCGTGGTCTTCCTCGCCGACACGCGCCGGCGCGCCGCGGAGGCGGAGCGGGAGAACAAGCGCAACCAGGAGGCGATCCTTCGCCTGCTGAACGAGATGGGAGACCTCGCCGACGGCGACCTGACCGTCAAGGCGCAGGTGACCGAGGACATTACCGGCGCCATCGCGGACTCGATGAACTACACCATCGAGGAGCTCCGCTCGCTGGTGGCGGGCGTGAACAACGCCGCCATCCAGGTGACCCAGAAGACGGCGCAGGCGCAGTCGATCTCGGCCGAGCTGCTCGGTGCCGCCGAGCGCCAGTCCAAGGAGATCGAGGAGACCACCGTGGAGGTGCTGCAGGTGTCGCGCTCGATCTCGGAGGTGTCGTCCACCGCGGAGGAAGGCGCGCGCGTGGCGCAGCGCTCGCTCGCCGCCGCCGACAAGGGCCGCGCCGCGGTGCAGGACTCGATCTCGGGCATGAACGACATCCGCGAGCAGATCCAGGAGACCTCGAAGCGGATCAAGCGACTGGGCGAATCCTCACAGGAGATCGGCGAAATCGTCGAGCTGATCTCGGACATCACGGAGCAGACCAACGTGCTGGCGCTCAATGCCGCAATCCAGGCGGCCTCGGCGGGAGAGGCCGGTCGCGGCTTCTCGGTGGTGGCCGAAGAGGTGCAGCGCCTCGCGGAGCGTTCAGGCGAGGCGACGAAGCAGATCGGCGCGATCGTGAAGACCATTCAGGCGGATACCCAGGACGCCGTGGCCGCGATGGAGAAATCGACCATGGGCGTGGTGGAAGGGGCGAAGCTGTCCGACGCCGCAGGTCAGGCGCTCACGGAGATCGACTCGGTCACCAAGAACCTGGCCCACCTGATCCAGACGATCTCCGACGCCACCCAGACCCAGGCGAGCGCCACGACCAAGGTCGCCCGGAACATGCAGGACATCCTCGAGATCACGCGGCAGACCACCCGCGGCACGCAGCAGGCGGCGGGCTCGATTCGCGACCTCGCCACGGTGGCGCAGGAGCTGAAGAGCTCCGTGGCGGGCTTCAAACTGTAGGCAAACTCGGATCCGGCGGGAGCGCCGGACGGATACCACATGGCAGCCACCGCGATGACCGAGTACGACCTCGGCCCCCTCACCTGGGTGAAGACGGAGATCGACCATTCGCTCGGCCAGGCGCGCGAGAACCTGGAAAAGCTCCTGGCAAGTCCCGCCGAGCGAGCGCCGGTCAGGTACATCCTCACCCACCTGCACCAGGCCACCGGAGCCCTCGCCATGGTCGGCCTCGCGGCGGCGACGCGCTTCAACGAGGAGCTCGAAAAGTTGGTGGCCTCGATGGAGGCGGTCGATGGCGAAGCCATCGTCCATGCCGTGGCTGCGGCCAAGCGGGGCATCGGCGCCTTGTCCGGATACCTGGATTCGCTGCTGGCCGGCCAGCCCGACCAGCCCATGGGCCTGCTCGCGACCTACCTCGCGCTCAATCGCGCCCTTGGCCGCAGCGATGCGAGCGAAGGCGACCTCTTCTTCCCCAACCTCGCGACGCCACTTTCCCCGGCCTCCGCGCCGGCGCCGCTCGACGAAGCGGTACTTTCGAAAGCGCTCGCGCACCAACGCGCGCAATACCAGCAATCGCTCCTCAAGGTCCTGAAGGGCGGCGATACCGCCGAGGCCTTGCGGCAGATGCATGCGGCGGTCGGCGCCATAGAGTCGATGCAGGCGGCGTCCGCCAATCGCCCCTTCTGGGCCGCGGCGGGCGCTTTCCTGGACGCGCTGGTCTTCGGCGGCCTGGAGCTGTCGCCGCAAACGCGCGCGCTGTTTCCCAAGCTCGACCAGCAGATCAAGCTGCTGATCGAAGGCTCCGACAAGGTGGCCGAGCGCACCTTCCGTGACCTGCTGCTGGCGGTCGCGCGCTCCCGCAACGTTTCCGACCGGATCGCAACGCTCAAGGCCGCCTACGGCCTCGAGCGCCTGGTCGCGGTCCCGGAGGCCGCCCGTGGCGCCGACGACGAGGTCCTGGTGGCGATGCTGCGCGAGCTGCGCGAGCTCACCGCCCAGCAGAAGGACACCTGGCTCAAATACACCTCGGGCAACCGCGCGGCCCTGGAGCCCTTCGGCAAGCAGGCGATCGTGCTCGCCGAGCGTTCAACGCGCTTGCAGGGCAGGGATGTCCATGCCGTACTCGCGCGCCTCGCCGAAGTGGCGCCCCAGCTGAAGGCGCGGGCGATACCGCCGTCCGAGGCGCTGGCCCTGGAGGTCGCCACGGCGCTGCTTTTCCTGGAGTCGGCGCTGGAAAATTACCTGCGGCTCGGGCCCGATTTTCCCCGGCAGGCGGCGACCGTCGCCGAACGCCTGGGCAGCGCCATGGCAGGCGAGCCGTTGCCGCCGATGGACGCGATCGAAGGCGGGCTGCTCGACGAGATGACGCGGCGCGCCCAGGAAAGGCTGCTGGTTTTCCAAGTCGGACAGGAGGTGCTCGTCAACCTGCAGAACATCGAGCAGGTGCTGGACGGCTTCTTCCGCGATGCCGCGCGCCGTCCCGAGCTCTCGCCCCTCGCAGCGCAATTCGCGCAGGTCCAGGGCGCCCTCATGATCATGGAGCTCACCGATGCGGCTGCGCTCAATGCGGCCGTCATGTCACGCGTGCAGCAGTTCGCGGAAGGCTCCCTCGACGGCGCAGGCGAGGCGGCGGAGATGGTCGCCGACGGCCTGTCCGCGTTGGGGCTTTACATGAACGCGCTGCAGCAAGGCTCCTCGGCGCCGCGCGATGCGCTCGCGCCGGCGCTGCTGCGTTTCGGCCTCGCGCAGCCGGCTGCGATTGCCGACAAGCCGGCGACCACGACCGCCACCGTGGCGCCCATCGACGTGGAGGTCGGCAAGCAGAAGGTAGCCGCTCTCTACGAGGACTGGAAGGAAGCTCCCGCGGAGGACACCAGGGTGCGCCTCGAGCGGGCCGTGGACGAGCTGCAACGCGATGCCGCCGTGGTGGCCGACGCCGACGTGGCGCGCCAGAGCGAGGTTGCGCTGCAGGCCATCAAGCAAGCGGCTTCGCCCGACGAGACCGGCGTCTTTCGCGCCATCCAGGAAATCGTCCCGGACAAGGCGCCCGAGGCCCCGGCCGCGCAGGTGGTGCAGCTGGTCGATGCCCCGGGCGCCGAAGTGGACAGGGAGCTGCTCGAGATCTTCCTGGAGGAGGCCACCGAGGTCGTGACCGCCATCGGCGACAGCCATGCGGCGGCCGTGGCCGCTCCTTCCGATCGCGAGGCTCTCGCCACCATCCGCCGCGGCTTCCACACGCTCAAGGGAAGCGGTCGCATGGTGGGCTTGAACGAGCTCGGCGAGATGGCGTGGCAGTGCGAGCAGGTGCTGAACAAGTGGCTGAAGGGTGACGATGCCGCCTCGGCGGAGCTGCTGGGCTTCATCGAGCACGCCCGCGATCGCTTCACGGCCTGGGTCGGGGAGTTGAAGGCGACGGGCTGCGCGCGTATTGATGGCGCCCTCATCCAGGAGCAGGCCGAGCGGCTGAAGAGCGAACCGCCGACCCCGCTTGCGGACGCGCCCCCCACAGCCGCGGAGGCCACCGCTGCGATGGAGGCCGCAGAGCCGTCGCAGGCGCTGGAAGCCTCGGCGCCTGTCCCCGATCCGTTCTCCTTCCTCGGCGCCTTGGCTGCGGACGAGCCCGCCCCCGCGCCAGGGCCGGACGCACCGGAGGAGGGCACGGAGGCCGCGGGCTTCGAAACCGAGGCGCAAGGCGACGCGCCAGCGCCGTCGCAGCGCGAGGAGACCCAGGCAACGCCATTGCCCGAGCCCAGCGAGGTTGTCGTGGGTGGCGTGGTACTTCCCACGACCTTCTTCGCCATTTACGTCGCCGAGGCCGAGGAGCACTGCGCGACCCTCGAGCGGGAGCTCTCGCGCATCGAATCCGATCCGCTGGCGCCGGTGAGCGAAGCCTTCATGCGGGCCGCGCATACGCTCGCGAGCACCTCGAGGACCACCGGTTTCGAAGCCCTTGCGGACGCGGCCGCGGCGCTGGAGAAATGGCTCGCCGAGGCGATCGAGCTGCCGCCCGAGTTCGATCGCGAACGCCTGGCCGCCACGCGTCGAGCCGTCGATGCGCTCGTCGCGATGGTGCAATCGGTGCGCGGTCATGCCATGCCCTATCCGCGCGACGACGTCGTCGCCGAGATGGAACGGTTGCGTGTCGGGCTGCGGGAGTCGCGTCGCACGGGGGAAGGAACCCACATTCGCATGCCGGGCCGGGCCGAACCGGCTCCCGCGACGCCGGCAGGCATTGTCGAAGCGGCCGCCGAGGCCAGGCCGTTCGAGGCCGGCAAGGACCAGCGGCGGATGAGCGACGATGTCGATCGCGACCTGCTGCCCGTATTCCTCGACGAGGCGCGCGAAATCATCCCGCTTGTGAGCGAGGGCGTGCGCCGCTGGAAGGCCGCACCCGCCGATCATTCACCGGCCCGCGAGCTGCAGCGCCAGCTCCACACCCTGAAGGGAAGCGCGCGCATGACCGGCCTCATGCGCCTGGGCGAGCTCGCGCACATCCTCGAGGAACGGGTGAACCGGTTGGAGCAATCGCCATCCCCGGCGCCGGCCCTATTCGAGGAGCTCGAGGAACGCGTCGATCGATTCTCCGCGAACCTCGAGCGCCTCGCCCGCGGTGAGGACATCCGCGATGCCGAGCCCATCGAAGTCCCCGTGGCCGCCGTGTTCGAGCACCAGAAAGACAAGCCCTCCACCCTCGCGGTCATCGCCGCGGCGGCGCAGGAGCGCACCGAGCGCGAAGCGCTTCCGCCCGAGCTGCGCGAGAGCCGCTCGGCGCTGCTGCGCGTGAACGCCGACCTCATCGATCGCTTCGTGAACGACGCGGGCGAGCTCTCGATCGCGCGATCGCGCATCGAGCTGGAGATGTCCGCGTTTCGCCGCGCCCTGCAGGACCTCACCGAGAACATCGGGCGCATGCGCGCGCAGCTGCGCGAGGTCGAGATCGCGGCCGAGGGCCAGATGCAGAGCACGATCAAGGCCCGGGAAGAGATCGGCGAGACCTTCGACCCGCTCGAGTTCGACCGCTTCTCCCGGATGCAGGAGCTCACGCGCTTCCTAGCCGAGAGCCTTGGCGACGTGATCACCCTGCACCAGGGGCTGCAGAAGAACCTCGACGAGACCGAGCTCGCGATCCACGCGCAGGCCCGGCTCAATCGCGAGCTGCAGCAGGGGCTCATGGGCGTGCGGCTCGTCCCCCTGGGCAACCTCGCCGACCGCTTCTACCGCATCGTGCGGCAGACGGCGAAGGACCTCGACAAGAAGGCGAACCTGGAGCTGAAGGGCACGCGCACCGAGCTCGATCGCTCCGTCCTGGAGAAGATCACCGCTCCGCTCGAGCACCTCCTGCGCAACGCGGTAGCGCATGGCCTGGAATCGCCCGATGCGCGCGCGCGCGCGGGCAAGCCGGAGATCGGCGAGGTCTCGATCGAGGCGGCACAACGCGGCAACGAGGTCGTCCTCACCATTGCCGACGACGGTGCCGGCCTTGACTTCGCGCGCATCCGCGCCCGCGCGGTCGAATCGGGCCTGCTTGCCGCGGACATCGAGCTGCCCGAGGCGCAGCTCGCGCAATTCATCTTCATGGCGGGGTTTTCCACCGCCGAGAAGGTGAGCCAGGTGTCGGGCCGCGGCGTCGGGCTGGACGTGGTGAGGAACGAGATCACCTCGCTCGGGGGGCGCGTCGAGATCTCCTCGGCGCCGGGACGCGGCACGACCTTCACGGTGACGCTGCCGCTTACGCTGGCGGTCACGCAGGCGGTGCTGATGCGCGCCGGGTCGACAGTCTATGCCGTGCCTTCGGTGATGATCGAGCAGGTGCAGGAATACAAGGCGCAGGCGTTCGCCGAGCTTGGGGGCCGCGGCGAGATCGAATGGAAGGGCAACCGGTATCCGTTGCGCTCGCTGCTGCCGATGCTGGGCGAGGTGGACACGCCCGTTCCGGCGCGGCAGATCCCGGTGCTGCTGCTGAAAAGCGGCCTGCTGCGAGCGGCCATCCGCGTGGACGAGATCCTCGGCAACCGGGAGGTCGTGGTGAAAACCATCGGTCCGCAGCTGTCGCGGCTTGCGGGGATCGCAGGGGCCACCGTGCTGGGCAACGGGCAGGTGGTGCTGATCCTGAACCCGGTGCAGCTGGTGCATCGCGAGCAGCCCGCTGTCGAGGTGAAGCGCGCCGAGCCCGCGCGAGAGGCCCCGGCGCAGGCGCGCTCCGCGTCGGCGCTCGTCATGGTGGTGGACGATTCGCTCACGGTGCGCAAGATCACGAGCCGCATGCTTTCCCGCGAAGGCTTCGAGGTCGCCACTGCCAAGGACGGCGTCGACGCCCTGCAGCAGCTGCAGGACCTGCGCCCCGACTGCATCCTCCTCGACGTGGAGATGCCTCGCATGGACGGCTTCGAGTTCGCGCGCCACGTGCGCGCAGACGCGGCCACGCGCGCGATTCCCATCGTGATGATCACTTCGCGCACCGCGGACAAGCACCGCAACCACGCGCTCGAGCTGGGCGTGAACGAGTACATGGGCAAGCCTTACCAGGAGGAACAACTCCTGGAGCTCGTCCGGCGCTACACGCGCGTCGCCGCGACGGCGTAAGGTTGCCGCCTCCAGGCGGACCCATGGGGTCGTGAGGGAGGCAAGCATGGCAAAGGAAGGCGTGAGCGGGCCCTACCTGGGCGAGCGGCTGTCGCGGCGGCGCTTCCTGCGCGTGGCAGCCGCGGGTGCGAGCGGGCTGCTGCTTCCGCTGGAGGCCTTTGGCGACGACCAGGTGCATGACCTGCGAGGACGCGTGAGCATCAACGGCGTGCCCGCCACCACGAAGTCGGCCGTCCGGCCCGGCGACCGCATCGTCACGGGATCCGACGGACACTTCGTCTTCGTGATGGCGAAATCCGACGCGGTCATGGTGAGGAGCCGCAGCGAGCTGGTGATCGAGCGCTACGAGGAGCAGGGACTCCTGCGACTGGTGACCGGCGCCATCGGCGCGGTGTTCGCCCGCGGTCGACCGCGGCGCATTCTCGCCGCCAACGTGACCGCCGGCATCCGCGGCACTGGCGTGTACCTGGAGACGCGCGGCGACGGAACCTATTTCTGCACGTGTTGGGGTGTGGTCGAGCTCGCCTCGGCGCAGGACCCGCGCGAGCGCGAGGTGATCACCTCGACGCGCCACGTTCCGCGGCTGGTGTCGCTGCAGCCCCGCGACGGCTCGCGCTTCCTGCCGGCGCCGTTCGAGACGCATACCGACGAGGAGATGGACATCCTCATGAAGTGCGTGGGCCTGCGCTCGCCGATCGTCGTGCCGGGCGGAGATCAGGAAAAGTAGGCGAGCACCACCAGCCCCAGCCCGATCCGGTACCACGCGAAGGGCCGGTAGTCGTGGCGCGCGACGTAGCGGATCACCGTCCTCACCGCGAGCAGCGCCGCGAGGAAGGCGGCGACGAAGCCCGCGGCGAGCGCGGCCCAGTCCGAAGGCGTGAAGAGGTCGCGGTATTTCACGACCTGGTGGCCGGTGGCCGCCACCATGATCGGCACCGCGAGGAAGAACGAGAACTGCGTCGCGGCCTCGCGCGAGAGCCCGAAGACCATGCCGCCCATGATGGTGGCCGCCGAACGCGAGGTCCCGGGGATGAGCGAGAAGCATTGCGCGAGGCCCACCTTGAGCGCGTCCTTCCAGGTCATGTCGTCCACGGTCGCGATGCGAGGCGCGCCCCGTGCGCGATACCAGCGCTCGACCGCGAGGATCAGGATCGCGCCCACGATGAGCGCCGCCGCAACGCTCACCGGATTGAAGAGAAGGGCCTTGATGCGCGCATGGAAGGCGAGCCCCAGGACCGCGGCCGGCACGAAAGCCACCGCGAGGTTGGCCACGAAGCGCTGCTGCACCGGGTCGGTGCGAAGGCCCAGCGCCACGCGCGCGAAGCGTTCGCGATATTCCCAGACCACGGCCAGGATCGCGCCCAGCTGGATCACGATGCTGAAGGCCTTGTCCTTCTCCTCCGTGAGGCCGAGCACGCTCGACAGGATGATCAGGTGTCCGGTCGAGGAAACGGGAAGGAACTCGGTGAGGCCCTCGACCGCTCCAAGCAGGAGCGCGGCGAGGAGCGATTGGGCATCCATCGCGGGGTAGTCTAGCGGGATCGATCGGCGGAGGTTTCATGGACCGGCGTGAAGCATTGGGGTTCCTTGGGACGGCGGCGCTCGCTGCCGCATTGCCGGGGCGCGTGCAGGGCTCGCCCGCGCTCATCACTCGCGCCATTCCTTCTAGCGGCGAGCGCATTCCCGTCGTGGGCTTGGGCACCTGGATCACGTTCGACGTGGGCGGAGCCGAATCACCCGCGCGACGGGCTCGCGGCGATATCCTTGCAGCGTTCTTCGAAGCCGGTGGGCGCCTCGTCGATTCCTCGCCGATGTACGGCAGCGCCGAGGAGGTGATCGGCGCGGAGCTGGCGAGGCTCGCGAATGCGCCGCTCTTCTCGGCGACGAAGGTGTGGACCGTCGGCGGCCTGGCCGGCCGGCGGCAGATGGAGCACTCGCGCGGCCTGTGGCGGCGCAACCGGCTCGACCTCATGCAGGTGCACAACCTGCTCGATTGGGAGAGTCACTGGCCAACGCTGAAGGCCTGGAAGGCCGAGGGCCGCTTCCGCTATATCGGCATGACGACCTCGCACGGCCGGCGCCACGACGACCTGGAGAAGATCATCAGGCGGGAGCGGCTCGACTTCGTGCAGCTCACCTACAACATGGTCGATCGCGAGGTCGAGGATCGCCTGCTTCCGGCGGCGGCGGAGCGCGGCGCCGCTGTGATCGTGAACCGGCCGTTCGACGGAGGAGCGCTTTTCGGCAAGCTCCACGGCAAGCCGCTGCCCGGCTGGGCGAAGGAGATCGGGTGCGCCACCTGGGCGGCGGCCTTGCTCAAATGGATCGCCTCGCATGCGGCGGTGACATGCGCGATCCCCGCGACCTCGCAGCTTGCCCACTTGCGCGAGAACGTGGCGGCATTGCAGGGGCCGCTTCCCGACGCGGCTTTGCGCAGGCGGATGCTCGCCGATTACGAGCGCGCCTAGTCCTGGCGCACCTCCACCTTCCCTTTCATGTTGGGGTGCAACCCGCAGATGTAGTCGCGGGCGTGCATGGTTGTTCTCCCTTGGGGTGATGGCCGCCCGGTAACTTGGGCACGTAAGTGAACACGGGATGGGTCGTTTTCGTTCCACCCGCATTGCACGCCGGTCTCAGCTCGTGGGCTCCTGCGCTGCCCGGGCAGGTGCGCAGACGGTCCGGTTGCGGCCCATTCGCTTCGCTTCGTAGAGCGCGGCATCGGCCTCGCGCAGCAGGGATTCGAGCTCGGCCGCCGGCGTGCCCGAGAGCCGGGGCGCCTCGGCGACCGCCGCGCAACCCATGCTGATGGTGACTCGATACCGCCGATCGCGATGCTGGATTTCGAGCGCCTCCACCGCCTTGCGGATGCGCTCGGCGGCTCTCAGCGTCGCCTCCGCGTCGGCCCCCGGGAGCACGAAGGCGAACTCCTCGCCACCGACGCGCCCCACGACATCGTGCGGCCGCTGCTGCTCGCGCAGGACGCCGGCCACCGCCTCCATGACGCGATCGCCAGCGGCATGGCCCCCCTCGTCGTTGAGCGCCTTGAACCGGTCGAGGTCGGCCATCACCAGCCCGACCGCGCCACCGTAGCGCATCGCGCGGGCGAGCTCGCTCTGTGCGGCGGCGAAGAAGCGCCGCCGGTTGTCGAGCCCGGTCAGGGGGTCGGTCGTCGCGAGCAGGCGCATCTCGGCCTCGGTCTCGATGAGGCGCCGGTGCTTGGCTTCCAGCTCGCCATGGGTGCGGGCGTTGGCGAACGCAACCGCCGCGTATCCGGCTACGGTACGCAGGATGAGCTTCTCGCGCTCGCCATACGCCCGCACGCGTGCCGACTGCACCGTGAGCACCCCCAGCAGCTCCTCGCCACGCAGCAGCGGTGCGAACCAGAGGCTGCGCGTGACCTCGGTCCCGGGAATGCGTGTGGCCGCTCGCCCGCCTTCCTCCGCGTCGACATGGATCTCGCGCCGCTCCCGCGCGGCGCGCGCGGCGTAGGACTCGAAGTCGGCCAGCGAGACGTCGCGCACCGGGAGCACCCGCCCGTTCTCGATGCAATGGCGCGTGAGCCTCGCGCCCTGGGCATCGAAGACGAAAACCGCGATCAGGGTGACGTCGGCCAGCCGCACCAGGTGGCCATGCAGCGCCTGCAGCATCGATGCCGGATCGAGGTGGGAAGTGACGTCCTGCCCCACGAGGCGCAACTGCTCGAGGGTGCCGAGCGCCGCCTCGAGCTCGCGGGCGCGTTCCGATTGGCGCTCGGCCTCGTGTCGCTCGCGTGCGAGCAGCAGGCGGTTGGCCGCGCGGCGATTGCTTTCGCTCACTTCCTCGGTGCGCGCTGCGCGTTCGGCCTGCAGCGCGGCCGCCAGGTCGCCTGCGGCCTCATGGGCGCGCGCGATCTCGGTGTAGAGCTGGCTCCTTTCGTGGTGCCCGCCGACTTCCTCGACTACGTGCAGGGCCTCGCGCAGGTGATCGAGCGCGATGCGGCCGCTGGAATCGCCTGCCACGCGGTGCACCGAATGAATTTCGGCGAGCGAGCGCAGCGCCTCGGCCTCCCAGAGGCGCGAGCCGGTGCTGCGGGCCAGCGCCAAGGCCGCCTGTGCGCGCTCCAAGGCCTGCGGCGCCCGTGCGAGCCGCGACAGGGCCTGCGCCTGGATGGCGAGCAGGCACGCCACCTCGGGCATCGAGCCCAGGTCCCGCATGAGGCGCTCGGCGATCTCGAGGTGCTGGAGCGCCTCGCCATGCCTGCCCAGCCCGAGGTAGGCATCGCCCAGGTAATAGCTCGCGATGGCGAAGCCGCGTGAGCGTGGCTGCGCCGATTGCGCGGCGTGCGCCTGCGAGAGCGATTCCAGGGCGCGCTCGAGCTGCCCGCTGTCGGCGAGCTGCCGGCCGAAATTCGCGAGCGCATGGCCGATGGCGCGTGGCCAGCCGAGCTGGCGCGCCCGGGCCAGGGCGGCCTCGGCCAGCGTGCAGCTGGCCTCGCGGTCGCCGAGGTTCGATTGAGACGAGACCAGCCCGGATTCGGCACGGAATCCCTGGTCGCACATGCCAAGGGCGTAGGCGCGCGCGGCCACCGCGGTGAGGGCCGCGACGGCTTCCATCAGGTCGCCGCGCTGGAAGGCAGCCACGCCCTCCACGAAGCGCAGGTGCAGGCGCGCCGCCTCCGGGAGCGCAGCCGCCTGCGCGCGAATCTCGCGCAATTCGCGCTCGGTCGATTCCGGATCGGCAAATCCTCGAGACAGCAGCGCGGCGCAGCGCGCATGGACGAGGCGCTCGGCATCGCCGGGCGGAACGCGGTAGGCGCGCAGCGCTTCGCCATAGGCTGCCTGCTCCTCGACTCGCTCGCCGCCTACTTCCGCGATGCGGGCCCGCAGCAAGGCGGCATCGCCTCTGCCGATCGCGTCCTGCGCAGCCTGGAAGCCTTCGCTCGCGCGCGACACCGACGAACGCGCCTCGTCCATGCGCGCGAGCAGCAACGAGCATTCGGCGCGGACGAGGGCGATGCGCGCGCGCATCAGCGCGTTTTCGCGACCGGCGAGCAGTTCCTCGACGGCGTCGGCGAGGCAGAGCGCGCGGTTCGCATCGCGCTGGCGCAGGTGCCAGGCGAGTGCCACGCGCGTTTCGAGCGCGGCTTGCCCCGATTGCCGCTCGAGCGCCTGCTCCAGGGCGCCGATCGTGGCGTCGGAGGCGTAGAGCTCCATCGCCCGCGAGGCCCCGCCGCCTAGCGCAGGACCATCTCCACGCGCCGGTTCTTCGCGCGTCCGGCCTCGGCGTCGTTGGCCGCGACGGGGGCGAGCGGCCCTACGCCTTCCGCGGTCATGCGTTCACGGGGGATGCCGTGGTCCGCCGCGAGCGCTGCCACGACGGCTGCGGCACGTTCCCGCGAAAGCTTCTGGTTGCGATCGAGTGCGCCCTGGCCGTCGGTATGCCCGACGACGAAGACCCTGGTGCCGGCGTTCGCCTTGAGGAACTTGGCCATCTCCTCGAGCGTGGGCTTGGACTCCGGCTTCACCACCGCCTTGTCGGTGTCGAAGTAGATGCCGTAGAAGACCACCTTGCCCGACTCCGCGATGGACTTGCGGATCTGGTCGGCGCTCACCACGACCGACTGCTCCATCGCAGCCACGCGGATGATCTTGTGCTGGATGCGGTCGCACTTGGCCGGCGTGCCCGCGCCGCAGCCGACGAGGCCCCAGTACTCCCCCGATGGGCGCTTGAGCGTGTACGTGAAGGAGCGGTCCCCGTCGGCGTAGAGCATCGTGCCGCCGGCCGCCTTGAGCGCGTTCTCGTAGTTGCGGAAGAGCTCCAGGCGGCTGGGCACCGTCCCGTTCGCATCGGGAGCCACGTAGTCGAAGTAGTACCAGTACTCGCCTTCCTTCTCGAACTCGTCGTAGGGACCGCCGATCTTCGCCGGGTCCTTGGCCTGGTAGAGCTTGAGCTTCGAGAAGCGCGAGCGCTCGCAGGAGTGGTACACCGAGTTCGGGAATTTCTCGAATACCGGATTGGGCGTGCACTTCGGGTTTTCCTTCACCTTCGACTGCGCCGCTGCCGGAAGCGTGCCAGCCACGGCGAGCAGCGCAGCGATCGCAATCAGCCTTCGCATGCGGGAATGCCTCCTCATTGCTTGCTGTAGATCTCGCCGCCCTGGCGCACGAATTCGACCGCCTTCACTTCCATGCCCCTGGCCAGGGCATCCTGCTCGGACAGGCCGTGCTTCGCGGCGAACTCGCGCACGTCCTGCGTGATCTTCATCGAGCAGAAATGCGGCCCGCACATCGAGCAGAAATGCGCGAGCTTGGCGCCCTCCTGGGGCAACGTCTCGTCGTGGAACTGCTTCGCCTTGTCGGGATCGAGACCCAGGTTGAACTGGTCCTCCCAGCGGAATTCGAAACGCGCCTTCGAGAGCGCGTTGTCGCGGATCTGGGCCCCCGGGTGCCCCTTGGCAAGGTCGGCCGCGTGCGCCGCGATCTTGTACGTGACGATGCCGTCCTTCACGTCGTCCTTGTCGGGCAGCCCCAGGTGCTCCTTCGGGGTCACGTAGCAGAGCATCGCCGTGCCATACCAGCCGATCTGCGCGGCGCCGATGCCGCTCGTGATGTGGTCGTAGCCCGGCGCGATATCGGTGGTGAGCGGACCGAGCGTATAGAAGGGCGCCTCGTGGCAGTGCTCGAGCTCGAGGTCCATGTTTTCCTTGATGAGTTGCATCGGCACGTGGCCAGGACCCTCGATCATCACCTGCACGTCGTGCCGCCAGGCGAGCGTCGTGAGCTCGCCCAGGGTCCTCAGCTCCGCGAGCTGCGCCTCGTCGTTGGCGTCGTAGATCGAGCCGGGGCGCAAGCCGTCGCCGAGCGAGAACGACACGTCGTACGCCGCCATGATCTCGCAGATCTCCCCGAACCTCTCGTAGAGGAAGCTCTCCTTGTGGTGCGCGAGGCACCACTTGGCCATGATCGATCCGCCACGCGAGACGATGCCGGTCATGCGGTTGGCGGTCATGGGGATGAACGGCAGGCGCACGCCGGCATGGATGGTGAAGTAGTCGACGCCCTGCTCGGCCTGCTCGATCAGGGTGTCGCGATAGATCTCCCAGGTGAGCTCCTCGGCGCGCCCGTCGACCTTCTCCAGCGCCTGGTAGATCGGCACCGTGCCGATGGGCACCGGGGAGTTGCGGATGATCCACTCGCGCGTCTCGTGGATGTGCTTGCCCGTGGAAAGGTCCATGACCGTGTCGCCGCCCCAGCGGATCGCCCACGTCATCTTGTCGACTTCCTCGGCGATCGACGAGGTCAGCGCCGAGTTGCCGATGTTGGCGTTGACCTTCACCAGAAAGTTGCGGCCGATCACCATCGGCTCGCTCTCGGGATGGTTCACGTTGGCCGGGATGATGGCGCGGCCGCGCGCGACCTCGGAACGGACGAATTCCGGCGTGACCTCGGCCGGAATCGAGGCGCCGAAGGACTGGCCCGGGTGCTGGCGGCCGAGGAGCGCCGCCATCTTCACGCCCATGGGGCCGGAGGAGCGCAGCTCCTCCAGGTACTCGCGGCGCCGCAGGTTCTCGCGTATTGCGATGAACTCCATCTCGGGCGTGACCATTCCGCGCCGCGCGTAATGCATCTGCGTCACGCACTTTCCCGGCCTGGCACGGCGCGGAAGGCGCTTCAGGTCGAAGCGAAGCTCCGCCAGCTTGGGATCGGCGAGCCGTTCGCGCCCATAGCCCGAGCTGGGGCCGGCAAGCCTTTCGGTATCGCCCCTTTCCGCGATCCATGCGTCGCGCACAGCAGGGAGCCCCGAGCGGATGTCGATCCTCGCCTCCGGATCGGTATAAGGACCGCTCGTGTCGTAGACGTAGACAGCCGGATTGGGCTCGGCGCCAAAGGCAGCGGGGGTATCCGACTGCGAGATTTCGCGCATGGGCACGCGGATATCGGGGCGTGAGCCCGGCACGTACACCTTGCGCGAGCGCGGCAGCGGCTGCACCGCGGCTTCGTCGACGTGGGCCGAGGCGGCGAGGAATTTCGGGTTGGCGTTCATGCGGCTCCTTGGAGGCGCCGGGCCTGGGGCGCGAAGGAGCGGGAATGGGCTTGCACGCTCCCTACGCCGGCATGACCCGGATCAGGTTCGAAGGGTTTCTCTCACCGGGAAGCGATTCCCCGGACCCCTGCGTTGAAACCTCAGTATATAGCCTCTCCCGCGCCCATTCGCAGCAGCGTTCGCGCGAGCTCGGCCACCGGCTCGCCACGGTCGAATAGCACCGCGCGCCGCTCGGCGATCTTGCGGCGCAACGCCTGGTTGCGCTCGCGATCGCGCGCCACGGCGACTGCGAGGCGCGCGTATGCATCACCATCGCTCGCTACGAGCTCGGGCATGTCCATGAGCTGCAGCATCCCCGCGGTCTGCCGGCCGCGCATGAACCGCCCCGGCAGCGTCACGACCGGCACGCCCGCGGCGAACGCGTCGATGCTGGTGTTGCCTCCCGACCATCTCGGCGTATCCAGCACCACGTCGGCCAGCGCCAGCACGCGCCGGAAATGGCTGCTCTCCATCCGCGGCAGGAACCTCACCTGCGATCGCGGGGCGATGCCGCGTCGGGCGAGGGCGCGCTGCAGGCGTTGCGCGAGCGCCTGCGTGACAAAGGGCGACGAGCCTTGGAAGAAAAGCAGGACCGCCTGGGCGTCGGCCTCGGCGATGGCCGCGAGCATCTCGTCCATCTCGGGATGGACCTTGAAGAGGGACTGCGCGCAGAGATAGATGCGGCGGTCGGTGGGCAATCCCAGCTGCTCGCGTGTGCCCGGGGGCGGTGGGGAGGGCAATGAATAATCCACGCCGATCCCGGGCAGTCGCACGAGGCGCTCGGTGTACTGGTCCTGCGCGTCCGCAGGCTCCATGGCATCGCAGGTGAAGTAGTAATCCATCGTGTCGCTTCCCGTGGTGACCGGGTGTCCCCACCCCGCCGCCTGGACCGGCGCGAGGCGCATGGCGGCATAAAGATAGGACACCGCGGCCATGCCTACTTCAGGATGCACGAGCACGTCGAGCTCGTCGGCGAGGACGCGCTCGGCCACTTCGCGCGGGTCCAGGCGCAGCGCCGTGAAATGCTCGCTGCCGGCGGCGATGCGCCGCGTGACCTCGTCGGCGGCCGCGCCCGTCTGGTAGACGAAGCGCTCGAAGCGCTCCGGGTCCAGTCCCGTGATCCAGCGCTCGAAGTACCTGCCCGGCGTACAATCGCGAAAGATCGTGCCGAGGAAGCCCACGCGCAACCGGCGCGAGCCATCGAAGCGGATCGGCCGCGGCTCGCGCAGCCCCGGCCGCGCGCGTTGCACCGCCTCGCCGATGAACGTGGAGTAATCACGCTGCAGCTGCCGGTCGTCCTCGCCCTGGTAGGCCAGCAGGAAGTTGTGGTGGTTGGCCTCGAAGATCTCGTCGCCACCCGGGGCAAGCCGGTCGCGTTCGCGCAGCACGTCGGCCAGTCCGGCGACGTAGCGTGCACGCCAGCGATCGAGATCGGCCTGGTCCTCGTAGACCTGCGGCAACAACAACTTGGCCTTCAGCACGATCCTCAGGTCGTGCGGCGCGCGGCGCGTTGCCCGCTCCAGCGCTTGCCGAGCGCCCTGGGCGTCGCCCAGCTCCTGCTTGACGAAGACGGCCAGGGATTCGATCTCCGGCGCGCCCGGGTCGAGGGCGGCCGCTACGGTGAGCGCGCGGTCGGCTTCGGGGTATTGGAAGAGCTCCAGGTAGCCCTGCGCGATCTCGCGCCAGGCATTTGCCTGGGCGGGAATCGTGGCCGCCGCCTTGGCGAGGCATTCGAGCGCCTGCCCCGCGTTGCCGGCATCGGCTTCCAGGGAGGCCAGCCGCGTCCACAACGGCGCCTCGAGAGGCAACGCGGCGGTCGCCTGGCGAAGCGACTCCCTCGCCTCGCCGGCGCGGCCCAGCCGCATCAGCAGGACGGCGAGGTTGATGCGCGCGGCGGCCTGGTCGGGGCGCGCCGCGATGGCCCGCCGCAGTGCCTCCAGCGCCGATTGCGCATCGCCCCGCCGGCTGCAGGCAGAGGCGATCTGCATCTCCAGGGCGGCATTGGGAGCGCCGAGGCGGGCGCGCAAGGCGAAATAGGCTTCGAGCGCTTCCTCGAGCTTGCCATCGGCTTCCAGGAGGCAGGCGCGGCGAAACGCCTCCTCGAGGTCGCCGCCGGCGGGGGGTGCTGCGGACATGCGCGAATTCTACAGGCTTGACGCCATTACTGGACATGCGTATAGTTTCGCCCATGCCGCCTCCCCGTCCCTCGCGAAACCTCGATCGCGCCCTCATCGCCGCGGGCCTCGCGCTTTTTCCCTCGCGCGGATGCGCCGGCCTGTCCGTGCGCGAGGTGGCCGAGGCGGCGGGTGTGAACCTCGGCATGTTCCACTACCACTTCAAGTCGCGCGAGGCGTTCATGCGCGCGCTGCTGCAAGGCCTCTACGAGGATATGTTCTCGCAGCTGTCCTTCCAGGGCCGGCCCGAATGGAGCGCCCTCGAGAACCTGCGCGCTGCGCTGCGCTTCATGGGCCGCTTCGTCCGGGCCAACCGGCCCGTTCTCGCGCGAGTCCTGGCCGACGCCCTCTGCGGCGACGCGATCGCGCGCGAGTTCCTCGTGGCCAATGCGCCGCGGCACCTGGGCGTGATGCAGGCGCTCGTCAGGGATGCGCAGGTGGCAGGCGAGCTGCGCGCGGTTGCGCCGCAGCAGGCGGTTGGGTTTTGCGCGGGCAGCCTTGCAATGCCGATCCTCTTCGGCGGGGCGGCGGCGGAACAGGGCTCGATGCCGAAGGCCATGGGCAAGGCGCTCGAGAGCGCGTTGTTGTCCGACGCCGCCATCGACGAGCGCATCGAGCTCGCCCTGGCCGCGCTTGCGCCGCTTCGAGCGGCGCCAACTCCGCGCAAACCCCGGAGGAAACGCAAATGAAATCGGGCCTGCTGCTGCTGGCCGGGCTGCTGGTTGCCGCCTGCGCCGAAAAGGCGCCGCCGGCCTTGCAGGGATACGTGGAGGGTGAATTCGTGCGCGTCGCGGCCCCCTTTGCCGGCACGCTGGTGCGCCTGGATGTGCAACGAGGCGGCGACGTCGCGGCCGACGCGCCGCTCTTCTCGCTGGAAGCCGAAAGCGAGATGGCCGCGCGCCGCGAAGCCGAGGAGCGCATGAAGCGCGCGCAGGCGCTTGCCGACGACCTGCGGCGCGGGCTGCGCGCAAGCGAGCTCGACGCCGTGCGTGCCCAGCTCGCTCAGGCCGAAGTGGCAGCCGGCCTGTCGGCCAAGGAGCACCAGCGCCAGGTCGACCTCGTGGCGCGGGGGTTCGTGAGCCAACAGCGCGCCGACGAGGCGCGCGCCGCGCTCGATCGCGACCGCAACAGGGTGGCGGAGCTTCGCGCGCTGCTTGCCACCGCGCGCTCGGGATCGCGGCCCGACGAGATCCGCGCCGCCGAGGCCGAAGCGCGGGCGGCGCAGCAGGCATTGGCCCAGGCCGACTGGCGGCTGCGCCAGAGGTCGGTCACCGCGATCGTGCCGGGAATCGTCACCGATACGCTCTTCAGCCGCGGCGAGTGGGTCCCGGCCGGCGCGCCCGTGGTCACGCTCCTGCCGCCCGCGAACGTGAAGATCCGCTTTTTCGTGCCCGAGGCGCGACTGGGCGAAATTCGCGTCGGCGGCAAGGTGGCGCTCGCCTGCTCGGGATGCGCGGCCGGGCTGGCAGCGACGATCGCATTCGTCTCGCCCCATGCCGAGTACACGCCGCCGGTGATCTACAGCAACGACAGCCGCACGCGCCTGGTCTTCATGGTCGAGGCCAAGCCCGAGCATGCCGGCAAGCTGCATCCCGGGCAGCCGGTCGAGGTGCGCCTTCCGTGAGCGCGTCCACCGTCGGCACGCTCCAGTCGCGCCCCTCCGACCTGGTGATCGACGTCGCGGGCCTCACGAAGCGTTTCGGGACGAAGACCGTAGTGGACGATTTCTCGCTGCAGGTGCCGCGCGGCAGCATCTACGGCTTCCTCGGCCCGAACGGAAGCGGCAAGACAACGACCATCCGCATGCTCTGCGGGCTGCTGACCCCCGATGCCGGCCATGGGACCTGCCTCGGCTTCGACATCCTCACGCAAAGCGAGCGCATCAAGCGGGAGGTCGGCTACATGACGCAGAAGTTCGGCCTCTACGAGGACCTCACCATCGCCGAGAACCTCGAGTTCGTCGCGCGCATGTATCGCGTGCCCGACCGCAGCAGACGCGTGGCGGGGGCGCTCGAGCGGCTGGGGCTCGCCTCGCGCCAGTCCCAGCTCGCGGGCACGCTCTCCGGCGGCTGGAAGCAGCGGCTCGCTCTCGCGGCCTGCCTGCTGCACGACCCCCGGCTGCTGCTGCTCGACGAGCCCACCGCCGGCGTGGACCCGGGCGCGCGGCGCGATTTCTGGGACCACATCCACGATCTTGCGCACGACGGCATCACGGTGCTGGTGAGCACCCATTACATGGACGAGGCGGAGCGTTGCCATGCCCTCGCCTACATCGCCTACGGCAAGCTGCTCGCCCACGGCAGCACTCGCGAGGTGGTCGAGGGCGCAGGCATCTCCACTTGGGAGATCGAGGGCGATGACCTCATGGACCTCGCGCGCGGCCTGCGCGCGGCACGCGGCGTCGACATGGTGGTGCCCTTCGGCAATGCCCTGCACGTGAGTGGCACCCACGCCGGACAGCTCCGCGCGGCGGTAGCGGCGATCGCATCGCGGCCTGACATCGCGGCTCGCGAGGTCGCGCCGGGGCTGGAGGATGTGTTCATCCACCTGATGCGAGGCGTGGCCGAGTCGGCCAGGCCTGCGCCCGGCGCAGGCGCGGGAGCTTTGGACAGGCCCTCGCGATGAAGGACGACACGTCGATGTTTGCATGGCACCGGTTCCTCGCGATCATGACCAAGGAGTTCGTGCAGATGCGCCGCGACCGGCTCACCTTCGCCATGATGATCGGCGTCCCGGTGATGCAGCTCGTGCTCTTCGGCTTCGCCATCAACATGGACCCGAAGGGCCTGCCCGCCGCGGTGGTGAGCGCGGAGTCGAGCGTGTTCTCGCGCACGCTCGTGCGCGCGCTGGAAAATACCGGCTATTTCCGCGTTCACGCGCTTCCCGCGAGCCTCGCCGAGGCCGACCGCCTGCTCGCGCGGGGAGAGGTCCAGTTCGTGCTCCACGTTCCCGCCGACTTCTCCCGCCGCCTGCAAAGGGGCGAGTCGGCCCCGGTGCTGATGGAGGCCGATGCCACCGACCCCGCCGCCACCAGCAATGCTCTCGCCGCCCTGCAGCAGGTGAGCCTCACGGCGCTGGATCGCGACCTCGTGGGACCGCTTTCGCGGGAGCGCGTGGCATCTCCCGCCATCGAGCTGCGCGTGCATCGCCGCTACAACCCCGAAGGAATCACCCAGTACAACATCGTCCCCGGCCTCATGGGCGTGGTCTTGACCATGACCATGGTCATGATGACCTCGCTCGCGATGACGCGCGAGCGCGAGCGCGGCACGATGGAAAACCTGCTGGCGACGCCGGTGCGCCCGCTGGAGGTGATGATCGGCAAGATCGTTCCCTACATCGCCATCGGCTACGTGCAGGTGCTGGTGATACTCGCAGCCGCGGCGTTCGTCTTCGAGGTGCCGATGGTGGGCAGCCTCGCGCTGCTCTCGGCGGTGCTGGTGCTTTTCATCGCCGCGAGCCTCGCCATCGGCTTCACCTTTTCGACGCTCGCCAGGAGCCAGATGCAGGCGATGCAGATGACCATGTTCTTCTTCCTGCCCTCGATGCTGCTTTCGGGGTTCATGTTCCCGTTTCGCGGCATGCCCGGATGGGCGCAGGCGCTGGGCGAGGCCTTGCCCCTCACGCACTTCCTGCGCGTGGTGCGCTCGATCCTGCTGAAGGGGGGTGGAGCGGCCGACATCCTGCCGCACGTCTGGCCGCTCGCCCTGATCCTGGTCGTGGTCTCGACGGTGGCGCTGAAGAGATACCGGCGCACGCTCGATTGATCGGCAATGGGGGGACGGGGGATGGGGACGGGACTTGGTCGGACAGGAAGCGAAAATCACGCGCAACGTGAAGGAGTTGTAACGTATGCCGCAGGTATCCCTTTGATACAATTCGCCGTTTGCCATAGCAGCGACACGCCCCCGTTCCTCGTCCCGGCATCCATGAACATCGAGCAAGCGCGCTTCAACATGGTCGAGCAGCAGATCCGCACGTGGGAGGTGCTCGATCCCGACGTGCTGGAGCTGCTCTTCGCGGTGAAGCGCGAGGACTTCGTGCCGCCGGAGCACCGTGCGCTTGCCTTCGCCGACCTGGAGATCCCCATCGGCCATGGCGAATCCATGATGCAACCGAAGGTCGAGGCCAGGATCCTGCAGGAGCTGGCCATCGCGCCCCACGAAGCGGCGTACGAAGTGGGCACCGGGACGGGTTATCTCACGGCGCTCCTCGCGCGCAGGGCCCGCCACGTGACGAGCGTCGAGCTGCATCGAGACTTGAAGGAACGCGCCGAGCAGAACCTGCGCTCGGTAGGGGCGACCAACGTGACGCTCCTCGAAGGCGATGGCGCGCGTGCCCCCCTGGGCGACAGCGCCTACGACGTGATCGTCCTCGGCGGCTCGACGCCGGTGTTGCCGCAGGCGTTCCTTGACCGGCTGCGCCCCGGCGGGCGGCTCTTCGCGGTTCTGGGCGATGCGCCGGTGATGAAGGCTGTCGTGGTTCGCCAACCGATGCCGGGCTCCTTCCAGCACGTGGAGATCTTCGAGACGATGCTCAAGCCGCTCGTCAACGCCGCCCAGCCGCCGCGTTTCCGCTTCTAGGCGAATCCGCGCCGCCGGTTCGGGGCGTCCTATCTTCCCGACCGCCACCGTCCCGGACCTCCCCGATAGCCCCGAAAATGACAGCTACCCGCCTCGTCCTCGCGATCGCCCTCGCGCTCGCCCTTCCCGCCGGCGCCGCGGACCTCGTGACGCTCTACCGCGACGCGCAGGTGAGTGACCCGGTGTTCCAGGCCGCGCGCGCGCAATACCAGGCCACCACCGAGCGCCTGCCGCAGGCGCGCGCGGGTTACCTGCCGCAGGTCACGGGTAGCGCATCGGTCTTCCACAACTATTCCGAGCGCAGCGGGGCTCCGGATCGCGACTACACCACCAACACCCTTGCGGTCACCCTCGCCCAACCGGTCTTGCGCCTGCAGAACTGGATCGCCATCGACCAGGCACGCAAGGTGGTGATCCAGGCCGAGGCGGTGCTCGGCAACGCGCGGCAGGATCTGGCGCTGCGCGTGGCCCAGGCCTATTTCGACGTGCTGCTCGCGCAGGACAACGTGGCGCTCTCGGAAACGCAGAAGACCGCCATCGACCAGCAGCTCGCCCAGGCCAAGCGCAATTTCGAGGTGGGCACCGCGACCATCGTGGACACGCTGGAAGCCCAGGCGCGCTACGACCAGGCGGTGGCCAAAGAGATCTTCGACCGCAACGATCTCGAGGTGAAGCGCCGCGCGCTCACGCTGTTGCTGGGGAAGGTGCCCGATGGAGGGCTCACGCCGCTGCGCGAGCCGTTGCCGCTGGCCGAGCCCAAGCCGGGCAACATCGAGGAATGGGTCAAGACCGCGGTGGATTCGAGCTACCAGGTGGCGATCGCGCGCGCCAACCTCGACATCGCCGAACAGGAAGTGGCGCGCCAGCGCGCCGGTGGGCTGCCTACCGTGGACCTTTCGGGCAGCATCGCGCGCAGCGACAATCCCCTCACGGGAGCGGCCGGGATCTCGCCCGTCGGGCGCGATGCGAGCATCGGGCTCACGCTTTCGGTGCCGATCTTCACGGGGGGGCTGGTGCAGTCGCGCGTGCGCGAGGCGCTCGCCCTGCGCGAGCGCTCGCAGCAGGACTTCGAGACCACGCAGCGCAACGTGGCGCAATCGGTGCGCTCGAGCTTCCTCAACGTGACCAGCGGCATCGCGCAGGTGCGCGCGCTGCAGCAGGCGCTCGTCTCGACGCAGAGCCAGCTCGATTCGACGGTGCTCGGGCGCGACGTGGGGGTGCGCACCAGCGTCGACGTGCTCAATGCCCAGCAGCAGGTCTTCCAGACGCGCCGCGACCTCCAGCAGGCGCGCTACAACTACCTGCTCAACACGCTGCGGCTGAAAGCCGCCACGGGGCAGCTCACCGACACCGACGTCGAGGACGTCAACCGCGCCCTCGGGCGTTGAGGCGCGCGCTGCTCGCAAGGGCCGCCTCCACCCATTCCATCAGGCGTCCGACGGCGCCGCCGTGAGCGGCCACGAAAGCGAGCGCCTTCTCGCCCATCTGCGACCGACGCGCGGCATCGGATCCGATTGCGCGCGCCACGTCGATGGCGGTGGCGGCGTCGGTCACGCGCACGGCCGCCCCGGCGCGGATCGCGCCGTTTGCCACGTCCTCGAAGTTGTAGGTCGACGGTCCCACCACGACCGGCTTGCCGAGCGCGCAGGGCTCGATCAGGTTCTGGCTGCCGAAGTCGAGCAGGCTTCCGCCCATGAGCACCACGTCCGCGGCGGCATAGTAGGCAAGCATCTCGCCCATGGAATCGCCGACGACCACCCGGGTGGCGCAGTCCACTGCGTTGTCGTCACTGCGGCGCGATACCGCGAAGCCGCGCGCCCCGGCGAGCGCGGCAACCTCGCCGAAGCGATGCGGATGGCGTGGCACCAGGACGAGCAGCTCGGCTTCGCGGGGCGGCATCCGTGCGAAGGCATCGAGCAGCAGGGCCTCCTCCCCTTCGCGCGTGCTTCCCGCTACCCAGACTTCCCGCGTCGCGCCGAAGCGCGCCCGGAAGCGCTCGCCGAGCTCGCGCATCGCCGCCGGGACGCTCACGTCGTATTTCACGTTGCCGGTTACCTGGACCGCGCGCGCACCGAGGCCGAGGAAGCGATCCGCATCGGCCTGGCCCTGGGCGGCGATTCCGGCCAGGCCCTGGAGCGCCCAACGCGTGAATCCGGGCCAGCGCGCGTAACGTCGCGCCGAGCGTTCCGAGAGCCGCGCGTTCGCAAGGCCCACCGGAATGCCTGAACGCGAGCATTCCTCGAGCAGGCGGGGCCAGATTTCGGTCTCAAGGACCAGCCCGAAGCTCGGGCGCCACGCTGCGATGAAGCGGCGCGTGGCGAATCCCAGGTCGTAGGGCAACCAGGCGCGCTCTACCCGGTCGCCGAAGAGCTCGATGCCGGCCGCGCGGCCGGTGGGCGTCATGTGCGTGAGCAGGATGCGGTGCCCCGGAAAGCGACGCTCGAGGGCTTCGACGATGGGCGCCGCCGCGCGCGTCTCACCCACGGAAACGGCGTGAACCCAGATGCGCGGGGCGGGAAGGGCGCCGGAATTCAAACCGAAACGCTCGCCGATCGCATGAAGGTATCCCGAATCGCGGCGGGCCCGCCAGGCGAGCCGCGCCAGCACGAACGGCATGAGCAGCCACCAGGCGAGCGCGTACAGCGCGCGGATCACGATGCCTCCAGGGCGGCTGCGACTTCCGCCACCGTGGGCTCGCGTCCGGGGCCCCCCAGCGAAGTGCCATTGGCCCCATGAAGGCCAGTGAGGCGCGGTTCGGTCGCGCGATAGATGCCGACCGTGCGCCGCCCGAGCGCCACGCCCAAATGCGTGAGCCCGGTATCGACGCCGACGACGAGCGAGGCATGCGCGATGAGCGTTGCCGCCACCCAGAGGTCCATCTCTGGTGCGGCGAGCGCCCCGGGAACGAGGAGCGCAAGGCGCCCGGCGGCGATGCGCTCGGCATCGCTGCCACCCGGAAACACCGTCGCGTAGCCGCGCGCGGCAAGGTTGCGGGCGAGCTCTACCCAGTGCCCATCGGGCCACTGCTTATCGGCACGGCTCGCCGCGTGCAGCATCACGGCGTAGTGGCCGCGAGGCGCCCACGCGGGCGGGTACGGCGGAGCCTCGAGGCCGTAATCGGCTTCGCCTTCGACCTCGTAGCCGAAAGCGGCCGCGACCAGGCGCCGGTTACGCTCCACCGCGTGCAGCGCCCGCGGAACCGCGACGCGCTCGTGGTAGAGCCATGCCGCGAGCGGCTCGCGCGCGCTTGCGCTGTCGAAGCCGAAGCTGCGCGCACGGGCCGCACGGGCCACCATCGCGCTCTTGATCAGCCCCTGCGTGTCGATTACCCGGTCCCAGCGGCCGGCTGCCAGCGCGCGGCGCGCGGCCGCCGCGCGTTTCCAGCGTGCGCGTTCGCGCGGTCGCGCGCGCAGGCCGCGAAGGCCGATCGCGATCGATTCGTCCACGGCCGGATGCAGGCGCACCAGCTCCGCGTAGGCCTCCTCCACGGCCCAGGCGACGTGGGCGTCGGGCAGGTGCCGCGCGAGATCGGTCACCGCGGGCATGTGGTGGATCACGTCGCCCAGCGAGGACAGCTTCACGAACAGGATGCGCTGCGCGGGCATGGCGCATTCTAATCTCGGCCGCAAGGTAAAATGCCGGATTCGAGCGAGACCCTGAGCCGCGTGGCGCGCCCCGCCGAAGACAAGCTTCCCCTCACCGTCGCCATCATCGCGCTCGACGCCGCCGCGCAGATCGGCCCGTGCCTCGCGAGCGTCGAGCGGCTGGCCGACGAGATCCTGGTGGTGGACTCCGGCAGCACCGACGCGACGTGTGAAATCGCGCGGCGCCACGGCGCGCGCGTGCTCACCCGGGAATGGATGGGATTCGGGCGCCAGAAGCAACACGCGGTCTCGATGGCGCGCAACGATTGGGTGTTGTGCCTCGACGTCGACGAGCGCGTGACCGAGCGCCTCGCGGCCTCCATCCGCGCGGCCCTTGCCGGCCGCAAGTACCGCGCGTGGCGGATGGCGCGGCGCAACCGCTTCCTGGGAAAGTGGCTCGCGCACGGGGAGGGATACCCCGACTGGAGCGTGCGGCTTTTCCATCGCGCGAGCGCCAGCTGGTCGAACGACGACGTGCACGAGGCCGTGCTCACCACCGCGGAGGTGGGCAGGCTGGAAGGCGACCTGCTGCACGACTCCGCCGAGGACATCGCGACCTACATGACCAAGCAGAACCGCTATACCACGCTGCATGCCGAAGCGCTCTTCAGGCAGGGCGTGCGAGCCGGCTACTGGCGGCTGCTCTCGAGCCCGCTCGCGCGCTTCCTCAAGTTCTATGTCCTGCGCCTGGGTTTCCTCGATGGGGGCCCGGGTTTCGCCCATATCGTGATCGGCTGCAACAATTCCTTCCACAAGTACCTTAAGCTCATCGAGCTGCAGAAAGCCTCGAGATGACGATTCTCGTGACCGGCGGGGCCGGCTTCATCGGCTCCAACTTCGTGCTCGAATGGCTGCGCGCGGCCGGGGAGCCCGTGGTGAACCTCGACAAGCTCACGTACGCGGGGAACGTGGGCAATCTGGCATCGCTCGCCGGCGATGCGCGCCATGCCTTCGTGAAGGGCGATATCGGCGATCGCGGCCTGCTCGACCGGCTGCTGGCCGAGCACGCGCCGCGCGCCATCGTGCATTTCGCGGCGGAAAGCCATGTCGATCGGTCGATCCACGGGCCGGGCGACTTCGTGGCGACCAATGTGGTGGGAACGTTCCACCTGCTCGAAGCCGCCCGCGGCTACTGGCAGGGGCTCGCCGCGGAGGCGAAAACGCGCTTCCGCTTCCTGCACGTGTCCACCGACGAGGTGTACGGCTCGCTTTCCGAATCGGATGCGGCATTCTCCGAGACCACCGCCTACGCGCCCAACAGTCCGTACTCGGCATCCAAGGCGGCGAGCGACCATCTGGTGCGGGCATACCACCATACCTACGGGCTGCCGACGCTCACGACCAACTGCTCCAACAACTACGGGCCATACCAGTTCCCGGAAAAGTTGATCCCGCTCATGATCTCCAACGCCCTGGAAGGCAAGGTCTTGCCCGTTTACGGCGACGGGCGCCAGGTGCGCGACTGGCTCTACGTGGGCGATCACTGCGAGGCGATCCGCGTCGTGCTCGAGCGTGGCCGCGTGGGCGAGGTGTACAACATCGGCGGCAATTCCGAGCGGCGCAACCTCGAGGTCGTGCACGCGCTGTGCGACGCGCTGCAGGCCGCGCGGCCACGCGAGGGTGGATATCGACCACTCATCCAGTTCGTGGCCGACCGGCCGGGACATGACCGGCGATACGCCATCGACGCGCGCAAGATCCGCGGCGAGCTCGGCTGGTCGCCACGGGAGACTTTCGAAACGGGCCTTGCGCGCACCGTGGAGTGGTACCTGGGCCACGCCGAATGGGTCGCGCAGGTGAAGAGCGGCGAATACCGGCGCTGGCTGGACACCAATTACGCCTCGAGGAGCGCGGCATGAGGCGCAAGGGCATCATCCTCGCCGGCGGCTCGGGCACGCGGCTCTATCCCGCCACCCGCGTGGTGTCGAAGCAGCTGCTGCCGGTGTACGACAAGCCGATGGTCTATTACCCGCTCTCCACGCTGATGCTGGCGGGCATCCGCGACATCCTCGTGATCTCCACGCCCCACGACACGCCGCGCTTTCGCGAGCTGCTGGGCGATGGCGCCGATTGGGGCCTCAACCTTTCCTACGCGGTGCAGCCGCGGCCCGAGGGCCTCGCCCAGGCGTTCGTCATCGGCCGCGAGTTCGTGGGGGACGGGCCCAGCTGCCTCATCCTCGGCGACAACATCTTCCACGGCCACGACCTTCAGGCCCTGCTGCATCGCGCAAGCGCGCGCACCGGGGGCGCAACCGTGTTCGCGTACCCGGTGAACGATCCGGAGCGCTACGGCGTGGTGGAATTCGATCGCGACGGGCGGGCGGTGAGCATCGAGGAAAAGCCCGCGGCGCCCAAGTCTCGCTACGCGGTCACGGGCCTTTACTTCTACGACGGGGACGTCGTGGAGGTGGCGGCGTCGCTGCAGCCTTCGCCGCGCGGCGAGCTCGAGATCACCGACGTGAACCGCGTCTACCTCCAACGCAAGTCGCTCTCGGTGGAGATCATGGGGCGCGGCAGCGCCTGGCTGGATACCGGCACCTTCGAGAGCCTGCTCGAAGCCTCGCACTTCATCGAGACGATCGAGTCGCGCCAGGGGCTCAAGATCGCCTGTCCCGAGGAAATCGCCTACCGCATGGGCTACATCAGCGCGAGCCAGCTCGAGGCGCTCGCGCAGCCCATGCGCAAGAATTCCTACGGCCAATACCTGCTGGGCGTACTGCGCGATCCGGTGTTGTGACGTGAGGGCCACTCCTACCGCCATACCCGACGTGCTGCTGGTCGAGCCTGCCGTCTTCGGAGATGCCCGCGGCTTCTTCTTCGAGAGCTGGAACGAGCGCGGCTTCTCCGCGGCGGTCGGCCGCGACGTGCGCTTCGTGCAGGACAACCACTCGGCCTCGGCGCGCAACGTGCTGCGCGGCCTGCACTACCAGCTGCGCCAGCCGCAGGGAAAGCTGGTGCGCGTGACCGCGGGCTCGGTTTACGACGTGGTTGTGGACCTGCGGCGCTCATCGCCCACCTTCGGGCGCTGGGTGGGCGAGACGCTCTCGGCCGACAATCGCCGCATGCTGTGGGTGCCCGAAGGCTTCGCGCACGGCTTCCTCGTGACCTCCGAGAAAGCCGAGTTCCTCTACAAGACGACGGATTACTACGCCCCCGAGCACGAGCGCACGCTGCTCTGGAACGACCCACGCTTGGCGATCGACTGGCCATTGCAGGGCGAGCCGTTGCTCAAGCCCAAGGACGCCGCCGGCACGCGGCTCGACTCCGCCGAGACGTTTCCGTGATCCGGCTGATGCTGACCGGCGCGGGCGGCCAGGTCGGCGCCGAGGTCGCGCGGGCGCTTGCGGGCCGCGTCGAGCTGCTCGCATTCGACCATGCCTCGCTCGACCTCGCCGATGCCGAGGCGATCCGTGCGCGCGTGCGCGAGATCCGCCCCGACGCGATCGTGAATGCCGCCGCCTACACCGCGGTCGACCGTGCGCAGGCTGAAACCGACGCGGCGCACGCCGTGAATGCGCTCGCGCCCGCAGTCCTCGCAGAGGAAGCCCGTCGATGCCGCGCGGTGCTCCTGCATTACTCCACCGACTACGTCTTCGATGGCGCCAAGCCCGGCCCCTATGTCGAGGAGGACCCGGTCGCGCCGCTCAACGTGTACGGCAGCACCAAGCTCGAGGGCGAGCGCGCCATTGCGCGTTCGGGTTGCGACCACATCGTCTTGCGCACCCAATGGGTATACGGTCCGCATGGGCGCAACTTCCTGCTCACCATGCTGCGCCTGGGCGAGGAGCGAGACGAGCTGCGCGTGGTCGACGACCAGCGCGGCGCGCCCACGTCCAGCCTGCAGCTGGCACGCCTGACCTCGGGCCTGCTCGGCGCAGCGACGGGCGAGCCCTCGGCCGCATCTCTGGAGCGCCTGCGCGCGAGCTCCGGGCTCTACCACGCCACGGCGAGCGGCGAAACGTCCTGGTGCCGCTTCGCCCGGGCGATTTTCGAAGACGCGATCGGGGTTTCGCGCCGCCCGCGCGTCATTGCGATTTCGAGCGCCGAATACCCCACGCCCGCGCGGCGCCCGGCGAATTCGGTGCTGTCATGCGAGAAGCTCGCCAACACCTTCGGCCTTCGCATCGAGGCCTGGCGCGATGGAATGCGCGAAGTGCTCTCAGCGCTCGGGCGTCGCTGAGCCGGCCTCGTTACCCCGGGTGAGCGCGAAGCACACGGCCCCGTCGCGATTCTCGGCCAGGGCGATGGTGTAGCCGGCCTGCCCCGCCTGCCGGGCCACGTGGAAGAGGCCGATGCCCAGGCCGGATCCGCGCTCGATGGGCTCGCGCAGCACGCGTTGCGCCACGTGGGGCGGCAGCGCGCTGCCGGTATCGCGCACCGCCAGCCAGGTCGAGGCGGAGTCGAGCTCGAAGATCACCGCGATCGAGATTTCCGGCTCGCGCTGGCGCTTGGCACGCGCATTGTCGAGAGCGTTCTCGATGAAGCCATCGAAGAGCGTCGAGGGAATGTTGCGATCGGCCGAGATTTCAGCGCGCATCTCAACCCCGCTGCCGGCGTGGCGGCGCTCGAGCTGCGCCCACCACGCGCGCGCCGGCACCGAGAGCTCGGTGGCGGCGATCTCGGGCGAGCGCAGCTTCTCGAGCGTGGCGTGCAGTCGCTTCGCCAGCTCGGGGAGCTGGCGTTGCAGCAGGGCGGCGTGGCTGTCGGACTGCTCGCGCGGCGCGGCCGAGGTGAGCGCGTATATCGACTGCAGGAGGTTTTTCACGTCGTGGGTGAGCCTCGCCCCGGTCTCGTGCACTGCCTGCAGGTAGGCGTGGCGCCGCAGGGCGATCTCGCGCCGCTTGCCCTCGTGGAATTCGCCCACGACCTGCGCCAGCAGCCGCATGTGGAGGAAAAGCGCGGGCGAGAGCTCGATCTCGGTATTGAACACGAGCTGCAGCCCGTGATATTCGAAGCGCGTCGCATGACCGCCCGACTCGCCGAAAGCGCCTTCACCGTCGAGCGAACGCCACGATCCGCCCCGCATCCATGGCAGCGACTCCACCTCGCGCAGGGCGCCCTCGAGGAAGCGCCCGGCATCGGGCTCCGTTTCGGCCAGCTCCGCGATGCGCCGCATCCAGAGCTCGAACGGCATGCCCACCGACAGGAGGTAGGCGGAGAAGTACGTGCGCAGCCCGCCGAAGCCCCGCATCGGGTTCCAGAGCACCGCGAAGACGAAGAGCGCTCCGCCGAAGCCCAGGACCGTGAGGGCCACGGCCTGCATGTAGTCGTTCGTGAAGCGGGTGAGCGCGATCGAGCCCAGCACCAGCACGACACCCAGCTGGAACACGAGCACGGCATAGAAAAAATCGAACACCTGCCCGCTTTCGGCCTCGTCGGGCAGGGGCAGCACCAACAGCAGCACGAGCACCAGCGGCAGGATGCGTTGCGCGAAGTTGGCGATGAAGGCCGGTGCGTGCTGCGTGCCGAGCACGAGCGCGGGCACGCCCCAGAGGAGCAGCATCGCCAGCAGGTATCCGAAGGCCACCAGGTAGAAGCGGTTGCGACGTGCCGACTGCAGCGTGAAGACGCGCCCGCCGAGGATGCCCAGCAGCAGCAGCAGCCAGGTCACGATCATCCAGCCCGAAACGAAGTAGAGGGTCGTGGCCGTCAGGGCCACGAGCAGGATCACCGAAGCGACCTCCAGCTCGCGCTCGGCGGCGAAGAGGGGCTGCCACACGAGGAACAGGCCGAAATGGACCAGGAGCCAGAGGCGCTGGAAAGTCCCCTCGGGATTGGCGAGCAACGCGAAGTGCAGCGCCAGCAGCATCGCCAGCACCACCCAGCGGCGGCCGGCCACGAAGAGGTGGACGAGGCGGCTCGTCTGGGAGGGGGGGTACGCCAATGCCGGTTCCGGAGGGGAGCGGCCGAGGATAAAGAAAAGCACCCTTGGGCGCTAGGACGGCTGTCGGAAGGCCGACGCGAGATGTCGGCGCGGCCGACAGCGGGCCCCTCCAATCGCCGTGCCGCAGGTCACTGCGCGGCCGTAACTCATTGATAAGTGGGAGGCTTTGAAGTTGGCACGACAAGTGCTTATCTCGGCGCACACAACGGATTCATCTGGGAGGCAACATGAAATCGCAGCAATCGGGCTTCACGCTGGTCGAGATCGCCATCGTGCTCGTGATCATCGGCCTGCTCCTCGGCGGCGTGCTGAAGGGCCAGGAGCTCATCAACAGCGCCAAGGTCAAGAACCTCGCCAACGACTTCCGCGTCATTCCGACCTACATCTACGCCTTCCAGGACAAGTTCAAGGCGCTGCCGGGCGACGACGCGCAGGCCAACACGCACGTGAACGGCGCCACCACGGCGACGACCCCGGCGGGCGGCATCGGCAACGGCGTGATCAACGGCAACTGGAACAGCACCACGGCAACCGACGAGTCGGCGCTTTTCTGGCAGCACGTTCGCCTGTCGAACCTCGCCGCCGGCCCGACGGCCACGGGCGATGCCGACTACTACCCCAAGAACGCTGTCGGCGGGCGTATCGGCATCACCAGCGCCACGGCCGCGCAGACCGTTGGCGGGATCACGGGCACCTACGTGGTGTGCTCGGCGTCGATCCTCGGCAAGTTCGCCAAGCAGCTCGACGTGCAGATGGATGACGGCAACACCGCGACCGGCTCGATGCGTACCGTGGCCGACGCGACCGCCTCCGGCGGCGCAGCGGTCGCCACGGCAACCGTGGACGACGCGACCAGCTACCAGGTGTGCATGGGATTCTGATCCCGAGGCACGCGCGTCACGACGGCCCGCTTCGGCGGGCCGTTTTTTTTTCACTCAGCCCTGCATGAGCCGGATCTCGGCCTTGCCGAGGTTCTCCTGCGTGCCCAGCAGCACCAGGACGTCACCTTCCTCGAAACGCATGTCGGCGCCCGGATTGACTTCGCGCATGCCGGTGCGGCGCAACGCCGTGAGCTGCACGCCCAACGCCGGGAGGTTCGCGCTGCCGACGGTCTTGCCGACGCAGGCCGAGCTCGCGCCGACGACGAGCGTGCGCAGGCGGGCCTGCTCGGCATCGGCCGCCTCCTCGTCGGTCGCGCCGGGGAAGAATCCGCGCATGATGTGGTAGCGCTCCTCGCGCACCTCCCGCAGGCGGCGCAACACGCGGTTCAGCGGAATGCCCAGCTGCATCATGGTCTGTGTGGCGAGCATGAGGGAGCCCTCGACCACCTCGGCCACCACCTCGGCCGCGCCGGCCTCGCGCAGCTTGCCCACGTCGGAGTCGTCGAAGGTCCTCACGATCACCGGCAGCTCGGGGCGCAGCTCGCGCACGTGCGCGAGGATCGCGAGCGCGGCGTGTGTGTTGGCGAAGCTCACCACGACCGCGGTCGCGCGGGATAGCGCCGCAGCCACCAGCACCTCGCGCCGAGCCGCGTCGCCGAATACCACCGAGTCGCCCGCTGCCGCGGCCTGGCGCACGCGTTCGGGATCGGAATCGAGCGCGATCACGGGAATCTTGTCGCGCTCGAGGAATTGCGCCAGCGCCTGGCCGCTGCGGCCGTACCCGCAGACGATCACGTGGCCCTTGGTGGCCATGGCCCTTACCGCCAGCGAGTGCAGCTGGACCGCGCGCTGCGTCCACTCGCTGGAGACGAAGTGCAGCACCAGGCGGTCCATGTTGGCGAGCAGCACCGGGGCGGCGAGCATCGAGAGCAGGGTCGCGGCGAGGACCACTTGCAGCGTAGCCGGGTCGAGCGCCTCGTGGCGCGTCGCGAGCGCCAGCAGAACGAAGCCGAACTCGCCCGCGGGTGCCAGCGCCATCGCGGCGCGCAACGCGGTGGGCTTGTCGTTGCCGAAGGCGCGGCCCAGTCCCAGGATCACGGCGAACTTGACCAGCATGAGGGCCAGAAAGAGCGCGGCCACCGCGAGGAAGTGCGACCCGAGCGCGCGCACGTCGAGCAACATGCCGATGGTCACGAAGAAGAGCCCGAGCAGGACGTCGCGAAAAGGCTTGATGTAGTCCTCGACCTGGTAGCGGTACTCGGTCTCGGAGATGAGCATGCCCGCGAGGAATGCGCCGAGGGCGAGCGAAAGCCCCGCGTGCTCCGTGATCCAGGCGAGGCCGAGCGTGACCAGCAGCACGAACAGCACGAAGAGCTCCGAGGACTTCTGCCGCGCGACCAGGTTGAAGAGCGGGCGCATCAGCTTCTGGCCGACGAAGAGCACGATCGCGAGCACCACGCCTGCCTTGAGCAGCGCCACGCCGATCGCCCCGGCGATGCGCTCCCCGGAAAGCGCCAGCACCGGGATCAGCACCAGCAGCGGGATCACCGCGAGGTCCTGGAAGAGCAGAACGCCCATCGTCTGGCGCCCGTGCGGTGAGTGCAATTGCATCCTCTCCGACAGGACCTTTGAGATGATCGCCGTCGACGACATGGCGAGCACGCCACCCAGCACCAGGCCCGCTCGCCAGGACTGCCCGAGCGCCATCGCCCCGAGCGTGCCGAGCGTGAGGATGGAGACCACCTGCGCGCCGCCGAAGCCGAACACCGTCCTTCGCATCGACATGAGCTGCGGCAGGCTGAACTCGAGGCCCACGGAGAACATGAGGAAGACCACGCCGAACTCGGCGAGGTAGCGCTGGTCCTGGGTGTCGGGGACGAAGCCGAGCGCATTGGGCCCGACCAGCGCGCCCACCATGAGGTAACCCAGGATTGCGGGCATCGACAGCTGCCGGAAGAGCACCACGACCGCGACGGCCGATGCGAGGAGAAGGAGCGTGACCTGCAGGGCGTCGTGCATGCGTTGGATTTATACTTTTGGCATGTCGAATCTACTACAACCCCCTGCGCTCACGGACGAGGAGCGCTACCTCGAGCTCGCGCGCGGCGTGCTGGAGATCGAGGCGCAGGCCGTGCACGGGCTCAAGGCTCGCCTCGGGGCCGCATTCATCGAGGC
Source organism: Usitatibacter sp. (assembly GCA_035626705.1). Taxonomy (GTDB): domain Bacteria; phylum Pseudomonadota; class Gammaproteobacteria; order Burkholderiales; family Usitatibacteraceae; genus Usitatibacter. Next base: position 66,749 of record DASPNE010000010.1, on the reverse strand, counting down.
GCATCGGCTCATCCTGCGCACGCGCGGGCGGGTCGTGGTGACGGGCATGGGCAAGTCCGGGCACATCGGGCGCAAGATCGCATCCACGCTCGCCTCGACGGGCACGCCCGCCTTCTTCATGCACCCCGGCGAGGCGAGCCACGGCGACCTCGGCATGATCACGAGCGACGACGTGATCATCGCCATCTCCAATTCGGGCGAGTCCGACGAGATCCTCAAGGTGCTGCCGCTCATCAAGCGGCGCGGTGCCAGGGTGATCGCCATCACCGGGCGCGAGGCGTCCACGCTCGCGGTCGAAGCCGACGTGCACCTCGATGCCGCGGTGGAGAAGGAGGCGTGCCCGCTCAACCTCGCGCCGACAGCCAGCACCACGGCCACGCTCGCCCTGGGAGACGCGCTCGCCGTGGCGCTGCTCGATGCGCGCGGGTTCAAGAGCGACGACTTCGCCATGCACCATCCCGGCGGCTCGCTCGGGCGGCGCCTGCTGGTCCACGTGGGCGACATCATGCGAAAGGGCGAGCAGCTGCCGCGCACCGCACCCGATGCGCTTTTGCCCGAGGCGATCATGGAGATGACGAAGAAGCAGATCGGGATGACCGCGGTCGTGGACAAGGACGATCGCCTGCTCGGCATCTTCACCGACGGGGACCTTCGCCGCACCCTGGAGAAGCACGACAACATCCGCAACGTGCGCGTGCGCGACGTGATGACTGTCAACCCCAAGTCCATCGCGCCCGACCGTCTCGCGGCGGAGGCCGCCCAGGTGCTCGAGAAGCAAAGCCTGGGCGGGCGGCTGGTCGTGCTTTCACCCGACGGAAGGCTGCTCGGCGCGCTCACGTTCCACGACCTGCTCGCGGCCGGGGTCGTCTGATGGACTTCGCCCAGCGCGCGCGAGCCGTGCGCCTGGCGATCTTCGATGTCGATGGCGTGATGACCGACGGCACGCTCTACATCGGGCCGGACGGCGAGGCGTTCAAGGCGTTCAACATCCTCGACGGCCATGGCATGAAGATGCTGCAGGCGAGCGGAGTGGCGACAGCCATCATCTCGGGGCGTTCCTCCGGCGCGGTCGAGCGCCGCGCGCGCGAGCTTTCCGTGGCCCACGTGGTGCAGGGATCGGCTGACAAGGTGGCGGCGTTCGCGACATTGCGCGCGCAACTGGGCGTTGAAGCGCAGGCCTGCTCGTTCATGGGCGACGACCTGCCCGACCTTCCCGTGATGCAGCTCTGCGGCCTCGCCATCGCGGTGGCCAATGCGGTCGACGCGGTGAAGGCCGCCGCGCATTACGTGACCCGTGCCCACGGGGGACGCGGCGCGGTGCGCGAGTTCTGCGAGCTGGTCGTGGCCGCGCGCGCGCAACCCGCTGGTCCACGGGCGGTCTAACCCGGCCTTGCGATGGTGCGCCCAACTTCATGGCTGCCGTTGGTGGCCCTTGGACTGCTGGTCGGTCTGACCCTGTGGCTTAACCAGCTCGTGCAGGCGCCGCTTGCGCGCGCCGACGGCTCCACGCGCCACGATCCCGACCTCATCGTCGAGAATTTCAACGCGCGCAAGCTGGGCGAGGACGGGCGCGTCATGTACACGTTGAACGCGAGGAAGATGGTACATTACCCCGACGACAATTCCGCGCTGCTGGAGTCCGTGCGGCTCGAGGCCTACGAGCCGCGCCAGCCGAAGATGACGATCACCGCAGACAACGGGCGGCTCGAGCAAGGCGGCGACCGCGTCTTCATCGAGGGCAACGTCGTCGTCGTCCGCGAGGCGGGAGCGAGCACCGAAGCGGCACGACTCACGACCGACAAGGTGCTGGTGCTTCCCGACGAAGGCATCGCCCGCGGCTCCGCCGCCGTGCTGCTGGAAACCGCCTCCGGGCGCGCCCACGCCAACGCATTCGAAGTGAACAACCGAACTCGCGTGCTCAAGCTCGAGCGGGTCCGCGCCACCTACAAGCCCAGCCGTTGAAACATCCGCTCACCCTGCCGCTCGCTGCGGCGCTCCTCGCGCTCGCGGCATTGCCCGCGAAATCCGAACGCGCCGACCGCGAGAAGGAGATCGTCATCGGCGCCGACCGGCTCACCGCCGACGACGCCAATCGCACCAGCACGTTCGACGGCAACGTGGTCGTCACACAGGGCAGCATGCGCATCACCGCGGGCAAGGTGACGGTGAAGGAGGACGCGCAGCGCCACAAGTTCTACGTGGCTTCCGGCTCGCCGGTCACCTTCCGGCAGAAACGCGACAAGGTGGACGAGTGGGTCGAGGGCTTCGCCGAGCGCGCCGAGTTCGACGACCGCAACGACGTGCTCAGGCTCTACAACAAGGCCCGCGTGCGCAGCAACCAGAACGAGATCACCGGCGACTTCATTTCCTACGACATGAAGCGCGAGGTGGCGGAAGTGTCCGGCGCGCCACCCGGCAAGGCCCCGGCGCCCGACTCGCGGGTGAAGGTCATCATCCTGCCGCCGAAGAAGGCGGCGGAAGGCGAGCCCAGGGCGCCAGCCCTCGAGCTCAAGGCGGACCCGGGGAAGCGCTGAATGGCCGCGGCCCTTCCCGCCGGCGCGCAGCGCCTGTCGTTGGTGAAGCCCGAGCCGCGCGCCTCGGTGCTGCGCGCCGCGGGGCTCATGAAGCGCTACCGAAAGCGCACCGTCGTGTCGGACGTCTCCCTCACCGTCGAGAGCGGCGAGGTCGTGGGCCTGCTCGGGCCCAACGGCGCGGGCAAGACCACCTGCTTCTACATGATCCTGGGGCTGGTGCCGATCGACGCCGGCAGCGTGATGCTCGACGGGGAGGACCTCACGCACCTGCCGATCTTCCGCCGCTCCCGCCTGGGCCTGTCGTACCTGCCGCAGGAGGCCTCCATATTCCGCAAGCTCACGGTGGAGCAGAACATCCGCGCGGTGCTCGAGCTGCAGGGGCTGGAGCGCGAGGAGGTGGGTGCGCGCCTGGAGCAGCTCCTGGACGAGCTTCACGTGGGCCACCTGCGTGGCAGTCCCGCCCTGTCGCTTTCCGGCGGCGAGCGCCGCCGCGTCGAGATCGCGCGGGCGCTCGCCACGAGCCCACGGTTCATCCTGCTGGACGAGCCCTTCGCCGGCGTGGACCCGATCGCCGTGATCGACATCCAGCAGATCATCCGGTTCCTCAAGGAGCGCGGCATCGGGGTGCTCATCACCGACCACAACGTGCGCGAGACGCTCGGCATCTGCGACCACGCCTACATCATCAACCAGGGTACCGTCCTCGCCTTCGGGAAGCCGGAGGAGATCATCTATAATGAGGCCGTTCGCAAGGTGTACCTTGGAGAGAATTTCCGCCTCTAGGCGCACCGCGGCTGACGCAACCGAGCCGCCCGCGGGCAGTCTATAGCTGCAATGAAGCACAGCCTCCAGCTCAAGCTATCGCAGCACCTCACCCTCACCCCCCAGCTGCAGCAATCCATAAGGCTGCTGCAGCTGTCGACGGTGGAGCTGAACCAGGAGCTCGAGCGCTACCTGGCCGACAACCCCCTGCTCGAGCGCGCCGAGGGCGCCGCCAACGAGGATGCCGCGCCGCTGCCGCCGGGCGCCATTCCCGCTCCCGAGGCCGAGGTCGCCGCCGCACCGGAGCCCCGCGAGGAGCATTCGTTCGCCGACGAGCACGGCTTCGGCGAGGAGAGGCCGGCGTCCGGCGGCGCGCGCCGCGACGACGACGAGCGCGAGGACTTCACCCAGTTCGCCGCGGCCGAGCCCACGCTGCACGAGCACCTCATGCAGCAGCTGGCGCTCACCGGCCTCACTCCACGCGACAAGCTGATCGCCGAGTTCGTCATCGGCCACCTCGACGAGGACGGATACCTCAAGCAGGAGCTCGACGAGCTGCGCGATTCGGCCATCGCGGCGATGTCCGACGTGGAGATCGAGGAGCTGCAGATCGCGTTGCGCCACGTGCAGAACCTGGAGCCGACCGGCGTCGGCGCACGCGATGTCGCCGAATGCCTGCAGCTGCAATTGAAGGCGATGCCGGCCGACACGCCGCACCGCGATACCGCCGTCGCCCTGGTCACGCGCCACCTGGACGTGCTCGCGGCGCGCGACTTCAACCGCTTGAAGCGCCTGCTCGGCATCACCGAGGAGGAGCTTCGGGAGGTGCACGCGCTGGTGCTCACGCTCGATCCCAAGCCTGGCCGCGCCTTCGGGCAGGGCGACGTGCGCTACGTCGTCCCCGACGTGGTGGTGCGCAAGATCGGCAACCGCTGGACCGCCGCACTGAATCGCGACGCGATGCCGCGGCTGCGCATCAACAAGATGTACGCCGACATCCTGCAGGCCTCGCGCGAGAACGGCGGCAAGCACCTTGCCGGCCAGCTGCAGGAAGCGCGCTGGCTCATCAAGAACGTGCAGCAGCGCTTCGACACCATCCTGCGCGTGACGCAGGCGATCGTCGACCGGCAGAAGAACTTCTTCGAGCACGGCGAGGTGGCCATGCGCCCGCTGGTGCTGCGCGAGATCGCCGAGGCCGTCGGCCTGCACGAATCCACGATCTCGCGCGTGACCACGCAGAAGTACATGCTCACCCCGCGGGGGATATTCGAGCTGAAATACTTCTTCGGCAGCCACGTTTCAACGGACACGGGTGGCGCCTGTTCGGCGACCGCCATCCGTGCTCTCATAAAGCAGCTCGTCGCCGCCGAAGACGGCAGGAAGCCCCTTTCGGACCACCGTATTTCCGACATCCTCGCCCAGCAAGGCATCCAGGTGGCGCGCCGGACCGTGGCCAAGTATCGCGAGGCCATGCACATCCAGCCCGCCAATCTCCGCAAGTCGATCTAGCCGTGGTTGCAAAGCACCGTCAACCCAGAAATAGGAGGCTTTCCTGATGAACCTGCACCTGACCGGACACCACGTCGAGATCACCCCCGCCATCCGCGAGTACGTGACGGCGAAGCTCGCGCGCATCAACCGGCACTTCGAGCACGTGATCGACGTGAACGTGATCATGACGGTGGAGAAGATGGACCAGAAGATCGAGGCGAACGTCCACCTGTCGGGCAAGGACATCCACGTGCAGGCCCACGACGGCGACATGTACGCGGCGATCGACGGGCTCATTGACAAGCTCGACCGCCAGGTGCTGCGGCACAAGGAGCGCTTCCAGCCGCGCCACGCGCAGGCCCTGAAGCGCATCCCGCAGGCCTAGTTTTGGGGCTACACTCCCGCACCTGTCGAGCCCCCACCCCGCGATGAACCTCGTCTCCCGGCTGCTGCCCCTCAATCACGTGCTCCTCGGGCTCGAGGTGAGCAGCAAGAAGCGCCTGTTCGAACAGATCGGCCTGCTGTTCGAGAACTCGCGCCAGATTCCGCGCGCGCGCGTCTTCGATAGCCTCTTCGATCGCGAGAAGCTCGGCTCAACCGGCCTCGGCGTGGGCGTGGCCATCCCGCACGGGCGCATCAAGGCGCTGAAGGAGCCGGTGTGCGCCTTCGTGCGCACCGCCGCGCCGATCCCCTTCGAGGCGCCCGACGGCCAACCGGTGAATCTGGTGTTCGCGATGCTGGTCCCGGAGCACGCCACCGAGGCGCACCTCGAGCTGCTCTCGGAGCTCGCGCAGATGTTCAGCGATCCGCAGCTTCGCGATGCGCTCTCGCGCACCGAGGACATCCAGGCGGCCCATCGGATGATCAGCGAATGGTCGCCCTATGCCCCGCCTCAGCGTTCAGCGGCTGTTTGACGAGCGCCGCGAGCGCCTGGGCCTCGAGTGGGCCGCGGGGCGCTCGGGCGCGCAGCGCGAGTTCACCGGCGACATGTTGCACAAGCCGGGTGTGGGGCTCATCGGCCACCTGAACCTCATCCATCCGCTGCTCGCGCAGGTGATCGGTCCCCGCGAAGTCGAATACCTCGCGCGGCTCGAGGGCGAGGCCGCGGCGCAGACCACCACGCACATCGTGGCGGGCGACACCGTCTGCCTGCTCGTGGGCGACGGCGTTCCGGTGCCATCCGCCCTGCTTGCGGCCGCCGACCGCGCGGGCACGCCGGTCATCACCTCGAGCGAGCCGAGCCAGCACGTGATCAACGTCCTTCGGCCCTACATGCAGCAGGAGCTGGGCGAGATCACCACGCTGCACGGCGTATTCCTCGACGTGCTCGAGATCGGCGTGCTCATCACGGGCGATTCCTCCATCGGCAAGAGCGAGCTCGCGCTCGAGCTGATCTCGCGCGGCCACGGGTTGGTCGCCGACGACGTCGTCGAGCTGCAGCAGATCGGCCCCGAAACGATCCAGGGTCGGTGCCCGCCGATGCTGCGCGACTTCCTCGAGGTGCGCGGGCTGGGCGTCCTGAACATCCGCTCGATCTTCGGCGAGACGGCGGTGCGCCCGCGCAAGGCCCTGCGCCTCATGGTGCACCTCGAGATGCCCGTGGCGGGGCTCGAGCCGAAGGACCGGCTCGCCACGCGCTCGGGCACGCAGGAGATCCTCGGGGTGGAGATACCGACCGTCACGCTCGCCGTGGCCCCGGGCCGCAACCTCGCGGTGCTGGTGGAGGCGGCGGTTCGCAACCATATCCTCATCACGCGCGGAATCGACTCGACGCGGGATTTCATCGCCCGCCAGGAGGCGGTGATGCGCCAGGACGCCGCCACACGCGACGAGGCCGCCGATTAGCGCCGCGCGCGTGCCCATGCAGCTCGTGATCCTCTCGGGTGTCTCGGGCTCGGGGAAGAGCGTGGCCCTCAAGGCGCTCGAGGACGCGGGCTATTTCTGCGTGGACAACCTCCCCGCCGAGCTGATCGGGCAGCTCACCGACTATGCGGCGGCCCGCAACGAGCCGCGCGTGGCCATCGGCGTGGACGCGAGAAGCCGCGAAAGCCTCGCGAGCCTGCCGGGCATCGTCGAGCGCGAGCGCGCGCGCGGCGCCGCGGTGCACGTGATCTTCCTCGACACCAACGACCAGAGCCTGGTGCGGCGCTTCTCGGAGACGCGGCGTCCCCATCCGCTCGCAGGTGGCGGGCGCACGCTTCCCGAGGCGATCGCGGAGGAGCGAAGCCTGCTCGCGTGGCTGGCTGAGATCGGGCAGAGGATCGATACCTCGGACCTCACGCCCAACCAGTTGCGCGGCTGGGTGCGCGACCTCGTGGTCACCGACCGCTCCCGGCTCACGCTCATCTTCGAGTCGTTCGGCTACAAGGGCGGAGTGCCGCTCGACGCGGACTTTGTCTTCGACGCACGCTGCGTTCTGCCCAATCCGCACTACGACCCCCGCCTTCGCCACCTCACCGGGCACGATGCGGAGGTGGTGGAATTCATCGAGCGCGAGACCCAGGCCAACCTCCTGGTCGAGGACATCCAGCGCTTCCTGCAGCGATGGCTGCCGCGCTTCATCCTCGACCAGCGCGCCTCGATCACCGTCGCGATCGGCTGCACCGGCGGGCGCCATCGCTCGATCTACATCGTCGACCAGCTCGCGCAGCGCTTCGGCTCCGAATACCCCGTCGTGGTGCGCCACCGCGACACGCGCGACTAGCGCCTCGATGTTCGGCCTATTCGCCGCCGGCGCGCAGCGCGACACCGTGCCGATCTTCCCGCTGCAGGCGGTGCTCTTCCCGGCCGCGCGGCTGCCGCTGCGCATCTTCGAGGTGCGCTACATGGACATGGCGAAGGCTTGCCTGAGGGACCGATCCCCCTTCGGCATCTGCCTCATCCGCGAGGGCGCCGAAGTGGGCGCGCCGGCAGTGCCGGAGAGCATCGGATGCCTCGCGCGCATCGCCGAGTGCGACATGGAGGAGCTGGGCATCCTGAAGGTCGTGGCCGAGGGTCTTGATCGCTTCCGCATCGTGTCGAGCGAGGTGAGCCGATCGGGGCTGATCATCGGAGAGATCGAGCCGCACGACGCCGAGGCGGTGTCGACCCAGGCGCCCGGATTGGCCGAGTGCACCGATTTCCTGCGCAAGGTCATCGCAGGCATCGGCGAGGCGCGCTTCTCCACGCCGCTGCGTTTCGAGGACGCTTCGTGGGTGAGCTTCCGCCTGGCGGAGATCCTGCCGCTTCGCAACGACGTGAAGCAGAAGCTGCTCGAGCTCACCGATTCGACGCTGCGGCTAGCCATCCTGCACCGCTTCCTCAAGCAGCAGCGGCTGGTGGGCCCCGGCGCCTAGAGGGCCGCCAGCAACTTCTTCACCGGCGAGGGCAATGCCGCCGCGGCCACTTCATCCAGCGCAAGCCATGTGGTACCGGGCTCGCACGCGAGGGTGCTGCGCGACCGCACATCGATGCGCCACGGGACGACCTCGAGCGTGAAGTGCGTGAAGGCGTGCCGGAAGGGGGCCAGGGGCGTGGCAGTGGACTCGCGCATCGCCCATCGGCTGGCCGCCACACTTTCCGGCAAGCATGCGGCGGGCGCCTCGGGCAGCGACCAGAGGCCGCCCCAGATTCCGGCGGGCGGACGTTTCTCGAGCAGGACCTCGCCCTGGCAACAAACGACCAGCATCGCGATCCGCCGGTGGTCCCGTGGCTTGCGCGCGCGCGCGCCCGGCAGCTCGGCCACGCGGTCCTCGAGCCGGGCGATACAGTCCGCCGACACGGGGCAGGCGAGGCAGGAGGGCTTGTGCCGCGCGCAAAGGCTCGCCCCCAGGTCCATCATTCCCTGGGTATAGGCCTCGATTTCATCGGCCGGGAGGCGGGCCTCGGCCTCCGCCCACAAGCGCGCGAGCGTTTCGCGCGCGCCCGGGTCGCCGCCGATGCCCGCGTGCCTCGCCACTACACGCCGCACGTTGCCGTCGAGGATCGCGCGCCTTTCGCCCGCAGCGAAGGCCGCGATGGCGGCAGCGGTCGAGCGGCCCACGCCGGGCAGACGGGCGAGCTCGTCGAAGGTCGTCGGAAACGATCCGCCATGGGTCGCGAGCACCGCGCGCGCTGCGCGATGCAGGTTGCGCGCACGCGCGTAATAGCCCAGGCCGCTCCACAACCGCAGCACATCGTCTTCCTCGGCGCAGGCCAGGTCGCGAACCGTGGGGAAGCGGGCGACGAAGCGCTCGAAGTACGGCAGGACGGTGGCGACCTGCGTTTGCTGCAGCATCACCTCCGAGAGCCAGATCCGGTAGGCGTCGCGCGTGCCCTGCCAGGGAAGGCCGTGGCGTCCGTGGGAGCGTTGCCAGCGGATGACGCGCGTGGAAAAGGAGGCTGTGGCGGCAGGACTGGGCACGAATGAAACGGGGTTGCGCAAGCAACCCCGAGTCTACCGCCTGCGTGCCACGCCGCGCCCTAGTGCCGCGTCCCCGCCTGCTCGCCGGCCAGTCGCATGGCGGCCGCATCGCGCGGCACCTTGCCGGTCTCCACCAGCGATTTGAGGCGCATCAGGTCCTCGTCCATCTCGCTCTTCGGGTCGGAGCCGAAGGCCTTCGCCACCGCGTGCCCGATGACGCCGCCGGGCGGCGAGTATTTGAGCTGCACATGCACGCGCGTCGCGGCGCCGTCGGCTTCGAAGCGCACGCGGCCGGTATGCTCGACCTCGGAGCCTTCGACCGAGCGCCACGTCATCTCGCGGTTGTCGCTCACGTTGAGCAGCTCGGAATCCCATTCGACCGGGACGCCGGCGGGTCCATCCACCGTCCAGTGGAACCGATCGCCGCCGACGTAGCGCACTTCGCGCACGTGCGACATCCATTGCGGGAAGTTCTCGAGGTTGCGCCAGTAGGCGAACACCTCTTCGACCGGAGCGTCGATGTGAATGGTCTTTTCGATGTAGATTCCACGGCCCTTGACGAGCGTGCCGAGGTTTTCGTTGGCCGTGGCGCGCGCAAGCAGCCCGCCGCCCAGCGCGCACAAGGCGAAGCCCTTCACTCCACCGCGGAAATAGCCGACGGCGGCGAGCACCCCGCCCATCGCGCCCGCGAGGGCGCGCTGCGCGGGTGACCAGTTATCGCGACGCCATGAGCCGACCACGCTGCCCATGACCTCGGACAGCGACGGGCCGTGCAACTCCATGCCGCCCTCGCGCCGCGCCTGCAGGGCGCTGCGCGTTTCGACCAGCAGTCCATGGGTGCGGTTGGCGGCATCGCGCATGACCACGTCCCGGCCATGCTCGATCTTGCGCACGGTGGAGTCGAGCTGGTTGCGAAGGTCGGCGCGGCGCTTTCGCCCAGCCTGCGGATCCATCAGGTACATGATCGCTGCGCCGAGACCGAGGTAAACGAGTCCGTTGGCCATACGCCCTCCGGGGTTGCGGGTGGATTCGCTTTTCGACCACGCCGGCGGGCCGGCGTTTCGCCGCTAGTCAGGAAGGAGGGGGGCAGGTGGAGCGGGTGAAGGGAATCGAACCCTCGTCGTAAGCTTGGGAAGCTTCTGCTCTGCCATTGAGCTACACCCGCGACGCGCGGGCACCGCTCCATGCGGCGCCCGTGAATCGAAAGACATTTTACCTCCCGTCGGCACCATTGGCGCCGTCCGGACGCCGTCCGTCGCATTCCCTCCCAGCGGGCGGCGCCTTGGGCCCAGGCTTCCGCCCATCGCTTACGATGGGGCGTCCATGGACCGCACCGCCACCGTTGACCGTCACAAGGCAGGCATCGAGCACTTCCATCCGCTCGAGATCTTCCCGTATTTCCGGCGCTGGCCCGCCGGGCTCTTGCGTGACCTGGTATACACGCTGGTCTGGAGCGTCGGCATCGGCGTGCTTTTCTGGGCGATCGGGGCGATGTTCCGGCCCCGCGGGCTTTCGCTGGGCAACCTGGTCTCGAACGTGACGGTGGCGGTCGCCATCGGCTACACCCTGCACGCCCTCCTCAGCCTGACCGGCCGGCTGGGGATCGACGCGTGGGCCCGGAGCCTCGGGCCGGTGTTCACTGCGGCGTACTACACGGTGGTGAGCACGATCGGCGTATTCGTCGGCTTCCTGCTCGTCGCCCTCGCCCTCGACACCAGCGCCCTGTCGTGGATCCTGCAGCCTCGCTGGATCGCGGCGATGGGCATATCGAGCGCCGTCATCTCGATCATGATCGCGGCGATCTTCTTCTCGCGCGAGCGACAGGCGCGCGCGGAGGCCGCGCTCGAGCGCGAGAGCCTGCGCATCGAACGCGCCGAGCGCCAGGCCACGCTCGCCAACCTGCGCGCGCTGCAGGCGCAGGTCGAGCCGCACTTCCTCTTCAACACGCTCGCCAACGTTACGAGCCTGGTCGATGCCGACCCCGTCCAGGCCAAGCGCATGCTGGACTGCTTCAACCGCTTCCTGCGCGCATCGCTTGCCTCAACGCGAAGCGAAAGCACGACGCTCGCGGCCGAGCGCGACCTCATCGCCGCGTTCCTGGAGGTGCTGCAGGTACGCATGGGAGCTCGCCTGCGCTTTCGCATAGATTTGGAGCCGGCAGCGGCGGCCTTCCAGCTGCCCCCCATGCTGCTGCAACCCCTGGTGGAAAATGCCATCCGCCACGGCCTGGAACCGCAGGTCGAGGGCGGCGAGGTCGCCGTTTCGATGCGCAGGGAGGACGCGAGCATAGCGATCGCCGTGGAGGATAGCGGCGTGGGCTTCGCCCCAACGACGACAGGGGGCCTGGGCCTCACCAACGTCCGCGACCGTCTGCGATTGCTCTACGGCGGGCACGCCTCGCTCTTGATCGGGGAACGGGACGGCGGCGGCACACGGGTGGTGGTGAGGATCCCGGCATGAGCCCGCGTGCCCTCGTCGCCGACGACGAGGCTCACCTTGCCGAAAACCTGCGTGGCCGGCTCCTCGCCGCCTGGCCCGGCCTCGAGATCCTGCCGCTTGCCGCCAATGGCCTGGAGGCGCTGCGCGCGATCGACGAGGAGCGACCCGAAGTGGCCTTCCTCGACATCCGCATGCCGGGCCTGACCGGGCTCGAGCTCGCCGCACGCATCGAGTCCCGAACCCACGTGGTTTTCGTGACGGCGTTCGACCAATACGCGGCCCAAGCCTTCGACCGCGAAGCGGTCGACTATCTGCTGAAGCCCGTGGCCGACGAGCGCCTTGCTCGTTGCATCGAGCGGTTGCGCCGCAAGCTGGATGAGGCGCAACAGCCGCCGGCACTCAAGGAAGTGCTCGCCCGCATCGCGCGCGCGATTCCGGGCGCGGGAACGCAGCGGCTGCGCTGGATCCGCGCCCTGAAGGGCGAAGTGGTGCAGCAGATCGCCGTGGACGACGTGCTCTATTTCCAGGCCTCCGACAAATACACGTGCGTGATGACGCGCGACGGCGAGTCGCTCATCCGCATGCCCCTCGCGGAGCTCGCGCAGCAGCTCGACGGCGAGGTCTTCTGGCAGGTGCATCGCAGCACCGTAGTCAACATGAACGCGGTTGCCGCCACGCGCCGCGACCTCGGCGGGCGCGTGTTCCTCAAGCTGCGCGACGGCGGCCCGGAGCTGCCCGTGAGCCGCGCGTACGCGCACCTCTTCAGGCAGATGTGAGCCCGTATAATTTCGGCATGACGATCCGCATCACCCTCAACGGGACGCCGCGCGAGCTGCCTGCCGCGCTCACCATCGGGCAGCTGCTCGAGGATCTCGCACTCGCCGGCCGGCGCGTGGCCATCGAGCGCAACGGCGAGATCGTCCCGCGCAGCGGCTTCGCGAAGGCTCGCCTTGCCGATGGGGACCGTGTCGAGGTCGTGATGGCGGTCGGAGGCGGCTGATGGCCGCCAAGGCCCAGGAGATCGCCAGCGCAGATCGCTCCCGCCTGGTGGTTGCCGGCAAGGCGTACGATTCGCGCCTGCTCGTGGGCACCGGCAAGTATCGCGATTTCGACGAGACCCGGCGTGCCATCGAGGCGAGCGGGGCGCAGATCGTCACCGTGGCGATCCGACGCACCAACATCGGCCAGAACGCGGGCGAGCCGAGCCTGCTCGAGGTGTTGCCACCTTCGCGCTACACGATCCTGCCGAACACCGCCGGCTGCTACACCGCGCAGGAGGCCGTGCGCACCCTTCGACTCGCACGCGAGCTGCTCGATGGCCACAAGCTCGTGAAGCTGGAGGTTCTCGGCGATCCGCAGTCGCTCTACCCGAACATGCCCGAGACCCTGGCCGCCGCGAAGACGCTCGTCGCCGAAGGCTTCGAAGTGATGGCCTACTGCAGCGACGACCCGATACTCGCGCGGCAGCTCGCGGACCTGGGATGCGTTGCCGTGATGCCGCTCGCGAGCCTCATCGGCTCGGGCATGGGCATCGTCAACCCGTGGAACCTGCAGATAATCATCGATCGGCTCGAGGTCCCGGTGCTCGTCGATGCCGGCATCGGCACCGCCTCGGACGCGGCAGTGGCGATGGAGCTGGGCTGCGACGGCGTGCTCATGAATACCGCCATCGCCAAGGCGCGCGACCCGGTGCTGATGGCGCACGCGATGAAGCTCGCCGTGGAATCGGGCCGCGCCGCGTACCTTGCCGGGCGCATGCCCAGGCGGCCTTACGAGGCGAGCGCCAGCTCGCCCGAAAGCGGGTTGCTCGGAAGCTAGCTGCCTAGAAACGCCAGGAAAGGCCCACGCTGATCTGGTCGCTCTCGGCGTCGCCGCCGAGGGGCGATCCCAGTCCATGCGAGTAACGCTCGACTTCGGCGCGCACGCCCAGCGCCTTGGTGAAGTCGTAGCGCACGCCCAACCCGTAGCGCCACCGCGTATTGCGGGCAGCCGGGTCGGAAAGCAGCGACGTGGCGTAGGTCGCGAAGCCGTTGCGATCCCCCCGATAAGCGCCCATGCGGCCGTAGAAGCTGAAGCGCCATAGCGGCAGGGTGGCCACGGTATCCACGCCGAAGCCCGTGCTGCGGAAGGCGGAGGCGAGGTCGGCGGGGTTGGCGAAGACGTCCGGTCGCGAGTAATCCGAGAACTCGCCCTCGACCGCCAGGTAGCGCGAATACTTGTATCCCAGCTTCAGGCGATAGCCCTCGGGCGCGAGCGTGCCGACGCGTCCCGGTGAGGACGCGAACGTGTACAGGCCCGTGGGAGCCAGGCTGGAGGGCGGCACGCGCAAGACGCCCAGGTAGTTCTCGGCCAGGGCGGCGGTGGGCAGGAGGGCGATCGCGAGGACGACGGCGCGATTCATGGTCTTTCCGAGGTCGGCAGCGGAAACAATCTAGGCCCCCGGCACGAGGCTGTCAATTGCACGCTCGTGCCTATAATTTCGTGATTTTCCGGAACTTTCGCCCTTGGCCCACCCGCCCATCCGCAGCTACGTCCTGCGCCAGGGACGTTTCTCCCCGGCACAGCAGCGCGCCTACTCGAGCCTGCTGCCGCGTTTCGGGATCGCCTACGAGCCGGTGCCGCTCGACCTGCCTGCGGCGTTCGGCCGCACAGCGCCGGTCATCGCCGAAGTCGGCTCGGGCATGGGCGAGACGACCGCGGAAATCGCGGCGGCCCAGCCCGGGGTGGATTTCCTCGCCATCGAGGTGCACACGCCCGGCGTTGCAAGCCTGCTGAAGCACCTCGAGGAAAAGCGCCTGGCAAACGTCCGCATCGTCCAGCACGACGCCGTCGAGGTGCTTCGCGACATGGTGGGCGAGCGCTCGCTTGCGGGGCTGCACCTGTTCTTTCCCGATCCGTGGCCGAAGAAACGGCACCACAAACGGCGGTTGCTCCAGCCCGGCTTCGCGGCCCTGGCCGCCTCACGCATCGGTCCTGGCGGCTACTTCCATGTCGCCACCGATTGGGAGGACTATGCGCACCAGGTGCTCGAGGTGCTTTCGGCCACGCCGGGACTTCGCAACACCGCCGCCGGTTTCGCTCCCCGGCCCGCCTGGCGGCCGCAAACCAAGTTCGAGCGCCGCGGCCTCAAGCTGGGCCACGGCGTATGGGACGCCGTGTTCGCAAAGGAATGACATGAAGGACGCATTGACGCGGCGGCGCCTGGTGCAGGCAATCCTCGCCGGAGGCGGCCTGGGCGCCGCGGGGCTCTCGGGCTTCCTGTCGCGGGCGATGGCGGCGGGCGATCTGCCAAACCAGACGGGCGTGGCTCGCCTGGAAGGCACCGCGACGATCAACGGGCAACCGGCGAAGGTAGGCAGCGCCATCTCGATGGGCGATCGCATCGGCACCGGGCCCGCAAGCCAGGCCGTCATCGTGGTGAAGGGGGATGCCTTCCTGCTCCGCGCCCGCACGGTGATCGAGATCAAGGGGCGCGACGGGTCGCTCACCGACCTGCTGATCGCCGGCGGGCGGGTGCTCTCGGTCTTCTCGCGCAAGCCGGTCAGCGTCCACGCCGCGACCGCGACCATCGGCATCCGCGGCACCGGGGCCTACTTCGAGGTCGAGCCCGCGGAGGTGTACTTCTGCCTCTGCTACGGCGAGGCGGTCATCGACGGCCCGCAGATGAAGCCCAGGGAAGTGAAGACCACGCACCACGAATCGCCGCTGCTGCTGCGCCAGGACGGATCCACCATGCGAGCCGAGCCCGGGCCCTTCCGCAACCACAAGGACGAGGAGCTGGTGCTGCTCGAGTCCCTCGTCGGCCGCGAGCCGCCGTTCGTCAAGGACGGCCAGTACCCGGCGAACAAATATTGATCACGCGCCGAGGCGGTGACGAGCCTCGTGCCGGCAGGAAACTTTCCAGCAGGTCGTTCAGGAAGCGTCGTCCCAGGGAGGTGGGGCGCACGTTCGCGTGGTCGAGGTCGAGCAGCCCGCGTGCCTCGGCCGCCGCGAGCCTTGGCTGCAGCACCGCTTGCGGCATGCCGGTGCGGCGCTCGAAGAGGGCCAATGGGAACCCCTCCACCAGCCGCAGCGCATTCAGCATGAACTCGAACGCGAGCTCCGAATCCTCGACATCGCGCGATTCGTCGACGGCGCCGCCATCGAGCGCCGCGTTCATGTAGCCCACGGGCTTGCGCACGCGAGCCTGTCGCACGATGCGCTCGCGGAAGGAGAGCTTGCCATGGGCTCCGGCGCCGATCCCGAGGTAGTCGCCGAACGTCCAGTAGTTGAGATTGTGCCGCGCCCGATGCCCCGGGCGCGCGAATGCCGAAGTCTCGTAGTGCTCGAAGCCCGCTTCGCCGAGTGCCTCCTCGATCCGGTCCTGCATGTCGGCCGCCACGTCCTCCGGGGGTATCACGGGGGGAAAGCGATGGAAATGCGTGTCGGGCTCGAGGGTGAGGTGGTAGGCCGAAACGTGTGGGACGCCGGCCGCCAACGCTTCGCGCACATCACGCTGCGCTTCGCAAAGCGATTGGCCGGGAAGCGCGTACATGAGGTCGACGTTCACCGTGGGAAAGATATCGAGCGCTGCGGCGACGGCGCGCCGCGCTTCGTCCGCGCCGTGCACGCGCCCCAGTGCCGCGAGCGCGCGGTCATCGAAGCTCTGCACGCCGATCGATAGCCGGTTGACCCCGGCGTCGCGATAGCCGCGGAAGCGAGCGGCCTCGAACGTGCCGGGGTTGGCTTCCATCGTGATCTCCGCATCGGGCTCGATCGGCACCAGGGTGCGAACGCGCGTGAGCAGGCGGTCGATCGCGTCCGGCGAAAAAAGGCTCGGCGTGCCACCACCGATGAAAATCGTGTGCACGCGCCGTCCCCACACCGACGGCACGCTCGCCTCGAGATCGGCGCCGAGCGCCTCGACATAGCGCGCCTCGGGCAGGTCGCCTCGCTGCTCGTGGGAGTTGAAATCGCAGTAGGGACACTTCTTCAGGCACCAGGGAATGTGCACGTAGAGCGACAGCGGCGGCAGCTCGGCCAGGCGCACGCTTACTCCGGGCGCGCGGCGAGCCGCGACGCGAGCCGTGCCAACGCCTTGCCGCGATGGCTCAAGCGGTTCTTGTCGGAAGGATCGAGCTGCGCTGCCGTGAGCGCCAGCTGCTCGGTTTCGAAGTATGGGTCGTAGCCGAAGCCGTTGTGGCCGCGAGGCGCGAGCACGATGCGCCCATGCCAGCTGCCGTCGACCACGATCGGGGTGGGATCCGACGGGGCGTGCGTGAGCACCAGCACGCAGTAGTAGAAGGCGGAGCGATCGGGCACTTGCGCGGCCGCGGCCACCAGCTTCGCGTTGTTGCGCGCGTCCCGCTCCTCGCGGCTGCCTTCGCGCCCGGCGTAGTACGCGGACAGGACGCCAGGCTCGCCGCCCAGCGCCGGCACGCACAGGCCGGAATCGTCGGCGAGCGCGGGCAGGCCGGCCAGGCGGCTCGCGTGGCGCGCCTTGGCGAGCGCGTTCTCGAGGAAGGTTTCGTGCGGCTCCTCGGCTTCACCCACGCCGAGGTCGGCCTGCGGCACGGCCTCGATGCCGAGGGGCTCGAGCAATTGCGCGAGCTCGCGCAGCTTGCCGGGGTTGTTGGAAGCGATGACGATCTTCTTCATCGAATGCGTCCCACCACAGAGACCACAGGGACTACCAGAGACAGACGTGGGTTGCGTTACCCGTGGTCTTTCGTGGTCCCTGTGGTTGAGCCTTCCAACGCTTTCTTCTGCATCCTGACCAGCTCGGCGATGCCATTCGCGGCAAGGTCCAGCAGCGCGCCCATCTGCTCGCGCGTGAAGGGCTCGCCCTCGGCAGTGCCCTGCACTTCGACGAAATTCCCGCCGCCGGTCATCACCACGTTCATGTCGGTGCCGCATCCCGAGTCCTCGGCGTAATCGAGGTCGAGCATGGGCACGCCGCCCACGATCCCCACCGAGACGGCGGCGACGAAATCGCGCAGCGGCGAGCGCGCGAGGGCGCCGCGGCCCTGCAGCCACGACACCGCGTCGGCCAGCGCGACCATGGCCCCGGTGATGGCCGCGCAGCGCGTGCCGCCGTCGGCTTGCAGCACGTCGCAGTCGATCGTCACCTGGCGTTCGCCCAGCGCCGCGAGGTCGGTCACCGCGCGCAGGCTGCGCCCGACCAGCCGCTGGATCTCCTGGGTGCGCCCCGATTGCCTGCCGCTCGCGGCTTCGCGGTTGCCGCGGGTGTGCGTGGCACGCGGCAGCATGCCGTACTCCGCGGTGACCCATCCCGTGCCCTTGCCCTTGAGGAAGGGCGGCACCTTCTCCTCGACGCTCGCGGTGCAGAGCACGTGCGTGTCGCCGAACTGCACCAGCACCGAGCCTTCGGCGTGTCGCGTGAAGCCGCGCGTGATGGTGACGGGGCGAAGCTCGCCGGCGGAACGATCGAAGGAGCGGGTAGGCATGACGGGATTATCCCATCCCACCCCTTCCTCGGCCCCGGCGTTACCGCGGCACCTTCCTGATCGCGCTCTGGATCTCGGCGATCGCGCGCTCGATGTCGTCCTCGGTCACGTCGGCGAGGGGCACCGTCTTGTCGAGCGGCTCGGTGCGCTCGGTGGTGTTGGTCGAGGTCGCGAACTGCTCGTCGTCGAGGCGCTTGGTGTCCGAAACGTTGTGGTCTTCCTGGTTCTCCCACGTCATCGCCACCACCGAGAGATTGTCCGACTCGCCCTGGGCGCGGCGATGCGCCTCGGCCAGCAGCGCCGGCAGCAGCGTCGTGATCGGTTGCTTCCTGAGCATGGCGCCCAGCAGGTTGGGGGGAATGTGCGCCCAGAACCCGTCGGTGGAGAGCAGGATGGTGTCGCCGACCTCGAGCTTGAAATCGCGCCCCATGTCGATCTGCGGCGGCACCACGCCACCCAGGCAGCTGAAGATCTTGTTGCGGTCGGGGTGTCGTGCCGCGGCTTCGGGCGTGATCTGCCCGCCGTCGATCATCTGCTGGATCTTCGAATGGTCGTGGGTGCGCGCCACGAGCTCGCCGCGGCGAAGGACGTACAGGCGCGAATCGCCGGCATGCGCCCAATACGCCCGGCCGCCCTGCACGACGCAGGTAACGCAGGTCGTGCGCGGGCACTCCAGCATGTTGCGCGCCGCCGCGTAGGAGACGATGGCTCGGTGAGCCGACTGGATCGCCGAGACGAGGAAGTCGAATGGCCGCTGCAGCCGGTTGCGCGCCTCCTGCTGGAAGCGGCGCGTGATCTCGGTCACCGCGATCTCGGCGGCGACCTCGCCCTGGGCGTGGCCCCCCATGCCGTCGCAGATCACCATGAGCAGCACGTCGCGGCTGTACGAGTACCCGACGCGGTCCTCGTTGCCCTGGCGGTCGCCGACATGGCTGTCCTGGAAGATGGTGAAGCGCATTTTCGGGGGACGGCGCTAGCGCGAGAAAAGCTTCGACAGCGGGGTGTTGAGCGTCTCGAGGAACTTGCTGCTCGTCTTCTCGCCGGGCGCGGCGGGCTCCTCGATCAGGCGCTTCTGCAGCTCGAAGGCAGTCTGCGGCCGCTTCATGTAATCCACCGCGAGGCACGACTCGACGATCCCGTAGAGATCGTCCGAGTAATGCTGCTTGGCCAGGGTGCGCAGCGGAATGGCGCGGTCCTTCTGCTCGCGCTGGTCGCCCGCCTGCGGCGGCGTGCCGGCGATGCAGGTGTACATGGTGGCGCCCACGGAGTAGATGTCGCTCCATGGACCCAGCTCGCCCGGCTTGAAGCGATAGTGCTCGGGCGCGGCGAAGCCCGCGGTGTACATGGGCTTCAACTTCATCTGCTCTTCGGACAGGGTGATGCGCGCCGCGCCGAAGTCGAGCAGCACCGGCCGGTTGCCTTCCATGGAGATGAACACGTTGGCGGGCTTGATGTCGAGATGCAGCAGCTTGTTGGCGTGCACCTCGCGAAGGCCGTTCATCAGGTTGGCGAAAAGGCGCCGGATGAAGCCTTCGTTGAACTCGTGGCGGTTCCTCTGGATGTGGAACTGCAGCGTGCGCCCGCGCACGTACTGCATCACCATGTAGCAGGTCTCGTTGGCGCGAAAGAAGTTCTCCACGCGCACCACGTTCGGGTGCGAGATCGAGGCGAGGGCGCGGCCCTCCTCGAAGAAGCACTTGAGGCCGTGGCGGAAGAGCGACAGGTTGCCCTCGTCGGTGATCGTGACCTCGGTGCCCTCGGTGCGCAGCGGCATCGTCGAGGGCAGGTACTCCTTGATGGCGAAAGGAGTCCCCGCCTCGTCCCTCGCGAGGTAGACGATGCTGAAACCGCCTGAGGACAACGGCTTTTCGATGCGATAGCCGTTCAGCACGTAGCCGGCGGGCAACGGCTGGTTCGCCTGTGCGGGCATCGGGACGGGGGGCTTCCGATATAATTCGGTCACCAATTGTCGGCACTCCCTACCGCCTTGTAAAGGCGGAAAATTCCCCGCAAACGATGATTTCGAGCATGACCGGCTTCGCCGCGGCCGCTCTGGAGACCGCCCAGGCAAGCCTCGCCGTCGAGCTGAAGACGGTCAACCACCGCTACCTCGAGTTCCAGACGCGCATGCCCGAGGAGTTGCGCCCGCTGGAGCCGGCGATGCGCGAGGCGGTGGCGTCGAAGCTCACGCGCGGCAAGGTCGATTGCCGCGTGACGCACACGCCGCTCGCGACCACTGCGCGTTCGGCCGTGCCCGATGCGCAGGCGATGGCATCGCTCCATGCCGCCGCGCAGGCGGTGCTCGCGCATTTCCCGCAGGCCCGGCCCCTGTCGGTCTCCGAAGTGCTGCATTGGCCGGGCGTGCTCGCCGACTCGACCTTGTCGGCCGAAACGCTCAAGGAGGACGTGCTTCGCCTCGTCGATCGCGCCATCGCGGAGCTCGATGCCTCGCGGGCGAGGGAGGGCGCCAAGCTCGAGGCCGTGCTGCGCGAGAGGCTCGAGCGGATGTCCCAATTGGTGCGGGAGGCGCAGCCGCTCATCCCCTCGGCGATGCGCGCCTTCCAGGAGCGGCTCTCGGCCAAGGTAGCCGAGGCCGGCGCCTCGCCGTCGGACGAGCGCCTGCAGCAGGAAGTCGTCCTCTACGCCGCGCGCATCGACGTGGACGAGGAGCTCTCCCGGCTCGTCACGCACATCGCCGAGTTCAACCGCGTGCTCGATCGGGGCGGCGCCTGCGGCAAGCGCCTCGACTTCCTCTGCCAGGAGCTCAATCGCGAGGCCAACACGCTGGGCTCCAAGTCGGTCGCGAACGAGATGACGCGCACCTCCGTCGAGCTGAAGGTCCTCATCGAGCAGATGAGGGAACAAGTCCAGAACATCGAGTAGCGAATGCCCGGCGCGCTCTTCGTGGTGGTCGCGCCGTCGGGCGCGGGGAAGACGAGCCTCATCGCGCGACTGCTGCAGGAAGAGCCCAACATCGAGCTGTCGGTGTCGTACACCACGCGTGCGCCGCGAAAGGGAGAAGTCGACGGCCGCGAGTACCACTTCGTCGATCGCTCCACGTTCGAGCGCATGGCGGCGTCGGGCGAATTCCTCGAGCACGCCGACGTCCACGGAAACTTTTACGGCACCGGCCGCGAGTGGATCGAGGCGCGCCTGCGGGGCGAGCGCGACGTGCTGCTCGAGATCGACTGGCAGGGAGCCGCGCAGGTGCGCCGTGTGCTGCCGCAGATGGTGGGGATCTTCATCCTGCCGCCCTCGCTCGCGGAGCTGCGCCGGCGGCTCGAGTCTCGCGGCACCGAGTCGCCCGAGGCGATCGCGCGGCGCCTCGCCAACGCGCGCGAGGAAGTCTCGCATGTTCTTGAATTTGAATATATAATTGTCAATGAAGACTTCGACTCGGCATTGCGCGATTTGAGGGGCGTTGTCGCCCAGATCCGCACCACGCGCGTATCGCGCGCGCAGCAGGCATGGCGCCTGGCCAAGTTGTTGGACGAATTCAGGTAAACCGGAGACTTGCCATGGCCCGCATCACCGTCGACGACTGCATCAAGAACTTCCCCAACCGCTTCGAGCTCACCCTCGCGGCGACCAACCGCGCGCGGCAGATCGCCCTGGGCGCCACGCCGCTGGTGGAGGCCAACAAGGACAAGCCCACGGTGATCGCATTGCGCGAGATCGCCGCCGGCAAGGTCGGCAAGGAGCTGCTGAACCCGCCGGCGCCGCAGCCGCCGATCCTCTGATCCGCCCTGGTGCGGGCGGGCCACTTTTCCATCGGGAAGTGATCCGTCCCTCCAGGCGAGCGCCATGCCGGCCTTGGGCATCCACGCAGGACTGTCTTCGGGTCTCAAGACCACCGGCGGCGCCTTGCCGGGCCCGGGCGCCGAGGACCTCACCTCCGTACTGGGATACCTCAAGCCGGCCGACGTAGAGCGCATCGAGGAGGCCTACGAGGTCGCGCGCGCGGCGCACGCCGGCCAGTACCGCCAGAGCGGCGAGCCCTACATCACCCACCCGCTCGCGGTCGCCAAGATCCTGGCGGAGTGGCACCTCGACTCGCAGGCGCTCATGGCAGCGCTGCTGCACGACGTTGTCGAGGACACGCTCACCACCAAGACCGAGATCGCGCGTCGCTTCGGCAAGCCGGTGGCCGAGCTGGTCGACGGCGTCTCGAAGATCGACCGCATCGAGTTCGCCACGCTGCAGCACGCGCAGGCGGAGAATTTCCGCAAGATGCTGCTGGCGATGGCGCGCGACGTTCGCGTGATCCTGATCAAGCTCGCCGACCGCCTCCACAACATGCGCACGCTCGAGTGCGTTCCCACCGAGAAGCAGGAGCGCATAGCGCGCGAAACGCTCGACATCTACGCGCCGATCGCCTATCGCCTGGGCCTCATCTCGCTCTACTACGAGCTGGAGGACCTGGGCTTCCATTACCTGCATCCCACGCGCTTTCGCGTGCTCGAGAAGGCGCTCAGGCGCGCGCGCGGCAACCGGCGCGACGCCGTGGGCAAGATCCAGGAGGCGATCCAGAAGCGCCTGGCGGACTTCAAGGTGGACGCGCAGGTGAGCGGCCGCGAGAAGCACATCTCCTCGATCTACAAGAAGATGCAGGAGAAGAACATCTCCTTCTCGGAGGTGTTCGACATCTACGGCTTCCGCATCATCGTGCCCGACGTGGCCAGCTGCTACCTCGCGCTGGGCGCCCTGCACACCTTCTACAAGCCGATCCCGGGCAAGTTCAAGGACTACATCGCGATCCCCAAGGCCAACGGCTACCAGTCGCTGCACACCACCCTCTTCGGGCCCTTCGGCATGCCCGTCGAGATCCAGATCCGCACCGCCGACATGCACAAGGTCGCCGAGGCCGGGGTGGCCTCGCACTGGATCTACAAGAGCGTCGAGGGCGAAGCGGGAGAGGTGCAGCTGAAGACCCACCAGTGGCTGCAGTCGCTGCTCGAGATCCAGAGCGAATCCGGCGATGCGCTCGAGTTCCTCGAGCACATCAAGGTCGACCTCTTCCCCGACGAGGTCTACGTCTTCTCGCCGAAGGGCAAGATCTTCGCCCTTCCCAAGGGCGCCACGACCATCGACTTCGCGTATGCGGTGCACACCGACGTGGGCAACCATTGCATCGCCGCCAAGGTCGACGGCGAGCCGGTGCCCCTCGGCACGGTGCTGCGCAACGGCAACCGCATCGAGATCGTGACCGATCCGCAGGCGCGCCCGAACCCGGTGTGGCTCTCGTACGTGGCGACCGGCAAGGCGCGCTCGCACATCCGCCATTACCTGAAGACCATGCAGCTGCAGGAGTCGGCCGAGGTGGGCGAGCTGCTGCTGGTGCAGGCGCTGCGCTCGCTCAAGGCCAATCCCGATGAGATCGGCGAGGCGCACTGGACGCGCTTCTTCAAGGGCGACGCCTCGAAGAGCCGCGAGGAGGTGCTTGCCGACATCGGCCTGGGCAAGCGTCTCGCCGTGGTCGTCGCCAAGAAGCTGCTGTCGATGGCCGAAGCCTCGACCGAGGGCGAGCCGCGGCTCGACTCGATCACCATCCGCGGGACCGAGGGGCTCGCGATCCAGTTCGCGCCCTGCTGCCGCCCGATTCCCGGCGATCCGATCATCGCGCAGATCAAGAAGGGCCAGGGCCTCGTCGTGCACACGCACGATTGCCCCGCCATCCACCCATTCCATTTCGACCCGGAGAAGTGGGTCGACGTGCAGTGGGACGCTTCGCCCGATCGCCTGTTCGACGTGAACGTGCGCCTTACCGCGCAGAACACGCGCGGCGTGCTGGCTCGCCTCGCCGCCGAGGTGTCCGACGCCGATTCCAACATCGACCACATCGAGACCGAGCAACGGGCGAGCCAGGCCTATACGACCATCGTCTTCACGATCCAGGTGCGCAACCGCATGCACCTTGCGCATGTTTTCCGCAGGCTGCGGCGGATCCCGGAAGTGGTGCGGATCAATCGCCTGAAGAAAAAGCCATGAGGTCCATCACCACCCCCGAGGCGCCTGCCGCGATCGGCACCTACTCCCAGGCGGTGCGCGCCGGCGACTTCGTGTTCCTCTCGGGCCAGATCCCGCTCGACCCGAAAACCATGGAGAGGGTGGAAGGCACGTTCGAGGACCAGGTCAAGCGCGTCTTCGAGAACCTGCGCGCCGTGTGCCGCGAAGCGGGCGGTGACTTCAACCAGGTCGCCCGCGTCACGGTGTACCTACGGACCTCGCCAACTTCGGCAAGGTGAACGAGGTGATGGCCGGCTACTTCAACGAGCCGTATCCCGCGCGCGCGGCGATCGGGGTGGCCTCGCTTCCGCGCGGCTGCGCGGTCGAGATCGACGCGATCCTCTACCTCGGCGGCCGCGAGGAGGCGCTCGCGCCGGTGGCCGCGGAGCAGGCGGCGGCGCCGCGCGCCTCCTGAGGGCCTTGCCCGCAACCCGCGCCTCCCGAGCCCGCGCGCCGGCACCTGCGCCCGCGCCCTCCGGATTCAGCAATGCGATCGCCAAGAAGCTGGCAAAGCTGGGCATTCGCGGCAAGCGCGACCTCGTGCTGCACCTTCCCATGCGCTACGAGGACGAGACCCGCCTTACGCCCCTCGCGCAAGCCAGGCCCGGGACTGCGGTGGTGGTCGAAGCCGAGGTCGTGGAGGCGCAGGTCAAGTACCGGCCACGGCGCATGCTCGTGCTGAAGCTGGCCGACGGCGCGCGCGAGCTATGGGTGCGGTTCCTCAACTTCTATCCCAGCCAGCAGAAGCAGCTCTCCCCTGGGCGCCGCGTTCGTCTCTTCGGCGAGGTGCGGCCGGGGTTCTTCGGCGACGAGATGGTGCATCCACGCTATCGCGTGGTCGAGAAGGGCGCGCCGCTTCCGCAATCGCTCACGCCGGTGTACCCGACGACCGCCGGGCTTTCGCAATCGCAGCTGCGGGCGATGATCGAGCGCGCCCTCGACACCCTCGCGCTCGACGACACGCTCGACGAGGCGACGTTGCGGGACCTGAGCCTCCTTGCGTTCCGGGAAAGCGTGCTGCTGCTGCACCGCCCACCACCCGAAGCCGACTCCGCGAGCCTCGAGGATCGGACCCATCCCGCGTGGCGGCGGCTCAAGTTCGATGAGCTCCTCGCCCAGCAACTTGCCATGCGAATCGCGTACCGGGAACGTCGCGCGAAGACCGCCCCGCCGCTGCCGGATGCGCACACGCTCACGAACGCGCTGGTGAAGTCGCTGCCCTTCGCGCTCACGCGGGCCCAGCGCGAGGCGTGGGCCGCTATCTCGCGGGACCTCGCCCAGCCGCATCCGATGCGCAGGCTCCTGCAGGGCGATGTCGGCAGCGGCAAGACCCTCGTTGCCGCCCTGGCGGCGTTGCAGGCGATCGAGAACGGCTGGCAGGCCGCCCTGATGGCGCCTACCGAGATCCTCGCCGAGCAGCACTACCTCAAGCTGCGGCATTGGCTCGAACCGCTGGGCGTGAAGATCGCGTGGGTGTCGGGCAGCCTCAAGGCACGCGAGAAGAAGGCGGCGTCCGAGGCGATCGGCGGCGGCCACACGCAACTCGCCATCGGCACCCACGCCCTCTTCCAGGAGGGGCTCGCCTTCCCGAGGCTGGGCCTCGCCATCGTCGACGAGCAACATAGATTCGGTGTGGAGCAGCGACTCGCGCTCGCCTCGAAAGGCGCATCCGGCCGCCGCGGAGCGGCCCCGCCAGAGCCGCACCAGCTCATGATGAGCGCCACGCCGATCCCCCGCACCTTGTCCATGAGCTACTTCGCCGATCTCGACGTCACGGTGATCGACGAGCTGCCCCCGGGGCGCACGCCGGTCGTCACGAAGCTCGTCGCCGAGGATCGCCGCGACGAGGTGATCGAGCGCATCCGCGCGAGTTGTCGCGAGGGCGCGCAGGCGTACTGGGTCTGCCCGCTGATCGAGGAGTCGGAGCAGCTGCAGCTGCAGACCGCGATCGACACCTTCGAGACCATCAAGGCGACCTTTCCCGACCTTGCCGTGGGATTGGTGCACGGCCGCTTAAAGCCCGCGGAGAAGGCCCAGGTGATGGAGCAGTTCAAGCACAACCGCATCCAGCTTTTGGTCGCCACCACCGTGATCGAAGTGGGCGTGGACGTGCCCAACGCCACGCTCATGGTGATCGAGCACGCCGAGCGCATGGGCCTTGCGCAGCTGCACCAGCTGCGCGGCCGGGTGGGCCGTGGCAGCGAGCAAAGCATGGCGATCCTGCTCTACTACCAGCCGTTGTCCGAGGCCGCGCGCCAGCGCCTTAAGGTGATCTACGAGCACACCGACGGCTTCGAGATCGCGCGCCAGGACCTCGCGTTGCGCGGACCGGGCGAATACCTCGGCGCGCGCCAGAGCGGCGCGCCGCTGCTGCGATTCGCGGACCTCGAGCGCGACGCCGAGCTGGTCGAGCAGGCCCGCGAAGTAGCCGAACGCCTGCTTGCCGGAAGCTCGCCTGTGGTGGAGCGCCATCTCGATCGCTGGCTTGGCACGCGACGTTTCTACCTCAAGGCATGAAGTCCTTCGTCGCCCGGCTGGACGCCTACGAGAAGCTGATCCGGCTGGACAAGCCGATCGGCATCCTCCTGTTGGCATGGCCCACGCTGTGGGGGCTTTGGCTGGCGCGCGGCGGCATGCCGGACCTGCTGGTGCTGTGGCTGTTCCTCCTGGGTACCGTGCTCATGCGTTCGGCCGGCTGCGCCCTGAACGATTGGGCCGACCGTGGATTCGACGCGCAGGTGGAGCGCACCCGCGAGCGGCCGATCGCGGCTGGCGCGATCCGGCCCTGGGAGGCGCTCGTCGTCGCCGCGTTGCTGGCACTGGCGGCGTTCGCGATCGTGATGCGCTTCAACAAGCTCACGATCGGGCTGTCCTTCGTGGCGCTGGCCATCGCGGCGGTCTATCCCTTCCTCAAGCGCTTCTTCTGGATGCCGCAGGCCTGGCTGGGCGTGGCTTTCGGCTTCGGGATCCCCATGGCGTTCGCGGCGCAGGCGGGCGAAGTGCCCGCGCTCGCCTGGGCGCTGCTGGGCGCCAACGTGTTCTGGACCATCGCCTACGACACCGAATACGCCATGGTCGATCGCGACGACGACGTGCGCCTGGGCATGAAGACTTCCGCGATCCTCTTCGGGCGGCACGACGTCGCCGCGGTCATGGCCTGCTACCTCGCTTTCCTGCTGGCCATGGGGGCCATCGGGGCCTGGCAGGGGTACGGCGCCTTGTATTTCGCGGGGTTGGCCGTGGCGACCGCGCTGGTGGGTTATCACCATCGGCTCATCCGCGACCGGTCGCGCGCCGGCTGCTTCAAGGCGTTCCTGCAAAACAACTGGATCGGGCTCGCCGTGTTCGCAGGAATCGCCGCCGACCGCTCGCCACTGGGCGCCATGCTGGGACTCCCTTAGTAGGTTTTTTCTTTCCCCAATCCCCCTTTCCCCTTACTTCCGCCAGAACGATCGCGTGAACAGCACGAGCACCGACATGATTTCCAGGCGCCCGAGCAGCATCGCGAACATGCAGGTCCATTTCTGCAGGTCGGTGAGGGTGCCGTAGTTGCCGGCGGGCCCGAGCGTGCCCAGGCCGGGGCCGAGGTTGTTGATGCAGGCGAGCGCGGCGCCGAGCGCATGGGTCAGGTCCATGCCGGTCGCCACGAGGATGAAGGCGGTTCCCACCACCGAGGCGAGGTAGAGGAAAAGGAAGGCGAGCACCGACAGCACAACCTTGTTGGGCACGGGCGCGTGGCCCAGCTTCACCTGGTGGGCGGCTTGCGGATGCAGAAGCTTGTGCAGCTCGCGGAAGCCCTGCTTGAGCAGGATGAGGGCGCGCACCATCTTTATGCCGCTGCCCGTCGAGCCGGAGCTCGCGGTGAAAGAGCTCAGGAAAAGCAGCAGCAGCGGCGCGAGGACCGGCCACAACGTGTAATCCACGCTGGCGAAGCCGCCGCCCAGCGCGACCGAAGCGGTGTTGAAGATGCCATGGCGCAGCGAGGTGGAAAGGTCGCGGTAGCTGCCGCTCGAGTGCAGGAACGCCGCCATGGCGAGGCAGCCGGCGACGAGCACCACGAGGATCGCGCGCACCTCGGAGTCGAGCAGGTACGTGCGGATCGAGCGGCCGCGCCAGGCCAGGTAGTGGGTGCCGAAGTTGATGGCGCCGAAGAACATGAAGACGACCAGCACCGTCTCGATCGCCGGCGAGTCGAACGCGGCCACGTTCGCGTCGCGCGTCGAGAACCCGCCCAGGCTCACGGCGGAGAACGCGTGGCAGACGGCGTCGAACCAGGACATGCCGGCCACGCGCAGCGACACCATGCACAGCAGGGTAGCCCCGGCGTACACGAGATAGAGCGCCTTGGCCGTGTCGGCGATGCGGGCCGTGAGCTTCGCTTCCTTCATCGGCCCGGGCATCTCGGCGCGGTAGAGCTGCATGCCGCCCACGCCGAGCAGCGGCAGGATGGCGACGGCGAGCACAATGATGCCCAGGCCGCCCAGCCACTGCAGCAGGTGGCGCCACAGGTTCACCGATTGCGGCGCGTGGTCGAGCCCGCTCAGCACGCTCGCACCGGTCGTCGTCATCGCCGAGATGGTCTCGAAGAACGCGTCGGTGAAGGACAGGTGGGAGTAGATGAGATTGAGCGGCAGGGCGGCGATCGCCCCCATGAGGAGCCACGAGAGCGTGACCAGCAGGAAGCCGTCGCGGACCTTGAGCTCCCGGTAGTGGCGGCGCGTGGCGAAGAAGAGCAAGCCGCCCGCGCCCATGGTCACGAGCATCGCCCACGCGAACTCGGCCGCCTTGCCGTCGTGGAAGAGGAAGGAGCCGGCGATCGGCACCACGTAGGCGAGGCTGAAGACCATCATCAGTCGCCCGAGGACGTTGCCGACCGGCAGCAGGCCCGCCATCAGAGGTAGCCCGGGCCGACCTGGAAAAGCTTCTCCACCCTCGGGATGAGGCGCTTGCTCACGAGAAAGACGATCACGTGGTCGTCGGCCTCGATGACGGTATCGGCCCGCGGGATGATCACCTGCGAATCGGCGGGAGGCGGCTCGCCGTGCTGCCGCCCCGAGCCGGGGGACTGGCGCCGCACGATGCAGGCGATGTGCGCGCCCTCGATCATCGGCAGGTCGCGAATGCGCCGGCCCACGACCTGCGACGACTTGCGATCGCCGTGGGCGACCAGCTCGAGCGCCTCGGCCGCGCCGCGGCGGCAGGTGTGCACCGCGGCCACGTCGCCGCGGCGCACGCGCCGCAGCAGCGTGCCGATGCTGATGAGCGCGGGCGAGAGCGCCACGTCGATCGCCCCGGCCTGCAGCAGGTCCACGTACGAGCGCCGGTTGATGAGGGCCATGACGCGCCCGGCGCCTCGCCGCTTGGCGAGCAGCGACGACATGATGTTGTTCTCGTCGTCGTTGGTGAGGGCGAGGAACACGTCCATTTCATCGATGTTCTCTCCCTCGAGCAGCTTCTCGTCGGTGGAGTCCCCGCGCAGCACCAGGCTCTCGGAGAGGTGCTCGGCGAGCCACTCGCTGCGCGCCTGGTTGGTCTCGATCACCTTCACCTGGTAGCGCGCCTCGAGAGCCTTGGCGACGCGAAAGCCGATGTTGCCGCCGCCGGCGATCATCACCCGCTTGACGGGCTTGTCGGTGCGCCTCAACTCGCTCATCACCTGGCGGATGTCGCGTGTCGCGGCGAGGAAGAAAACCTCGTCGTCGGGCTTTATCACCGTGTCGGCCGTGGGCGTGACGGGCGAATCCTTGCGGTAGATGGCAGCGATGCGCGCATCCACCTTGGGAAGGTGCTTGCGGATCTCCTTGAGCGGGCGCCCGATGAGCAGCCCTCCCTCCACCGCCCGCACCGCGACCAGGCTCACGAGCCCGCCCGCGAATTCCAGCACCTGCAGCGAGCCCGGGAACTCGATCAGCTTCACGATGTAGTCGGTGACGACCTGCTCGGGCGAGATGGCGTAATCGACCGCGAAGTTGTCGTCGTTCAGCAGCTCCGGATACGCCATCACGTCGGTCGCGCGCAGGCGCGCGATGCGCATGGGCAGGTTGAAGAGCGTGCGCGAGATGCGGCAGGCGCACAGGTTGGTCTGGTCCGATTGGGTGACGGCGATGAGCAGGTCCGCGTCCTCCGCCCCGGCCGCGCGCAGGATGTCGGGGCTCACGGCGTTGCCGGTAACCGTGCGCAGGTCGAGGCGCTCCTGCAGGTCGGCCAGTCGCGCGGCGTCCGTGTCCACCACGGTGATATCGTTGGCTTCGGAGACGAGGCTCTCGGCGGCGGAGGATCCCACCTGCCCGGCCCCGAGGATGATGATCTTCATGGCGGCGTAATGATGACACGTAGATTTCCACCGAAGGCGCTCGGGGCGGTCATCGTGGCGATGGCGTTGCCGATCGCCGGCTGCGGCACCACCCATGCCACGGTGGAAACGGCCCGCGGCGAGCAGCTGATGCTGCTGGGCTACGACCCCGTGGCTTATTTCGCCGCCGGCAGCGCGGTGCGCGGATCCGAAGCCCTGCCGGTCACGCACGAAGGGCGAACGTACTACTTCTCCTCGCCGCGCCACCGCGAAGTTTTCGCACAGGCGCCCTCACGCTACGAGCCCCAGTACGGCGGCTTCTGCGCCAACGGCGCGGCGTATGCCGTGAAGCTCGGCAGCGACCCGACCCAGTTCGAGGTCCGCGACGGGCGGCTCTTCATCTTCGGCGACATCCTGGGGCGCGAGTTCTGGCTGCTCGACCAGCGGCTCAACGTTGAGCGCGCCGACCGCCTGTGGCCTTCGATACGCGACTCGGGATGGCGAG
This sequence comes from Usitatibacter sp., assembly GCA_035626705.1. Lineage (GTDB taxonomy): Bacteria > Pseudomonadota > Gammaproteobacteria > Burkholderiales > Usitatibacteraceae > Usitatibacter. The sequence continues at coordinate 35,893 of DASPNE010000010.1, read as the reverse complement.
CGGCCACCCTGAGGGGCTGGATCTTCCGCGTCCCGTGGTATCGCACCGGCGCGAGCCTCATGTCCGAGTGGAAACGCAAGCACCCCGGGCGCACGCTCGATTACGATCCCGGCGGAATCCTCGACAACCTCGTCTTCAAGCGGCCGGGCTGGCGCGCGCGCGAAGGCTTCGGCCAGGCGCCGCTGGGCGTGCCGGGGGAGCAGCGATGAGCACCTGGATCGCCTCGGGACTGCGCACGCCCTTCGCGCGCGTCGACGGCGGGCTTCGGCACCTGCACGCCCTCGACCTTTCGGTGCCTGTGGCGAAGGCCATGGCCGCGCAGCTCTCCGGCGGCGACCGCCCCGACCTCTTCGTCTGGGGGACGGTGGCGCCCAACCTCGGCTGGAGCAACATCGCGCGGGAGCTGGTGGTGAAGGCCGGCCTGGATCCTTCCGTACCCGCGTTCTCCACGGTGCTCGCTTGTTCCACCAGCGTGGCGGCGGCCTTCCAGGCTTCGGGCCTGCTGAACGACCACGTGCAGGTGGCGTTGTGCGGCGGCGTGGAAAGCATGAGCCGCGTGCAGATCGGCCTTCGCCAGGGCCTTTCCGATTTCATCCGCCGGATGTCGCAGGCGCGCAGCCTGGGCGAACGGATCGACCGCATGAAGGAGCTGCGCTGGGAAGACGTGCGCCTGCACGTTCCCGCGGTGAAGAACCGCGCGACCGGCAAGAGCATGGGCGAGCACTGCGAGGAGATGGCGAAGCAGTGGAAGGTGGCCCGCGCCGACCAGGATCGCATCGCCCTCGATTCGCACCAGCGCGCCGTGCGTGCGATGGCCGCGGGCTTTTTCGACGACCTGGTCGTCGCGGTCGACGGCATGGCCAGGGACGCCGTGCCTCGCGCCGACAGCTCAGCGCAGAAGCTCGCCACGCTCAAGCCCGCCTTCGACCGGGCGAGCGGCCAGGGCACGATCACCGCGGGCAATGCCTCGCCACTCACCGATGGGGCGGCCGGCGTCTGGGTCGCGAACGACGCGGGCCTCGACCGGCTGCCGGCAACGGCTGCGCGGGTGCGGCTCATGGACTACGAGATCGCCGCGGTGGACATTTTCCACGAGGGCCTGCTGATGGCGCCCGCATACGCCATCCCCCGCTTGCTCGTGCGCAACCGCCTGGACCTGCAGGCCATCGACCTCTGGGAAATCCACGAGGCGTTCGCCGCGCAGGTGCTGTGCAACGTCGCCGCCCTGGAGAGCGAGGATTTCCTGCGCGACAAGGTTCGCATCGACGCGCGCCTCGGCCGCTTCCCCTGGGAAAGACTCAATCCCAATGGCGGCAGCGTGGCGATCGGGCACCCCTTCGGCGCGACCGGCGCGCGCATCCTGTCCCAGGCCGTGAAGGAGCTCGCCGCACTGGGGCCGGGAAAGCGGGCCGTGGTCTCGATCTGCGCCGATGGCGGCGTCGGCACGGTCGCCCTGCTGGAATCCTGACCCGTCCCCCGTCCCCCCGTCCTCTAAGTGCTCGCCCGCTCGCTGGATCGGGCCGCTGCGAGGGCGGCGTCGAGGTTGCCGAACACGTTTTCCTCTCCCAGCTCGCGCAGGAAGCCCGAGCGGGCGAGCAGGGATCGAGGCTGCTCGTTGAGGTCGGCGAGGATGAGGCGGCCGTCGCGGCGCTTCAACGCATGCAGCAGGGACTCCATCGCGTCCAGGCCGGTGGTGTCGATGTTGATCACCTTGCGCATCTCGAGGACCAGCACGTCGGGCAATGGCCGGGCCGGATCCAGCAGCGCCTCGAGCTTGGTGACCGAGCCGAAGAAGATCGAGCCGAAGAGCTCATAGACGCCGATGCGGCGCCCGTCCGGCAGCTGCGTCTGCCCGGGCGGAAAGGGCATCTTTTCCACGCGCGTGAGCGACGAGATGCGGTAGATGAAGAAAAGGCTCGCCAGCACCAGTCCCACTTCCACAGCGACGGTGAGGTCGAAAATCACCGTGAGGGCGAGGGTGGAGAGCAGGATCACGCGGTAGAACATGGAGTAATGCGGCAGCTCCCGCAGCTCGCGCCACTCGACCATGTTGAAGGCGACCCAGATCAGGACTGCCGCCAGTGCGGCCAGGGGTATGTAGCCTGCGGCAGGGGCGAGCACCAGGATCACTAGAAAGAGCGTAGCCGCGTGCACCAGGCCTGATACCGGCGTGCGCCCGCCGCTTTTCACGTTGGTCATCGTGCGCGCGATGGTGCCCGTCACGGCGATGCCGCCGAAGAGCGGTGCCGCGAAGTTGGCGATGCCCTGCGCCATCAGCTCCTGGTTTGGATCGTGCCTGTCGCCGATGAGCCCGTCGGCCACGCGCGCGCAAAGCAGCGACTCGATCGCTCCGAGCAGCGCGATCGCCGCCGTCGGCGCGAAGAGGTTCTGCGCCGTGGCCCAGTCGAAGGCGGGAAGCTGCGGCTGCGGCAGCCCGCGCGGCAGGCCGCCGAAGCGAGTTGCAATCGTTTCCACGTGCAGCTCGAGTCCCCACACCGCGAGCGCCGAGAGGGCCAGGACCACCATGGTGCTGGGCAGCTTGGCGGTGAGGAAACGCCAGTTGCCCGGGCGCGCGGCGTGCGGCGCAGGCCAGGCGACGATCACCGCGAGGCTAGCGAGGCCGATGGCCACGGCCACCCAGTTGACGCTATCGCGGGCGCCCCACAGCACGGCCATCTGGGAGAAGAAGTTGGCCGGCATGCGCTCGACCACGAGCCCGAAGAAATCGCGCAGCTGCGACAGCGCGATGATGATCGCGATCCCGGTGGTGAATCCGATCACGATGGACACCGGGATGAAGCGCACCAGCGTTCCCAGGCGGAAGGCGCCCATTGCGAAGAGCAGCACGCCTGCCATCATCGTGGCGATGAGCAGGTTCGCCACCCCGTAGCGCTCCGCGATGCCATACAGCAGGCCCACGAATGCGCCCGCCGGCCCCGCGATCTGCACCCGCGAGCCGCCGAGCAGGGACACCAGCAAGCCGCCCACGATCGCGGTCACGATGCCCTGGTCGGGGCGCACGCCCGAGGCGATGCCGAATGCCATGGCGAGCGGCAGCGCCACCATGCCGACGGTGAGACCGGCGCCCGCGTCGGCGACGAAGTCCTCGCGCCGATAACCTTTCAACGCATCCCACAACCGGGGGCGGAACGAGAAGCGCCGCGGTGAAGCAGAAGCCACGCGAAGCTAGACCGTTTCCACCGTCGAATCGAGGTAGTAGCCGGCGCCCCGCTCGGTGCGGATCAGGGCGGGCTGGTTGGGGTTTTCCTCCACCTTGCGGCGCAGTCGCAGGATCTGCACGTCGATCGAGCGGTCGTAGATGTCGTCGTGCAGGCGGCTCGCCTCGAGCAGCTGGTCGCGCGACAGGATGCGCTGCGGCGACTTCAGGAACGCGACCAGCAGGGAATACTCGCTGTTGGTGAGCTCGACGGCGCGCGCGTCCGGGGCGCGCAGCTTGCGCGTGCCGGTGTTGAGCTCCCAACCGGAGAAGCGGTAGGCGCGCACGGTTTCCCCGCGGCGCTTGGCGCGCTTGCCCTCGGTGCGCCGCAGGACCGCCTTCACCCGGGCGAGGAGCTCGCGCTGGCTGAAGGGCTTGGTCACGTAATCGTCGGCGCCGAGCTCGAGGCCCATCACGCGGTCGACCTCTTCCTTGCGGCCGGTGAGGATGATGATCGGCAGGTCCAGGGATTCGCGCAGGCGCCGCGCGATGGCGAGGCCGTCCTCGTCGGGCAGCTTGAGGTCGAGGATGACCAGGTCGACCATCTCGACCGAAAGCACCTTGTCCATCTCGGCCCCGGTTTCGGCGAGCGAGACCTTGAACTCGTTGGCGGCGAGGTACTCCCCGACCAGGTTGCGGATCGCGGCGTCGTCGTCGACGACGAGGATGTGGGCTTCCACGGCGGCGGGCGTATTCATGTTCTTGCCGGCCATTTTAGCGCCGATGGCCTAGAATCGTCCCGGGAAGAAAATGACGCCTGCGCAAACGCCCTCGCCGCGCGGCCGGGCGACGAGGCAGGCGCTCACCTGGCTCGCGTTCGGCCTCGCCTATTTCTACCTGCTCGCGATGTACGCGGTGAGCATCTCGGAGCAGACTCGCGCGCCGATGTTCATCTGGCCGACGCACGGCCTCGCGCTGGGCGCGCTGCTCGTCGCGCCGCGGCGCGACTGGCCTGTCTATCTCGGCGTCGTGCTCCTCGACACGGTCGTGGTGGGGGGCTTGATGGGGGCCACCGCGGCCAGCGTGGCCGCAACGGCCGTGATCAACGTGAGCCATCCGGCACTGGTGGCCTGGGGCCTCATGCGGCTGGCCGGGCCAAAGGTGGAGATAGGCACGTTTCGCGGACTGGCCGCGTTCCTGGTCGGAATGGTGCCGCTGGTGGCGCCCATGGCCTTCCTCGACAGCGCCTATTCGTACCTGCGATACGACGGGCGCCTGCACCAGATCTGGTCGATCACTTTCTTCGCCACCGCGCTCGGCGTGTTGCTCACCACGCCGCTTATCCTGGCCTGGAACCGGCGCGGCTATCGTCGGGCCTTGGCTGTGGCGCGCGAGCGCTGGCCCGAGCTGCTGGTGCTCTTCGGCGTGCTCTTCTTCACGGCCAACTTCGTCTTCGAGGCCCGCCCGCAGGGCTCGAGCCTGGTCCCGCCGCAAGCCTATTTCTGCGCGCCGTTCCTGATCTGGGCGGCTCTCAGGTTCGGCTTGCGCGCAGCCACGGTGGGCGTCTCGCTCCTGGGCATCATCTGGTACTGGCACATGACGCACGACTTCGTGCTGCCGACCGCGGACATCGAGCGCGTGCGCCAGGACATCCTCAACCTGCAGGGTTTCCTCGCCGTGATCGTGGTGACGACCCTGTTCGCCGCGGCCCTGGTGGTCGAGCGCGCCGAGGCGATTCGCGAGACCGAGGACTGGCGATTGCGCCACGAGCGCGTGATCCGTGCGAGCGCGAGCCTGCTCTACGACCTGGATCCCGTCTCGGGGATCGTCATGTGGGACGGCGACATGCAGGCGGTGATCGGCACGACGCCGGCACAGGTGTCGACGTGGCGGCAATGGCTGCAGCGCGTGCACGACGACGACCGGTTGCGCCTCAACGGATTGCGCGAAGACCTGATCGCCGGGCGGCTGTCGCACATGGCGGCCGAGTACCGCTTCCGTCGCGACGATGGCGAGTACGTGACGCTCGGCATGAACGCCTATCGCGTGGCCGACGCGAGCGCGCCCGGGCGGCGGCGCATCACCGGATTCGTGAAGGACGTGAGCGAGAAAGTGCGTGCGGACGAGGATCGCGTGCGCCTCGAGGCGCAGCTGCGGCAGGCCGAGAAGATGCAGGCTGTGGGACACCTCGCCGGAGGCATCGCGCACGACTTCAACAACATCCTGGGCGCAATCCTGGGCTACGGCGAGCTCGCCCAGGCCAAGGCGAAGGACGGCGACCTGCGACGCTACATCGACACGATCATGCATGCCGGCAACCGCGCGAAGTCACTGGTCACGCAGATCCTTTCGTACAGCCGCGCCGAAGGCGGCGAGAAGCTGCCGGTGATCGTGGCCCCGATCGCCGAGGAGGTGTGCGAGCTGATCCGCGGCTCGTCGCCGGCGAGCCTGCGGGTCGATTTCCATGGCGAGGCGCAGGACGCGGCGGTCCTGGGCGATCCCACCCGCCTGCACCAGCTCCTCATGAACGTGTGCAGCAACGCCGCCCAGGCGATGGGCGGCGCGGGCGAGCTCGTGGTCGCGGTCGACGCCGAGCGCGTACAGGCTCCGCGAAAGGTGCGCTCCGGCGACCTCCCCTCGGGCGAGTACGTGCGGATCACCGTGAGCGATACCGGCCATGGCATAGCCCCTGAGGTGATCGACCGCATCTTCGAGCCGTTTTTCACCACCAAGCCGGCTGGGCAGGGAACCGGCCTGGGCCTCGCCCTGGTGCAAGCCGTGGTGTCGGAGCATCGCGGCCACATCGACGTCTCGAGCGCGCTCGGCCGCGGCACCACGTTCACCGTCTGGCTGCCGCGCACCGAGCGCGAGCCCGGAGCCGGGGACTCGGGCCCGGAGCCCGCCCCGCAGGGACGAGGCGAGGTGGTGCTCGCGGTCGATGACGAGCCGGAGGTGCTCGCCGCGCTGGAGGAGATGCTCGCCTCGCTGGGCTACGAGCCGGCGGGCTTTCGCGACAGCCGCGAAGCGCTCGCCGCCTTCCGCGCCGATCCCGGCAGGTTCGAGGCGGTGGTGAGCGACGAGGTGATGCCGGGACTCACGGGCACGCAGCTCGCGATCGAGCTGCGCAAGCTGAACCCGGCACTGCCGATCCTCATCGCGAGCGGCTTCGGCGGCTCGGGCTTCGAGACGCGGGCATTGTCCGCGGGCGTCAATCGCGTGCTCAAGAAGCCCTACCGGATGGCCGAGATCGGCGAAGTGCTGGCCGGTTTTTTCGCGGCGAAGGGCTAGGCGGGCAGAAAATATTCTTGTCCCTTCCTTTCCCTGCTCTTTACAACTGCAACCACGCACATCGGCCGCGTAACCCGCGAGTAATCGCCCACGGTCACAGTAGCTGGACAGCCGGCGAAACCGGCGAAGAAATCGAGCCGGGGGGAGCCTTGAAGCAAACGTGGGCCGGCGTCGTCGATGGCCTCGACAGGGAGGGCCTGTCGGCTTCGCTCAAGTGGGGCGGCGTCGTGCTGACGACGCAGTTTCAGCCAATCTTCGGCGTGAATGGCCCCGCGCAGGCAGGGTTCGAGGCTTTGGTACGCGCCGTGGACGCGGACGGCCGAATCGTGCGCGCGGAGAAGCTCTTCGACGCCGCGTCGCGTGCCGGCACGCTGAGCGTGCTGGACCGGGCGTGCCGCGCCTTGCACCTGCGCAACTTCGCCACGGTCGATCCGGGCGAGGGGCGCCTTTTCCTCAACGTGGTTCCGGATGCCGCCGTCGAGGATGCGGCGCGCGCCGAGGAATTCGCGGCGCTGGTTCGCTATTACGGGCTGACTCCGAAACGCCTGTGCATCGAGGTCCTGGCCCGTCCCTGCGTGGACGAGACGGCGTTGGTAGACGCGGTGGCGGCGTATCGCGAGATCGGAGCGGGCATCGCGATGGACGACTTCGGCGCCGGCCGATCGAACTTCGACCGCATCGGCGCGCTGCGCCCGGAGCTCGTGAAGATCGAGCGCTCGATGCTCGCCGAGGCAATGGGCGAATCGCGCGCGCGCGAGCACTTCGCCTCGCTGGTGCGCATGGTCGGCGATTCCGGCGCGAAGGTCGCGATCGGCGGCATCGAATCGGCGCCCGAGGCGCTCCTGGCGATCGACAGCGGCGCGCGTTACCTCCAGGGCCATTACCTCGCCGCTCCTTCTTCCCGGCTGCCGGGCGACGACCTCGGCGGCAGGGTGGTGAAACGCCTGCTCACGCTGCGCAGTCCTGGTATCGCCGTCGCCACTGGCGACTGAGGCGCCGCGAACCATCCCGCGCGGGCGGGTGTCAACCCGGGATCGCGGACGTAAGGCGCCGCGCAATCCCTTTCCCAGGAGACACCATGGACGTCCCGCACAACGAGGGCCGGCAAAGGCCCCCCCTCACCGACGTGAAGACGTTGCGAGAGGCCGCGCGCCGCCACATCGAGGAAGGCGCCGTCACCGAATTCCACAGCGAGAACCGCGAGACGGTGCTGCAGCTCCTGAACGAAGCCCTCGCCACGGAGCTGGTGTGCGTGCTGCGGTATCGCCACGACTACTTCATGGCGCGCGGGCTCGCTTCGAAGGCGGCGGCCGACGAATTCCTCGAGCACGCGACCGAGGAGATGCAGCATGCCGACCAGATCGCCGAGCGCATCGTGCAGCTGGGCGGCGAGCCGCAGTTCGATCCCAACGGACTCACGAGCCGCAGCCATTCCGAGTACCGCATCGGGCGCACGCTGGACGAGGCGATCCGCGAAAACCTGGTGGCCGAGCGTATCGCCATCGACAGCTATCGCGAGATGATCCAGTTCATCGGCGACAGCGATCCCACGACGCGGCGCATGCTGGAGGAGATCCTCGCCACGGAGGAAGAGCACGCCGACGACCTCGCGGACCTGCTGCCGGAGGCCTCGGCGAAGCGAATCTAGGGGGGTGCTTCCCTTCCGGCGAGGGGGGAGCTAACGCCGCGGGTTGCGCGCGTGCGCGGGCGGGTGGGGAAACGACGACTCGGCGATGTGGCGCGATTCTGCGAGTGACGCTTCCAAACGGCCCAGGAGCTGCTCGCGCCGGCCGGCGATGCGCAGCCACGGGTCATTGGTGAAGCGGCCCCAGCTTTCGAGGGCCCAGCCCTTTACGGCGCGCACGTGGCCGTGGATCTGCTCGGTGTTCATGGTCGTCTCTCCTCGGTCACATCCAGCGGCCGCGCTCGCGCAGCGTGGAAACTTTCTGCATGCGGGCGGTCAATACAGCACGATGCACCGCCATGCATTCGGTACCCGAGTGGTCGGCGGTGTTGCGGGTGCAGACCACATCGCGCGCAAGCGGTGCGGCCTCCTCGATGACCATGACGTTGACGGTCCCCAGCGCCGCTTCGGCCTCGGGGGCCGGGTCTTCTGCCGACAATCCCGTGGGAAGGAAGCAGGCGAGGCCTATTGCGAGCAATTTCTTCATGGCCATCTCCCTTGGTTCGTCTGTCCATATTGAAGATGGCGACAAGGGCGGGGAGTCGGACGGATAGGGAAGCCGTCTAGGAAGCGTCTGATAACCGCGTAGGCGGGCGCTTACAGCGATAACCGAATGGCGCCAGGCATTTTTTCGCCAAGTTTCCTCGCCGCACCAGCCAGTTGCGTGACCTTGCCGTTATCGGCCTGGATCGGGCACCGCTATCCCGCACGGGTTTGCGATCGGGCCTGCGGCAGAGAATAATTGCGCACCCCATCACCGGATCCCCGCCGATGTCCGCGGCCGCCACCCCTGCGATCGAATCGTTCCGGCTTGGCCCCGCCGAGCTCGAGCAGATGTCCCGCCACGGCGTCGTGCGCGAATACCGCGCGCGAACCATGGTCGTGACCGAGGGCGAGCAGACCGACGCCCTGTACATCATCCTCGACGGCAAGCTGCGCGCCTTCGTGGGCGATGCCAATGGCAAGGAAGTGGTGCTGTCGGTGATGGGCCCGGGCGAATATTTCGGCGAGGTGGCGTTCGACAAGGGCCCGCGCTCGGCTTCGGTGATCACCTTGGAGCACGCCCGGTTGCTCGTCGTGCAGGGGGCCCAGTTTGCCGCCTTCGTCAAGGGCAATCCTGACTTCGCCCTGCACCTGATCCACAAGCTGATCCACCACGTGCGCGTCCTTACCGAAAACGTCCGCAGCTTGGCCTTGATGGACGCCTATGGACGCGTCGCTCGCCTGCTCCTGGACAGCTCCGTGAAGCAGGACGGCCTCCAGTACGTTCCCGAGCGCCTCACCCAGGCCGAGATCGCAAGCCGCGTCGGCTGCTCTCGCGAGATGGTGAGTCGCATCTTCAAGGATCTCGTGGCGGGGCACTACATCACCATGGAGCCGGACCGCATCGTCATCAACCGCCAGCCGCCGGCGAGATGGTGACGTGAAAACTCCATGGCAGCGGCGTCCACTTCTGCCCAGAATTTAGCCGACTTTGCCCACGCCCTTGCCCACGCGCACGCCTAGCCTGTTTCCACGCCGCTTCCGCGGCGCAACCCTGGAGACAGCCATGATGGATTTCGAGGTCGCCTTGCTGGTCGCGGTGTCCACCCCCGCCGTGGTGGTCGCCGCCATGAACACGATCCTCCTTCTCACCGGAGAAGACGGAACGCTCCTGTTTCCCAAGCAGGGCGGCTTCCCGATCGTCGCATAGCCGCCGCGAGGGGCGATTCGACGCGGCGCCTCCATGCGTGAATAATTCACGGACCCGCGATCCCGGGAGGGGTAGCGTGGGCGAAGGGGAGAGCGCCCATGAACGTGATGGCACGCGAACAGCGGCTCGCAGCGGCCGACTCGGGCAGGCTCGCGAGGGCGCGCGGCCGTGCCGGCCTGTTCGCGAAGTATTTCGTCTTCATCGTCCTGCTGGTGTGCGCGGGACTGCTGGCGAGCGGCGCCATCGGCTTGTATTTCTCTTACCATGAGACCCGCAACTCCCTGGTAAATCTCCAGCGCGAAAAGGCTCTCACGGCCGCGGTGCGCATCGAGCAATTCCTGCGCGACATCGAAGCTCAGCTCGGTTGGACCACCTTCCCCCTGCCGGCGGACCCGGTTGCGCAGCTCCAGGCGCGCCAGCTCGATTATTACAAGCTCCAGCGGCAGCTGCCTTCGGTCACCGAGGTCACTTACCTCGATGCCGCCGGCCGTGAGCAGCTGATGGTCTCCCGTCTGGCGATGAACCGCGTCGGCGCCGCGACGAACCATGCCGACGAGCCGCGTTTCGTCGAGGCCCGCAAGGGCAAGACCTGGTTCGGGCCCGTTTATTTCCGGAAGGAAACCGAGCCCTACATGGCCATCGCGATTCCCGAGGCCCGCGACCGCCCCGGTGCCACGGTGGTCGACGTCAACCTCAAGTTCATCTGGGAGGTGGTGTCGCGCATCCGCATCGGGGACAAAGGCCTCGCCTACGTCGTAGATGGCGACGGCTTCCTCGTCGCGCACCCCGACATCAGCCTGGTGCTGCGCAAGGTGAACCTTGCCGGCCTGCCGCAAGTGCGGCAAGCGCTCGCGGAGGGTCGCGACGCGCAGTGGCGGGAAACCGCCGATGCCCATGACGTGAAAGGCCAGCGCGTGCTTTCGGCGCATGCGCGCATCGAGCCCACAGGTTGGCGCGTCTTCGTCGAGGAGCCGGCGAGCGAGGTTTTCGCCCCGCTCTACGACGCGATTCTGCGCACCGCCTTGCTGCTCGCCGCCGGAGTGGTGATCTCGATCTTCGCGAGCGTCTTCCTGGCGCGGCGCATGGTGAGTCCGGTGCGCGCGCTGCAGGCGGGCGCCGAGCGCATCGGCGCGGGTGACCTCACCAGCCGCATCGACGTGAATACCGGCGACGAGCTGGAGGTGCTGGCAAACCGCTTCAACGAGATGACGTGCCGATTGCAGGAGTCGTACGCCGACCTGGAGCAGAAGGTCGAGGAACGCACTCGAGAACTGCGCGAAACGCTCGAGCAGCAGACGGCCACGGCGGAGGTGCTCAGGGTCATCAGCGCTTCGCCGCGGGATCTCGTCCCGGTGTTCCAAGCCATCGTGGACTCGGCGCGGAAGTTAGGGAAAGCGTTCCATGCTTACGCCTTCCGATACGACGGCGAGCGGGTCTATTACGTAACGGGGACGGATTCGCGGCCGGAATGGAAGGCTGTGACCGATCGTGTTCGGGGCGGATGGATACCGGACGAGTCGACCATGTCCGGCCGCGTGATCCTGGCCAGGCGAACGCTGCAGAACGAGGCGATGCAACGCGACGAGAGATTCCCCGGGATCGTGGATGAAGGCAGTCTGCTTGGTGTGCCCATCTTGCGGGAGGGAGAACCCATCGGGGCTCTCACGGTTTCCTGGCTGGTCTGCGGTGCGGTACCGGCGAAGTTCGTCCGGCTGCTGCAGACTTTCGCGGATCAGGCGGTGATCGCGATCGAGAACGCGCGTCTCTTCAACGAGATCGAGCAGAAGAGCCGCCAGCTCGAGGTCGCGAACAAGCACAAGAGCGAGTTCCTCGCCAACATGTCGCACGAGCTGCGCACGCCGCTGAACGCCATCATCGGTTTTTCGGAAGTGATGCTGGGCGGCATGGCCGGCACGCTCGAGGATTCCCAACGCGAGTTCGTGGGCGACATCCGCGACTCCGGCAAGCACCTGCTCACGTTGATCAACGACATCCTCGACTTGGCGAAGATCGAGGCCGGGCGCATGGAGCTCGACGTCGCGCGCTTCGACATTCCGCTCGCCGTCGACAACGCGCTCACGCTGGTGCGCGGGCGCGCCGACCGCGGGGGCGTGAGGCTCGTATCCGAGATCGCCCCGGACGTGGGCGAATACGACGGCGACGAGCGCAAGTTCAAGCAGATCGTGCTCAACCTGCTCAGCAACGCGGTCAAGTTCACCCCGGACCGCGGCACCGTCACGCTTGGCGCGCGCCGCGGCAGCGGAGAATACCTGATCTGGGTCGCCGACACCGGCATCGGCATCGCCCCGGAGGACCACGGGCGCATTTTCGAGGAGTTCGGCCAGGTCGGAACCGATTACGCGCGCAAGGCGGAGGGCACCGGCCTCGGCCTCGCGCTCACGCGCAAGCTGGTAGAGCTCCACGGGGGGCGTATCGGCGTCGAGAGCGCTTCGGGACGCGGGTCGACCTTCACCTTCACGCTGCCCATCGCGCAGAGAGCATGAAGAAGACCATCCTCGTGGTCGAGGACAACGAGCGCAATCGCAAGCTGGTGCGTACCATCCTCAATTTCCGCGGCTACCACGTCGTGGAGTGCGATGACGGCACGTCTTCGCTGGAGCTCGCGCGCAAGTATCGTCCTGCCCTCGTCCTCATGGACATCGAGCTGCCCACGATGGACGGGATCACCGCTCTCGGCCGGCTGCGCGCTTGCGCCGAAACGGCATCGATCCCGGTGATCGCCGTGACCGCCTCGGTCGTCCCGAGCGAGCGCGAGAGGGTAGCGGCGGCGGGGTTCAACGCCTACGTCGCAAAACCCCTCGACGTGCCGTCCTTTACGGAGCTCGTCGATCGATTCGTTGGAGAGGCCGCATGATCAGGCGGTGGCGCGTTTTGGTTGTCGACGACAACCCGCAGAACGTGAAGCTGCTGGCCCAGCTGCTGCGCGGGGAGTACGAGGTCGTCACCGCGAATTCCGGCGCCGAGGCGCTGGACCAGCTCGTTTCGCAGTCGCCGGATCTGGTGCTGCTCGACGTGGTCATGCCGAGCATGAGCGGATACGAAGTGTGCCGGGAGATCCGCGCCCGCCCGGGGATGGCCTTGCTGCCGGTCGTCATGGTCACGGCGCTGGACCCCGCCGCAGAGAGAGTGAAGGGAATCGAGGCCGGCGCCGACGATTTCCTCACCAAGCCGATCAATGCCCAGGAGGTATTGGCTCGCGTGCGATCCCTGCTGAGGATCCGGGCGCTGCACCAGGAGGTCGAGGAGCAGACGCGCAGGCTCGCCGAATGGAACGCCAAGCTCGAGCAGCGAGTGCAGGAACAGGTAGGGGAGATCGAGCGGATGGGACGGCTCAAGCGATTCCTGTCGCCGCGGGTGGCCGAGCTCATCGTCGCCGGCGAGCTGGACGATCCCATGGCGACCCGCCGCAAGGAGGTCACGATCGTATTCACCGACCTGCGGGGGTTCACGGCGTTCTCCGAGACGGCCGCGCCAGAGGATGTCCTGAGCGCCCTTCGCCAATACCATGGCGAGATCGGTCGCCTTGTCGGAAAGTACGACGGCACCGTGGAGCATTTCGCCGGCGATGGCGTGATGCTCATTTTCAACGACCCCGCTCCGTTGCCGGATCCGGCCATGTCAGCGGTGCGCACGGCTCTCGAGTTGCGTTACGCGTTCGGCGCGCTGCAGGAGGGATGGCGCAGGCTCGGCTACGAGCTGGGGCTCGGAATCGGCATTGCGCAGGGGTTCGCGACCATCGGAACCATCGGTTTTCCCGGGCGGTGGGATTACGGCACGGTGGGGGCCGTCAACAACCTGGCCGCCAGACTATGCGCGCATGCGAAACCGGGAGAGGTTCTGGTCTCCAAGAGGGTGATGGGGCGGCTGGAAGGCCGGGTCGACGCGGAATCCGTGCGTGAGCTCGAGCTGAAGGGCATCAATGGTCCGGTTTCTGCCTACAACGTGCTCGCCCTGTGCCGCGAGGAACGGGTGGCGCCCGGCGCGCGCCCCTGATCGCAGCGAATGGATTCGTGGCGAGCACTGGGGCTATGCGGGGCTTCGCGAATGAGCACCGTGTTTTTCCAGGCATCGCTTGCCGCAATGGGACTGTGGCTGACGGGAACGGCCATGGCCGAGCGTATGCCCCGTATCGGTGTGGCCTTCAACTCGCCCGTCATGGCCGAGCTCGAGTCCCGGCCGCCCACGGCGAAGGCGGCCGTCGAGCTGGTCGAAGGCCTCGCTTCGTATGGCTGGATCGATGGGAAGAACGTGCAGATCGTCTGGAAATCGGCGCGAGAGGATCCCGCCCGGATTCCCGTGATCATCGATGAGCTCGTGCGAGAGAGGGTCGACGTGATCGTCACCAGCGGAAACGCGATCGCCGCGGAGGCGGCTCATCGAACGGCAGTGATTCCCATCGTCATGGGCTCATCGATGCTACCCGTCGAGGATGGGCTGGTCCGGCGGCTTGCGCGGCCCGGCGCCAATGTCACCGGCCTGACCTCGGAAGCCAACCCTCAGCTCAAGGGCAAACGCCTCGAACTGCTGAAAACGCTCGACCCACGGGTACGCCGCGTGGGGTTCCTGGTTCCTGCAACGGTCGATGAAATCAGCCCTTGGACGAAGGAGGCCGCCGGTGCCCTGGGCCTGGACGTCGTGCTGATCCGTGTCCGAGGCGCGGCCGACGTGGATGCCGCACTCGCCAGGGCGAGCGCCATGGGCGTGAATGGCCTTGTGGTCCCAGCCACTCCATTCACGTACGTATTGCGGAATTTCGAGGCCATTCGCGATGCCGCGCAACGCCATCGACTGCCCGCCATCTACGGGACGAAGGGCGCGTCCGAGCACGGCGGCCTCATGGCTTATGCAAACGACGAATGGGCGCAGTTTCGCCGCGCGGCCTTTTTCGTGGACCGCATCCTGCGAGGCGCCAAGCCAAGCGACCTGCCGGTCGAGCAGCCTGCAAGGATGCACCTGGAGGTCAACTTGACGACCGCGAAGGAACTCGGGCTCGAAGTACCCCCTTCCGTGCTCGCGCAGGCGGACCTGATCGTGAGATGAGCGTGCGCGCTCTCACGCTGGGGGGGCTGGCCTTATCTCTCCTGATGGCGCACGCCCCGGCCGACGCCGCCGATCGCATTCGTGCCGTGGGACTTGTATGGAATTCGCTCCCCCAGAACGACCTCGACGCAGGCAACGCGGCTCACCCTGGACCCAAGGCCATCGAGGAAGCGCTCGCAAGGCTGGGCTGGGCGGTGGGAAAGGACCTTCGCCTGGTCTCGAAGTCCGCCGAAGGACGCTACGAACGGATGCCCGAGATCATCGATGCCATGGTGCGGCTTCCGGTGGAGGTGTTGGTGGTTTTCGGACCCGAGGCTGCGCGTGCGGCTCAGGAGCGCACCACGACGGTTCCGATTGTCTGGGCGGGGAGTCATCTCTTGGGCGCGACTTCGTCTCCGACGGGAAACCTGACGGGCACTACCTACGTCCAGGGGCCCCCCGGCACCGGTGCGGCGAAGCGGCTCGAGCTGCTGAAAACGATTGCTCCGCGGGCTTCCCGTGTCGCGGTTTTCCTCCACCAGGAGCCCGGCAAGCCGCTACCTCTTCCGAGTGAGACGGTCATGCGCGCAAGCGCGCACCTTGGGTTGAAATTCCGCCTTTTTGGCTTCATGCACCAGGAGGGCCTTGACTTGGCGTTCGAGCAGGCTCGCCGATGGGGCGCCGATTCGGCCTACATGTCGGTCTTTCCGGCGCTGACCTGGTCGCGCCCGCTGCAATTGAAGGTGATCGGCCTGTCGAAAAGGCATCGCTGGCCGACCATCTACGAGATGCCGGCCCTCGCGCAGGCCGGCGGCCTCATCGCCCATGGCCATGACGATGTCGTCGGGCAATCGCGCGCGGCCTATTTCATCGACAGGCTGCTCCGCGGTGCCAGGCCGGCTGAGCTACCCGTCGAGCAAGTCTCCACCGTGCAAATGACGATCAACCGAAGTACCGCGCGCGATCTTGGCCTGCAGGTGCCGCAGACGCTCCTCGTTTCCGCGGACCGCCTCTTCGACTGAGCTTGGCAATGCACCCCGGCGCATTCCCGCCCAGCGAATCCATGGCGACGCCCGGCCGCCGGAAAATCCTCGCCGCCGCGGTGGCCTTCGCGGGCCTGGCCGGCACACCGGCCCTTGGCGCGCGACGTCATCGCATCGGATTTTTCTCGGCGACGACCGGGGGGTCGCCGATCTACCAAGGCACGCTGCTCGGACGACTTCGCGATTTGGGGTACCGGCACGAAGAGCACTTCGTGTACCGATCGTTCAACGCCGGCGTCGACCTTGCACGGCTGCCCCTGTCGGCGCGCGAATTGATTGCCTGGAGACCCGACCTGATCGTCTCGAATGGGGCCCTCGCGACGGCTGCCGCCGCCGCCGCCACGAGAGAAATCCCCATCTTCGGCCACGTGCTGGACACGAGGGCAGAGGGTTATTCGGTCGATGGCACCGTCCCGGCGCGCAACGTGACCGGCGTTACCGTCGACTTCGTCGCCCTATGGTTGAAGATGATCGAGCTCGCGGGCAGGCTGCTTCCTGGGCTGCGCGCCGTTGCTCTGATCTGGCCCGCTGGCAATCCCCTTTTGGACGCCGTCCTGCCTACCCTTGCGAAGGCGAGTGCAAAGATCGGAATCGGCGTGCTCGCGAAGCAATGCGCCACCGGCGCGGAGTTACGCAGCGAGATCGCCTCGCTGGCTCGGCGCGGCGCGCAGGCGTTCAGCCTGGTTTATTCGGCGACGCTCCTGCCTCCCGAGCAGGTCGCGGAAATCGCCCTCCGGCAGCGGGTGGCATGGGTCGATTCGGAAATCGACGGGCCACTCGTCCGCAGCGGCGCTGTTCTTCTCGGGTACGGGCCCGTCTATGGAGCGCCGGCTGTGGATCTCGCCAACCAGATCCAGCGATATTTCGTGGGTACGCCGCTCGAGTACATCCCGTTCCAGATGCCCGTGGGCTATCGGCTCGAGGTCAACCGGACCACCGCATCGCGACTGGGACTGAAGATTCCGCCCGATATCGAGATCCGGGCGCATGCGATTCACGACTAGGCAGGCTCAATGCTCCAGCGGCAATCGACGATGCGGGGCCTGGAAAAGCAAAGCCCGCTGCAAGCGGGCTTTGCTCATCACGGCGAGCCGGCGCCCTAAACGGTCACTTCACGATCTCGAGGTGCTCGAGGCCGCTGCCGAGGTCGCGGTTCTTGGCGTTCTTGCTCTCGAGCTTGATCTTGAGCCTGATGTCGTTCACGGAGTCGGCGTTCCTCAGCGCGTCTTCGTAGGTGATCATGTCGGCCTCGAAGAGGTCGAAGAGCGCCTGGTCGAAGGTCTGCATGCCGAGCTCGCGCGACTTCGCGATGAGCGCCTTCATCTCGTGCACCTCGCCCTTGAAGATGAGGTCGGCCATGAGGGGCGAGTTGAGCATGATCTCGATCGCCGCAACGCGGCCCTTCATGCCCTTCTTCGGGATGAGGCGCTGCGAGATGATGGCCTTCAGGTTGAGCGAAAGGTCCATCAGCAGCTGCTGGCGCCGCTCCTCGGGGAAGAAGTTGATGATGCGGTCGAGCGCCTGGTTGGTGGAGTTGGCGTGCAGCGTGGTCATGCAAAGGTGGCCCGTCTCGGCGAAGGCGATGGCGTACTCCATCGTCTCGCGCTCGCGGATCTCGCCGATGAGGATCACGTCGGGCGCCTGGCGCAGCGTGTTCTTGAGCGCGTTGAACCAGTTGTCGGTGTCGACGCCGACCTCGCGCTGGCTCACGATGCAGTTGCGATGCTCGTGGACGTATTCGACCGGGTCTTCGATGGTGATGATGTGGCCGTAGCTGTTCTCGTTGCGGTGCCCGATCATCGCCGCGAGCGAGGTGGACTTGCCGGAGCCCGTGCCCCCGACGAAGATCACCAGCCCGCGCTTGGTCATGGCCACGTCCTTGAGGACGTGGGGCAGGGCGAGGTCGTCGAACTTGGGAATCGCCGAGGTGATGGTGCGCAGCACCATGCCGACGCGCCCCTGCTGCACGAAGCAGTTCACGCGGAAGCGCCCGATGCCCGAAGGGCTGATGGCGAAGTTGCACTCGTTGGTCGCCTCGAACTCGGCGGCCTGCTTGTCGGTCATGATCGAGCGGGCGAGCTCCTGGGTATGGACCGGAGAAAGGCTCTGCTGCGAGACCGGCGTCACCTTTCCGTCGACCTTCATCGCCGGGGGAAAGCCCGCGGTGATGAATAGGTCCGAACCCTTGCGCGCGAGCATCGCCCGCAGCAGGTCGTGCATGAATTTCAGGCTCTGTTCGCGTTCCATCGCTGCTCCTGGTGATTGGTCGGGGCGTTCAGGCGCCGACGAACGTGTCCTTGTTGGCGGCCTTGCTGCGCGCCTCGGGGATCGAGATGAGGTTGCGCTTCACCAGGTCCTGGAGGTTCTGGTCGAGCGTCTGCATGCCCAGCCCGCCGCCAGTCTGGATCGCCGAGTACATCTGCGCGACCTTCGCCTCGCGGATCAGGTTGCGGATGGCTGGGGTGCCGATCATGATCTCGTGCGCGGCGACGCGCGAGGAGCCGTCCTTGGTCTTGCAGAGGGTCTGGGAGATCACCGCGCGCAGCGATTCGGACAACATCGCGCGGATCATCTCCTTCTCCGCCGCGGGGAACACGTCGATGATCCGGTCCACGGTCTTGGCCGCCGAGGAGGTGTGCAGCGTTCCGAACACGAGGTGGCCCGTTTCCGCGGCCGTCATCGCGAGGCGGATGGTCTCGAGGTCGCGCATCTCGCCCACCAGGATGATGTCGGGGTCCTCGCGCAGCGCGCTCCTCAGCGCGTTCGAGAACGACAGGGTGTGGGGCCCGACCTCGCGCTGGTTCATCAGGCACTTCTTCGATTCGTGCACGAACTCGATCGGGTCCTCCACCGTGAGGATGTGGCCGTACTCGTTCTCGTTCACGTGGTTCACCATCGCCGCGAGCGTGGTGGACTTGCCCGAGCCAGTGGGCCCGGTCACCAGCACGAGGCCGCGCGGCTGGTTGGCGATCTCGCCGAAGATCTTCGGCGCGTTCAGATCCTCGAGCGAAAGCACCTTCGAGGGAATCGTCCGGAACACGGCGCCCGCGCCGCGGTTCTGGTTGAAGGCGTTCACGCGGAAGCGCGCGAGGTTCGGGATCTCGAAGGAGAAGTCGACTTCCAGCGTCTCCTCGTAAACCTTGCGCTGCGAGTCATTCATGATGTCGTACACCATCCCGTGCACGTCCTTGTGCTCGAGCGGGGGCACGTTGATGCGCCGCACGTCGCCGTGCACGCGGATCATGGGCGGCAGGCCGGCGGACAGGTGCAGGTCGGATGCCTTGTTCTTGACTGAAAAGGCGAGGAGTTCGGCGATATCCATGTCGGGTTCCCTGAGAGGAGACGGAGGCGCCCCGGATGCGGGTTCTTGGGGGGTCGCTGGGTTAGAATGCGCCTCGAAAAGTCGCTTCGATTATGTCCACAATCGCCGCCAACCTGCAAGCCATCCGACGGCGCATTTCCGAGGCGTTACAAGGGGATAGCCGCGCGGTCACGCTCCTCGCGGTTTCCAAGTCGCAGCCGGCGGGCCGGATTCGCGAGGCGCACGCCGCCGGCTGCGGACATTTCGGCGAAAACTATGTGCAGGAAGCCATTGCAAAGATGGGCGAGCTGGCGGGCCTTTCCGCCACCTGGCATTACATCGGCCGAGTGCAGACGAACAAGGCTCACCTGGTGGCCACGCATTTCGACTGGGTGCATGGAATCGATGCGCTGAGGCAGGCCGCCGCCCTGTCCAAAGCCAGGGACGGGCGTTTGCCGCTCAACGTCTGCATCCAGGTCAACATCTCGGGCGAGGGCTCGAAGGGGGGCGTGTCGCCCGACCTTGCAACCAGCCTGGCGCAGGAGGTGGCGGCGTTGCCCGGACTGCGCCTGCGCGGACTCATGGGAATGGCCAGCTTCACCCAGGATGCGGCGATGCAGCGACGCCAGTTCGCGACGTTGCGCACGACATTCGAGGCGCTGCGTGGGCGCGGCCTCGATGTCGATACGCTTTCGATGGGGATGAGCGGCGACCTCGAGGCGGCGATCGCCGAGGGCGCGACGCTGGTGCGTATCGGTACGGCCATTTTCGGCGAGCGCCGCAAGACGGAGGCGGCGTGAGCGTCGCGTTCATCGGCGGGGGCAACATGGCCCGGGCCATCCTGGGCGGGATGCTCGCCAAGGCAGTCGCGCCCGGCGAGGTGATCGTGGTCGAGATCGACGCGGCGGCCCGCGAGCGGCTGCAGGCGGACTTCGGCGTGAAGGCGATCGACAGTCCCGGCCCCGAGCTGGCCGGGGTGGAGACCGTGCTTCTCGCCGTCAAGCCGCAGCACATGCGCGCCGCATTGGCGCAAGCCGCCACCTGGGCCGCAAATCCCCTTTATGTTTCCATCGCGGCGGGCATTCGCATCGCGGACCTGGGACGCTGGATCGGTGGGAAGCCCCGGATCGTGCGGGCCATGCCCAACACGCCGGCCCTGGTCCATGCGGGCATTACCGGGCTTTACGCGCCTTCGGCGGTGGGGCGCGAGGACCGCGAAGCCGCGGAGCGGCTCCTCGCAACGGTGGGCGCAACCCTCTGGTTCGATGCCGAAAGCGACCTCGACGCCGTGACCGCGGTGTCGGGAAGCGGCCCGGCCTACGTGTTCTATGCCATGGAGGCGCTGGAGCAGGCCGCCCGCCAGTTGGGCCTCGCCGAGGGTGCCTCGCGCTCGCTGGCGCTCTGGACCTTCGTCGGCGCGGCCAAGCTCGCCATCGACCGCGGCGAGGATCCCCGCTCGTTGCGCGCGCAGGTGACTTCCAAGGGTGGCACCACCGAGCGCGCCCTCGAAGTCCTGGAAGCCACGGGCGTCAAGGAGCTTTTCGTGGACGCCGTGCGTGCCGCGCGCGACCGGTCTGTCGAACTGGGCGACGCCCTCGGAAAGGAATGACGACCATGCTCGGCCAAGCCCTCGCCTTCGTCCTCGATGCGCTCTTCCACCTCTTCATCCTGGCCGCGCTGGTGCGCTTCTGGATGCAGGCCCTCGGCGCCCCGGCGCGCAACCCGATCGCCCAGTTCACCATGGCGCTCACCGATTTCGTGGTGCGGCCGCTGCGCCGCGTGATCCCGGGACTCTTCAGGCTCGACATGGCCTCGCTGCTCGCGGCCTGGGCGTTCGAGTTCCTGCTGCAGGTGCTGCTGCTCTTGATAGCGGGAGGCAGCCCGCTTCAGAACCCGGGCGTATTCCCGGTGCTGCTGTTCCTCGCGTTCGTGAAGCTGATCCGGCTGTCGATCTACGTTTTCATCGGCGCGGTGCTGATCCAGGCGGTGCTCTCGTGGGTGAACCCCCACCACCCGGTGGCGCCCTTCTTCCACGCGCTCACCCGCCCGTTCCTTCGGCCCTTCCAGCGGGCGGTGCCCCTCATCGGGGGCGTGGACATCACGCCCGTCCTGGTGCTGATCGTCTTCCAGCTCATCCTCATGCTGCCTATCGCCTGGCTCGAGCACGAGACAGCGAGGATGCTGATGCGGGCGCTGCAGGGGTAGGCGGAGACACACCACGGCCCCGCTTTGGGTTCCGGGCCTGCAGCCGTGGCGCACGGCCGCCCGGGGCGAGGCGCCATTCGCGCCTTGTTTTCCGCAATTCGTCGCTTTGCGCTGGTTCGGGGGCACGCGCTCTCCTAGAGTGCGTCCATCGACAACGCACCGCACACCAGGAAACGCCCATGATCACCGCCATCTTCGCCACCATCACCATCGCCTTCTTCGCCGCGATCGCAGCCTCGGTCGCCGTGAGCGTCGTGTCGCTCCGAGCCGTTTGAACGCATCGATTCGTCGAATTGTCGTCACAGTGCCTGCGCATTGCGTCGCGGATTGCGGGCCCAAGCCCACGTAACCTTGCAACCATGAAGATCAGGACCACCCACTTGGAGCGCCGCGCGGCATGGCGCCAGCGCTTCATCGAGATCGCTCGCCAGGTCGAGGGCGCGCGGGCGCCGGCCGCGGTAGTCGCTGCCGGACTGCGTGCGCGCATGCGCAGCACCGGATTGGCGGGGTTGCGCCGCTCGCGCACCGCCTGAAATCCAGCCTTTTTGCGCTGAAAAGGGCCGGTTTTCCGGCCCTTTTCGCTTTTTGCCCCTCCGTTCGGCGGAGGCCACCGAGGAAACGGCTCGGCACAGGGGGGAAACCCGTTACACTGGCCGGCAAACAAGCCGTTTTGCCAGGGAGCATGGACGCATCCACGACCCGTTTCGAGGCCGAGATCGCCCGCTACAACCAGTGGCGGGAAGAGCTCACGCAATCGGTCCATGCCTATCACGACTGGCTCGAGGCCAACCACCAGCTCGACGTCCAGCAGTCGATCCGCTTCTACGACCTGCTGGAGAACCTGAACCGCGGCCGCCTCATGCTCGCCTTTCTCGCCGAGTTCTCGCGCGGCAAGTCCGAGCTCATCAACGCGCTCTTCTTCTCGAGCTTCAAGGAGCGGCTGCTTCCCTCCGACGTGGGGCGCACGACGATGTGCCCCACGGAGATCTTCCACGATCCCAGCGAAGAGCCCTACCTCAAGCTGCTTTCGGTGGAAACGCGCTACCGCGACGAATCGATCTCGCAGCTGAAGAACGTGCCGGTGGAATGGAGCAAGGTCCGCCTGAACGTGAATTCGGCAGCCGACATGAAGAAGGCGCTCAAGTCCCTGGCCGACACCAAGCAGGTGTACGCCCTCGAGGCGCGCATGCTGGGGCTTGCGCCCATGGCCAACGAGAAGGGCGAGATGCCGGGCGAGGAAGAGCTCGTGGAAGTGCCGGCGTGGCGCTACGCCATGATCAATTTTCCGCACCCGCTGCTCAGCAACGGCCTTTCGATCCTCGACACGCCGGGCCTCAACGCCCTCGGCATGGAGCCGGAGCTCACGGTGAGCACGGTCCCCAACGCCCACGCCATCCTCTTCCTGCTTTCGATCGACACCGGCGTCACCAAAAGCGACCTGGAGATCTGGGAGCGCTACGTGCGCCAGGGCCTGCCGCAGAAAATCGCGGTGCTGAACAAGGTCGACCTCATGTGGGACGAGCTGAAGAGCCAGGCCGAGATCGACAAGGCCATCGCGCGCATGGTCGATACGACCGCCGGGCACCTGCAATTGCCCCGAGAGCGCATCTTCCCCATCTCGGCGCAGAAGGCGCTGCTGGGAAAGATCAAGGAGGACCGGGCGCTGGTCGAGAAAAGTGGCATCGACAAGCTCGAGCGCTTCATGGCCGAGGAGATCGTTCCGATGCGCCGCCAGATCCTGTGCCGCGCCGTGGTCGACGAGATCGGCGGCATGATGGTTTCCTCCCGCGCCCAGCTCGCCAAGAAGCAGCAGGCCAACCTGGCCGAGATCGCCGAGCTGAACGGCCTGGTCGGCAAGAGCCGCGAAGTGGTCCAGAAGCTATGGGCGAAGATCACCGCCGAGAAGAACGCCTACAACGCCGCGCTCGCGGAATACAAGGTGAACTTCAGCCAGTTCAGCGCGAAGAAGGCGGCGCTGCAGGATCGCCTCAACACCTCGAAGCTGGACGCCGCGCTCGCCACCAGCGCCCAGGCGATCGAGGATTCGTGGACGACGATAGGCCTGCAAAGGGGCATGGCCGAGCTGGTCAGGGTGATGAGCGAGAACTTCGAGACCGTGTTCCGCGAATCCGAGGACATCAAGAAGCTCATGCAGGGCGTATACAACACGTTCATCTCGAAGTTCGGCTTCCAGAAGATGACGGTTCCGGCGCTCGACCTCGACCCGCATCGCACCAAGCTGCAGCTCCTGGTGCACCAGACCGAGGCGTTCGTGAAGGACCCGGTGAACGTGGTGGTCAAGGAAAAGCACTTCGTGGTGAAGAATTTCTACAACACGCTGGTGAAGGAAGCGCGGCGCAACTTCACCGACGCCAAGAACATGACCGACCGCTGGCTGCAGGCCGTGATCCTGCCGCTGGAGGTGCAGATCAAGGACCACAAGGCGCAACTGCAGTCGCGGCTCGACAACCTCTCGAAGATCAACGAGAAGACCACCTCCATCAACGACCAGATGGCCGTGGTGAAGGCCAGCGAGGCGGACCTGAAGAAGCAGCGCGACATGATCGAGGGGTTGATCGCGCGCGTCTCGGCGCATGCGGCCACGGCATCGCTCTCCGCGGAGGCGCCCGCCGCGCCGCTCGCGGCTGGCGCCAGGCCCGCGCCCGCCATCGACACCCTGCAGACCATGAAGATGGCCGCCGCGCCGGCCCCGGGGATTACGACCATGGTCAGGTCTCCGCTCGTTTCCGACGACCTGATGGCCGAGCTGGGCAAGATCGCCCCGGCTGCCGCGGCCACGCCTGCGCCGTCGAGTGCGACAACTACGGTCACGCAGGCGCCCAAGCCCTCGCCGCTCAAGGCGGCTTCTCCCCGGCCCGAACGCGAACCCAAGCCGTTCGAGCCGGCAGCCACCCAGAAACTCGGGCCCGAGGACCGCACCGAGCGCACCGACGGGCGGGAGCGCACCGAACGTGTCCAGCCGGCCGAGCCCGAAAATACCCAGCGCATGCCCTCGAACGCCGAGAAGACGCAGCAGATTCCCGAGCTCGACCCGAGCTATCGCCCCGACGCCACCCAGAAGATGGACGCGCAGAGCACCCAGCGGCTCGACGACACCATCACGCGGCTGCAGGAGGCCAAGCGTCTGCTGCAGGAAGCCAACAAGAAGTAGCCGAACCGGAAACCCGGGACGGACCTGGAATTCACTTTTTGTCCTCGGCGCGGCCGCGGCTGAATTCCAGGTCCGTCCCGGGTTTCCGTCCCAGCCCCGCTACACCAGGATCACGTCGTACTGCTCCTGGCTGTATGCCGTCTCGACCTGCATCGAGATCGGCTTGCCGATGAAGTCGCCCAGCTGCGTGAGCCCGACGGACTCCTCGTCGAGGAAGAGGTCGATCACCTTTTGCGATGCGAGGATGCGGTATTCCTTGGCGTTGAACTGCCGGTCGGCGCGCATGATCTCGCGCAGGATCTCGTAGCAGATCGTCTGCGGCGTCTTCAGCTCGCCGCGGCCGCTGCAGACCGGGCACGGCTCGCACACCACGTGGGCGAGCGACTCGCGCGTGCGTTTCCGGGTCATCTCCACCAGTCCGAGCTGCGAGAAGCCATTCACGGTGACGCGCGTGCGATCGCGCGCCAGGGCCTTGCGGAACTCCGCCAGCACGGCGTCGCGATGCTCGTGGCTTTCCATGTCGATGAAGTCCACGATGATGATGCCCCCCAGGTTGCGCAGCCGCAGCTGGCGCGCGATCGATTGCGCGGCCTCGAGGTTGGTCTTGAAGATCGTGTCGTCGAAGGAGCGTCCCGACACGAAGCCGCCGGTATTCACGTCGATGGTGGTGAGCGCCTCGGTCTGGTCGATGATCACGTAGCCGCCGCTCTTGAGGTCGACGCGCCTCGCGAGCGCGCGCTCGATCTCCTCCTCGATGCCGAAGAGGTCGAAGAGGGGCCGCTCGCCGGTGTAGTGCTCCAGGATCGGCAGCGCGTTTCGCGTGTAGCGCTGCGCGAACTCCTGCATCGCCGCGAAAGTCTCGCGCGAGTCGACGATGATGCGCTCGGTGCTGTCGGCCACGAGGTCGCGCAGCACGCGCGTGGCGAGCGACAGGTCCTGGTAGAGCAGGGCCTGCGGCGCCGCGCTCTGCGCCGCGAGCTGGATCTGCTTCCACAGCGTGATGAGGTACTCGATGTCTGCCGCGAGCTCGGCATCGCTCGAGGCCTCGGCCACGGTGCGCACGATGAATCCGCCCGTCTCGCCAAGCGGGATCAGCGCATGGATGCGGGTGCGCAGGTGCTCGCGCTCGGCTTCGTCCTCGATGCGCTGAGAGATGCCGATGTGCGGGTCCTGGGGAAGGTACACCAGCAGCCTGCCGGCGATCGAAACCTGGGTGGACAGCCGCGCACCCTTGCTGCCGATGGGATCCTTCACCACCTGCACCAGCAGCGTCTGGCCCTCGGAAAGGATCTTCTCGATGGGACGGTCGGGACCGTTGCCGTTGCGGGCCATCCAGATGTCGGCCACGTGGAGGAACGCAGCGCGCGGCAGACCGATCTCCACGAAGGCGGACTGCATGCCCGGAAGCACGCGGCATACGCGGCCGAGATAAATGTTGCCGACGAGCCCGCGGCTCGAGACGCGCTCGAGGTGCAGCTCCTGCACCGCGCCCTGCTCGGTCACCGCCACCCGCGTCTCCTGCGGGGTGACGTTAATGAGGATCTGCTCGTTCATCGGGCTCCCGCGCTGAACCTGGGAACACGGATGAAACGGATAAACACGGATGAACACGGATACAACCGAAAAGGTTATCCGGGATCGATCGGGCTGGCTCGTGCTAGCTGGAGGCCCCCATGAGATCTTTATCCGTGTTTATCCGCTTCATCCGTTTGATCCGTGTTCCAAAGGTTTTGGCCCGCATCACTCACGGCGCCACTACCCCGAATAGTCGCAGCAAGTTGGCCGTCTCGTAAAGCGGCAATCCGACAACGCCGGAATAGCTGCCTTCGAGGCGCTCGACGAAGGCGCCCGCGCGCCCCTGGATTCCGTATGCGCCGGCCTTGTCGAAGGGCTCGCCGCCCTGGACGTATTCCGAGATCCGCGTGGCGTGCAGCGAGGCGAACGTCACGAGGGACTCGCTCACGGCGAGCTCCAGGCGCCCCTCGTAGTTGACCGCCACGGCGGTGAGCACGCGATGGCGCGTTCCGGAAAGCAGCCCGAGCATCCGCTCGGCATCGATGCGGTCGACCGGCTTGCCCAGGATCTGCATGCCGAGCGCCACGGTGGTATCGGCCACCAGCACGGGCTTGCGCTGCAGGCCCCTGCGCAGCGTCACGCGCTGCCAGGCGGCCTCGGCCTTGCGTATCGTCACGCGCCGGACGTAATCATCCGGCGCCTCGCCGGGGATGACCGCTTCGTCGGTGTCGGCATCCTGGCGCGTGCCCTCGCGGAAGAGCAGCGGCTCGAAGCGCACGCCGATCTGCGCCAGCAGCTCGCGCCGGCGCGGGCTGCGGGAGGCGAGATAGATGGGCGCCGATGCCATGGAGGCTCAGGACCACGAAGGCACGACGCTGCGCAGCGCCGCATCGATGGCGAGAGCGCATTCGCGCGGACGCGTCTCGAGGCCGAAGTGCGGGCCTTCCAGCCGCACCACATGCGGCTCTCGGCAGGCGGCTACGAGGTGCGCGTGGGCCGCGTCACTGATCACCATGTCGCCCGTGAAATGCACGATCACGACCGGCACGCGCAATGCCGAGAGCATCGAGGAAGTGTCCTCGTCGGCGATGAGTCGCAGTCGCTCGGCCACCACCTCGTCGCGAAGGTTGGCCATCGTGCGGGTGAGTTCCGAGGACCATCGCCGCCGCCGCCGATCGCCCGATAGCCGCACCGCGTTGTCGAATACGGCCGGGCCCAGCTTCACCAGCCCCGGCAGGCTGGCACCCAGGCGCGTCGCGAGCCCGAGCGGGTTCGACGCGAAGGCCCCGCAGAGCACGACTGCGCGTATGCGCGGATCGACGGCGGCCCAGCGCGTCGCCACAAGGCCCGAGAAGGACTCGGCCACGAGCGCCGGCTCCCAGTCGACGGGAGCTTCGCCCATGGCGCGCACGCGATACTCGTCCAGCGAGCCCAGGGGGTGGTTGGGATAGCTCACCGCGCGCACCTCATGGCGGCGCGACATCTCGCCCACGAAGTCGCGGCGCAGCGCGGCGTCGCCGTCGAAGCCGGGCATGAAGACGACCTGGCTCATTCGCGGTGATAAGGGTGTCGCGCGAGGAGGGTCCAGGCGCGATAGAGCTGCTCGGCCAGCACCACTCGAACCATCGCGTGGGGCAGGGTCAGCGCCGAGAGCGACAGGAGCTTGTCGGCACGCTCCTTCACCCCGTCATCGAGGCCATCGGCGCCGCCGATCGCGAAGGCGGGATGGGAGCCTTCCCGCATCCAGCCAGAGAGCATCACCGAAAGGCCTTGCGTGGTGAAGGCCTTGCCGCGTTCGTCGAGGGCGAGCAACGACGACCCTGGCGGCAGGGCGGCGAGGAGGCGTTCACCCTCGAGCTGCCTTGCCCTCTGTGTCGAGCGCCCGGCGCCGCGCTCCTCCGCCTTCACCTCGACCAGCTCGACGCGGATCTCCGGCGGCATACGCCGCGTGTACTCCTGGTATCCCTCCTGGACCCAACCCGGCATCCTGTGGCCCACCGAGAGGATCGTGACGCGCACCGCGCTAGGCGCTGCGGCGCCTGGCGGCGCCGGATTCGCCCGGCGTCTTGCGTGGCGCCCGGCGCGCGCGCGGCTTGGCTTCCACCGGCGCGCTGGAGTTCACGACCTTGTCGAACTTGCCCTCGCCCCAGAGCTCCTCGAGGTTGTAGTACTCGCGCACCGCCGGTTGCATCACGTGGGCCACGACATCGCCCGCGTCGACCAGGATCCACTCGCCACCTTCCTCGCCCTCGGTGCCGACGATCGCCGAGCCGGCTTCCTTGAGGCTGTCGCGCACGTGGCGGGCGAGGGCCTTGGTCTGCCGCGCGGAATCGGCGCTGGCGACGATGATCCAGTCGAAGATCGAGGTGACCTTGCGCACGTCGATGGCCTGGATGTCGCGCGCCTTGATGTCTTCCAGGGCGGCGATCACGAGCTTCTTCTTGGCGAGGGTGGTGGGCTTCTTCATCGGGCGGTGTCGGAGGCTTGCGGCGCGCGAGCGCGGCTGGCGTACAGGTTGTGGGAGCGGATGTATTCGACCACCGGATCGGGCGTCAGGTACCGGATTGACGCGCCTTCGCCGGCGAGAGTTCTGATGGCGGTCGATGAAATCGCGATCGGGGTCATCGAAAAAGTCATGATCTTCCCGGCAGGGGCGGCCAGCAGCTCGCGCAGGTTGAGCGTGATGCGCGGCCAGACCTCCTTCGGAAACGCGCCGGGGCCCTTCGAGAACCACTGCTCGTCGTTGGCGCGGATGGCGACGGCGAAATGCGCGAGGTCGAAGATCTCGGTCCAGCGGCTCCAGGTCGCCACCTGCGCAAACGCGTCCGAGCCGCTGAGGAAGACGAGCGGCACGTGCGGCCCCCGCTCGGAGCGGATCTCCGCGAGGGTGTCGTGGGTGTACGTATTGCCTTCGCGGCGCAGCTCCCGGTCGTCGACGTCGAAGCGCGCGTCGCGCGCGGTCGCCAGCTTGAGCATGGTGAGGCGCTGCTCGCTCGAGGCGTGCGCCGCGCGGCCGCGGTGATAGGGCAGGCCGGCGGGCAGGAAGATAACGCGGTCCAGATGGAACGCCTCGGCGAGCTCGGTCGCGAGCCGCAGGTGGCCGAAGTGGACCGGATCGAAGGTACCGCCGAAGAGGCCGATCGGTTTCGTGGCCGAGGGCGTCGCCAAGTCAGCCGCGGATTTGCCCGTCGCCCAGGACGATCCACTTCTGCGAAGTGAGTCCCTCGAGGCCCACGGGCCCCCGGGCGTGCAGCTTGTTGGTGGAAATGCCGATCTCGGCGCCGAGCCCGTATTCGAAGCCGTCCGCGAAGCGCGTGGAGGCGTTGACCATCACCGAGCTCGAGTCCACCTCGCGGAGGAATCGCTGGGCGTTGCCCCAGTGCTCGGTCACGATCGCGTCGGTGTGCTGCGAGCCGTATTCGGCGATGTGCGCGATCGCCTCGTCCAGGCCGGCCACCGTGGCGACCGAAACGACCGGAGCGAGCCATTCGGTGCGGAAATCCTCGTCCGTGGCCGGCTTGATTCCCGCGCCAGCCGCCCGTGCAAGGACCTCGAGGGACTCGGCGCAGCAGCGCAACTCGACGCCTTTCGCTGCATAGACCGTTGCGATGCGCGGCAGGAAATCCCGGGCGATGCCGCGCGCCACCAGCAAGGTTTCCATGGTGTTGCACGTCCCGTAGCGCTGCGTCTTTGCGTTGTCGGCGATGCGCACGGCCTTCTCGAGGTCGGCGTGGTCGTCCACGAAAACATGGCAGATGCCGTCGAGGTGCTTGATCACGGGCACCCGGGCGTCTCGTGCCACGCGTTCGATGAGCCCCTTTCCGCCGCGCGGCACGACCGCATCCACGTGTCGATCCAGGGCTACCAGCTCGCTCACGGCCGCGCGATCGGTGGTCGCCACCAATTGCACCGAGTGCTCGGGCAGCCCGGCGGCCTGCAGCCCGGCCGCAAGGCAGGCGGCGATCGCCTGGTTGGAGTGCAGCGATTCGCTGCCGCCACGCAGGATGCAGGCATTTGCCGACTTGATGCACAGGCCGGCTGCGTCCGCGGTCACGTTCGGCCGCGACTCGTAGATGATCGCGATGACGCCCAGAGGAACCCGCATGCGCCCGACCTGGATGCCCGACGGGCGGTAGCGCAGCTCGGTGATCTCGCCCACGGGGTCGGGCAGCCCGGCGACCTGGCCCAGCCCGGCGGCCATCGCCTCGATCGCCTTCGCGGTGAGCGTGAGGCGATCGACGAAGGCATCGTCCTTGCCGTCCGCCCGCGCGGCCTTCACGTCGCGCGCATTGGCGGCGAGGATCGTCTTCTCGCGCGCGAGCAGCGCCTCGGCCGCTTCCTGCAACGCAAGGCTGCGGGCAGCTGCGCTGGACCGCGCCAGCTCGCGGGAGGCGGACCGTGCGCGCGCGCCCATCTCCAGCATCGGGGCGCGCAGCGCGGTGGTGGCGGTCAGGTCGTTGGGCACGGTGGAAGCGTCCAGTCTAAACGCTAACGTGCGCGAGCACCTGGCGCCCGGCGAGGGCGAGGGAGAAGTCGCCCACCGCATCCCATGGGTTGCCGGCCTTGACGCCCTTGGCGATGCGGTCGAGCCTGTGCGCGGCCGCCACCAGGCGCTGGAAGGAAGCGGCGTCGTGGCGCCGCGCGGATTGCTGCAGCGCGGCCATGCGCTCGGGTGGCAGGTAACGCCGCGGCCGCTGGTGGGCGGCGAGCGCCATCAGCAGGCGAAGCTCCTCGGTGAGAGCCCACAGGAGCAGCGGCAAGGGCTCGGCGCCGGCTTCGAGCGAATCGACGGCGCGAGCGATGCGCGCGGCATCCGCTGCGTGGATCGCATCGACGAGCGAGTCGCGCTCGAAACGCGAAACGTCCGTCACCGCCTCGCGCAGCATCGCCAGCGTGAGCTCTCCCGGCGGCAGGAGCAGCGCCAGCTTCTCGACTTCCTGGCGGGCGGCGAGCAGGTTGCCTTCCACGCGGTCGGCGAGCCACTCGAGCGTTTCCACCGAGGCGCGCTGGCCCTGGCGGGAAAGGCGCTGGGCCAGCCATTCGGGAAGCTCGTCGCGGGAGATCGTTTTCGCTTCCACGACCACGCCGGCGCCATCGAGTGCCTCGAACCACTTCGACTTGGCCTGTTGCCATTCGAGCTCGGGCAGCAGCACCAGGGTCACCGCATCTTCCGGAAGCCGGGAGCACCACGCCTCGATCGCGCGGGAGCCCTCGACGCCAGGCTTGCCGGTGGGGATGCGCAGCTCGACCAGGCGGCGCGAGGCGAATAGCGAGAGGTTGGCGGCGCTCGCGCCGAAGCGGCTCCAGTCGGCCCCGGGCTCGGCGAAGAACACTTCCCGCTCGGTGCACCCCGATGCGCGGGCCGCCTCGCGGATCCGGTCGGCGGCCTCGAGCGCGAGCAGCGCTTCGGCTCCGTGGACGGCATAAAGCGCCGCCATGCCCTTCTTGAGGTGGCCGTCGAGCTGGCGCGTCGAGATCCTCACGATCCTAGAGGTCGCGCTGCGCGGCGAGCGCCACCTGCCGAAGGATCCGGCCGGCCAGCTCGACCTGCATGTCCTTGTAGAGGAGCTGCTCCTCGGCTTCCTTGGCGATGGGCGCGGTCTCGCTGTACGTGATGACGCGCCGCGCCTCAGTTTCGGTGGGCGCGATGAGCGGCAGCTCGCGGCCCGGCACGACCATGTCGTAGCGCACGACCAGCCGCAGCTGGAACTCGTACACGCGCCCCGTGCCCGTGATCGTATAGACCGACTTCTCGCGGCCCTCGCCCAGGATGCGCAAATGCGCCTGGGCCTCCGCCGGGGTCGGCACGATCCGCGTGGTTCCCGTCGAGAGCGCCCGGCGGATGTCGGCGTAGACACCGGAGCCCGCCGCCGTCGAGACGTGCAGCGCCTTGATGCCGGTCTGCGGCTCGCCACGCAACTGAAACCCGCAGCCGCCGAGCAGGAGTGCCGCGACGAGGAGGACGACCCTAGACAACGATGTTCACCAGCCGGCCGGGGACCACGATGACCTTCCTGGGCTTCTGGCCATTGAGGTACTTCTGCACGCTTTCGTCAGCCAGCGCCGTCGCCTCGATAACCTCCCCGGTGGCCGAAGAGGACACGCGAACGTGCCCGCGCAGCTTGCCGTTCACCTGCACCACGAGCTCGATCTCGTCCTGCACCAGCGCCGATTTGTCGACCTGCGGCCACGGCTGGTCGATCAGCTTCGTGCCCGGGCGCAGCTCCGCCCACAACGCGGTGCAGATGTGCGGCACGATGGGCGCGAGGAGGAG
Organism: Usitatibacter sp.; assembly: GCA_035626705.1. Classification (GTDB taxonomy): domain Bacteria; phylum Pseudomonadota; class Gammaproteobacteria; order Burkholderiales; family Usitatibacteraceae; genus Usitatibacter. The sequence goes on along the minus strand of DASPNE010000010.1, from coordinate 3,521 downwards.
GATCGCCCCTTCGAGCGCTTCCTGCGATACGGCGCGGGCGAGCGGGCTCGCATCCTTCAGGTCGTCGCGCAGGTTCAGCAGCTCGCGCACCGCCGCGATCGCGGTGTTGAACTGCAGGCGGCGGCCGTAATCGTCGCCCACCTTCTCGATGGTGCGGTGCAGCTTGAGGCGCAGCGCCTTGAGCTGTGGGGACAGTTGACCCTCACCCCGGCCCTGTCCCAAGGAAGAAGGTGAACCGTACGGCGCGATCACGCCGGCTGCCACATGGTCGTGCACCGTCTTCCACAGCCCGCGCAGGAAGCGGAAGGAGCCTTCCACGCTCGCATCGGACCAGATCATCGTGTCGGTGGGCGGATTGGCCTGCATCACGTAGAAGCGGGCGGTGTCGGCGCCGTACCTGTCGATCATGTCCTGGGGATCGACGCCGTTTCGCTTCGACTTGGACATCGTGCCGATGCCGTCATAGTCGACCGCGCTGCCGTCGCCCCTCAGCCGGGCGCCCGCCACCTTGCCCTCGGCATCGTGCGTGACCTCCACCTCGTCCGGCGCGAAGTATTCGATGCCGCCCTTGCCGGTGCGCCGCGAGAAGATGTGGTTCAGCACCATCCCTTGCGTGAGCAGGTTGGTGAAGGGCTCGTCGACATCGACGAGCCCCAGGTCGCGCATCGCCTTGGTCCAGAAGCGCGCGTAGAGCAGGTGCAGGATGGCGTGCTCGATGCCGCCGATGTACATGTCGAGCGGCATCCAGTATTGCGCGCGCTCATCGACCATGGCGCCGGCATCCGGGCACGCATAGCGCATGAAGTACCAGGACGAGTCCACGAACGTGTCCATCGTGTCGGTGTCGCGCTTCGCCGCGCCGCCGCACTTGGGGCACTTGCACTCGTAGAACGAGGGTGTCTTCGCCAGCGGGCTGCCCGTGCCGTCGGGCACCAGGCCCTCGGGCAACACGACCGGCAACTGCTCGTCGGGCACCCCGACGTCCCCGCATTCGGGGCACTGGATGATCGGTATCGGCGTGCCCCAATAGCGCTGTCGCGAGATGCCCCAGTCGCGGAGACGATAGGTCACGCGCGTCTTCGCCTCGATGCCGAGCTCGCCCAGCTTCGCCACCACGGCGGCGATGGCGGCGCCGAAGCCGAGCCCATCGAGCGCCGGAAAGCTGGCTCCCGAATGCACGTTGATGCCGTGCTCGGCGTACCAGGGCTGCCATGCATCGGTCGAATAGGGCTTGCCCGATCCATGGGTGCCCTCCCAGCCGATCACCTGCTTGATGGGAAGGCCGTATTTCGTCGCGAACGCGAAATCACGCTCGTCGTGGCCGGGCACTGCCATCACCGCGCCCTCGCCATAACCCATGAGCACGTAATTGCCGACCCATACCTCCACCGGCTCACGCGTGATCGGGTGCAGCACGAAAAGGCCCGTCGGCATGCCCTTTTTCTCCATCGTGGCGAGCTCGGCTTCCTGCACGCCGCCGCGCTTGCACTCCTCGATGAATTCCGCGAGCCTCGGGTTGCCGTTCGCGGCCTCGCTGGCAAGTGGGTGCTCGGCTGCGACGGCGGCGAAGGTGATGCCCATGATCGTATCGGCCCGCGTGGTGAAGACCTTGAGGCCCGCCTTCGCATCGTTCATGCGCCTGGCCGTCTGCGGCGCATAGGGCAGCACGAACTCCACGCCCTCGCTTCGCCCGATCCAGTTGCGCTGCATCTGCTTCACCTGCTCGGGCCAGCCGAGGCCGTCGAGGGAGCCGAGCAGCTCGTCGGCGTAGTCGGTGATCCGCATGTACCACATCGGAATCTCGCGCTTTTCGACCAGCGCACCGGTGCGCCAGCCGCGCCCGTCGATCACCTGCTCATTGGCGAGCACCGTCATGTCGACGGGATCCCAGTTCACCATCCCCGACTTCTTGTAGACGAGCCCCTTCTCCCACAACCGCAGGAAGAACCACTGGTTCCAGCGGTAGTAGGAGGGATCGCAGGTCGCGACCTCGCGCGTCCAGTCGATGGCCCAGCCCATCGCCTGGCATTGCTGCTTCATGTACGCGATGTTGTCGCGGGTCCACTTCGCCGGCGCCACCTTGTTGGCCATCGCGGCGTTTTCCGCGGGCAGTCCGAAAGCATCCCAGCCCATGGGGAAGAGCACGTTCATGCCCTTCATGCGCAGGTAGTGGTAGAGCGCGTCGTTGATCGTGTAGTTGCGCACGTGCCCCATGTGCAGCTTGCCGGAGGGATAGGGCAGCATGGAGACGCAGTAGTACTTGGGCTTGTCGGAGCCGTCGGGGGCGTGGAAGGCGCCTGAATCGGCCCACTCCTTCTGCACCGCGGGCTCGATGTCGCGCGGGTGGTATTGGGATTGCATGCGTGAAATTATACAGGCCGGCCTGCGACAAACTGTTGATTTGACAGGGAGGATTCGATGCGCAAGGCACTGCTGGCTGCGGCGCTGTGCACGGTGCTGGCGACCGGCGCGCTCGCCCAGAACCGCGTCGAGGCAGTCCAGTACCCCGCGTGGCTCGAGCGGGGCGGACAGGTCGTGCCCCTCGCCCCCGGCACGACGCTGCAGCCGAGCGACGGCATCCGGACCGGCCAGAACGCGCGCGTGCGGCTGCGGCTGGCCGAAGGCAGCGCCGTGAAGCTCGGCGAAAATGCGCGGTTCGCGATCGATGCCAGCACCGAACGCGGCGGGACCTTCCGCTCGGCCATGGCCGTGATCGCGGGCGCTTTCCGCTTCACCTCGGCGCAGGCCCGCAAACGCGACATCGCCATCAGGGTGAAGAACGTGACCGTCGGCATCCGCGGAACTGACCTGTGGGGCAAGGCCGCGGCGGATCGGGACTTCGTCGTGCTGATCGAGGGGCGCATCACGATGGAAAGCGAGGGCCATCCCCAGGTCGTCCTGGACAAGCCGCTCGACACATACCAGCGAACGGGCTCGGCGCCGCCGGAGGTCAGGCGAATCGATGCGAGGCAGCTCGAGGAGTACGCCAGGGAAACCGAAATCGCCACCCAGGGCGGGGCGGCGCAGCCGCAAGGCGAATGGCGCGTCGTGGCGGCGGTGTTCGCGGAGCGCGATCCGGCGCTCGCTTTCTCGCGGTCGCTGCGGGCGGCTGGCTATCCCGCCGAAATCGCCGCAGGCGAAGGCAAGTTCGCGGTGCAGGTGAATCGCATGGCCTCGGAGGCAGACGCACGGGCATTGATGGCGAACCTGCGGGGACTACAGGGGGTGACGCTTCCCCATGTGAAACAAGGGCGGTAAGGGGAGGAACTTCTTCCCGCGGCCCCGTGTCGATACGGATGTCCCGCCTTCCTGGCGAGACACAGCAGTTGGGGCAGACAGTTGAAGGGCGCCGCCTTGGCGCCCTCTTTTTTGGTTCTTCGGGGATTTGCGTGGAAGTAAGGGCGGCCAGCCGGCCGCCGCTGCTATCTTGAGGTTGCGAGCAACAAGAGGCAGTGGAGGCGACCGGTGGCAGCCACAGACATTATTGCCCGGCTGGGAGGCTGGGTAGGTTACGAACTCGA
>DASPNE010000009.1:0-4745 GCA_035626705.1 Usitatibacter sp. | reverse complement strand
ATCAACGAGCTGAACACCGGAGCGCGCTTCAGGAACGACGTGCGTTACTTCGGATTCCTGAACAGCGCGGAGTTCGGCGCGCGCGTGCAGGCGGTGATCGACGCGGGGTGCTTCACCGGCCCCTGAAGTCGCGGCAGGCGGGCCTGAAAGGCGCCTTCGGGCGCCTTTCTTTTTGCGCCTCATCGGAACGACGCAGGCCATGCGGACGCCTTTGGGCGAGCGGGATGGGGCCCTATACTGGTTCTCAGATCCGGTATACGGACGAGGGGGGCAAGATGCGGTTTCGTGGCGCCTTGGCAGGCTTGGCACTCGTGTTTTCCATGCCGTCGGCTGCGGCCGTGCCGGACATCTCCAATGGCGCCGGCCACACCTGCGCGATCACTTCGGCCGGCGAAGTCTATTGCTGGGGATCGAACACTTCGGGGCAGCTGGGCGCTGGCTCGGCCGTCTTCACCGAAACGCCCTTGCCCGTGCACGGCCTGTCCTCCGGCGTGCGCGCGGTGGCATCGACGCGATACATGTCGTGCGCGGCCACCACTGCGGGCCCTGTTTTCTGCTGGGGAAGGAACCTGTACGGGGAGTTGGGCATCGGTCGCGCCGGCACCCCGGAGCCCGCGCCGGTTCCTGTCGTGGGCGTGAGCGATGTCCTGGCGTTGGCCGCCGGGGATTGGCACGTCTGCGCCATCGATGCGGCACGCGACGTGTATTGCTGGGGGCGGGAAGGAAGCTTCGGCGACACCACGGCGACCAAGGTCACGGGCCTGCCCGGGCCGGCGGCGAGCCTCGCCGCCAACGACTGGTACAACTGCGCGGCCACGACGAGCGGAGAGCAATGGTGCTGGTCCGGCCATGGCCCCGCAAGCCGTGCCTCTTCGCCGGCGCCGCTGGCCAAGGTGGCCATGCACAGCAACCATAACGAGGTCACGCACGCCTGTGTCCTCACCACGGCGGGCGGGGTTTCCTGCTCCGGTGGCAATAACTACGGCGAGCTCGGCTGGGGCGGCGTTCCGCAGACGTACGTGTCCGGAATGGGTTCGGGAGTTGCCGACATCGCCAACGGCTACCATCATTCCTGCGCGCTGACGACCGGCGGCCAGGTCCGGTGCTGGGGATCGAACAGCGATGGACAGCTCGGGGAGCCGCTCGGCGTGCAGCTTCGAGACACACCCGTTACCGTCGGCGGATTGCCCTCGGGTGTGAAATCCGTCTGGGCGGGGCGTAACACCAGCTGCGCCATCGCGGGCGCCGACGAGCTGTGGTGCTGGGGCGCCCACCCGTTCCTCAAGCCCGCCTCGAGCACGAACATGCCGCAGCGCGTCCTGGGCCCTTTCGACGGCGTAGCGAGCATCGGCTTTGGCGGCGACCAGACGTGCCTCGTCTCGACGACCGCCGGCGCTTTTTGCGGAGGTCGCAACGAATTCGGCCAGTTGGGCACGGGGCGGCTCCTCAAGAGCCCGGTTCCCGTCCGCGTGGAGGGCCTGGGCGAAGCGCTCGCGGTCAGCTCGGGCAGGCACTTCAGTTGCGCGCTCATCACCAACGGCGACGTCCTGTGCTGGGGCGCGCACGTGGGCGAGGCGAGCATCAGCAGCGTATTGCCGGTACGGATGCCCAACATTCCACCCGCCTCGGCGATAGATTCGGGCGGAGAGATTACTTGCGCCCTCACCGGCATCGGTGTCTTCTGCTGGCGTCGGAGCGTGCCCATCGTGCCTCCGTTGCTCGTGAGGGAAATCCCCTCCATTCCGGTCGCGGTCTCGGCAGGTGATGGCGGGAGCGGGTGTGCGCTCACCGGCGCCGGAACCGTGCATTGCTGGGGTACGGACACCTTCGGGCCAGGTACCGGCGAGCTCGGCATGAACGCCGTGCAGATCCCGGGCATAGCCGGCCGCGCCGTTTCGGTCTCGGTGGGCAAGTACCATGGGTGTGTCGTCGCGGTGGAGGGTAGCGCCCCCGCAGAAGCCGGGGGCGACGTGTATTGCTGGGGTTCACGTTGGGTGCTGGGACGCGCGCCTGCCGCGGACAGCCGGGTCGCGGTGAAAGTCTCCGGGTTCCCCGAGCCCGTCAGGCGCCTCGAGTCCGGAGACGACTACAGCTGCGCCGTGACGATGTCGGAGCGGGTTTACTGCTGGGGCAAGCCCAGCTTCGGCAACCTGGGCTCCGACGTGGCCACCGAAGGCGGCATCCAGCCGCTGCTGGTAACGGCGCTCACGGGTGCCGAGAAAGTCAGCGCCGGCGCGTTCAACTTCGAGCCGTTCTCCGTGCATACGTGCGCCTTGCTCAAGACCATGGCGGTCGCTTGCTGGGGCGGCAATGGCGCCGGCAGCCTCGGCAACGGCACCTTCGCCGGCAGCGCGCAGCCCGTGCCCGTTGTGAGCCCCGGCGGAGCCGGGACCCTGGAGGGCGACAACTGGTACCTTCGCCTCGCCCCGGGGGCCGGCAACGCAGTGCCGCCGGCACTGGTGCCGAGGGTGCTGGTGGTCGCGCAGTTGGTGGATTCACCCACGGAGGTCACGCTTTCGGCAACCATCCGCTACAGGAACGCCGATCTCGGCAAGCGCGTCGGACATTACGTGATCGGCCTCGTGCCTCCCGCCTTTTTCGACAGCGTCAAGGTGGCGCCGGGCACGCCCAGCCGCACTTCGATCAAGTCGATGGCTAAGAACGGCTACGTGCTCGCCCAGCTCACCAAGGACGGCTGGACGACTGTCAGCGGGCAATTCCTCGCGCATAGCCGTGCCGTCGCGAACGCAGGCGGCAACGCGGCCGGGATCCTCGATCGCGTCCCCGCGATTGCCACAAGGGACTCCCGCTTCTGCATCGGCTACGGCGAGGGTCCGCAATCGATGCTTTCGGGGCAGACGCTGCGCGTGGTGCTCGAATCGGGCACGGTGGGCGTGTCCAACGTATCGTGCGTGCTTCCCGGCCTTTATTTGGCGGGCCCGCCGACTTCCGCGAGCGGTACGCCCGCCACCTTCGAGGCGGCCTTGGTGGGTTTTTCGCCCACGGGCCGGGTGCAGTTCTACGACGGCGCGGCCGCGCTGGAGTCGGTGGACCTGCAGCATCCGAACGAAGCGGTGGGCACGGCATCGTTCACCTCGAGCTCGCTGGCCGTTGGCCGGCACAGCATCGGCGCGACCTATTCGGGTGACCGGCAGAATGGTGTGATATCGCTCGCTGACTCGGTCCCCGTGAGGCACGAGGTGCTATCGGTACCGACCGGCACCACCACTGCCCTCGCGGGACCGGCGAGCTCGCGCCTCGGTGACGCGATCGTCCTTTCCGCTACCGTGACGGGGAATGCGCCGACCGGCCTGGTCCAGTTCCGTGACGGGGCCGCGAACATCGGCGAGGCGGTGCCCATCGACCGTGGCGTGGCGACAACCGAATACGTCCCCGGCGCGAGCGGCGATCGCAGCTTCAGCGCGATCTATCTCGGCGATGCACGCAATGCGGCCAGCACCTCGGGCGCGCTGGCCCATCGAGTCGCCGACGCAATCGCAACGCAGGTGGTCCTCGCGTCTACGCCCAACCCGTCCGTTGCGGGAAGTCCCGTCAACCTCACGGCCTCGGTCACGGGAAACAGTCCCACGGGGAACATCATTTTCCGTGCTGGAAGCCGCGTCCTTGCGACAGCGCCGCTGGTGAGCGGAACCGCGACGGCCATGCTTTCCACGCTGGAAGCGGGGCTCTTCGTGGTGAACGCCGATTACGAAGGCGATGCCGACGACCTGCCGGCGACTTCCCCGGCGGTGCACCACGAAGTGCGCCAGCCCTTGAGCGCCTCATCGACCACGCTGGTTTCCAGCGCCAATCCCTCGTCGCTCGCGCAGGCCGTGGCCTTTACTGCGACAGTCGGCGGCCCGTCGGGAGCGGCCAGTGGCAGCATGGCCTTCACGGCCGGCGGCAATACCATCCCCGGCTGCGCAGCGGCTGTCGTGTCCGCCGGCTCGGCGAGCTGCGCGACGAACTCGTTGTTGCCGGGCGCGCATTCGATTGTCGCCACGTACTCGGGCGACGTCGCTTATGCGCCGAGCGTCTCGGCGGCGTTGACCCAGGCCGTGAGCTCCCCGGTTGCCCTTGCGAGCGCCGATCCCGCCTCCATCCAGTTCGGCGGCCAATCCCTGCAGACATCGTCCGCTACAGCCACTGTGCAGCTCACCAACGCGGCCACCCCCGGCCTAACGGTGACCTCCGTCTCGGCTCCGCCGGGCTTCTCGTTGGCGAGCGACGGTTGCAGCGGGCAGGCGCTCGCCGTCGGGGCGAGTTGCCAGGTTGGAGTTGCTTTCAGGCCAACGGCCGAAGGCCCTGCCGGCGGCTTGCTGGCGTTCACATATGCCGGCGGCGGCCCGACGGTGGTATCGCTCACAGGCACCGGGGAGCGCTCGCTCGTCACGCATTACTACCGGTCGATCCTCAACCGCGCCCCGGATGCGGCGGGCAAGGCGTTCTGGGAGAGCGAGGCCACGCGCCTGTCCGGCCTGGGTGTCGACATCAACGAAACCTGGTACGTGATGGCGGGCTACTTCTTCAACAGCACGGAGTACCTTGCCGCGAACAAGAGCGACACGGCTTTCGTCACCGACCTCTACAACACCTTCTTCAACCGCGCGCCCGATGCGGGCGGCCTGGGCTTCTGGGTGAGCCAGATCCAGGCGGGACTGCCGCGAGAAGTGGTGCTCTTCTCGTTCATGTTCTCGACCGAGTTCCGCACCTTCACGCAGGGCATCTTCGGCAACACCGCCGCG
>DASPNE010000008.1:0-98389 GCA_035626705.1 Usitatibacter sp. | reverse complement strand
CTTCGACCTGCCCACGGCCATCGCCTATGCGAGGGCGCTGTCGCCCTACGACCTCTTCTGGTACGAGGAGCCGGGCGATCCGCTCGACTACGATCTCCAGGCCGAGCTTGCGGTGCATTACACGCGGCCGATGGCGACCGGCGAGAACCTCTTCTCGATGCAGGACGCGCGCAACCTGATCCGCCACGGCGGCATGCGCCCCGACCGCGACTGGCTGCAGTTCGACTGCGCGCTTTCGTACGGCTTGGTCGAGTACCTGCGCACGCTCGACATGCTGCGCGTGCACGGCTGGTCGCCTTCGCGTTGCATCCCGCATGGCGGGCACCAGATGTCGCTCAACATCGCGGCCGGGCTGGGCCTTGGCGGCAACGAGAGCTACCCCGATCTTTTCCAGCCGTTCGGCGGCTTTCCCGATGGCGTGCGCGTGGAGGAGGGGCACATCACCATGCCGGAGCTTCCGGGCATCGGCTTCGAGGGCAAGGCCGACCTCATCCGCGTGATGCGCGAGCTCGCCTAGGGCCCGAAGTTGCGCAGCCCTTCGAGGTCGAGGATGCGGATGCGACCGTAGTCGACCTTGACCAGGCCCGCCTTGTCGAGACGCTGCAACGCCTGGTTCACGCGCTGGCGGGAAACGCCGCACAGGTAGCCCAGCTCCTCCTGCGAAAGCTGCACTTCGGTCGCCTGGTCGGGATAAAGCACGGGATTGAAGAGCCCGGCGAGGGAGCGCGCCACGCGCGCGTCGGGCTCGAGCAGGCGCTCGTGCTCAACCATGGCGATGAACTGTGCGAGGCGCTCGTTCAGCTGCATCAACAGGAAGCGGTTGAACGCGATGTCGGTGTCGAGCAGCCACTCGAAGGTGGCGCGCGGCATGTAGGCGACGCGGCTTTCGCGCAGCGTGACCACGTCGTACTTGCGCGTGTGGTCCTTGAGGAGCGAGCCTTCCCCGAACCAGCCGCCGCTGGTGACTCCGGTGAAGGTCGTGGTCTTGCCCTCCGGCGTCACGCTGGTCATCTTGACCAGCCCGTCGATGAGCCCGATCCAGTGCTCGACTGGCTCGCCCTTGCGGCACACGGGGACGCCCACCGGCAGGTCGCGCACCACGGTTTCGGCCTCGACGCGAGCGAGCTGCGCCGGGGTCAGCGTGCGTGTCCACAGCGACTCGCGCAGCAGGTCCGGAAATGTTTTCTCGCGGGTGGCCATGGGGCAGGGTTGTCGATCAAGCAGATTGTCGGCGAAAAGACACACGGCCGGTAAGGCCGCTTATACACTGCGGTAACATGATTCAGCATCCCCGCCGGCAGAGCGGGGCTCCGTGGAGTTCCTTGGAGGAGGACCGACGGTCATGGCGCTGCAGGCCGGCACGCCCGATACTTTCCCGAAGCTCTTGCTGCAGCACGCGGCCGGGCGCGGGAACGATCCCGCCATCCGCGAGAAGGACCTCGGCATCTGGCAGACGTGGACGTGGCGCGGGATGCGCGACGAGATCGAGTGGCTCGCGTGCGGCCTCGCGCAGGCCGGCCTCGCGCCGGGCGCGCACATCGCGGTCATCGGCGCCAACCGTCCGCGGCTCTACTGGACGCTTACCGCGGCCCAGGCCCTGGGCGCGATCCCGGTCCCCTTCTACGAAGATGCCGTAGCGAACGAGATGACGTACGTCTTCCAGGATGCGGAGATCGCCTTCGCCGTGGTGGAAGACCAGGAGCAGGCCGACAAGCTCTTCGAGATCATGCCGCAGTGCCCGAAGCTCAGGCACATCTGGTACGACGATGCGCGTGGCCTCAAGCACTACACCCAGCCCGAGCTCGCATCCTACGAAAGCCTGCGCGAAGCCGGGCGCGCCTACGCCAAGGCCAATCCGGGCTTCTTCGCCGAGCGCATTGCCGCAGGCAAGGGCGGCGATCCGGCCATCATGATGTACACCTCGGGCACCACCGGCAATCCGAAGGGCGTGGTGCTCACGCATGACAACCTGGTGCTTTCCAGCCGCGCCTATGCCGAGCTCGAAGGGCTGCGCCCCGAAGAAGAGGTGCTGGCCTACCTGCCGATGGCGTGGATCGGGCAGAACCTCTTCTCCTATGCGCAGTGGATGGCCGTGGGCTTCCGCATCAACTGCATCGAGTCGGGCGAGACCATGCTCACCGACATGCGCGAGATCGGCCCCACCTATTATTTCGCGCCGCCCCGGGTGCTGGAGGCTCTGCTCACCCAGGTGACCATCCGCATGGAGGATGCGAGTGCCGGGAAGCGCTGGATCTTCCGTCACTTCATGGACCTTGCGCGACGCGTCGGCGCGCGGATCCTCGACGGCGAGCCGGTCCCGGCGCTCGAGCGCCTGCATTACGCAATCGGGAAGTTGCTCGTATACGGTCCGCTGCGCAACGCGCTCGGCATGTCCCGCATTCGCGTGGCGTACACGGCAGGGGAGGCGATCGGTCCGGATCTCTTCGTGTTCTACCGCTCGCTCGGCATCAACCTGAAGCAGCTCTACGGCTCCACGGAGACCTCGGTAATGGTCTGCGTGCAGCCGAACGGGCAGGTGAAGCCCGACACGGTGGGCCCGCCGATGAAGGGCGTTGAGGTGCGCGTCCTCGATTCCGGCGAGATCGTCCTCAAGTGCCCGGGGCTTTTCCGCGCCTACTACAAGAACGACGACGCCACGCGCGAAGCCAAGGACGCCGAAGGCTGGTTCCACACCGGCGATGCCGGCTTCTTCGACGAGACCGGCCACCTCAAGATCATCGATCGCGCCAAGGACGTGGGCAAGCTCTCCGACGGTACGCTCTTCGCGCCGAAGTACCTCGAGAACAAGCTCAAGTTCTTCCCCTACGTGAAGGAGGCGGTTGCCTTCGGGCATGCGAAGGCGGAGGCGACGGCGATGATCAACATCGACGTCCAGGCGGTGGGGGACTGGGCGGAGCGACGCGGCATTCCCTATTCGGGATACACCGACCTCGCCGCCAAGGCGCAGGTCGTGGACCTCATCCGCGAATGCGTCGAGAAGGTCAATGCCGACCTGGCGCGCGACCCGAAGCTCTCGGGCAGCCAGATCCACCGCTTCGTGATCCTGCACAAGGAGCTCGACGCCGACGATGGCGAGCTCACGCGCACGCGCAAGGTGCGCCGCGGCTTCATCGGCGAGAAGTACGCCACCATCGTCGATGCGCTCTACTCCGGCACCGAGCGCTGCCTGGTCGAGGCGCAGGTCCGCTTCGAGGATGGCCGCACCGGCACGGTGCGCGCCGAGCTGCCCATCAACCGGGCGAAGACCTTCGCTGCCGAACCGGCGCGGGCGGCGGCCTGAGCATGAACCTGCGGGAGCTAGACGCCCAGGAAACCGGACGAAGGATCGGCGACGTCATCCTCGCCGTGGACTCGGTGTCGCTCGCCTTTGGCGGCGTGAAGGCGCTCACCGACGTGAGCTTCGACGTGCGCGAGCACGAGATCCGCGCCATCATCGGCCCCAACGGGGCGGGCAAGAGCTCGATGCTCAACGTGATCAACGGCGTGTACCACCCGCAATCGGGCCGGATCACCTACCTCGGCAAGACGGAAGCGGCGATGCGCCCGCACGACGCCGCGCGCCGCGGCATCGCCCGAACCTTCCAGAGCCTCGCGCTCTTCAAGGGCATGTCCGTGCTGGAGAACATCCTCGCCGGGCGCAACCTCATGATGAAGAGCAACCTCCTGCTGCAGGCCCTGCGCGTGGGGCCGGCGCTGCGCGAGGAGATCGCGCACCGCAAGCGCTGCGAGGAGATCATCGACTTCCTGGAGATCCAGCACGTGAGGAAGACCCAGGTGGGAAGGCTTCCCTACGGCTTGCAGAAGCGGGTCGACCTGGGCCGTGCCCTGGCGGCGGAGCCGCGGGTGCTGTTGCTGGACGAGCCCATGGCGGGCATGAACGTGGAGGAGAAGCAGGACATGTCGCGCTTCATCCTCGACGTGAACGACGAGTTCGGCACCACCATCGTCCTCATCGAGCACGACATGGGGGTGGTCATGGACCTCTCCGACCGCGTGGTGGTGCTCGACTACGGCCGCAAGATCGCCGACGGCACGCCCGACGAAGTGCGCGCCAGCCAGGCGGTGATCGACGCGTACCTGGGAGTGAAGCATTGAACGACACCCTTGGCCGCAACCTCACCGGCGCGTTCTTCGTGCTCCTGGCGCTCGGCGCCGGCTCGCCGATGATCTTCGGGGAAGCGCGCCTGCCGCAGTGGCTGGAGGTGGTCCTGGGCGGGCTCATGTCGGGCGTGCTGTATTCGCTCGTGGCGCTGGGCCTGGTGCTCATCTTCAAGGCCTCCGGGGTGTTCAACTTCGCCCAGGGCGCCATGGTGCTCTTCGCGGCGCTCTCGCTCGTGCGGCTCATGGAAAAACTGCCCTTCGCCGTGGCGCTCGTCGCCACGCTCGCGATCATGGTGGTGCTGGCGTGGCTGGTGGAACGCCTGGTCCTGCGCCACCTGGTGAACCAGGACGGCATCGTCCTCTTCATGGCCACGCTCGGCATCGCGTACTTCCTCGACGGCCTGGGCCAGACCATCTGGGGCAGCGACATCTACACGCTCGACATCGGCATGCCGAAGGAGCCGAAGATCCTCCTGGAGAAGACCTTCGAGGGCGGCATCCTCGTCAACATGGAGGACCTCATCGCCGCGCTGCTCGCGGCCACGCTGGTCGCGGTGCTGGCGCTCTTCTTCCAGAAGACCGGCACCGGGCGCGCGTTGCGCGCCGTGGCTGACGATCACCAGGCGGCGCAGTCGATCGGCATTCCCTTGAACCGCATCTGGGTGATCATCTGGAGCGTTGCGGGACTGGTGGCCCTCGTGGCCGGCGTCATCTGGGGCTCGAAGCTGGGCGTTCAGTTCTCGCTGCAGCTGGTGGCTCTGAAGGCGCTACCGGTGGTGATCCTGGGCGGGTTCACCTCGATCCCCGGCGCCATCATCGGCGGCCTCATCATCGGCCTGGGTGAAAAAATCTCCGAGGTCTACCTCGGACCGTTGCTTGGAGGCGGCATCGAGAACTGGTTCGCCTACGTGCTCGCGCTGGTCTTCCTGCTGTTCAAGCCCGAGGGGCTGTTCGGGGAAAGGCACATTGACCGCGTATGAAAAGGAGCGGAATCGCCAATGTGCCTTCAGTGGAGGCTGACTTTGCCGAAGGCAAGGTTGAGCGAGTGAAGCGAGCGGGCCGAAACGAGACCGACTCATGATCTACCGCGAAACCGGGCAGTTCAAGACGACCTACGCGTCGGACCAGCAGCTCTTCCCGATCCTGCAGGATCGCGTATTCGTGATCGGCTTCCTCGTGTTCGCCTTTGGGGTGATGCCGTTCATCGGCAGCGAATACCTTTTCCGCGCGATCCTCGTCCCGTTCCTGATCCTGTCCCTCGCCGCGATCGGCTTGAACATCCTCGTCGGCTACTGCGGACAGGTGTCGCTGGGCACGGGCGCCTTCATGGCTATCGGCGCCTATTCGGCATACAACCTGGCCGTCCGGGTGCCGGACCTGAACCTGCTCGTGGTCTTCCTGCTGGCAGGCGTGTTCGCGACGATCGTGGGCGTGCTCTTCGGCATTCCCAGCCTGCGCATCAAGGGCTTCTACCTGGCGGTGGCCACGCTCGCGGCGCAGTTCTTCAGCGACTGGATGTTCGCGCGCATCAAGTGGTTCACCAACGATTCAGCCTCGGGCTCGGTTTCGGCGCCGCCGCTGGCGATCTTCGGTTACGTGTTCGACTCGCCCGCCGAGAAGTACCTGCTGGTGCTGGGCTTCGTGTGCGTGTTCGCGCTCCTCGCCCGCAACCTCACGCGGGGCGCCATCGGGCGTTCGTGGATGGCCACGCGCGACATGGACGTCGCCGCCGAGGTGATCGGAATCCGCCCGATGGCCGCGAAGCTCTCGGCCTTCGCGGTGAGCTCGTTCATCGTGGGCGTAGCCGGTGCGCTCTGGGCCTTCGTCTACCTGGGCTCGTGGGAGCCGCTCGCCTTCGACGTGAACCGCTCGTTCCAGCTCCTGTTCATGGTGATCATCGGCGGGCTCGGCTCGATCCTCGGGTCGTTCCTCGGCGCGGCCTTCATCGTGATCCTGCCGCTCGTTCTCAACCAGATGCCGACGTGGCTGGGGATACCGCTTTCCACGGCGATGATCTCGCATATCGAGATCATGATTTTCGGCGCCCTCATCGTCTTCTTCCTCATCGTCGAGCCGCACGGCCTCGCGCGGCTCTGGGCGGTGGGCAAGGAGAAGCTGAGGTTGTGGCCCTTTCCGCATTAACCGCAGCACACAAAGAGGAGGAGGAAACATGAAGCGTTTGCTCAGGACCAAAGCCGCGGCGATCGCCCTGGTCGCCGCGGGAGCCCTCGGGGCCGCCCAGGACGTCGCGGCGCAGGCCAACGAGATCTTCGTGCCGGTGCTGGTGTACCGAACTGGTGCCTACGCGCCCAACGGCGTGCCGTGGGCCGATGGCTTCGTCGATTACCTCAAGCTGGTCAATGCGCGCGACGGCGGCGTGAACGGCATCAAGATCGCCTACGAGGAATGCGAGACCGGCTACGCGACGGACCGCGGCGTCGAATGCTACGAGCGCCTGAAGAGCAAGAAGCCGGTGGCCTTCAGCCCGCTGTCCACGGGGATCACCTATGCCCTTACCGACAAGGTCCCCGCCGACAAGATCGTCTTGATCACCGCCGGCTACGGCCGGGCGGACTCGGTCGACGGCAGCGTCTTCCACTGGAACTTCCCGCTGCTCGGCACGTACTGGGATGCCGCCGACATGCTGGTTCAGCACGTGAAGAAGAAGGGCCCGCTCAAGGGCAAGAAGATCGCGCTCGTGTACCACGACTCGCCCTATGGCAAGGAACCGATCCCGCTGCTCGAGGCGCGCGCGAAGATGGACGGGTTCCAGCTGATCAAGCTGCCCGTGACGCACCCTGGCGTGGAGCAGAAGGCCACATGGCTGCAGGTTCGACAGCAGCGTCCGGACTATGTCTTCCTCTGGGGCTGGGGCGTGATGAACTCGACCTCGATCAAGGAGGCGATCGCCGTGTCCTACCCGCGCCTGCAGATGTACGGCGTGTGGTGGTCCTCCGCGGAGCCCGACGTGCTGCCGGCCGAAATGGCGGCGAAGGGTTACAACGGCATCGCGATGGGCCATTCGGATGAGCGCGACTTCCCCATCCACAAGGAGATGATGAAGCACCTGTACGACAAGGGGCAGGGCACCGCCAAGAGCAAGGAAGACGTGGGTGCGGTCCTGTACAACCGCGGCATGATCTCGGCGATGCTCACGGTGGAGGCGATCAGGAAGGCGCAGGAGAAGTTCGGCAAGCGCGTGGTGACCGGCGAGGAAGTGCGCTGGGGCGCCGAGAACCTGAGCCTGGACGCCGCCAGGATCAAGGCCATGGGCTTCGGCGACATGGTCCAGCCGCTCAAGACCTCGTGCAAGGACCACGGCGGCGTGCATCGCGCCCGCATCCACACGTGGGACGGCAAGGACTGGAGCTACACGTCCGACTGGTACCAGGCCGACTACAAGGTGATCCAGCCGCTGGTGGATTCGTCCGCAAAGGCGTACGGGGCGGAGAAGAAGATCGCGGCGAAGTGCATGTAAGGCGGCGAGAAGGGTGAAGGGGAAAGGGGAAAGATGGCGGCGGTGATCAAAGAGCCGATCCAACCGGGCGCGGCCGCGAAGCCGTTGCTGGACGTGAACGGCATCGAGGTCATCTACAACCACGTGATCCTCGTGCTGAAGGGCGTGTCGCTCGCGGTACCCGAGGGGGGCATCGTCGCCCTCCTCGGGGCCAACGGCGCGGGCAAGAGCACCACCCTCAAGTCGATCTCCAACCTGCTGCGCGCCGAGCGCGGCGAGGTGACCAAGGGCTCGATCCACTTCCGCGGCGAGAAGGTCCACGACATGAATCCCGCGGACCTGGTGAAGCGCGGCGTGATCCAGGTGATGGAAGGGCGGCACTGCTTCGGCCACCTCACCGTGGAGGAAAACCTCCTCACCGGCGCATACACGCGGCGGGTCTCGCGCGCGGAGATCCGCGCCGACCTCGAGCGCGTCTACGGATTCTTCCCGCGACTCAAGCAGCGCCGCACCTCGATGGCGGGGTTTACCTCGGGTGGCGAGCAGCAGATGACTGCGATCGGGCGCGCGCTCATGGGCAGGCCCACGATGATCCTGCTCGACGAGCCCTCGATGGGGCTCGCCCCGCAGATCGTCGAGGAGATCTTCGAGATCGTGAAGAACCTCAACGCCCAGGAGCGCGTGAGCTTCCTGCTGGCCGAGCAGAACACCATGGTGGCGCTGCGCTTCGCCGACTTCGGCTACATCCTCGAGAATGGCCGAGTCGTGATGGAGGGCACTGCCGAGCACCTCTCGGAGAACGAGGACGTGAAGGAGTTCTACCTCGGCATCTCCAGCGGGGGGCGCAAGAGCTTTCGCGAGACCAAGCACTACCGGCGCAGGAAACGCTGGCTCGCGTGAGCGCCTTCTACGACGCGCTCGAGACCCGCGACCCGCACGAGCGCGAACGGATCCTCTTCGAGCGGTTGCCCGCGCAGCTCGCGCACGCACGCGACAACGCCGCGTTCTACCGGCGGCTGCTGGCCGGAATCGAACCCGACAAGATCACCGGCCGTGCGCAGCTGGCGACGCTGCCGGTCACGCGCAAGGCCGAGCTCATGGAAGCGCAGAAGGCGAACCCGCCCTTCGGCGGGCTGAACGCCACGGCCCCGGGCCACCTGGCGCGCATCTTCATGTCGCCCGGCCCGATCTACGATCCCGAGGGCCGGCGCGGGGATTTCTGGCGCACGTCGCGCACGCTCTTCGCCGCGGGTTTCCGCCCGGGCGACGTGGTGCTCAACTGCTTTTCCTACCACCTCACTCCGGCGGGGAGCATGTTCGAGACGGGGCTGCACCATCTCGATTGCGCCGTCATTCCGGGCGGCGTGGGCCAGACCGAGCTGCAGGCGCGCGCCGTGGGCGACTTGCGGCCGGTGGGCTATGTCGGCACGCCGTCGTTCCTCAAGATCCTGCTGGAGAAGTGCGAGGAGCTGGGCGTGGCGTGCTCGTTCAAGCGCGCGCTCGTTTCGGGCGAGGCCTTCCTGCCGGCGGTGCGCGAGTTCATGCACGGTCGAGGCGTGGACTGCTACCAGGCCTACGGCACCGCCGACCTGGGCCTGATCGCCTACGAGACGCCGGCGCGCGAAGGCCTGGTGCTCAACGAGGAGCTGGTGCTCGAGATCGTGCGACCCGGCACCGGCGACCCGGTGGGCGAGGGCGAGGTGGGCGAAGTCGTCGTGACCACCTTCAACGCCGATTACCCGCTGGTGCGCTTCGCCACCGGCGACCTGTCGGCCATCCTCGCCGGCCGGAGCCCCTGCGGGCGCACCAATGCCCGCATCAAGGGCTGGATGGGACGCGCCGACCAGGCGACCAAGGTGCGCGGGCTCTTCGTGCATCCGCACCATGTGGCCGAGGTGCTGCGCCGCCACGGCCTCGCGCGCGGGCGCCTTGTGGTCGAGAACGAAGCGGGCGAGGACCGCATGACGTTGCTGCTGGAGCAGCTGCCGGCCGACGCCGTCGCCATCGAGGCCACCATCAAGGACGTCATGAAGGTACGGGGGGAAGTGCGCGGCGGCTCGTTGCCGAACGACGGCAAGGTGATCGACGACCTGCGGAAGTACGGCTGAGAACCGGGGACAGCCCCGGTTTTCGCCCGCGCGAAACTCGCGGACGGTCCCCTAATCGCCGACCTGGCTCACGTTCGGGTTGGCCGCCGAGAAGGCGATCACGTGGTCGACGCCCAGCTTGATGCCGATGCGCTCGCCGATCGCGTGGTTGTGGTGCGAAGGCACCAGCGAGAGCACTTCCTTGCCGTCGGCAAGGCGCAAGGTGTAGAGGAACTCGGCGCCGCGGAAGGCCTTTTTCACCACCTCGCCCTTGAGCGGGCTGTCGTCGTCGTGGATCACGTCGTCGGGCCGCAGCAGCAGCGAGATGGTCTCACCGGCCTTGATGTCGCAACCGGGACAGTGGCGCACGTCGCCCAGCGGAGTGCGGATCGCATCCCCGGCCTCGGCGCGCGCCTCGATGAGCACGCCCTCGCCGATGAAGTCGGCGATGAAGCGCGTGGCGGGCCGATGGTACAGCGTGTACGGAGCGTCCCATTGCTCGACCACGCCCTGGTTCATGACGCCCACGCGGTCGGCCATGGCGAAGGCCTCGTGCTGGTCGTGCGTGACGAGCAGCGCCGTCGTGCCCAGCGACTTGAGGATGGCGCGCACCTCGAGCGAGAGGCGCTCGCGCAGCTCCACGTCGAGGTTCGAGAACGGCTCGTCGAGCAGCAGCAGCTGCGGCCGCGGCGCGAGCGCGCGCGCAAGGGCCACGCGCTGCATCTGGCCACCCGAGAGCTCATGCGGGAACTTGCGCGCGGCATCGGGCAGGCCCACGGCCTCGAGCAGCTCCCGCACGCGTGCATCGCGCTCGCGTCGCGCCAGCCCGCGCAGCCCGAAGCCCACGTTCGCCGCCACGTCGAGGTGCGGGAACAACGCGTAGTCCTGGAAGACGAAGCCCACGCGCCTCGCCTCGGGCGGCGCCGTGTGCCCCGGGCGGCTCACCACCTCGCCGTGCAGGCGGATCTCGCCCCCCTGGACGGGCTCGAGCCCCGCGATGCAACGCAGGACCGTGGTCTTGCCGCAGCCGCTCGGGCCGAGCAGGCAGCCGATGTCGCCCACTTCGAGCTCGAGGCTGAAGCCCCAGCACACGGGGCCGTGGCCGGGATATTCGAAGCACACCTTCTCGATTTCCAGCGCGAGCGCCATCGAGCGGATTATACCTGCCCTTGACAAATGAGAATCATTCTTATTATTGTCGGGATTCCCCGTTTCCCGCCAACCCTCACGGCCTTTCCCATGAAAATCAACGCACTGCTCATCGCATCGGGCCTCGCCCTGGCCGCACTCCCGGCCGTGGCGCAGGAAAAGGTTCTCAACCTCTACACCTCCCGCCATTACCAGACCGACGAGGCGCTCTACGCCAATTTCACCAAGGCCACCGGCGTCAAGGTGAATCGCATCGAGGCGAGCGACGACGCCATCATCGAGCGCATGAAGCAGGAGGGCGCCCGCAGCCCGGCCGACGTGCTGATGACAGTGGACGCGGGTCGCCTGTGGCGCGCCGAGCAGGCGGGCCTGCTGCAGCCGACCCGGTCGAAAGTGCTCGAGGAGCGCATTCCGGGCGAGCTGCGCCACCCCGAGGGGCTCTGGTTCGGCTTCTCCATGCGCGCGCGGCCGATTTTCTACGCCAAGGGCAGGGTGGACCCCAAGCAACTGCGCGACTACGAAGACCTCGCAGATCCCCGCTGGAAGGGCAAGATCTGCATTCGCTCAAGCTCGAACGTCTACAACCTCTCGCTCATGAGCTCGCTCATCGCGGGGGCAGGGCCGCAGAAGGCCGAGGAGTGGGCGAAGGGCGTGGTGGCCAACATGGCGCGGGCGCCGAAGGGCGGCGATACCGACCAGCTCATGGCGGTTGCCGCCGGCGAATGCGATATCGCCGTCGCCAATACCTACTACTTCGTGCGCCTGCTCAAGTCGGCCAAGCCGGCGGAGAAGGCCGCGGCCGAGAAGATCGGCGTGATCTGGCCCAACCAGGGCAACCGCGGCACGCACGTGAACATCTCGGGCGCGGGCGTGGCGAAGCACGCCCCGCACCGCGATGCGGCGGTCAAGTTCCTCGAGTACCTCTCGAGCCCCGAGGCGCAGGCGTACTTCGCCAACGGCAACAACGAGTACCCGACGGTCGGGAAGACGACCGGCAACCGGGAGCTCGCCTCTTTGGGGGATTTCCGCAAGGACTCGCTCAACGTCTCGCTGCTCGGCCGCAACCAGCCCGCCGCGCAGCAGATCTACGACCGTGCCGGGTGGAAGTGACTTATGATTCCGCTTCCTTCGAACTCGTCGTCCATCCCTCCATGACCAAGACCTTGCTGGCGCTCGCCGCCCTCTCCATGCTCGCCGCGTGCGCCACCGGCCCCGAGACCTCCACGAGCGCCACCTCGCAGCGCGCCCGCCCGGACGATTCGGAGTTCACCACCGGGAGCAACATTCCGCGCCGCAATCGCCTGGGCGGTGACGGCGTGAGCGTCATGACCAAGGAGGAGTTCGAGCGGGCGCGCACCGCCGGCGGCCAGGGCGGGCAGGGCGTCATGCCCGGCAGCACCCAGTAACAAAGCGTTTCAAACCCGCAGCCGGGTTTCGCCCGACGGGTCGAGCCGCTATCATTCGGTTCGACCCGTTCAATTTTCCATCCCAGGGAGCGTCTCGAAAATGAAGCAAGCCTTGATCGTCCTCGCCGCGTCGGTCCTCGTTGCCGGCTGCATCTCCACCGACATGGGCCCGGCCGCCCAGAAATCGAGCGCCTCCGACCTGAGCGGCGTGAACCACGAGCGAGGCACGGGCAGCAACATCTCGCGCCGGGACCGCGACGTGCGCGAAAGCGGCCGCGAAGAGCTCGAGCGCCTGCAGCGCCCGGGCGGCAGCAACCAGATCGGCAAGAGCGGGCGGACTTAACGCCACGGCAGTCCCACCAAGGGGACCACGAGAGGCCACGGAAAACTAGGGTCGTGCGGTACCCGTAATGGCGACCGCCTTGTCGTGCTCCGTGGTCGTTGTGGTCTCTGTGGTCGAGCGCACCAGTCTCCGAGAGGCGAGCACCACGGGCAGCAGCCCGACCGCCACGATCGCCAGCGACGCCGTCGAGGCCTCGGCAAGCCGCTCATCCGAAGCCAGGTTGAAGGCCTGGACCGCCAGCGTGTCGAAATTGAACGGCCGCATCACGAAGGTCGCGGGCAGCTCCTTCATCACGTCCACGAAGACCAGCAGCGCGGCGGTCACGAGGCTGCCGCGCAGGATGGGCGCATGCACGCGAGCGAGCGTGGCTCCCGCCCCCATGCCGAGCGAACGCGCCGCGTCCTCCATATGCGGCGTCACCCGCGAAAGCCCCGATTCGATCGCCTGGAGCGCAACGCCGAGGAAGCGGATCAGGTACGCGTATACGAGCACGCCCACGCTTCCCGTGAGGACGAGCCCGGCGGCCAGCCCCCGGTCGGCGAGGAAGTTGTCCAGCCGCGTCACCGGAATGAGGATGCCCACGGCGATGACCGCTCCCGGAACGGCGTAGCCGAGCGCCGCGAGGCGATTCACGCCGCCCACGAGGCGATTGCGCGACAGCCGCGCCCCGTACGCGAGGAAGAGCGCGATGGCGACCGCGAAGGCCGCGGCGATGGCCGCCAGCGTGGCGCTGTTGGTCGCGAGGCGCACGAAGCGCGGCCCGAACTGCGCGTCTCCGCCGGCGAGGCTCATGCGCAGCAGCAACACCAGCGGGATCACGAACCCCAGGGCGAGCGGGACCACGCAGGCGGCAAGGGCAAGCGCCGCGCCAACGCGTGGAAGCCGACGGCGCCCGCGCCGCGAGCGGCGTTGCGCATCGTGGAAGCGGGCCCGGCCGCGTGCCACCCGCTCCAGGGCAATGACGAGGGCCACGAAACCCAGCAGGATCATCGAAAGCTTCGCCGCCGCCATGGGCTCGCCCATCGACAGCCAGGCGCGGAAGATCCCGGTGGTGAACGTCTGCACGCCGAAATACGCCACGGTGCCGTAATCGGCCAGCGTTTCCATCAAGGCGAGGGCGGCGCCGGCCGCGATCGCCGGGCGCGCGAGCGGCAGGCTCAGGCGGAAGAACGCCTGGCGCTGCGTGAGCCCCAGCGTTCGCCCGGCCTCGCTTACGCTCGGCGATTGCTCCAGGAACGCGACCCGCGCGAGCAGGTACACGTACGGGTAGAGCACGCAAATGAACATGGTGGCGGCGCCGCCGACCGAGCGGATGTCGGGGAACCAGTAGTCGCCTCGTTCCCACCCGGTAGCTTCGCGCAGCGCCGTCTGCAGCGGGCCGCTGTACTGCAACCAGTCGGTGTAGGCATACGCCATCACGTACGCCGGCATGGCGAGCGGCAGCAGCAGGGCCCATTCGAGGAAGCGCCTTGCGGGAAACTCGAAGGCGGTCACGCACCAGGCGCATGCGACCCCGATCACGCACACGCCCACGAGGACCGCCGCGACCAGGATCAGCGATGTGGCGACGTAGTCGGCGAGCACGGTCGAGACCAGGTGCCGCCACGCCTCGCCCGCCGGCGCGAAAAGGCTCGCGGCGACGACGGCGACAGGCAGCACGAGGGGGAGGGCGAGGGCCAGGCAGGCCACGACCCAAGCGGGGGCGCGATTCATTCCCGCCGAGTATAAAACCTCCGTGAATTCAACCGGATGCCGATTGGCGCAGCGCCGTCCGGAGAATGATTCCGGTGGGGCACGGTCCATGGTTTGATCGGCCCCGGCCGGTGGGCTACACTAGTGGGCTTTTCGGGGGCCGCCAGGGTCGCCAGAACGAGAAACGCAGCGAGGATCAATGGCCAGCAAAGCGAAACTTCTGACCGAGGCGGAAATCGTCAAGATGCCGAAGTCGGAGTACATGAACGCGGCGCAACTCAAGTTCTTCCGCGAGCGCCTTCTCAACCTGCAGAAGGAGCTCCGGGACAACGCCGGCGCCACCACCGAGCACCTGCGCGAGCTGTCTTTCGCGCCGGACCCGGCCGACCGCGCGACCCTCGAGGAGGAGCATGCCCTCGAGCTTCGCACGCGCGACCGCGAGCGCAAGCTGCTGAAGAAGATCGACCAGGCGCTCGCCCGCATCGACGACGGCAGCTACGGCTATTGCGAGGAGACCGGCGAGCCCATCGGCATCCAGCGCCTGCTCGCGCGCCCGACGGCCACGCTCACCATCGAGGCGCAGGAGCGCCGCGAGCTCAAGCAGAAGCTCTACGGCGAATAGGGCGACAGGCGCGGTCCAGCTCTCCCCCCACGCGCCCACACCGGGCGCGTGTCGTTTAATCCGCATTATTTCCTGGTCGGTTTTGCCCACGCGGCGAGCGCGAGCGCGCCCACTATAATCGTGGGTATTCACCTTGATGATGGCCAACAACACGGACCGAGGAGACCCATGCGTGACCCCGATTTCATCAACTTCGAGCCGCGCGCCGGGTTCACGCGGCGCGAATTCGTCATGACCACCCTTGCCACGGGCTTCGCCGCGGCGGTGCAGCCGGTCGCCGCGCAGTCGCAGATCACCACCGACACCCAGGGCCTCGATGCTCGCGAGGTGAAAATCCCCGTCAAGGACGGCGAGATGCCGGCGTACGTCGCCGCACCCTCGGGCAAGAAGAACCTGCCCACGGTGCTGGTGGTGCAGGAGATCTTCGGCGTGCACGAGCACATCAAGGACATCTGCCGCCGTTTCGCCAAGTCGGGCTACCTCGCGGTGGCCCCCGAGCTGTACGCGCGGCAAGGCGACGTCTCCAACCTCACCAACATGGACCAGATCCGGCCCATCGTGGCGAAGGTGCCCGATGCGCAGGTCATGGCCGACCTCGACTCGGCCGCGTCCTGGGCGGCCAAGAACGGCGGCGACGCCAACAAGCTTGCGATCACGGGCTTCTGCTGGGGCGGCCGCATCGTCTGGCTCTACGCCGCGCACAACCCGAGGCTCAAGGCGGGCGTCGCCTGGTATGGGCGCGTCGAGGGCAATCCCACCGAGCTGCAGCCGAAGAACCCGATCAACGTCGTGGCGGACATCAACGCGCCGGTGCTGGGCCTTTACGGCGGCGCGGACGCGGGGATCCCCAACGACGGCGTCGATCGAATGCGCGCCGCGCTCAAGTCCGCCGGCAAGAAGTCCGAGATCCACACCTATCCCGAGATGCCGCACGGCTTCCACGCCGATTACCGGCCTTCCTATCGCAAGGAAGCGGCGGAGGATGGGTGGAAACGCGCGCTGGCCTGGTTCAAGCAGCACGGCGTGGCCTGAGGATGTAGGGCCCGGTCGTTACCCGGGCCGATGTCGTGAAAGAGCACGTCACCGAGATCCGCGAGGAAGTCACCAGCCGGCTGCGCAGCGTCCTCGAGGCTCGCAGCCTCTCGGCGGTGTTCCAGCCGATCTTCGGCTTCCGCGAAGGCCGCATCCTGGGCTTCGAGGCGCTGGTGCGCGGGCCCGAGGGCTCGGGACTCGAAACCCCCATGGAGCTCTTCGCGGCGGCGCAGCAGGCGGGCCTCGCCCTGGAGCTCAACCTCGCCTGCGCGCGTGAGACGTTGCGTGCCTTTTCGCGCAGCGGCCTGGAGGGCAGCCTCTTCCTGAACGTCTCGCCGCTGCTCATCATGCAGCGCGGCTTCGAGCAGGAGCGCGCCGCGCGCTTCATGCAGTCGCTGGGGATCGAGCCTGCGCGCGTGGTGATCGAGCTCACCGAGGATTACCCGACGCTCGATTTCAGGCTCGTGCACGAATCGCTCATGCACTACCGCGCCATGGGCTTTCGCGTGGCGATCGACGACCTGGGCGAAGGCTTCGCCAGCCTTCGCCTGTGGTCCGAGTTGAAGCCCGAGTTCGTGAAGGCCGACAAGCACTTCGTCGTGGGTATCGCGACCGATCCCGTGAAGCACCAGTTCCTGCGCGCGATCCAGCACATCGCCGAGAACTGCGGCTCGCTCGTGATCGCCGAGGGCATCGAGAACGCCGAGGACTTTCGCGTGGCCAAGGACATGGGCATCGCCTGTGGCCAGGGCTGGTTCATCGGCAGGCCCTCCGAGACGCCCAACACGCGCCTGCCGGGCGAGGCCGAGCTCGCCTTCGCCGACGCGCGCGTGCCGGTGGCGCCCGCGGCGCGGCTTCGTCCGGGGACCGAGCCCACGGCGCACGATTTCGTACGCTCGGTGGACGCGCTCGCGCCGAGGGAATCCATCGCCGCGGCGCTCAAGCGCTTCGCCGAGCGCGGCAATCTCGCCGCGATCCCGGTGATCGACGCCTCCGGGCTGCGGGGCGTGGTCTCGCGCACCCAGGTCGAGATGGTCGCCGCCAGCACCGAGGCCGAGCGGTTGCTCGAGCGTCCCTGCATCGATGTCGCCGACGAGGCCCCCATCAAGGTCGAGAGCGACCTGGACCTCACAGCGCTCACCGCGCTGCTGGTCGAGTCCGACGCGCAGCGCCTCGCCGACGGCTTCGTGATCGTCTCGCGCGGCCGCTACCTCGGCATGGGCGTGAGCCAGGACGTGATGCGGGCGCTCCAGGAGTCGCGCGTGCTCGCCGCGCGCTACACCAACCCGCTCACGCTGCTGCCGGGGCAGGTGCCGATCAACGAGCACCTCGAGCGCCTGCTCGCGAGCCATGTTGCGTTCACGGCATGGTTCGTGGAGACCGACCAGATGCGCGGGTTGAACGACTGCGACGGCTACGCCCGGGGCGATGCGCTGATCCACGACACGGCGCGGCTGCTCGAGTCGGCGTGCGTGCCCGGGATCGATTTCGTGGGGCACGTCTCCGGCAGCCGCTTCGTGGTGCTCATGCAGAGCGAGGATTGGGGACCCCGCGCGCGGCGCATCCTCGAGCGCTTTCCTGGGGTGGTGGAGGCGCAGGTTTCGGCCGCGGTGTTTGCGCGAGGCTACTACGTGGCGCGCACGCGCGACGGCGCCGAAAAGGTGCGGCCCTTGCCGCGTCTCGCCATCGGCATCCTGCCGGTGCTCCCCGGTGTGTTCGAGTCGCGCCACGAGGTGGTGCTCGCCGCCAAGCACGCCGCGCAGAATGCGCTGGAACAGCCCGGCAGCGCCCTCTACGTCGACCAGCAGTACGGCAACGCCTATCCGCAGTCGCTGTTGTTCGGGCCGGGCAGTGCAAGCGTCGCCGAATGAGCCGGCGGCGCGGCCTGGCTTCCCTGGATCCGCTGCCACTGTTGCCAGCGCTCCTTGCCCGCGAAAACCGGAATCGAATCCGGCACCGCCGCGTCCTCGACGCAAGTGAAGGCAGGCTCGAGCAACGCCGCCAGCTCGGCCTGCGAATGCAACGCGAAAGGCGGCCCGCGCTCGCCCTCGCCGAAGTAGAAGAAGCCCGCGATCCGGCCGCCGCGAGCGACCAGCTCGGCCATGCGCATCCCCCACGATTGCCACAGTCGCCGGGGCAGGGCGCACAAGAGCGCGCGCTCGTAGACGACGTCGAAGGGCTCTTCCACGAGGGGCGCGAAAAAATCCGCCAGGCGCATGCGCGCCATGTGTGGTCCCAGCACCGGGCGCGCGGCCTCGAGGGCCTCGGGACTGAAATCGATGCCCAGCACGTCCCAGCCGCTTTCGGCGAAGTGGCGCACGTCCCAGCCGCTGCCGCAACCGGGCACCAGCACGCGCGCGGGCGGAACGCCGGCGGTGAAAGCGCGCAGCTGCGCGGGCACGCGCCCGGCATCCCAGGGCGCGAAGCGCGCCTGGTAGCGCGCGCTCCAGAACTCGGGATCCGCGGGATCGAGCCGCGGAAAATCGGGCGTGGACACGGGGGAATGTTAGCGCCGAACCGATATACTTCCGGGCGCATCCGCTCTTCCACTCCATGACGCGTTTCTTCCTCTCGCCGCGGCCGGGCGCATCGGGCCTCGTCGCCGCAGCGGCGCTGGCGCTCGCGGCTTGCACCGGCGGCTCGGAGCCGACCCGCGCCACGCTCACGATGTCGCCGTGCCGCCTCGCCGGCGTGGAAGCGGCCGCGCGCTGCGCGCGCCACGAAGTCTTCGAGGACCGCGTGGCGCGCTCGGGCCGCCGCATCGGCCTGCACGTGGCCGTGGTGCCTGCGCGAAACCGCGCCCGCGAGCCCGATCCCATCGTCGTCCTCGCGGGAGGGCCCGGGCAGGCCGCCGCGTCGCTGGCCGCCCAGGTGATGCCGCTCTTCGTGCGGCTCAACGACTCGCGCGACATCGTATTCCTCGACCAGCGCGGCACCGGCAAGTCGCACCCGCTCGATTGCGAGCCCGACGAGAAGCAGCCTCTGCAGGCCCTCTTCGAGGACGCCATGCCCGAGCGGCTGGTGAAGAGCTGCCTCGAGGGACTCGAGGCCGACCCGCGGCTGTACGTGACGCCTATCGCCGTGGCCGACCTGGACGAGGTCCTCACGCAGCTGGGCTACACCCGCGTGAACCTGTGGGGCGGCTCGTATGGCACGCGCGTGGCCCTCGATTTCATGCGGCGCCATCCGGGACGCGTGCGCACCGCGACGCTGGACGGCGTCGCCCCCGCCACCATGAAGCTGCCGCTGTCGTTCGTGACCGACGGCGAGGCGGCGTTGAAGCGCCTGCTCGATGCGTGCGACGCGCAAGTGCTCTGCCGCAGCACATATCCCGACCTGCGCGCGAGCATCGCGCGGCTGCGCGACCAGCTCTCGCGGCGTCCCGTGCGCGCGGCGATCCAGGACCCGCGCACCGGGCAGCGCGAGAGCATCCAGGTGAACGAGAACGTGTTCCTCTCGGGCATCTTCCGGCCGCTCTACGTGGTCGAGCTGGCGAGCCTGCTGCCCTACGGCGTCGCCTCGGCCGTCGCCGGCGACTTCAACCCGCTGCTGGCGCAGAACCTCGAATTCACGAACGACATCTCGGAGAACCTCTCGGTGGGCATGCACCTGTCGGTGGTCTGCGCCGAGGACATTCCCCGCATCTCGCGCGACGACATGCTCAAGCTCGACGCGTCCTTCTTCGGCCGCGCGCTGGTGGACGACTTCATCCGCGCATGCTCCTCGTGGCCGCGGGGCAGCCTGCCCCCCGACTATTACGAGCCGGTGCGCGCGGACACGCCGGTCCTGATCCTGTCGGGCGGCGCCGACCCCGCCACGCCGCCCCGCCATGGCGACGAGGTCGCGAAGACGCTGCCGAACGCGAAGCATGTGATCGCCCCGAACCTCGGCCACGGCGTGAGCCTTCGCGGCTGCGCGCCGCGGCTCATCGAGTCCTTCGTGCGCAAGGCCGATGCGAGCCAGGTGGATGGCAAGTGCCTCGAGAGCCTGCCGCGGCCGCTTTTCCTGCTGCCGCTGGGCCCGGCACGCGATCCGGCCCCGATCGAGGGCGCGAAGTGATCGAGGCCCGCGACCTGGCCAAGCGCTTCGCGAGCCGCGAGTCGCCCGGGCGCCTGGTGCAGGCGGTGAAGCACGTATCGTTCAGCGCGCCCGATGGCCGCATCACGGGACTGCTCGGTCCCAACGGCGCCGGGAAGACGACCACTCTGCGGATGATCTCCACGCTGGTGGCGCCGAGCTCGGGCCAGGCGCTCGTGGACGGCATCGATACCGTCGCCGACCCGCTCGCGGTGCGCGCCCGCATCGGCCTGCTCTCGGACGCTCGCGGCCTTTACGGCCGCCTCACCGCGCGCGAGAACGTCTTCTACTACGGCGAGCTGCGTGGCCTGGCACCCGAAGCGATCGAGGCGGCGCTCGCGCGCTTCACCGAGTGGCTGGACATGGCGCCGCTCCTCGGCCGCCGCGTCGAGGGCTTCTCCACCGGCGAGCGCATGAAGGTCCTGCTCGCGCGGGCGCTCGTGCACGATCCGCCCAATGTCGTGCTCGACGAGCCCACCAACGGGCTGGACGTCATGACGACGCGGGCGTTGCGCGACCTCATCCGGCGCCTGCGCGAAGCGGGCAAGTGCGTCCTCTTCTCGAGCCACGTGATGCAGGAGGTCTCCGCGCTGTGCGACTCCATCGTGATCGTCGCCCGCGGCAGCGTGGTCGCCAGTGGCAGCGCCGAGGAGCTCCTCGCCTCCAGCGGCCGCACCAACCTGGAGGACGCGTTCGTGCACCTCTCGGGCGAGGAGATCGCGGCGATCGGGATGGCGGACGCGGGACGGGGGACGGGGCCGTGAAGCCCGCCGTGCTGGTGGTTTTCCTCAAGGAGCTGCGCGACAGCATCCGCGACCGGCGTACCGCGCTCATGGTGTTCGTGGCCTCGATCCTCACCGGCCCGGTCACCCTCGTGCTCGTCGCGCAATACGTCTCCGGGCTGGAGGAAAAGGCCTCGGTGCTCAAGGTGCGCATGGCCGGGCGCGAGCACGCGCCCGCGCTGGTGAACTTCCTGCAGCGCGCCGACGTGGTGATCGAGGATGCGCCCGCGGATTACGAGGCGAAGGTGAAGGAAGGCCGCCTGGACGCGGTCATCGTCGTGCCCAAGGACTTCGACCAGCAATATCTTTCGGGCGAGGGCGCGCGCGTCGAGATCGTCTACGACGATTCGCGCACGGAATCGGTGCCGGCGACGCGGCAGGCCGAGCGCCTGTTGCGCGCATTCAACCGCGAGGCCGGGATGCTGCGCCTCATGGCGCGGGGCGTGAGCCCGGACATCGTCGAGCCGGTCAAGGTGCAGCACGTGAATACGGCGACGCCCAGGCAGAAGGGCGCGGTGCTGCTCTTCCTCATCCCGATGTTCGCGATCCTGTCGCCGCTGCTGGGAGGCATGGCAGTGGCGATCGACTCCACGGCCGGCGAACGCGAGCGCGGCTCGCTCGAGCCGCTGCTCGCCAACCCCGTGCGGTTGTGGCAGGTGGTGATGGGCAAGTGGCTCGCTGCCTGGACCTTCGCATCCGTGGTGGCGGTGCTGACCCTGGCGGGGTTCGTCGCGGCGGCCGCGCTCTATGCCGGCAAGCGCCTCGCCGCGTTGCTCACCTTCGGCCCTCCCGAGCTGGTGCATTTCGTCGTCCTCATCGTGCCCTTCGCCGCAATGACCTCCGGCCTGCAGATGCTCATCTGCACCTACGGCCGCTCCTACCGCGAGGCCCAGACCTACGTGAGCTACCTCACGACGCTGGTCACGTTCGTGCCGCTGATCGTGATGTTCTCGGGCCTCAAGGACGCGATGTGGCAGCTGCTGGTGCCGGTGCTCGGGCAGCAGGTGGTGTTCGCGCGCATCGTGCGCGGCGACGTTCCCACCGCCAACGACTACGTGATTCCCTCGGTGATCGCGCTCGCGATCGCCCTCGCGTGCGTGGCCGCCGTCGCGCGCCTGCTGCGCGAGGAGCGCATCGTCTTCGGGCGCGGATGACGGCCGCCGACGACCTCGAGCGCGCCTTCGGCGCCGGCGGCCCGCTGGAGCGCGCCGTTCCCGGTTTCCGCCGCCGCCCGCAACAGCTGGAGTTCGCCCGCGCGGTGCGCGAGGCCATCCGCGCGAAAGGCGCGCTCATCGCGGAGGCGGGGACGGGCACCGGCAAGACTTTCGCCTACCTCGTGCCCGCGCTGCTCTCGGGCGGGAAGGTGATCATCTCCACGGGCACCAAGACGCTGCAGGACCAGCTCTACCAGCGCGACCTGCCACTCGTGCGCGCGGCGCTCGGGCTGTCGATGGACACGGCGCTGCTCAAGGGACGAGCCAACTACGTGTGCCTGCACCACCTGGAAGCCGCCGCGGCGCAGGGCACCTTCGGCGCCCGCGAGGAGGTCGACCAGCTCCAGCGCATCCGCAGCTTCGCCGCGCGCTCGATGAGCGGCGACCGGGGCGAGTGCTCCGACGTGCCCGAGTCCTCGGCGGCATGGGCCCAGGCCACCTCCACGCGCGAGAACTGCCTGGGTTCCTCGTGCAGGCACTACCAGGAGTGCTTCGTCATGCGCGCGCGCAAGCGCGCGGCCGATGCCGACGTGATCGTCGTGAACCACCACCTCTTCTTCGCCGACGTGGCCCTGCGCGACGAAGGCGCGGCCGACCTGCTGCCGGCGGCCAACACCGTCATCTTCGACGAGGCGCACCACCTCCCGGACCTGGCGCGGCTTTTCTTCGGCGAGGCGATCTCGACCGCGCAGCTGGTCGAGCTCGCGCGCGACGTGCATCTCGCCGAGGCCCAGCACGCGCGCGAAGGCACCGACCTGGGCGATGCCGCGGGCGACGTGGAGATGGCCGCGCGCGAGGTGCGCCTGGCCCTGGGCAACGTGGCGGGGCGTACGGCGCTCAACGCGCTCAGGAACCGCAAGGCGTTCGATGCGGCGATGGACGAGCTCGCCGCAGCGCTCACCACGCTCGTGGAGACGCTCCAGGCCCAGGAGGAACGCGCCGAGGAGATCCGCAATTGCCGCCTTCGCGCCGAATCGCTGCTGGGGCGAGTGGCCGAATGGCGCGAGGCCGATGCGCGCCCGCGCGAAGACGCCTACGGCGAGCCGGCGGGCGGCGGCGTCGTGCGCTGGATCGAGGCCTACGCGCATTCCGCGGTGCTCTACGTGACCCCGCTGGACGTGGGACGCATCTTCGACCAGCAGATGAAGGATGGGGAGCGCGCGTGGATCTTCACTTCGGCCACGCTTTCCGTGAACGGCGACTTCACGCACTACCGCAATGAAATGGGGCTCGCCCAGGCCGCGGCCCACAGCTGGCCCAGCCCCTACGACTTCCAGGCGCAGGCGCTGCTCTACGTGCCCGAAGGGCTGCCGGACCCGAACAGCGAGGCCTATCCCGAAGCCGTCATCGAGGCTGCCTGGCCGGTGGTGCGCGCGAGCGGCGGCCACGCCTTCCTGCTCTTCACCAGCCTGCGCGCGATGGATCGCGGCCACGAGCGGCTCGCGGCCAGGCTGCGCGCCGAAGGGCTCGACTGGCCCCTGCTCCTGCAGGGCACGGGCTCCAAGATGGAGCTGCTCGAGCGTTTCCGCCGCTCGCCCAATGCCGTGCTGGTTGCGTCGCAGTCGTTCTGGGAAGGCGTGGACGTGAAGGGCGAGCAGCTCTCCGTGGTGGTGATCGATCGCCTGCCCTTCAATCCGCCCGACGACCCGGTGCTCGCCGCGTGCATCGAGCGCATCAACCGCGCGGGCGGCAACGCGTTCATGGACTACCAGGTGCCGCGGGCGGTGATCACGTTGAAGCAGGGCGCGGGACGGCTCATCCGCGACGAGACCGACCGCGGCGCGCTGGTGATCTGCGACCCGCGGATCGTCGACAAGCCCTACGGGCGGCGCATCTGGCGCGCGCTGCCGCCTTTCAGGCGGACGCGATCGCTGCAGGAGGTGGAGGAGTTCTTTTCCACTCCTCCGGTGCTGTAGATTCTCGTTTCCCCTTCCCCCAGGAAAGCCGTGGCCGCCTCCAGCCTGCTTACCCTCATCGACGACATCGCGACGCTGCTCGACGACGTCGCCGTGATGACGAAGGTCGCGGCCAAGAAGACCGCCGGTGTGCTGGGCGACGACCTCGCCCTCAACGCCCAGCAGGTGACGGGCGTGAACGCCGACCGCGAGCTGCCGGTGGTGTGGGCGGTCGCCAGGGGCTCGGCGCTGAACAAGCTGATCCTCGTGCCCTCAGCGCTCGCGGTCAGCGCTTTCCTGCCTTGGGCCATCACGCCGCTGCTGATGCTGGGCGGCGCCTTCCTCTGTTACGAGGGGTTCGAGAAGCTCGCCCACCGGTTCCTGCACCGTAAGGAGGAGGACATCGCGCACCACAAGGAGCTGGTCGAGGCGGTGGCCGACCCGAAGGTCGACATGGTGCGGTTCGAGCGCGACAAGGTGAAGGGCGCGATCCGCACCGACTTCATCCTCTCGGCCGAGATCATCGTCATCACGCTGGGCACGGTGGCGGCCGCCACGTTCGGCAAGCAGGTCGCGGTGCTGACCGTCATCGCGATCGTGATGACGATCGGCGTCTACGGGTTCGTCGCGGGAATCGTGAAGCTGGACGACGCGGGCCTTTGGCTCATCGCGCGCGGCAGCGGCGCCGCCCGGGCGATCGGGCGCGGCATCCTCGCGTTCGCGCCGTGGCTGATGAAGGCGCTCTCGATCCTCGGCACCGCCGCGATGTTCCTCGTGGGCGGCGGCATCCTCGTGCACGGCATTCCCGGGATGGAGGGCTTCATCCACCACCTCGCGGATGCGGGCGGCAAGACCGGCGGCTTGCTGCTCTCGCTGCTCGCCGATGGCCTGGTGGGCGTGGTGGCCGGCGCGCTGGTGCTGGGACTGGTCACCGCCTACAAAAAGCTGCGTGGGACTCCCTCGGCACCGGCCACCCACTGACCTACTGGTTGGGCGCGATGAACTTCCACCCCTCGGGGCACGTTTGCACCTTCGGGAAGTACGCCTTCGAGGACTCGCAGTAGTTCATGTACAGCGGGCCCTGCGAGGGAGCCGCGCCGCGGGGCGCCTCCGAGCGATCGGGCGCCGGCACCTCGCGCTCGCGATAGGTCTCGACGACCTCGGGCTCGGTGATCACCTCGCGGTAGACCACGCGAGGCTCGTCGAAGTACCACGGGCGGCCCCAGTAGTAGGCGGAGCCCAGCAGCAGCGGCGCGCCGAAGTAGAAGCCCAGGCGCGGCCCATGCCAGTGCCCACGGTGGCCGTGCCAGTGGCCTCCATGGCCACCGCGCCAGCCGTGCTTGGCCTGGGCGTTCACGTCGATGGAGGCGCCGAGGCCGAGGGCGGCGACCGAGGCCGCCAGCAACGTCTTGATAAGTTTCATGAAGTCTCTCCTGAATGCGATCCTGAATGCGATCCGGACTTTTGGCGGGTTCGGGGCCGGGCGTTCCGGCCACAGGCCATTAACGCACCGGCTCCAGGATGGATGACAGCGGCCGCGGCAGCGCGCCCAAATCGTCGATCCTAGGGTTTCGGGACCGGGAAGCCGAGCCGTGCCTCCAGGCCACCGCCTTCGCGCGGCAGGAGGTCCAGCGTCGCGCCGTGCAGCGTGGCGATGCGATTCGCGATTGCAAGGCCCAGTCCCGCTCCCGAGGCGCCGCTCCTCGATTCGTCCAGCCGCGTGAAGGGTTGCTTGAGCCGCTCCACCATTTCCGGTGGAATGCCCGGCCCCCGGTCGAGCACCGCCAGCTCGACGTGATGGCCCACGGCCTGGCGAGTGCGCAGGACGATCTCGCCGCCCGCGTGCTTGGCGGCATTGCCGAGCAGGTTGTCGATCAGGCGCTGCATCGCGAGCGGCCGCAGCGGGAGCATCGGCACGGGATCGATTTCGCAACGCACCTGCGCGCCGGAGCGCGCGGCGCGCTCCGCGCTCGAGCGCGCGAGCTCGGCCAGGTCCACCGGCGAGAGGGGCTCGGCCGACTCGCTGCGAGTGAAGTCGAGGAACTGGTCGATGATGGCGTTCATGTCGTCCAGGTCGGCCACCATGCCACGCTGCACGGCCGGGTCGACCTTCCGCTCCAGCATCTCGACATCGAGGCGCAGGCGCGTGAGCGGCGTGCGCAGGTCGTGCGAGATGCCGGCGAGGAAGGTGGCGCGCTCACGCTCGTTCCTCTGCAAGTCTTCCTTCATCTGGTTGAAGGCGCGCGCGACCTGGCGTATCTCCGTAGGCCCGCTCTCCGAAACCGGCGGCGGATCGCGGCCGCGGCCGATCGCCAGCGCGGCGCGCGCGAGCTCCTGCAGGGGACGGGTAAGGTGCCACATGAGCAGGAAAGTCGACAGGATGGCGATACCCAGGCCGGCCGCGCCCCACGAAAGGAATGCGGTAGCCGTCTCGCGCTCCACGCGCGTGCGCGGGATCGCCACCCAGAACTCGCGCTCGCGCGTCGGCAGCCGGACCCACAGCACGCGAGGGCGTCCGTCGCTGTCGGCTCGCGGCGGCGCCTCCATCGCCGGCGGCTCGTCGCTTCCCGCTTCACGGCCGCGGACGTAGACCTCGGTGCCGGCGCCGAAGTGCTCGCGCAGCCTCTCGCGGAAGATGCGCAGCTGAGGGATGTCGGGTGCGGGCCGCAGCGATTCGCTTCCGCGCACCGGCGCGATTCGGATGCCCTCATGCTCGGCCACGCGCGTGATGAATTGCCGCTGCTGGCCCGGCCCCATGGTCTCGAGCGCTGCCAGGATCGTCTTCAGGTGGAAGACGAACTGCCCGATCGCGGTTTCCATGCGCGGGCGCGTGACGTATTCGTTCAGCAGCCACATCGCCGCGCCCTGCGAGAGCGCGAGCGCCAGCACCACGACGAGCAACGTGCGCCAAAGCAGCGAGCCGGGGAAGAGCCTCAGCTTCACTTCGGGCGCACGCCGTCGGGCACGAACACGTAGCCGAACCCCCACACGGTCTGGATGTAGCGCGGGCTTTGCGGATCCTCGCCCAGGATCTTGCGCAGGCGCGAGACCTGCACGTCGATGGAGCGGTCGGTGTGCTCGAGCTCGCGCCCGCGCGCGAGCTCCATCAGCTTGTCGCGCGACATGGGCTGCCGGGGATGGAGCACGAGGGCCTTGAGCAGTGCGAATTCCCCGGTGGTGAGCGGCACGGGCTCGCCCCCGCGCTCGAGCGCGCGCGTGGCGAGGTCGAGGACGAAGCCGCCGAAGCGCACCTCGGTGGGCTCGGCCGCCGGCGCGCCCGGGGTCTCGAGCGGTGCCTGGCGACGCAGCACGGCGTTGATGCGGGCCACCAGCTCGCGCGGATTGAAAGGCTTGGCGACGTAGTCGTCGGCGCCGAGCTCGAGGCCCGCGATCCGGTCCACGTCGTCCCCCTTCGCGGTCAGCATGATCACCGGCACGTTGTTGCGCGCGGCGCGCAGGCGCTTGCACGCGGCAAGCCCATCCTCGCCCGGCAACATCAGGTCGAGCACGAGCAGGTCGTAGCGCACGCGCTGCATCTGGCGATCCATCGCGGCGGTGTCCGGCACCGTATCGACGGCGAAGCCCTGCTCGGCCAGGTAACGCTTCAGCAGGTCGCGCAAACGCAGGTCGTCGTCGACGACGAGGACCTTCTGTCTCTGGGCTGTGGTCATGCGATCCATCGTATCGCCTGGTGTGCTGCGAGGAGTGGCGGCTTTACAACTGGTTGCAACTTCCCTGTCGGCCGGCAACGACGCCGGCGCGTTGCTTGGAATACGCTTGCAGCCATTCGTTTCGCGCGGCGGCAGCGAAGAAGGACATTCCAACGACACGAAGGAGAAGTCATGAAAACGGTAATCGCCCTGACCGCGCTGGCGCTCGCATCGGCCGGCACCATCGCAGTGGCCGCACCCGACGGGCACGCCAAGCGCGGTGCCATGCTCGAGCGCCTCAAGGCTGCGGACACCAACGCCGATGGCCTCATCAGCCGCGGCGAGGCCGCCGCCCTGCCGCGCCTGGCGGAGCGGTTCGACGCCATCGACGCCAACAAGGATGGGCAGGTGAGCTTCGAGGAGCTGCGCGCGGCTCGCGGCCAGCACGGCAGCCATCGCGGCCACCACGGCCACCACGGACATCACGGACACCACGGCGGCATGATGAAGCACCTCGATGCCGACGGTGACGGCAAGGTAAGCAAGGCCGAGGCCCTCGCGGCCGCCGAGAAGCGCTTCACCACGCTCGACGCCGACAAGGATGGATTCGTCACGCGCGAGGAAGCCAAGGCTGCTCGCAAGGCGCATCGGCAGCACGCGGCGAAGTAGGCAAGGACGGGGATAAGGAATGAGGGACGAGCCTGTCCCCCGTCCCCCGTCCCTCGTCCCTCGTCCCTCGTCCTTCATCCCTCATCCGTACTTGATGCACTGCTTTAAGTTATCTTAGTAAGTGATTGATATAGTGAATTTTAGGAACGGCGCTATAATGCCGTCGTGAACCTCCTCGCAGTCGAAACCTCCACCGAGTTGTGCTCGGTCGCGCTCCTGCGCGGCGATGAGCTTTTCCTGGAGGAGGCGCTGGCCGGGAACCGGCACTCCGACCTGCTGGTGCCCATGATCCGCAAGGTGCTCGAGCGCGCCCGTCTCGCGCCGGCCGCCATGGACGCATTCGCGTTCGGGCAGGGTCCAGGCTCGTTCACGGGGATCCGCATCGCGTGCGGCATCGTGCAGGGCCTGGCGTTCGGCGCCGGGCGCCCGGTCGTGCCGGTCCCCTCGCTGCTCGCGTTGGCCGAACAGTCGAACGAGGCGCGCGTGCTCGCCGCCCTCGATGCCCGGATGGGCGAGGCGTACCTCGCGGCCTATTCGCGCAGCGGCCAGGACTGGGACGAGGTGATCTCGCCGCGGCTCGTCGATCCGGCGGCGCTGCCCCCATTGCCGGGCCGCGCCTGGATCGCCACAGGCAGCGGCTTCGGGAGCCATGCCTGGCTGCGCGAGGGTTATCGCGATTCAATCGAGCTGCGCCTCGAAGGCGACCTGCCCCGGGCGGGCGCGGTGGCGCGCATCGGCGCTCGCCGCTACTTGCGCGGGGGCGCGATACCCGCCGAGCAGGCGGCCCCCCTATACTTGCGGGACAAAGTGGCCCTCACGACCGAGGAAAGGCGGGCGAGAAAGTGAGCGCGGTTCCGATCCCGCAGGTGCAGTACCGGCGCATGCGCGTGGCCGACCTCGCCGAAGTGGCGCGCCTTGAGAAGGCGCTTTACGCCTTTCCCTGGAGCCTCGGCAATTTCCGCGATTCGGTGAATGCCGGCTACGACTGCTGGGTGGTCACCCATGGCGAGGCCGTCATCGGCTATTCCGTCCTGATGGTGGCCCTCGAGGAGGCGCACCTGCTCAACTTCGCCATCGCCGCGGAATGGCAGAACCAGGGCCTGGGGCGGGGATTCCTCACGCACATGGTCGAGGTCGCCCGTCTCGCGGGCTGCCAGATCGTGTACCTCGAGGTGCGGCCCTCCAACCTTCCTGCCAGGCACCTCTACCGCACCATGGGTTTCCAGCAGATCGCCATCCGCCCCGACTACTACCCCGCGCTCGCCGGCCGCGAAGACGCGCTTTTCCTCGGCCTCACGTTGTGATGGACGCGCGGGCGCTGCGCGAGCTCGAGCTCTATGAGCTCGCGAGGCTCTACGGCCTGGACGAGCCCGGCAGGGCGGCGTCAACAACTGCGGTTGCGGAAGTTGCCGCCACGGAGGTGGCCTTCGCTCCGGTCGAGATCGCGCCCGGCACGGACTGGGACGCATTGCGCGAGATGGTTCGCGATTGCCGCGCGTGCGGCCTGTGCCGCCAGCGCAAGCAGGCCGTCTTCGGCGTGGGCGATGCCGCAGCGCCGTGGCTTTTCGTGGGCGAGGGCCCGGGTGCCGACGAGGACGAGCAAGGCGAGCCGTTCGTGGGCCAGGCGGGGCGGCTGCTCGACAGCATGCTGAGCGCGATCGGCTTGCGCCGCGGCGAGCGCGTGTATATCGCAAACGTGGTGAAGTGCCGCCCACCCGGCAACCGCACGCCCACGGCGGAAGAGGCCGCGGCATGCGCGCCGTTCCTCGACCGCCAGATCGAGCTTCTCCGCCCGAAGCTCATCGTGGCCCTCGGCAAGACGGCCGCGGCACACCTGCTCGCGACCGAAGCGAGCATCGGCAGCCTTCGCGGCCGCGTGCATCGCTATCGCGACACCCCGCTCGTCGTCACCTATCACCCCGCCTACCTGCTGCGCGCCCCTGCCGAGAAGGCCAAGGTGTGGGAAGACCTCCTTTTCGCCCGCCGGACCCTCGCCGCCGCTTGAATCCCGCCCTCGGCGACGGAATGTGGGGACACGTATTCCGGATTTGGTTGTCGGATACGAAATCCAACAAGGAGAAAATACATGCGCAAGATGCTGCTGGCCCTGTCGCTCCTGGCGACCCTCGCCCTGTCCGGCTGCGGCTATAACGATTTCCAGACCCGGGACGAACAGGTGAAGGCCGCCTGGGCGGAGGTGCTGAACCAGTACAAGCGCCGCGCCGACCTGATCCCGAATTTGGTTTCCACGGTGCAGGGCTACGCGGCGCACGAGCGCCAGACGCTGGAGGCGGTGATCAGCGCGCGGGCGCGGGCGACCCAGGTGACGCTGCCGGCCGAGGCGCTCGACGATCCGGCCAAGGTGCGGCAATTCCAGCAGGCACAAGGCGAGCTCGCCGGCGCGTTGAGCCGCCTGCTGGTGGTGGCGGAGAACTACCCGCAGCTCAAGGCCGACGCCAACTTCCGCGACCTGCAGGCGCAGCTCGAGGGCACCGAGAACCGCATCACCACCGCGCGCAACCGCTTCATCAAGGCGGTGCAGGAGTACAACGTGCTCGCGCGGCAGTTCCCGACCAACCTCACCGCGATGATATTCGGCTACAAGCCCAAGGCCAGCTTCGAGGTCGAGAACGAGAAGGCGATCTCCGAGCCGCCCAAGGTCGACTTCGCGCCGAAGAGCGCGGTGCCGGCCGCGCCGACGCCTTCCCCGGCAACCGCCCCCGCGACCACACCCGCGCCCGGCAAGTAAGGCGGTTCGATGAGGCTTTCGGTCCCGGGCTTCGGCCCGCGGCATGCCGGCGCACACTCGGCCGAAACGCTGATGGCGCGGGCCGCGGCGGTTGCGTTGCTGCTGTTGCTCGCCTTCGCCGCGTTGGCGCAGGACGCCATCCCCGTGCCCAAGCTGGCCGCGCGCGTGACCGACCTCACCGGCACGCTCACCGCGGCGCAACGCGAGGCGCTCGAGGGCAAGCTCGCGGCCTTCGAGAAGTCGCGCGGATCCCAGGTCGCGGTGCTGCTGGTGCCTTCCATCGGGCAGGAGACGATCGAGGAGTTCGCCGGGCGCGTGACCGACGAATGGAAGCTCGGGCGCCAGGGCGTCGACGACGGTGTGCTCTTCGTCGTCGCGCTGAAGGAAAGGCGCATGCGCATCCACACCGGCCGTGGGGTGCAGGGCACGCTCACCGATGCGCTCTCGCGGCGAATCGTTGCCGACCTGGTGGCGCCGCGATTCCGCAACGGCGACTTCGCCGGCGGCATCGAGGCGGGCGTGGACGCGATCCTGAAGGCGATCGAAGGCGAGGAGCTGCCGCTGCCGGACCTTGCGCAGCCCTCCGGCAAGGTGGACGTGCTTTCGTCGAGCGCGAACTTCCTCATGCTGGCGTTTTTCCTCATCCCCGTCGTCGGCATGATGCTGCGCGGCATCTTCGGGCGCTTCTTCGGCGCCACCGCCACGTCGGGGATCACCGGCATCGCCGCCTGGCTCGTCCTGGGCAGCCTCTCCATCGGCATCATCGCGGCGATCATCGCCTTCGTCTTCACCATCGCGGGTGGCGCGGGCATGACGCGGCGCGCCGGCCGCGGCGGATGGGGCGGCGTGTACATCCCGAGCGGGGGCGGCTCCTGGGGCGGCGGAGGCGGCCTCGGCGGAGGCGGCTGGAGCGGGGGCGGCGGCGGCTTCGATGGCGGCGGCGCCTCGGGGAGCTGGTAGATGAGCTTCTGCTCGACCCTTACCCCGGCCCTCTCCCAAGGGAGAGGGGAAGATTCGGTCGTCTCCCAAGGCAGCGAACCCGAGGGGCGTTTTCGCGGAGGGGCGGCATGGAACTGAAGCGCTTCTTCCGGCACGTGATGATGACGCCTGCGACCGCGGCGCGCGCTTTTCCCTCGAAGACCCTCGATGCGATCCAGCACGAGATCGCTGCGCACGAGAAGCGCCACCGCGGCGAGGTGTGCTTCGTGGTCGAGGGCGAGCTCACCACCGCGCAGCTGTGGGCGGGGCTCACCTCGCGGCAGCGGGCGAAGGAGGTGTTCGCGGCGCAGGGCGTCTGGAACACGGAGGAGAACAACGGCGTGCTCATCTACGTGCTGCTGGCCGAGCACCGCGTGGAGATCGTTGCGGACCGGGGCATCGATCGCAAGGTGGGCGAGGGCGAATGGCGCGCCATCGTGGACTCGATGGATGGGTTTTTCCGCGAGGGCCGCTACGAGGAGGGGGCGGTCGCAGGGGTGCGCTCGGTTTCCCAGCTGCTGGAGCGCCATTTCCCTGCCAGCGGCGACGGGACCAACGAGCTGGGAGACCGCCCAGTCATCCTGTGAACCTCCCTTTTTACCGCTGTGCTAGGATGCGGCCGTCCTTATTCAGGCCGGCGGCGACATGGAACAGACGGTCCAGAAGGCCCTGAACCTCCTCGAGGCGCTCATCCGCTCGGGACAGCCGCGCCGGTTGACGGAGCTTTCCCGCCAGCTGGGGCTCACCAAGCCCAACGTCTACCGGCTGCTCTCGACGCTGTCGATCCTCGGCTACGTCAAGAAGGACCCCGCGACCAGCCTCTATTCGCCCACGTTGAAGATGTGGGAGATGGGCTCGCTGCTGGTGCGCGACGTGGACCTGGTGGCCGTAGCCGGCCCCCGCCTGCGCCGCCTGGGCGAAGAGACGCATGAATCGGTGCAGCTGGCGGTCTTCGACGCCGGTTTCGCGGTGTACGTGGACAAGGTGGACAGCGCCCAGCCGTTGAAGGCGATCACCACCATCGGCTCGCGCGTTCCCGCCACCGTCACCTCCACCGGCAAGGCGCTTCTCGCGTGGCTGCCCTCCGAATCGCTCGACATCGCGTTCCAGCACGTGAAGCGCTACACGCCGCTCACGCTCACGCGCCGCAAGGAGATCGAGCGCGACCTGCAGGAGACGAGAGTGCGCGGCTACGCCGTGAATCGCGGCGAGTTCCGGCAGGGGGTTTGCGGAATCGGCGTGCCCGTGCGCGACCGCACCGGCGGCGTCATCGCCTCGATCGGCGTTTGGGGCGCGGAGAAGAACATCCTCGGCGGGCGAATGGACGAGCTCGCGCAGATGGCGATGGCCGCGGCGCGCGACGTCTCACGCGACCTGGGCTTCATCGAGCCCGTGCCGGCTCCAGCGGTGAAGCGGGAGACGGCGGAGGCGATGGCGTAGGAAAGCAGGGGGGGAGGGAAAGGGGAAGCAACTTCGAACCTAATCCTTCTCCAGCAGCTCGCGAATCTCGTCGCGCCGCAACGGCGCTTTTTTTTCGTCCGGGCCGGCCTTCTTCCTGCGCACCAAGAGCACGAAGACCACCGCGCCGAAGGCGAGCAGCACGAACGGCCCCACCCACAGGATCGCGGTGCTCGCGTTGAGCGGCGGGCGATACAGCACGAACGCGCCGTAGCGCTGCACCATGTAGTCGCGGATTTCGGAATCGCTTCGGCCCTGGGAGATTTGCGTGCGGATCTGGCCGCGCAGGTCCACGGCGAGGGGCGCGTTCGAGTCGGCGATGGTCTGGTTCTGGCAGACGAGGCAGCGAAGCTCGGCGGCCAGGTCCTTCAGGCGCTCCTCCGTCGCTGCGTCCGGCTTCGCCACTTCAGTCGACTGCGCGAAGGCAAGCGTCGAGCACGCGACCAGCAGCACGGCGAGTGCCTTCCTCACGCGGCGCCGAGCTCGCGCAGCAACGGCATGATCTTCTTCTCCAGCGCCTCGGCGGTGACCGGCCCGATCTGCTTGTAGCGGATGACTCCCTGCTTGTCGATCACGAAGGTCTCGGGCACGCCGTATACGCCGTAGTCGATGCCCACGCGGCCCTCGAGGTCGTGGACCGAAAGGACGTAGGGATCGCCGAATTTCGCGAGCCACGCCACGCCGTCCTCGCGCTTGTCCTTGTAGTTGAGGCCGACGATCGGGACCACGCCGGAGCGGGCCAGCTGCACCAGCAACGGATGCTCGACGCGGCAGCTCACGCACCACGAGGCCCAGACGTTCAGCAGCCAGACTTTTCCCTTCATGTCCGCGGGCGTGAAGGCGCGTTGCGCCTCGTGCAGCTGCGCGAGCGTGAATGCCGGCGCCGGCTTGCCGATGAAGGGCGAGGGCACTTCGCGGGGATCGCGCGTGAGGCCCACGGCGAAGAAGGCCACCAGCGCCACGAAGAGCGCGAGGGGGACGAGGTACCTGGCGACTCTCATCACCGGATCAGTCGGCTGCCGCCGTCGCTCCCGCGGGCACGCGCACGGCCGCCCGGCCGCGATAGCGCCGGTCCGAAAGCGCGATGAAGCCGCCCAGCGCCATGACGAACGCGCCCCCCCAGATCCAGTCGACGAACGGCTTGTGGTAGACGCGAACGCCCCAGGCCCCGTCGCCCACCGGCTCGCCCAGCGAGACGTACAGATCGCGCGTGAGGCCCGTGTCGATGTCGGCCTCGGTCATCGTCTGGCCGGAGGCGTGATAGATGCGCTTTTCCGGATGCATGGTGCGGTCGATCGAGCCCGATCCGGCGCGGCGCACCTCGAAGTCGCCACGCATCGCGGTGTAGTTGGGGCCCGGCACTTCGCGCGCGCCACGGAAGGTGAACTCGTAACCGCCGATGGTCACCCGGTCTCCGGGCACCATGCGCAGGTCGCGCTCGGTCTCGTAGCCGCGCACCAGCGCGACGCCGATGATGAAGAACGCGATGCCGAGGTGCGCGATGTTCATGCCGTACCACGCGAGGGGCTGCGCACGCAGTCGCGCGGCAAGCGATGCCTGCGGCGCGGTGGCGACCCTCTGCCACACCTGCATCGCGCCCGCGCAAATCACCCAGAGCGCGAGCCACAATGCGCTCGCCACGCCCGGCGAGAAGCGACCCATCATGAAGGGAATGGCCAGTGCCGCGACCAGGGCCACGCCCAATGCCCACCGCAACCGCTTCCACAGGTCGGGCAGCGCCGCGCGCTTCCAGCTCGCCACCGGCCCCACGGCCATGAGGAAGATGGCGGGCGCCAGCAGGGGATAGAAGACCGCGTCGAAGTAGGGCGGACCGACCGAGATCTTGCCCAGCCCCAAGGAATCGAGGAAGAGCGGATAAAGCGTCCCCAGCATCACCGCGGCCATGGCGATCGAGAGCAGCACGTTGTTGGCGAGCAGCATCGACTCGCGCGAGACGGGCGCGAAGCGCCCGCCGAGGCCGACCTTCGGCGCGCGCCACGCGAAGAGGGCGAGCGAGCCGCCGACCACGATGGCGAGGAAGAGCAGGATGAACACGCCGCGCTTCGGGTCCGTGGCGAACGCGTGCACCGAAGTGAGGACTCCGGAGCGCACGAGGAAGGTGCCCATGAGCGAAAGCGAGAAGGCGACGATGGCGAGCAGCACCGTCCAGCTGCGGAACGTGCCG
Source organism: Usitatibacter sp. (assembly GCA_035626705.1). GTDB lineage: Bacteria > Pseudomonadota > Gammaproteobacteria > Burkholderiales > Usitatibacteraceae > Usitatibacter. Next base: position 62,822 of record DASPNE010000008.1, on the reverse strand, counting down.
CGCTTCTCGGTCACGGCGAGCGAGTGGATGAGCGCGGTGCCGACCAGCCACGGCATGAACGAGGCGTTCTCGACCGGATCCCAGAACCACCAGCCGCCCCAGCCCAGCTCGTAGTACGCCCACCAGCTGCCGAGGGCGATGCCGATGGTGAGGAAGCTCCACGCGGCGGTCGTCCACGGCCGCGACCAGCGCGCCCAGGCGGCGTCGAGCCGGCCCTCGAGGAGCGCCGCGATGGCGAAGGCGAAGGCGACCGAGAATCCGACGTAGCCCATGTAGAGCATCGGCGGGTGGATCACCATGCCAGGATCCTGCAGCAGCGGATTCAGGTCGCGGCCGTCCTCGGCCGGCGGGAACAGGCGCTCGAACGGGTTGGACGTGAGCAACATGAAGAGCAGGAAGCCCGCGCTCACCAGGCCCATCACGCCGATGACACGCGCCACCATTCGCTCGGGCAGGTGGCGGCTGAAGAGCGCGACCGCGAAGGTCCACCCGGCGAGCATCAGCGTCCACAGCAGCATCGAGCCTTCGTGCGAGCCCCAGCTGGCCGCGAAGCGATACGGGGTGGGCAGGCGCGAGTTCGAATTGGTGGCCACGTTGACCACCGAAAAGTCGTTGCCGACGAAGCTTGCCGCGAGCGCCGCGAATGCGCCGAGCACGAACAGGAACTGCCCGCACGCGACGGGGCGAGCGGTGGCCATGAGGGCGGCGCGGCCGGTGGCGGCGCCGACGAGGCAGAGCGCGGCCTGCGCCAGCGCCAGCGCCAGCGCGATGGCGAGCGCGAAGTGTCCGAGTTCGGGGATCAAGGCGGGAGTCCTGGATCCAAATTATACGGGTGGCGCGTCGCAGGCTTGACCGGCGTCAACCGGGTAATCGCCGCGGTCGCGACAATGAGCCATGACCCTGGAGCTCGCATCCGGCGCGGCGGCCGCGGCTGGCTGCTTCCATTGCGGCCTGCCGGTGGCGGCCGGCACGTCGTTCACCTTCGACGCCGGGGGCGGGCGGCGCGTCTTCTGCTGCCTCGGTTGCCAGGCGATCTCGACCTCGATCGCGGGCCTGGGCCTTGACGATTACTACCGCGTGCGCTCGGCGCCCGCGCCCCGCGCGCCGAAAGCGGACGAACACTTCGACGCCTTCGACGATCCGGTGGTGCAGGAGCGATTCGTGAGCCAGGCGCCGGGTGCGCTCGAAGCCGAGCTCATCCTCGAGGGCCTGGCGTGCGCCGCCTGCGCCTGGCTGGTGGAGCAGGTGGTCGCGCGCAGCGCGGGCGTCAAGTCCATCTCGGTGAACTACTCCACGCGGCGCGCACGCCTTGCCTGGGATCCGGCCACCACTCGCCTGGGCGAGGTATTGCGCGCGATCCATGCCCTGGGCTACTCGGCATGGCCCTACGAGGAGGGCCGCCTCGCGCTCGTCGAGCAACGCGAAGGGCGTTGCCTGTTGCGGCGCCTCTGGGTCGCGGGCCTCGGCATGATGCAGGTGATGATGTACGCCGTGCCCGGCTACCTCGCGGGCGAAGGCGAGATCGCGGGCGACGCCGCCTCGCTCATGCGTTGGGCCGGGCTCGTGCTCACCGCGCCGGTGATGGCGTATTCGGCCGCGCCCTTCTTTCGCGGTGCTTGGCGCGACCTGCGCTTGTCCCACCTCGGCATGGATGTGCCCATCGCGCTGGGATTGCTCGCCGCCTTCGCCGCCAGCGTGCATGCCACCGTGGCGGGCGCCGGCGACGTCTACTTCGATTCGATCGCGATGTTCGTCTTCCTCATCACCGGCGGGCGCTACCTGGAGCTCGTGGCGCGACGCCGCGCCGGCTCTTCGCTGCAGCGCCTCGCGCGCCTGGTTCCACAGATGGCCCGCCGCGTGCGCGCGAGCGATGGACATGAAGAGAGCGTCGCCGTCGCGCGGCTCTATGTCGGCGACCGGGTGCTGGTCCGTCCGGGCGAGACGGTCCCCGCGGATGGACGACTCGAGAGCGCGAGCGCCAGCGTGAGCCAGGCCTGGCTGTCGGGCGAAAGCCGCGCGCTCGCGCGTGCGCCCGGCGACGCGGTGCTCGGCGGCTCGGTGAACGCGGGGGATGCCTTCGTGCTCGTGGTAACGCGCCTGGGCGCCGACACCGCGCTCGCCTCGATCCATCGGCTGCTCGAGCGCGCGCTGGCCGAGCGGCCGCGCTGGGCCGATGCGGCACAACGCGCGAGCGCGATGTTCGTGGCGGGAATCCTCGCCGTTGCGGCGCTCGCCGGGCTCGCCTGGCTGGCGATCGAGCCATCGCGGGCGCTATGGATCGCCGTGGCAGTGCTGATCGTCACCTGCCCCTGCGCGCTGGCGCTGGCGACGCCCGTCGCGCTCACGGCGGGCGTCGGGGCACTTGCGCGCGCCAACGTGGTGGCCGCCTCCGCCGAGGCGATCGAGCGCCTGGCCGGCGCGACCGACATCGTCTTCGACAAGACCGGCACGCTCACGCACGGTCAACCGAGGTTGCTCGAAACGCTCCCGCTCGGCCTGCCCACGCGGGACGACTGCTTCGCACTCGCCTCGCGCATCGCGCGCGCCTCCGCACACCCGATCGACACCGTCTTCCGCGACGCCTCCACGCCCATCGCTCCCGCCTCGACCGATATGGGCGAACTTCCCCGTAGCGTCGCCGGGCAGGGCATCGAGACGATGATCGAGGGACGCCGCTATCGGCTCGGGCGGGAGGGCTTCGTGGCGCAGCTGTGCGCAAGCCCGCTGCCGTCGAGCCTGGAGGAAGTGGCGGACACGGTCACCTGGCTGGGCGACGAGGGCGGCTGGCTCGCCCGCTTCCGGATCGGCGACGAGCTCCGCGCCGAAGCGCGCGCGGCGATCTCGGACCTGCGCGCCCTGGGGCTGGCCGTCCACCTCCTGTCCGGGGACGAGGCCGGCGCCGTGAATCGCGTCGCAGCGAGCCTGGGCATCGTCGATGCGAGTGCACGGGCGACGCCGGAGGATAAGCGCAGCCGTGTCGCCGACATGCAACGTGCGGGCGCGCGCGTGGCGATGGTGGGCGACGGCATCAACGACGCGCCAGTCCTCGCTCAGGCTGACGTCTCCATCGCAATGGGTGGCGGTGCCGACCTGGCGCAGGTGCACGCGCATGCGGTGCTGCTGTCGAATTCGCCCGCAGACCTGGTGCGCGCAGTGCGCATCGCCCGGCGCACGCGCCGCGTGATCCGGCAGAACCTTTTTTGGGCACTCGCCTACAACATCGTGGTCATACCCCTCGCGGTCGCGGGGCTGGTGACGCCGCTCATCGCCGGCATCGGCATGTCGGCGAGCTCGCTCGCCGTCGTCGCCAACGCGGCCCGCCTTCGGCGCTGACGAATGGACATCCTCTACCTGCTGATTCCGCTGAGCGTGGTGCTGGCGATCGTCATCGGCGCCGCCTTCTGGCTGGCCGTCGATGGCGGGCAGTTCGACGACCTCGACAAGCCTGCGCTCGACGTGGTCGTGGACGACGACAGGCCGCGCCCATGAGCGCCGCGAAAAAGATACTGCTGATCCAGGGGCACCCCGATCCCGCGCCCGAGCGCTTTTGCCGCAAGCTCGCCGCGGCCTATGCCGATGGTGCTCGCGAAGCCGGCCACGAGTTCCGTGCCATCGACATCGCCACGCTGGATTTTCCGCTGCTGCGCGAGCGCGCCGCCTGGGAGAAAGGCCTCGCGCCCGCCGCCCTGCGGCCCGCGCTCGATGCGATCGCCTGCGCCGATCATCTCGTCTTCGTGTTTCCTTTGTGGCTGGGCGACATGCCGGCGCTGCTCAAGGGTTTCCTCGAGCAGGCCATGCGCCCCGGAACCGCCTTCCGCTACCGCGACAAGGGCATGCCGGAGAAGCTCCTCAAGGGAAAGAGCGCACGCATCGTGGTGACGATGGGCATGCCGGCGCCGATCTACGAGTGGTTCTTCCGCGCCCACAGCCTGAAGAGCCTCGAGCGCAACATCCTCGGCTTTGTCGGCGTGTCGCCCGTGAGGCGCAGCGTGGTGGGGATGGTGGAGGGCAGCGACGAGCACCGCCGGAAGTGGCTCGCAAAGCTGCGCAGGCTGGGTGCCCAGGCCCGGTAGGTACGCATCGGGGCGCGCTGCGAGCAACTAACGCGGCGCGCAGGTGCCCGTTTCCCTCTTGAGGGCCTGGTACCGGGGATGAAGCAGCTTGTTGGTGATCGCCAGCCCCAGCTTCTCCAGGACGGTCACGGGATCTTCGCCACGCTGCAGGCGGCGGCGGGCGCGGGCGAGCTCCTGCTCGCAGCCGCGCTGCGTGTGCTCGCTCAGCGGCATACCAGCACCGGCACTTCGGACATCGCGATCACGTCGCCGGCATGGCTGCCGAGAAGGGCGCGCTTGAGGCCCGTGTAGCCTCGCGTGCCCATGACCACGAGGTCGCAATGGCGCGCGCGCGCCGCCCGGACGATCGCTTCCGCGGGCTCGGCCACGAAGACGTGGGACATCTCGGCCTGCAGGCCGTGGTTCCTCGCGTAGTCCGCCCAGGGACGCAGCCTTTCCTCGGCCACGGCCCCGGTCGCCTTGCGGTAGGCGTCGTCGGGCTGGGCGGCATCGCCGCCGATCGCGTGCAGGGGGGGCGATGCGGTGAGCAGGGTGACGCGGGCCTTGTGGTCGACGGCGAGCTGGATGCCCTCGCGCACGGCCCTCTCGGAGGCTTCGGAGCCGTCGCTGGCGATGAGGATGTGGTGGTACATGAGTAAAGGTCCTCCGGTGGTTTCCCCATTGTCGGGTGCCCGCGCGCCACGGGCTTGCGCCAGATCAAAGGGCGTCATCGCGCGCCGCGCATGCTCGGACCAGGAGGAAAAACCATGATCGAGCCCATCCGCACCCTCGAGGAGTTCCATGCCCACGCCATCGCCATCGAGCGCGAGGCGGCGGAGCGCTACGACGAGTTCGCGAGCTATTTCCGCGACAAAGGGGAGGCGGTGCTATCCGGGCTGTGCGCCAACCTCGCGCGAATGGAATCGGACCACGCGCGCAGCTGATCGGCGCGAGCCGTCACCTCACCTTGCCGCAGCTCGCCGGGGCCCGATACCGGTGGCTCGCGGGCGGCTCGCCCGAAGCAGCCGTCCGCGAGATCGCCGCCGCCATGGCCGGCGAAGAGGCGCAGCACATCCGCTGGGTGCAGCACGCCCTCGAGTACCACCCCGCGGCTGGCGTGCCGTGGCAGCACATGGTGGCCTGAGCGCTGCGATCCGCGCGCGGCTTGACCTGAATCAAGCCCGGGCTTTGGCGCAGCCCTAGCATTCCAGTACCTGATATCCGGGACTCGAAATGCACGCTGCGGAAGGCATGTACAACTACAAGGTGGTGCGCCAGTTCGCCGTCGCCTCCGTCGTCTGGGGCGTGGTGGGAATGCTCGTGGGCTGCATTATCGCCGCGCAGCTCCTGTGGCCGGCTCTCAACTTCGACATCGCCTGGCTCTCGTACGGCCGGCTGCGCCCGCTGCACACCAACGCCGTGATCTTCGCGTTCGGCGGATGCGCCCTGATGGCCACTTCTTATTACGTGGTCCAGCGCACCTGCCAGGTGCGGCTCATCTCGGACCAGCTGGCGGCATTCACTTTCTGGGGCTGGCAGGTGGTCATCGTCGCGGCAGCGATCACGTTGCCGCTCGGGTACACCTCGGGCAAGGAGTACGCCGAGCTCGAGTGGCCGATCGACATCCTCATCGCCGCGGTCTGGATCGCCTATGCGCTGGTCTTCTTCGGCACCATCGCGCGGCGCAAGGTGAGCCACATCTACGTGGCCAACTGGTTCTTCGGCGCCTTCATCCTCACGGTGGCGCTGCTGCACATCGTCAACAGCGCGGCGGTCCCCGTGAGCTTCTGGAAGTCGTACTCGGCCTATGCGGGCGTGCAGGACGCGATGGTGCAGTGGTGGTACGGCCACAACGCCGTGGGATTCTTCCTCACCGCGGGCTTCCTCGGGATGATGTATTACTTCATTCCCAAGCAGGCGGGACGGCCGATCTATTCCTACCGCCTGTCGGTGGTGCACTTCTGGGCGCTCATCTTCACGTACATGTGGGCGGGCCCGCACCACCTCCACTACACCGCGTTGCCGGACTGGACGCAGTCGCTCGGAATGCTCTTCTCGCTCATCCTGCTGGCGCCCTCGTGGGGCGGGATGATCAACGGGATCATGACGCTCTCGGGGGCGTGGCACAAGCTGCGCACCGATCCCATCCTCAAGTTTCTCATCGTGTCGCTGTCGTTCTACGGCATGGCTACGTTCGAGGGGCCGATGATGTCGATCAAGACCGTGAACGCGCTCTCCCACTACACCGACTGGACCGTGGGGCATGTGCACGCCGGCGCGCTCGGCTGGGTGGGATTCATCACCATGGGCAGCCTCTATTACCTGATCCCGCGCATGGTGGGACGCGTCGAGATGCACAGCGTGCGCGCGATCTCGCTCCACTTCTGGATCTCGACCATCGGGGTGGTGCTCTACATCTCGGCCATGTGGGTCGCCGGCGTGATGCAGGGCCTCATGTGGCGCGCGGTATCCGACGACGGCACGCTCACGTACAGCTTCGTCGAGAGCGTGAAGGCGACATATCCTTTCTACGCCATCCGCCTGGCCGGCGGCGTGCTCTACCTCGCGGGCATGGGCGTCATGGCCTGGAACACCGCGAAGACGCTGCTCGCCGGCAAGGCGCAGGACGCGCCGATCCCGGCCACGCTGGCGCACGCCTGATCCTCATCCCTCATCCCTCATCCCTGCCGCAAATGAAACTGACGCACGACCTGATCGAAAGAAAGACCGGCCTGATGATCCTGCTGGTCATCCTCACGGTGAGCGTGGGAGGGCTGGTGGAGATCGTCCCGCTCTTCTTCCAGCGCTCCACCACCGAGCCCGTGGCGGGATTGAAGCCTTATCCGGCGTTGCAGCTCGCCGGGCGCGACATCTACGTGCGCGAGGGCTGCTACAACTGCCACTCGCAGATGATCCGGCCCTTCCGCGCCGAGACCGAGCGCTACGGTCATTACTCGGTGGCTGGGGAGTTCGTCTACGACCGCCCGTTCCAGTGGGGCAGCAAGCGCACCGGCCCGGACCTCGCGCGCGTGGGCGGGCGCTACGGCGATGAGTGGCACCGCATTCACCTGGACAACCCGCGCGACGTGGTCCCCGAGTCGAACATGCCGGGTTATCCCTGGCTCGCTCGCACCGCCGTGGACGCCTCGAGCATCACCACCAGGCTGCGCGCGCTGCGCGGGCTGGGCCATCCCTACACCGATGCCGACATCGCCGGCGCGCGCGAAGCGCTCGCCGGCAAGACCGAGCAGGACGCCCTCATCGCCTACCTGCAAGGCCTCGGCACCGCGATCAAGGCGCGCTGACCATGGACATCAATCTCCTGAGGGAAATCGTCACGGTGGCCTCGTTCGCCGCGTTCCTGGGCATCGTCTGGTTCGCGGTCCACCCGCGCAACCGCGAGAGGTTCGACGAGGCGGCGATGTTGCCGCTGCGCGATGAAGAAGGGCAGGGCCGCTAGATGGCCGATTTCACCTCTTCCTTCTGGAGCCTCTTCGTCGCCGCGGGGACGCTCGTCAGCATCGTCGCCTGCGGCCTGCTGCTGCTTTCGTTGTCGCGCCGCAAGGTGGCGAGCGATCCCGACAAAACCGGTCACGTCTGGGACGAGGACCTCGACGAGTACAACAACCCGCTGCCGATGTGGTGGATCTGGCTCTTCTGGATCACCATCGCCTTCTCGTTGGGCTACCTCTGGCTCTACCCGGGCCTCGGAACCTGGCAGGGCAGCACCCGATGGAGCTCGGCCGGCCAGTACCACGAGGAGGTGAAGGTGGCGGAGGCGCAATACGGGCCGCTGTACGCCAAGCTCGCCTCCGTCGACCTCGCCACGCTCTCGACCACCGTGGAGGCGAAGGTCGTGGGCGAGAAGCTCTTCGTGAACTACTGCAGCCAGTGCCATTCGGCCGACGGCCGCGGCGCGAAGGGCTTCCCGAACCTCACCGACGCCGACTGGCTCTACGGCGGGGAGCCCGAGACCATCAAGGCATCGATCCTGAACGGCCGCAACGGCACCATGCCGGCGATGGGCGCGGCCCTCGGCGCCGGCGGCTCGAAGGACATGGCCAACTATGTGCGCTCGCTCTCGGGCCTCGCGCACGACAAGGCGGCCGCGGAGCGCGCCAGGCCCAAGTTCGCCGTTTGCGCGGCGTGCCATGGCGCCGAGGCCAAGGGCAATCCGGCCGTGGGCGCTCCCAACCTCACGGACGCCACCTGGCTCTACGGGTCTTCGGAGGCGACGCTTGCGGAAACGATCGAGAAGGGCCGCGCCAACGTGATGCCGGCGCACAAGGATTTCCTCGGCGAGCAGCGCTCCCACATCCTCGCCGCCTACGTGTACGGCCTCTCGCGAAAGGACGGCGCCCGCACCGACGCCAACGTCCTCAAGGTGAACACCGCGCGATGAACGCGCGGATCCCCGTCGAGGTCGTCGAGCAGTCGCTCTACGAGGACAGGAAGAAGGTCTATCCGCGCGCCGTGAGCGGCTGGTTCGCGCGCTGGCGCTGGAGCCTGGTGCTCCTCACGCAGGCGATCTTCTACGGGCTCGCCTGGGTCGAGTGGAACGGCCGGCAGGCGGTGCTTTTCGACCTCGCGGCGCGCAAGTTCTATCTCTTCGGCCTGGTGCTGTGGCCGCAGGACGTGGTGTACCTCGCCGTGCTCCTGATCGTCTCGGCGCTCTCGCTTTTCCTCTTCACCGCCATCGCCGGGCGCCTCTGGTGCGGATACGCCTGCCCGCAGACCGTCTACACCGAGATATTCCTGTGGATCGAGCGCCGCATCGAGGGCGACCGCGCCGCGCGCATGAAGCTCGACGCTTCCCCCCGGAGCGCCCGCAAGGTTGCGCTCAAGTCCGCCAAGCACGCGAGCTGGATCGTCTTGTCGATCTGGACCGGCTTCACCTTCGTCGGCTACTTCACCCCGGTCCGCGACCTGGTGCACTCGGCGGCGACCGTATCGTTCGGGCCGTGGGAGCTTTTCTGGGTCGGCTTCTACTCGCTCGCGACGTACGGCAACGCCGGCTGGCTGCGCGAACAGGTGTGCAAGTACATGTGCCCGTACGCGCGGTTCCAGAGCGCGATGTTCGACCAGGACACCCTGGTTGTCACCTACGACGCCGCTCGTGGCGATCCGCGCGGCGGCCGTGGCCGCAAGGCCGATCCACGAGCGCTCGGGTTGGGCGATTGCGTGGACTGCAGCCTGTGCGTGCAGGTGTGCCCCACCGGCATCGACATCCGCGACGGCCTGCAATACGAATGCATCGGCTGCACCTCCTGCATCGACGCCTGCAACCAGGTGATGGACAAGATGGGCTACCCGCGCGGACTCATCCGTTATTCCACCGAGAACGCGATCGCCAACGGCTGGGACTGGGCCCGCATGCTGCGGCGCGTGCTGCGCCCCCGCGTGCTGGTGTACGGCTCCGTGCTCTGCGCCATCGTGGTCGCGGGGGCCGCCTCGATGTGGATGCGCGTGCCGGTGAAGATGGACATCATGCGCGACCGCGCGAGCCTCGCCCGCGAGGCGGAGGGCGGACGCATCGAGAACGTCTATCGCATCGTGCTCATGAACACCCAGGAGCGGGAGCGCGCCGTCCTGCTGGGCGCGCGCGGGGCGAGAGGCGAGCCGCTGGAAGTCCTCGCCGAGTCGCAGCCCATCGCGCTCGCGCCGCTCACCACCCGCGTGCTCACCGTGCGCGTGCGCGCCGAGGATGCCGGGCGGCGCGGCTCGCAACCGGTGGAGTTCGTGCTGGAATCGCGCGACGACGCGACCACCTTCTCCATCCGCGAGAAGTCGCGCTTCCTTTTTCCCTCGAGGTGACATGCCATCCCCCGCCGCTCGTTCCCCGTCTCGTTCCCCGCCGCCCCCGCGGTGGTTCCACGAACCGTGGCCCTGGCTCCTCATGTCCGGCCCTGCCATGGTCGTCGTGGCAGGGGTGATCACCACCTGGATCGCGGTGGCCACGAGCGACGGCGTGGTGGCGGACGACTACTACAAGCGTGGCCTCGGCATCAACCGCGACATCGCTCGCGATGCGCGTGCGCAATCGCTGGGAGTCGCCGCGCGCGTGACCTTCAACGAGGAGCGCGATGCCGTGCGCGTGACGCTCGCCACGACGCAGGCCTCCCCAGCGGCGCTTCGCCTCACGCTGGTGCATCCCACGCGAGGCGGCGGCGATCGCGAAGTGGAGCTGCGCCGTGTGGCCCCCGGCATGTTCGAGGGCAAGCTCGAGGCGGTGCGTGCGGGGAGCTGGCAGGTCACCCTCGAGGACGCGGAGCGCACGTGGCGGGTCGCCCGGCGCTGGAGCGGGCTCGAGGCCTCGGTGATGCTCGGGACCGTCGACTAGGCGCGGAAGGATCGGCCATGGCGCAACGCTTGATGTGGGTCCTGTGGCCCGGCTTCGTGATGGCGATCCCCGCGGTGGGGATCGCCTTCAGCCTGGTGGATCCGGCGGAGCTGCATCCTTTCGGGGAGGCGCCCGAATCCGGCCGCATGGCCGCCTACACCGTGGGCTTCCTCTTCTTCTGGATCTTGGGCGCCGCGTGCAGCGCGCTCACCTGCCTGTTGCAGCGCTCGCCCTTCGAGCTGAATCGCTGCCCGTTGCCCCCCTCCGGACGGCCAAACGGCTGCCCGAAGCGCGAGGAGCCCGGCAGCTGCGCCTGACCACCGCGCGCCAGCGGGCACAATGGGGCGCATGGGCAGGCACTATCTCTCCCGGCTCTTCGAGCCCGCATCCGTCGCGCTCGTCGGGGCATCGGCGCAGCCGCAGAAGGTCGGCGGGGTATTGCTCGGGAACCTGCTCGCCGCGAACTTCCGTGGGCGGCTATACGCGGTCAATCCGCGCCATCGCGAGCTGCGGGGCGTGCCCTGCGTGGCCACCATCGAGGCGTTGCCGGAAGCGGTCGACCTCGCCGTCATCGCCACGCCGGCTCCGACCGTCGCGGGGCTCGTGGCGGCCTGCGGCGCAAAGGGCATCGGCGCCGTGGTCGTGATCACCGCCGGGTTCGGCGAATCCGGCGCGGCGGGCAAGGCGATGGAGGCGGACGTGCTCGCGGCCGCGCGGCGCCACGGCGTGCGCATGCTCGGCCCGAACTGCCTCGGGCTCATGCGGCCCTCGCTGGGCCTGAACGCGACCTTCGCCCGCGGCACCGCGCTGCCCGGATCGCTCGCGCTGCTCTCGCAATCGGGGGCGGTGTGCACCGCGCTGGTCGACTGGGCCACGCCCTCGGGGATAGGCTTCTCCAGCGTGATCTCGCTGGGCGCTTCGGGGGACATCGATTTCGGCGAGGCGCTCGACTTCCTCGCCTTCGATCCTGCGACGGCGCACATCCTCCTGTATGTCGAAGGCGTTCGCGACGCGCGTCGCCTGATGGGCAGCCTGCGTGCCGCCGCGCGCATGAAACCGGTAGTGGTCATGAAAGTCGGGCGGCACCCGGCCGGGTCCCGCGCGGCGGTCTCGCACACGGGCGCCATCGTCGGTCGCGACGACGTCTTCGACGCGGCGGTGCGGCGCGCCGGCATCGTGCGCGTGGCGACCGCGGGGCAGCTCGTGGCCGCCGCCCAGGCGCTCGGCAGCGCCGTGGCGCCGGGCGGCGATCGCCTGGCGATCGTCACCAACGGAGGCGGTCCGGGCGTCATGGCCGCCGATCGCGCGACCGAGCTCGGCATCCCGCTCGCGGAGCTCTCGCCGGCGACGATCGATCGCCTGCAACGCGCCTTGCCGGCCCACTGGTCCCACGGAAATCCCATCGACCTGATCGGCGATGCCGACGCCGAGCGTTACCGGGCGGCGCTTGCGGCGTGCCTGGACGATCCCGGGGTGGACGGCGTGATCGCGATCCTCACCCCACAAGCGATGACGCCGGCCGACGACGCGGCCTCGGCCGTGATCGGCGCTGCGGCGGGCGCGCCCAAGCCGGTGCTCGCATGCTGGATGGGGGAGGCGAGCGTTGGAGCCGCCCGCGCGCGGTTGCAGCAGGCGGGCGTGCCGGCCTTCCGGCTTCCCGAGATGGCGGTGGAGGCCTTCGCCTATGTGGCGCAGCACCAGCGCCACCAGCGCCTGCTGCTCGAGGTGCCGCCGCCGCTGGTTGCGACCGAGCCGCCGGACCTGGAGGCTGCGCGGGCGCTGATTCACCGAGCGCTCGCGGAAGGGCGCTCGGTGCTGGCCGCGACCGAATCCAAGGAGCTGCTGGCAGCGTTCCGCATCCCGGTGGTGCGCTCGCGCAACGCAGCTTCGGCGGAGGAGGCGGTCACGGCCGCCGAAGCCGTCGGTTTCCCCGTGGCGATGAAGATCCGCTCGCCCGACATCACGCACAAGAGCGACGTGCACGGCATCGAGCTGGGCCTTTCGAACGCGCCTGCGGTTCGCGAGGCCTTCGCGCGCATGTTGTCGCGGGTGGCCACGTTGCGCCCGCAGGCGCGCGTGGAGGGCGTGTCGATCGAAGCGATGGTTGCGCGGCCCCACGGGCGCGAGCTCATGGCGGGCATCACGCGCGACCCGGTGTTCGGGCCGGCGATCACCTTCGGCGCCGGCGGCATCGCGGTCGAGGTGCTGCGCGATCGCGTCGTCGGCCTGCCACCGCTCAACGCCCGCCTGGTGGAGGACATGATCGCCGGCACGCGCGTGGCGAAAATGCTCGAACGCTTCCGGCACCTTCCGCCGGTGGACCGGCCGGCGATCGATGCCATCCTGCTGCGCATCTCCGAGATCGCAACGGAGCTGCCCGAGGTGGTCGAGATGGACGTGAACCCGATCATCGCCGATGAGCAGGGCGCCATCGCGCTCGACGCCCGATTCGTGGTCGCCGCGGTTCCCGAGGGCCGTGATCGCCACGCGCACCTGGCGATCGCGCCATACCCCTCGGAGCTCGTCACCCGGGAGATCCTCGCCGATGGAGAGGAGCTCACGCTGCGCCCGATCCGGCCCGAGGACGCCGCGATGGAAGCGCGTTTCGTCGAAGCGCTGTCGGTGGAGACGCGCCGGCGGCGCTTCCAGGGAACAGTCGCCGGACTCACGCCCACGATGATCGCGCGCTTCACCCAGATCGACTATGACCGCGAGATGGCGCTCGTGGCGATCGACGCGGCCGCAGCGCAGGTGGCGGTGGCGCGCTACGTCAGCCTGCCCGATGCGATCTCGTGCGAGTTCGCGATCGTCGTGGCCGACGCCTGGCAGGGCAGGGGCCTGGGGCACCGCATGATGCAGCGGTTGATCGCGATCGCGGCGGCGCGCGGCCTGCGGGCGATGGTCGGGTGGGTGCTGGCGAGCAACGAGCCGATGCTGCGCTTGATGGCGCGTTTGGGCTTCGAGATCGGCCCCGAACCCGGCGACAGCCTCAATCGCCGCGTCGCGCTCGACCTCCAGGCAGGCGAACGCCTCACCGGCAGACGAGCACCGGCACCTTCGAGTGCGTGAGCACCTTGGTGGTCTCGCTGCCGAGGAGCACGCCCATCAAACCGCGCCGGCCGTGCGAGCCCATGACGACGAGGTCGCATTTCCTGCTCCTGGCCGCGGCGATGATCGCTTCCCACGGCGTGCGGCCGATGACCGAGATCGCCTCGCAGGTCACGCGCTCGGCGGCTGCGGAGCGCTTCACCTTGGCCAGCGCCTGGTCGGCGTGCTTGCGCATCCCCTCCATGTACTGCTTCTGGATGTAGCCGTCGGAAAATACATAACCTGCGCCGCTGGGCGGTGCGAAGGGCGCGATCACGTACAGGGCGGTCAACTTGGCCTTCATCGTGCGCGCGAGTTTCGCCGCGGCCTTGGCGGCCTTGAGCGACACGGGCGAGCCGTCGGTCGGAACCAGGATATGGCGGTACATCTCGTCTCCTTTCGTCTCGGAAGCCGAGCTCAGTGGGCGCCGCCGGCCATGACGGCCTTCAGTCCCGCGCGGTCGAGGATGCGGATATGCTTCTGCTGCACCGCGATGTGGCCTTCGTCCTGGAAGCGCGAGAAGAGGCGGCTCACGGTCTCGAGCGACAACCCGAGGTAGCTTCCGATCTCGTCGCGGGTCATTCGCAGGTGGAACTCCGAGCTCGAATAGCCGCGCGCCGCAAGCCGCTGCGACAACCCGAGCAGGAAGGCGGCCAACCGCTCCTCGGCCCGCATGGTACCGAGCAGGGTCATCACGCCCTGGTCGCGAACCAGCTCGCGGCTCATGACCTTGTGGAGCTGGCGTTGCAGGCCGGGCTCCAGAAGCCGGGCGTAGGGAATCACGCAGACCTCGCAGTCCTCGAGGGCCAGCACATCGGCGGTGTGCGCGCCGGTGCCGATGCCGTCCAGGCCCAGCACCTCGCCGGGCATGTGAAATCCCGTCACCTGGTCGCGGCCGTCCTCGAGCACGACCTGGCTCTTGAGGAAGCCGCTGCGCACTGCGTAGAGCGAGTCGAAGGCGCCCCCGGCGCGATAGAGGACCTCGCCGCGCTTCACCCGGCGGCGCGTGTAGACGATCTCGCCCAGGTCCTGCAGTGCCGGCACGTCCAGGCCGCACGGCAGGCACAGCTCGCGCAGGTTGCAGGTCGAGCAATGCGTGCGGCAGCGCGTGACGTTGCCATTCCCGACGGCCCCGGGCGCCGCGTCTTGCGAGGCGACGAGGGTCAGGCGCACTTCGGTCTTGGTCTTCTTTTCGGCGAGGCAGGTGGCGGCTTTCATTTTTCCCTTGGGACGCTAGTGATGGGTCGCCGCGATCTCGGCGATGACGGAGCGGACGCGGTCGAATTCGGTGGACTTGTCGAGGAAATAGGCCGCCCCGGCTCGCGCGCAGGCGCGCCGGTACTGCGGCTCGGAATGGTTGGTGAGCACCACGAAGACGATTTCGGGCGCGGCCCGGCGCACGTGCTGCAGCACTTCCATGCCGCTGCGCCCGCCGAGGTGCAGGTCGAGCAGGACCGAATCCGGGCGCGCGTGGAGGATGCCCTCGACGGCATCGGCCGCGCTCGCCGCTTCGCCCACCACGCGGACATCGCCCATGGTCGCCAGCATCTCGGCCAGCCGCGAGCGGATCGAGACCGAGTCGTCGACGATGTAGATGCTGGTGGGGCGCGCGGGCGTCATGGAAAGCATTGTCCGCAGGCGCCCGCGCCCGGGACATCGGTATCGGATGAGAAACGCCCGGCGCGCGCTCCGAGAAGGGCCCTAGGAATATTCCTAGGGACTAGGCCGGCCGGGGCGGGTGTTCAGCGCAGCACGACCACCGGCACGCGCGAGCGCCTCAGCACCTCGGAGGCCACGCTGCCCACGAAGAAGCGCTCGATGCCCTTGCGCCCGCTCGTAGCCATCACGACGGCATCGCAGCGGTACTTGCGCGTCGCATCGACGATCGCCTCGGCCGGCTTCTCGTGGTACATGATCGCCACCGTGCAGGGCACGCGGGCAGCCTTGGCCTCGGCCACCACCTTCTCCAGCACCGCTTCGCCGCGCCTCTGGGCGACCCGCTCGTACTCGGTGGCCGTGAGCGGGGCCGGGCCGCGCGAGCGGATCTCGCCCACGGCGTGCGGCGAGAAAGGGGCGATAACGTGCACGGCGGTCACCTTGGCCCTGGTCGATTTCGCCATCGCGATGGCGGTGCGCGTGGCGGCGAGGGAGGCGGTCGAGAGGTCGACGGGGATCAGGATGTGCTTGTACATTTTTTTGGGATTCCTGCTCGGGCGTTGGGTGCAGTTTACATGCTCGCACAGCGCGGGAACGCCGCGACTTGATGCGCATCAAACGGCGAATGCGGCCCCACGGACTAGAATCCGGCGCACCCGCCCGCTTTCAGGACCCTATGCACTCCCCAGTTCCGGAATCTCCTTCGGCCGCGCGACGATCCGAGCTGAAGGCCTTCCTCTTCCTCACCGTGGTGATGGCGCCCGTCCTGGCGGGCGTGATCATCGGCACGTACGGGCTGATGGTCTGGATCTACCAGCTCTTCATGGGCCCGCCCACCGGCTGATGGCCAAATCCGTCAACCGCCGGCAATTCCTTCTCGGCAAGGCGGCGGCCGAGACCCACATCGTGAGCTGCGTGGCCTACGTGCAGCCCGAGATGGCCGAGGCGATCTCGCAGGCGATCACGCGCACGGGCCTGGCCGAGGTGCCGCGCAGCGACGGCCTCGGAAAGCTCGTGGTGCTCATCGAGGCGCCGACTTCCGCGGCGATCCTCGACGTGATGGACGCGGTGCGTGCCCTCGATGGCGTGCTCGCCTTGCACATCGCCTACCAACACTCGGAATTGGCAACCGACCTGCAGGAGCCCCACGAATGAGCATCACCCGCCGCGAATTCATCCGCAACACCGCCGTGACCGTCGCCGCCGCCGCCGCGGGCATGCCGGACGCCATCGCGCAGACGCAGACCAACGTCATTACCGATCCGTCGCGCTCGGGCGTGAAGTGGCACAAGGCGCCATGCCGCTTCTGCGGCACCGGCTGCGGCGTGACCGTGGCGGTGAAGAACAACCGGGTCATCGCCACGCATGGCGACACGCAGGCGGAGGTGAACCGGGGCCTCAACTGCGTGAAGGGCTACTTCCTTTCCAAGATCATGTACGGCGAGGACCGCCTCACGCGCCCGATGCTGCGCATGAAGGACGGCAAATACCACAAGGAGGGCGCCTTCACGCCCATCACCTGGGACCAGGCCTTCGACATCATGGCGGAGAAGGCCAAGGCCACGCTCAAGGCGAAGGGCCCGAACGGCCTGGCGATGTTCGGCTCGGGACAGTGGACGGTGTGGGAGGGTTATGCCGGCAACAAGCTCATGAAGGCGGGCTTCCGCTCCAACAACATCGACCCCAACGCGCGCCACTGCATGGCCTCTGCCGTGCAGGGCTTCATGCGCACCTTCGGCATGGACGAGCCGATGGGCTGCTACGACGACATCGAGGCAGCGGACGCCTTCGTGCTCTGGGGCTCGAACATGGCCGAGATGCACCCGATCCTGTGGACGCGGGTGACCGATCGCCGGCTGTCCAACCCGCATGTGAAGGTAGCCGTGCTGTCGGTGTTCGAGCATCGCTGCTACGACCTGGCCGACGTGCCGATCATCTTCCACCCCCAGAGCGACCTCGCGATCCTCAACTACATCGCGAACTACATCATCGCCAACAACAAGGTGAACGCGGATTTCGTCGGCAAGCACGTGACCTTCAAGCTGGGCGCCACCGAGATCGGCTATGGCCTGCGTCCCGAGCACCCGCTCGAGAAGGCGGCGAAGAACGCCGGGCGCGCCACGCACCTCGACCCCTACACCTTCGAGCAGTACAAGGCGTTCGTGAAGCCGTACACGGAGGAGTACGTCTCCAAGCTCTCCGGGGTGCCGCGCGACAAGCTGCGCGCGCTGGCCGAGCTCTACGCCGATCCCAAGGTGAAGGTGATGTCCTTCTGGACCATGGGCTTCAACCAGCACACGCGCGGGGTGTGGGCGAACAACCTGGTCTACAACATCCACTTGCTCACCGGGAAGATCGCGACTCCGGGCAATTCGCCCTTCTCCCTCACCGGCCAGCCTTCGGCATGCGGCACGGCTCGCGAGGTGGGCACGTTCTCCCATCGCCTGCCGGCCGACATGGTGGTGACCGACCCGAAGCACCGCGCCATGGCCGAGAAGATCTGGAAGCTCCCCGCGGGCACCATCGTTCCCACGCCAGGCGCGCACGCGGTGCTGCAGAGCCGCCACCTGAAGGACGGCAAGATCAACTGGTACTGGGTCCAGGTCAACAACAACATGCAGGCCGGGCCCAACATGAACGAGGAGACCTATCCCGGCTTCCGCAACCCCGACAATTTCATCGTGGTCTCGGACGCGTACCCCACGGTCACGTGCCAGGCCGCGGATCTGGTGCTGCCCACGGCGATGTGGGTGGAGAAGGAAGGCGCCTACGGCAACGCCGAGCGGCGCACGCACTTCTGGCACCAGCTCGTGACGGCGCCGGGGGAGTCGCGCAGCGACCTGTGGCAGCTGGTGGAATTCTCCAAGCGCTTCAAGGTGGAGGAGGTGTGGCCCGCGGAACTCATCGCCAAGGCGCCGCAATACAAGGGCAAGACCCTCTACGACGTGCTCTTCAGGAACGGCCAGGTGGACAAGTTCCCCGTGAGCCAGATCGAGGCGGGCTACGAGAACCATGAGGCCAAGGCGTTCGGCTTCTACATCCAGAAGGGACTCTTCGAGGAATACGCCGAATTCGGCCGCGGGCACGGCCACGACCTCGCGCCCTTCGACACGTACCACAAGGTGCGTGGGCTGCGCTGGCCGGTCGTGAACGGCAAGGAGACGCGCTGGCGCTACAAGGAAGGCACCGATCCGTACGTGAAGGCCGGCAGCGGCTACGACTTCTACGGCAACCCCGACCACCGCGCAAACATCATCGCGGTGCCCTATGAGGCCGCCGCCGAGTCGCCGGACAAGGAGTACCCGTTCTGGCTGTCGACCGGGCGCGTGCTCGAGCACTGGCATTCGGGCTCGATGACGGCGCGCGTGCCCGAGCTGCACCGCTCGTTCCCCAACGCGGTGTGCTTCATGCATCCGGACGATGCCACGGCCCTCAAGGTGCGGCGTGGCAGCGAGGTGCGCATCGTCTCGCGCCGTGGCGAGTGCCGCACGCGCGTGGAGACGCGCGGTCGCGTGAAGCCGCCGAAGGGGCTGGTCTACGTGCCGTGGTTCGACGCTTCCCAATTGATCAACAAGGTGACGCTCGACGCAACCGACCCCATTTCGCGGCAGACCGACTTCAAGAAGTGCGCGGTGAAGATCGTGCCGGTAGACGGAGGCGGGACGGGGGACGGGGGGAAAGCATGAAGCGCGTGCTTGCATTGATGCTCCTTGGAGCGAGCCTCGTCGCCCTGGCGCAGACCGCGCGGGAGAACCCCACCTCGCCAGGGCTGGGCCACGGCTTGCGCGGGCCCGCGCCGCTCACCGTCGAGCCCGCGCCGCCGGCCTTCCCGAAGATCGTCAATGACGACCAGAGGAAGACGCGAAACTACCCGATGCAGCCGCCGCTCATCCCGCACCAGATCGACAACTACCAGGTGGACCTGCGCTTCAACAAGTGCATGGACTGCCATTCGCGCCAGCGCGTGGGCGAGAGCGGCGCGCCGATGGTGAGCATCACGCACTTCATCGGCCGCGACGGCGAGATGCTCGGCGAGATTTCCCCGCGGCGCTACTTCTGCACCGGCTGCCACGTGGTGCAGACCGACGCGAAGCTGCCGGTGAAGAACACGTTCGTGGATTTCTACAACGTGCAGGCGGTGGGAGGAAAAACCGGGGACGGACCCCAAGCGAAGAAACCGGGGTCCGTCCCCAAATGATCCGCCGCCTTGCGGGCCTCGCCCGGTACTGGTGGAGCGTGGTGTCGCGCCCGAGCGTGCACTACAGCCTGGGCTTCCTCACCCTCGGCGGCTTCATCGCCGGCATCGTCTTCTGGGGCGGGTTCAACACCGCCATGGAGATGACCAACCGCGAGCCGTTCTGCATCGGCTGCCACGAGATGCAGAACAACGTCTTCCAGGAGCTCAAGCCCACGATCCACTACGCCAACCGCTCCGGCGTGCGCGCGACCTGTCCCGATTGCCACGTGCCGCACGACTGGACCGACAAGCTCGCGCGCAAGATGCAGGCCTCCAAGGAGGTGTGGGGGCATCTTTTCGGCAGCATCAGCACGAAGGAGAAGTTCGAGGCCAAGCGCCTGGAGCTCGCCCGGCACGAGTGGGCCCGCCTCAAGGCCAACGACTCCCTCGAATGCCGCAACTGCCACAACTTCGAGTCGATGGACTTCACGCGCCAGAGCCAGCGTGCGGCCGCGCAGCACTCCACCGCACTCGCGCGCAAGGAGAAGACCTGCATCGACTGCCACAAGGGCATCGCGCACCGCCTGCCCGCCGGCGCGGGCGTCCAGGCGGCCTCGGCCGGCCACTGATCGGTGCTGAAGGTCCTCGTCGCCAGCGACGGTTCCGACAACGCCGTGCGCGCAGCTGCGCACGTGGGGAGCCTCGCGCGCCGCGGAATCTCCATCGAAGCCGTGGCCTGCAACGTGCAGCCCCCGGTGATGTCCGGCGAGGTAGGCGTCATCGCCACCGTTGAGCGCGCCGAGCAACGGCGCACCCGCAATGCGAGCGAGGCTTTGGAGGCCGTGGCGCGGCCGCTTCGCGAGTCCAACGTAGCCCTGACTTTCCACGAAGCGAGCGGCGATGCCGCCGTGGAAATCGTCGCCGCCGCCGGGGCGCTTCGTTGCGACGGCATCGTCCTTGGCTGCCGCGGGCTCGGCGTGGTCGCGGGGGCAGTGCTCGGATCGGTCTCGGCGCAGGTCGTGCGCGCCTCGCCGTTGCCGGTGACGCTGGTCAAGTGATGTGAAGCTCGTTCTCGCGGTCGCCGTCGACTGCTCGCCCGGCGCGCTGGCCGCCACGCGCTACGCGCTCAGGCTGCATCGCGAGGCGGGCGGCGCGGCCGCGCTGCATCTTCTCAACGTGCAGCCCACCATGACCCTGGCGGAGACGCTCATCGCCCCGCGCGACCTTCTCGCGGCGCACTGGGGTGGCGCGCCGGGGCACGCGGAAATGCGCGAGTCGCTGGAGGCCGCGGTGGCGGCCGGTGTCGAGGCGCACGCGCGCATCCTGAACGGCGACCCGACGGAAGCGATCCTGCGTGTGACGGCCGAGCTGCAGGCCGACCTCCTCCTCGCCGGCACGCGGAGCCTGGGCGCTGCCCGGGAGCTGCTGATCGGATCGGTCGCGCGGGGCCTCGTGCAGGGCGCGAGCTGCCCCGTGATCCTGGCGGGCTGAGGCGCGAAGCCGCCCACCTCGCATGGAACAGGCGGCGCCGGATCCCTGCCTCGAGCCCGTCGAGGCGCTCGCCGCGCGCCTGGGCACCGACCTCGCGCAGGGGCTGGCGAGCGAGGAAGCCGCCCGGCGGCTCGCGCGCGATGGGCCCAACGAGCTGCATTCGAAGCCGCCGCCGCCCGCCTGGAGGCGCTTCGCCGCGCAGTTTCGCGATCCGCTCATCTACCTGCTGCTCGGCGCCATCGCCATCTCGCTCGCGGCCTGGGCGGTCGAGGGCGCGCACGGCTGGCCCGTGGATGCGCTGGTGATCGCGCTCATCGTCGTCGCCAACGCAATCCTGGCCCATGTGCAGGAATCGCGCGCCGAAAGCGCAGTGGCGGCGTTGGCCAAGACCTCCGCAGCGGCTTCGGTCGTGCTGCGGGACGGCCGCGAGCAACGCATCGCGAGCTCGGGGCTCGTGCGCGGCGACCTGCTGGTGCTTGCCGAAGGTGACGCCGTCGGCGCCGATGGCCGGGTCGTGCGCGCCTCCGCGCTTCGCGTCCAGGAGGCCTCCCTCACCGGCGAGAGCGAGCCGGTGCTCAAGGAAGCGCGCGCGCTGCCGGCGCCCGTTGCGCTGGGCGATCGCTTCAACATGGTCTTCAACGGCACGGCGGTGGTGCAGGGCAGGGGCCTCGCCCTCGTCACGGCGACCGGCATGGCCACCGAGGTCGGATCGATCGCGCGCCTGCTCGAAAGCGCGCAGGAGGAGCGCACGCCCCTGCAGCGCGAGGTCGCGCGCATCGGGCGCACGCTGGGCCTCGCCGTCGTCGCGATCGCGGTGCTGGTCGTCGCCACCGTGCTCGCGCTGTCCCATGAGCGCGGGCTCTCGACGGTCATCGCGGTGCTGCTGCTGGGAGTCTCCCTCGCGGTGGCCGCGGTGCCGGAGGGCCTGCCGGCCATCCTCTCGCTGGTGCTCGCCCTGGGCGTGCAGCGGATGGCGCGCCACAACGCCATCGTGAAGAGGCTCTCGTCGGTGGAAACGCTGGGCTCGGCCTCGGTGATCTGCTCCGACAAGACCGGCACGCTCACGCGTTCGGAAATGACCATCCGCAAGGTTTGCACCGCTTCGGGTCGCACGCGCCTCACTGGCGCCGGCTATGTCCCCGTGGGCGAGGTGCTCACCGAGGACGGTCGTGCCGTCGCGGGTGATCTCCTTGCCGAGCATGTCGTGGTGCTTTCGGGCGGCAGCCTCGCCTCGGATGCGCGCCTGCCGGAAGGCGCGACGGGAGAATGGCAGGCGCACGGCGATCCCACGGAGGTGGCCTTCCTCGTGGCCGAGCGCAAGCTCGGAGTCCACGAGCGGCGCCAGCGGCGATTCGCGCGCGTGGCCGAGGTGCCTTTCACCTCCGAGCGCCGGATGATGTCATCGATCGAGGTGGACCACGAGCACGGCGACGAGCGCATCATTGTCACAAAGGGCGCGCCCGATGTACTGCTCGCCCGCTGCACCCTCCTGCGCAAGGGCGGCGCCGTCGTGCCACTCGACGACGGCCACCGGCGCCGCATCCTGGACGAAGTGGAGCAGCTCGCGGCCGAGGCCCTGCGCACGCTCGGCGTCGCCTACCGCCCGCTTGCCGAGTCGGAGGGCCCCGGGGCGGACGAGTCGCTCGAGCACGACCTCGTCTTCGCCGGCGTGGTCGGCATCATCGACCCTCCGCGCGAGGAAGCGGCGCAGGCCATCGGCGAGGCGCGCCGCGCGGGGATCCGCGTCATCATGATCACCGGCGACCACCCGCGCACCGCAGCGCGCATCGCCGCCGACCTCGGCATCGTCGAGGCGGGCGCGGCGGCCCTCACCGGCCTCGACATCGACCAGCTGGACGAGGCCGCATTCCGCGAAGCCGTGCGAATGACGTCGGTGTACGCGCGCGTCGCTCCCGGGCACAAGATGCGCATCGTCGATGCGCTGCAGGCCGATGGCCACATCGTCGCGATGACGGGCGACGGCGTGAACGACGCTCCGGCCCTCAAGTCCGCCGACATCGGCGTCGCCATGGGCATCGCCGGCACCGAGGTGGCGAAGCAGGCGGCCAAGATGATCCTCGCCGACGACAACTTCGCCACGATCGTGGTGGCGGTGCGCCACGGGCGCGCCATCTTCTCCAACATCCGCAAGTTCCTGCGCTACCTGCTTTCTTCCAACATGGGAGAGGTGCTCACGGTGTTCTTCGGCGTGGTGCTCGCCGGCGCCATCGGCCTGTCGGGAGGGAGCGAGGCGGTGGCGCTGCCGCTGCTCGCGACGCAGATCCTGTGGATCAACCTCGTCACCGACTCCGGGCCGGCCATCGCCATGGGCGTCGATCCGCCGGTGGACGACGTGATGGCGAGGAAACCGCGGCGAGCCGCCGACGGCGTGATCGATGCCGCGATGTGGGCCGGGGTGCTCGGCACCGGCCTCGTGATGGCGGCGGCGACGCTCTTCACCATCGACTGGTACCTGCCCGGCGGCTTCGTGGCGGGCGAGCGCAGCCTCGACAGCGCGCGCACCGCGGGCTTCACGGTGCTGGTGCTGGCGCAGCTCTTCAACGCCTTCAACGCGCGCTCGGAGGTGACGAGCGCGTTCCGCCGCGCCTTCGCCAACCGCTGGCTGTGGGGCGCAGTCGCTCTCGCCGCCCTGCTGCAGGTCGCCGTGGTGCACGTGGGTATCCTCAACGCCGCATTCGGCACCGTGCCGCTCGATGCCGGCCAATGGGCGATGTGCGTGCTCATGGCGAGCACCGTGCTCTGGGCGAGCGAGATGCGCAAGCTGGCGCACCGGGCGCTGCGCCTGCAGGGTCGATGATCGCGCTGCCCGAGGCAATGCCGAACGGCGCGCGAAGGGCGGTGGTACCCTCGACCCCGGCTGCGTCCCGCAGTCCTGGCGAGGCGGGAACCAACCAACGGGAAAGCATCTTGGGCATGTCGATCGAGCGCCAAAATTGAGCATCGAGCTCTCCTTCTTCGGCGCCACCAACACGGTCACCGGATCGCGCTACCTGCTGCGCGCGGCAGGAGCGAGCCTGCTGGTGGATTGCGGGCTCTTCCAGGGTCCCAAGGCGCTGCGCCTTCGCAACTGGGCGCCGCCGCCGTTCCCGGCTGGCGACATCGACGCGGTCGTCCTCACGCATGCGCATCTCGACCACAGCGGCCTGCTGCCGCGCTTCATCGCGCAAGGGTTCCAGGGTCCGGTGCACGCGAGCAAGGGCACGCGCGACGTGTGCGCGATCCTGCTTCCCGATTCGGGCCACCTGCAGGAGGAAGAGGCGCGCTACGCCAACCAGCGTGGCTTCTCCAGGCATAAGCCCGCTTTGCCGCTGTACACCGAGGCCGAAGCCCGCGCGAGCCTGGAGCGCTTCGAGGCGGTCGCGTTCGGCAAGAAGACGCGGGTGGGGCGCGAATTCGCGCTCACGCTCAGGCCCGCCGGCCACATCCTCGGCGCGGCCACGGCGAGCGTCGAGTGCGGTGGCGTGACGGTCGTCTTCTCCGGCGACCTCGGGCGCATGAACGACCCGATCATGCGCCCGCCCACGCCGGTCGAGGAGGCCGACTACCTCGTGGTCGAATCCACGTACGGCAATCGCCGCCACGATCCGGCCGACGCGCAGGAGGCGCTCGGCGTGCACCTGCAACGCGCGCTCGGGCGCGGCGGCGTCGTCGTGATGCCGGCCTTCGCCGTGGGGCGCGCGCAGGCGCTGCTGCACTACGTCGCGAATCTCAAGGCGAAGCGCGCGATCGCCGACGTGCCCGTGTTCCTCAACAGCCCCATGGCGATCAGCGCCACTCGCCTGTACCACCGCCACAGGAAAGAGCATCGGCTCACCGAGGAGCAATGCGACGCGATGCAGGCGGTGGCTCGAATGGTGAACACCGCGGAGGAATCGCGGACGCTCAACGAGCGCCACGGGCCGATGATCATCGTCTCCGCCAGCGGAATGGCGACCGGCGGGCGAGTGCTCCACCACCTGGCCGCCTTCGCGCCCGACCCGCGCAACATGATCGTGCTGCCGGGCTTCCAGGCCGCTGGAACCCGCGGCGCGGCGCTCGCGGCCGGCGCCACGGAAATCAAGCTGCACGGCGGCTATGTCCCCGTGCGCGCGGAGGTCGTGACCATGGACGGCCTGTCGGCGCATGCGGACTACACCGAGATCCTCCAATGGCTGCGCGGCTTTCGGCGCCCGCCGCGACACACATACGTCACGCACGGCGAGCCCTCGGCGGCCGACGAGATGCGCCGGCGCATCGAGGAGACGCTCGGCTGGGCCGTGAGCGTGCCGGACTACGGCGAGAAAGCGCTGCTGGGATGAGCCAGCGCGCGCCAGCGATCCTGACCGTCAACTGCGGCAGCTCCTCGGTGCGCCTGGACCTATTCGAGGGTCCGGGCAGGATCGCAGCCGAGCGCTTCGAGGGTACCGACGTGCGCCAGGCGCTTGCCGGCTTCACGCGCGGACACGCGATCGCCGCGGTGGCGCACCGCGTCGTGCATGGCGGCGGAATCGATTGCACCGTGCGCATCGACGCGGCGGTGGAGCGCAGCATCGAGGAAGCGGCGCGGCTGGCACCGCTCCACAACGGGCCCGCGCTTGCGGGCATCCGCGCGGCGCGGCAGGCGCTCGGCGGGGCGGCGCAGTTCGCGGTCTTCGATACGGCCTTCTTCACGCGATTGCCTCCGGCCGCGCGGACTTATGCGCTGCCGCACGAGCTGGCGCGCGAGCTGGGGCTGCGGCGGCACGGCTTCCATGGCCTCGCGCACCAGGCGATGTGGCGGCGTTGGATCGGGTTTCGCCCCGAGATGGCCGCGAGCGGCCGCGCGATCACGTTCCAGCTGGGCTCGGGCTGCTCGACGGCGGCCATTGCCGGCGGCGAGCCGCTCGACACCTCCATGGGCTTCACGCCGCTCGAAGGCCTGGTGATGGCCACGCGCGCCGGCGACCTCGACCCGGGCCTCATCCTGCACCTCCAGCGGCAAGCGCGGCTCACGCCGGAAGAGGTCGATCGTGTCCTGCACCACGAATCCGGCCTGCTCGGCATGGCAGGCGAGAGCTCCGCGGGCAAGCTGCTCGCGCGAGGCGACGACGCGGCGCGGCTCGCGATCGAGGTGTATTGCCATCGCGCGCGCCGCTATCTCGGCGCCTTCCTCGCGGTGCTGGGCGGCACGGACGCGCTGATCTTCGGCGGCGGCGTCGGCGAGCACGTCCCGGAAATCCGCGCGCGCATCTGTGCCGGCATGGAGTGGGCGAACATCCGCCTGGATCCGGCGGCCAACGCATCGCCGGGAACCGACGGATGCATCGGCGCCTCTGACTCGGGCGTGGACCTGCGCGTGGTCGCGGTCGACGAGGGCGCGCTGCTGGCAGAGGAAGCGCGCCGCGCAATGGCCATCACTCCGGATCGGGAATCCCCATGATCGAAGCGCTCGACGCCTGGTGGCGCGCCGCCAACTACCTTTCCGTCGGCCAGATCTACCTGCTCGACAACCCGCTGCTGCGCGAGCCGCTGCGGCGTGAGCACGTGAAACGCCGGCTGCTGGGCCACTGGGGCACCACGCCCGGGCTCAACTTCATCCAGGCCCACCTCGCCCGCGTCATCGCCAAGGACGACCTGCAGGTGCTTTTCGTCGCCGGGCCCGGCCACGGCGGCCCCGCGCTGGTGGCCAACGCGTGGCTCGAGGGCAGCTACACCGAGCGTTATCCCGACGTCGGCATGGACTCGGAAGGCATGCGCAAGCTCTTTCGCCAGTTCTCGTTTCCGGGAGGCATCGGCAGCCATGCGACGCCCGAAGTGCCCGGATCGATCCACGAAGGCGGCGAGCTGGGCTATTCCCTCGCGCACGCCTATGGCGCGGCTTTCGACGATCCCGAGTTGGTGGTCGCGTGCGTGATCGGCGACGGCGAGGCCGAGACCGGCGCGCTGGCGGCGGCGTGGCATTCGAACAAGTTCCTCAATCCCGCGCGCGACGGCGCGGTGCTGCCGATCCTTCACCTGAACGGATGGAAGATCAACAATCCCACAGTGCTCGCGAGGATCCCGCACGACGAGCTCGATGCGTTCTTCACCGGCAACGGCCACCGCGCGTGGTTCGTCGAGGGAGAGGATGCGGCCACGATGCACGCGGCGATGGCGCGAGCCCTGGACGAGATCGTGGCCGAGATCCGTGACATCCAGCGCAGGGCGCGCAGCGGCGCAGCGGCCGTGCGGCCGCGCTGGCCGGCGTTGGTGCTGCGCACGCCCAAGGGCTGGACCGGCCCGCGGGAGGTGGACGGCCAACGCGTGGAAGGCACCTGGCGTTCGCACCAGGTGCCCTTCGGGGACCTCGACGATCCCGAGCACCTGCGGCTGCTGGAAGCCTGGATGCGCAGCTACCGGCCGGAGGAGCTCTTCGATGAGCGTGGCGCGCCGCGCGCGCAGGTCCGCGATTTCTCGCCGCGCGGGGATCGCCGCCTTGGCGCCAGTCCGCGCGCCAATGGCGGCCTGCTGCTTCGGGACCTCGACTTGCCCGACTGGCGCGCGCACGCCGTGCCGCTCCCGGCGCCGGGTGGCGTGACGGCGGAAGGCACGCGACCGCTCGGCAAGCTCTTGCGCGAGGTGATGCTGCGCAACCGGGACAACTTCCGCGTCTTCGGGCCCGACGAGACCACCTCGAACAAGCTGGGGGCGGTGTTCGAGGCCGGCGGGCGCGCGTGGATGGCGGAGCACTCCGAGCACGACGCCGATCTCTCGCCCGATGGCCGCGTGATGGAGATCCTTTCCGAGCACACCTGCCAGGGATGGCTCGAGGGCTACCTCCTCAGCGGCCGCCACGGCTTCTTCAGCTGCTACGAGGCCTTCATCCACATCGTCGACTCGATGTTCAACCAGCACGCCAAGTGGCTCGACGTGTCCCGCGGCATTCCGTGGCGCAAGCCCGTGGCCTCGCTCAACATCCTGCTCACCTCGCATGTCTGGCGCCAGGACCACAATGGCTTCTCGCACCAGGACCCCGGCTTCATCGACGTGGCGTGCAACAAGAAGGCGGAGGTAGTCCGCGTGTACCTTCCGCCGGACGCGAACTGCCTGCTGTGGGTCGCCGACCAGTGCCTGCGCTCGCGCGATCGCATCAACGTGATCGTGGCCGGCAAGAACGACCAGCCGCAATGGCTCGATGCCGACGCCGCGGCGCGGCATTGCGAGCGCGGCATCGGGAAATTCGAATGGGCCAGCAACGACGGCGGCGGCGATCCGGACGTCGTCATGGCGTGCGCCGGCGACGTGCCCACCATCGAGACCCTCGCCGCCGTATCGATCCTGCGCGAGCTCGCGCCCAGCCTTCGCATCCGGGTCGTGAACGTGGTCGACCTCATGGCGCTGCAGCCGCCCGAGGAGCACCCGCAAGGCCTGGACGATGCCGCCTTCGATGCGCTCTTCACGCGCGACAAGCCGATCGTCTTCGCCTACCACGGCTATCCGTGGCTCATCCACCGGCTCGCCTACCGTCGCGCGAACCATGCGAACCTGCACGTTCGCGGCTACAAGGAGGAGGGCACCACGACCACGCCGTTCGACATGGCGGTGCTGAACGACATCGACCGCTTCCGCCTCGTGCTCGACGCGGCGCGGCGCGTGCCGTCGCTCGCCGCGTTGCGGGAAGGCATCGAGCGGCGCATGACCGAGCGGCGAGCGGAACATCACCGCTACATCCGTGAGCACGGCGTGGACATGCCCGAGGTCACGCAATGGCGCTGGCGAGGTTGATGCGGCGATGACGCGCCGGCGATGGCTGGGCGCGGCAGCCGCCGTCGTGGCGGTGACTGTTTTCGCGATCATCGCCGCCCATTACTCGCGCGACATTTCGGCGGCGCGCGCGCGTATCGCTTCCGGGGCGCGCACCGTCGCAACCGCCTGCGGCCCGATTGAATATGCGGAGGCTGGAACGGGGCCATCCCTGCTCGTGGTCCACGGCGCAGGCGGCGGCTTCGACCAGGGGATGGATTTCTTCGCCGGCCTGCCCCAACGCGGCTTCCGCGTGATCGCCGTCTCGCGCTTCGGCTATCTCGGCACGCCGCTGCCTGCCGACGCCTCCGCGGCCGCGCAGGCGAGGGCGCACGCGTGCCTGCTCGACGCGCTGGGCATCCGCGCGACGGCCATCGCGGGAGGATCGGCCGGCGCGCCTTCGGCCACCGAGTTCGCATTGCTCTTCCCGGATCGCACGACCCACCTGGTCCTGCTCGTGCCCGCCCTTTACGTTCCCCGACCGGGAGGGGCGGCGCCGGTGACCACGCCGCCGGGGACGCAGATGCTTTTCGATACCGCCCTGCGCTCCGACTTCCTCTTCTGGGCGGCGATCCGCGCGGCGCCGGACCTGGTGACGCGCGCCTTGCTAGCCACGCCACCAGCGGTGGTGGATGCCGCGAGTGCTGACGAGCGCGCGCGCGTGCGGCGCATCATGGAGCACATCCTTCCCGTCGCGCCGCGCAGGCTGGGATTGCTGAACGACGCCGCGGTCACCTCGAGCCTGCCGCGCTACGAGCTCGAGCGGATCACCGCGCCCACGCTGGTCGTGACCGCGCGCGACGACTTGTTCGGCACCTGGGACAGCGCCGAGTACACAGCCCGACACATTCCGGGCGCGCGGCTCATCGGCCACGAGCGCGGAGGGCACCTGCTGGTGGGACATGAAGCGGAACAGCTCGAGGCGATCGACGCGTTCCTGCGCGGTGGCAAGCTTCCACAAAGCGAGCGCTGAGTGGCTGTCGACCCGCCGCCGGACCTCCAGCGTACGGGCGCCTGGCTGGCGTGGAAGGTACGCATCACGCGTGGGGCGCGGAGCTTGCGATGACGGCTTGAGATGGCTAACATAGCCAGATGCTCAAGGCCACCATTTCCGAGCTCAAGAACAGCCTGAGCGCTTACCTGGCGAAGGTGCGCGCGGGCCAGTCGGTCGTGATTTTCGACCGGGACCAACCCGTGGCCCGTATCGAGCGAATCGAGCCGGGCGGGCAAGCGGATGATCGCGTTTCCCGCCTGGAGAAGGCGGGCCTCGCCAGGCGCGGCAAGGGCAAGGTCCCTCTCGACCTGCTGCGAGCCGGCGCCCCGAAGGTCAAGGGCGACGTGGTACAGGTGCTTCTCGACGAGCGGCGCATTTCGAGATGAAATTCTGGGATGCTTCGGCCCTGGTCCCCCTTCTCATAGAGCAGCCGAGTCGCGAGCGGCTGCTTCTGCTCCTGGAAGACGACCCGGCAGTGGCCGCGTGGTGGGGTACGCCCGTGGAATGCACGTCGGCGATCGCGCGTTGCGAGCGCGAAGGCCTCCTGTCGATGCGCGACGCCACGCTCGCGGCGGAGCGTCTCCACGCCCTCGCGCGGACATGGCTCGAAATCACGCCATCGCCTGCGCTGCGCGACACAGCGCAGCGGCTGTTGCGAGTCCACCCCTTGCGAGCGGCCGATAGCCTTCAGCTCGCCGCCGCGATCGTCGCTGCGGACGCGGACCCGAGGTCGTTGCCCTTCGTTTGCCTGGACGAAAGGCTGGCCGAAGCGGCGAGTCGCGAGGGTTTCCCCACGATCCCTTCCTGACCGCCGCGAAGGGCGTGTAGGTGCCGGCAATCAGGAGGTCATTGCGGATTTCCTCCTTGAAGGTGCAAACGAAATGAACCTTCAATGTAGCCGCTGGGAAACCGCCCGACTTTGCACTGGATCAAGCCGAGCGCGATTCGCGCCGCGGCGGCCAGCGAAGCCCGAGGGCATAGGCCGCCGCAGGCAAGAAGAGGCGCTGCCACACACCACCCATCGCCGCCGCTCAGGCGAGGGTCGGCAAGCGCAGGAGATAAATCGTCACGCCGAGCGCGAGCGCAACGAGGGCCGCGGCGGACCATGCGCCCGGGACGATCGCGAGGGCGTAGGCGATCGAGATCCACAGCATGCCGATCGCGACGATCTTGGCTCGCCGCGGGATGCCGCGGCCCTCTTCGAACGCCCGGATGTAGCCGCCCAGCCTGCCGTGGGAGAGCAGCCAGCGATGCAGGCGATCGGAGCCCCGCAGGAAGCACGCCGAGGCGAGCAGCAGGAAGGGTGTGGTCGGCAGCAGCGGCACGAAGATGCCGATCACGCCGAGCGCCACGGCCAGGATGCCGACCGCGACATAGGCCGCGCGTCGAGGCGAGAAAGCCAACCTAGGCTCCAGGCGGAAACTCCATGAGAACTTCGCGGGCGCGCGCCTGCAGCGCTTTCCATGTCCGTTCGCTTTCTCCGGTTCGCGGCGAGGTCGTTGCGATGCGCCGAACGATCTCCCGCAACGCTTCGATTTCTCCCGATAGGCGCGCCATCGCGGCATCGTGCGCGGCAGCCGGCACGAACTCCACGCGCACGTCGCGGCAAATGCCGACGCACGGTTGCGGGTCCTCGATGCGGCCGCAACCGACGCATTGCCAGATGTTGTAGCGCGGAACCTCCATCGCCGTTCAGTGCGCCGAGCCGGCAGCGCGCGTGCGCAGCCAGGCGAGCGCTTCCGGCTCGCTCACGAACGCCCGGGCGGTCAAGCCCCGGTTGATCGCCGCATCCTCGATGAAAGGCAGCATCGGATCCTCGGGCCGGCCGAGCACCGCGACGCGGTACGCGGCGATGCCGCTGGCGCCGTGCATTCGCGGTGTGGCGCAGCACGTCGGCGTGAAATTCGGGATGGCTCGCCTCGCGGATGTCGAAGAGGATGAGCGCCGCGCCGGACTTCCGCGCGCGCGCCACCGCACCGGCGATCGCCGTCGCGCCGCCGGCGCCGTCCACGGTGCCGCGAACCACGATATGGACCACGTCCTCGCGCATGGCGATCTCGAGCCGGCGGTCCATCGGTGCCCTCCGGGCTGGTCGCAGTTGGACCCGCCCCGGCCCAGGATGTTCATGTCGGGATTTTCCCCCACTAAAACGAGACCTTGGCCGATGCCCCGAGGACCCGGCCCGGTTGCGTGTAGCGGTCGATCGCGGCGCCCGCGTTCAGCACGCCGCGGACATCGGACCACAACCAGTGCTTGCGGTCGAAGACATTGAAGATGCCGGCGCTCAGCGTGATGGCGCGAACCGGGCGCGCCTGCACGGTGAGATCCAGCGTGGTGAATGCCGGCGTGGCGAAGAGGGCACCGGCAGCCGTGTCGATGCGACGCTTGGCGGCGACGTGGGTGACGTGAACCTGGATGGAGAGGGGGAATCGGGTCCCCGCCTTCGCGGGGACGGCGCTCCTCCAGGGCAACACATCGCTCGCCATGCCCTCCCAAGCGAGTCCCAATACCACCTTCGGGGGATCGATCGAGTTGAGCGGCGCGCCGCGGCTGCGGTCGTCGCCGCGGCTCGCCGCGCCCCCGAAGCGCGCCGTCCACCCGGGCGCCAAGCGCACTTCGGCGCGCGCCTCGAGGCCCTCGATGCGCGCGCGCGTGACGTTCTGCGACTGGAAAGTGAGCGGTGAGGTCGGCACGCAGCGCGGATCGCCCGGGCAGGGCAGGGGCGCGCGCGAAAGGATGAGGTCGCGATAGTCGGTGCGATAAGCCGTGAGCGACCAATCGAGGCCCGCGTGGTGGCCGCGCAGCGCCGCCTCGAATCCGCGGCTGCGCTCGGGCGCCAGGTCCGGATTGGGGATCACGGTAAAGCCGAGAGGCACGTTGGACAGGCCCAGGTTCACGTCGAAATAGGGTGGGGCGCGAAAGCCCCCCGCGGCCTGCAGCGCAAGCGTGAGCGCAGGCGACAGCGCGAGCAGGGCGCCCATCCGCGGCGACCAGGCGCCTTCGGACATGGCGACCGCGACACGCGTCGGGTTGGCGGATACGTATATATCGTCCGGCCGGGGCTCGACCTCGAAGCGGTCGTAGCGCAGCGCTGGAATGAGCCGCCAGAAACCGAGTGCCATCTCGTCCTGCACGAACGCGCCGGCCCGAGTCGCGCGGGAAATGGGGAAGTCGCGGGTCGGAAAAACGTCGGTGCCGACGACGTTGCTCGAGGTTCCCGCGGTGAGGTTGTGCTGCCGTCCATCGCGGCTTTCCACCGCGTCCAGGCGCGAGAGTTCCGCGCCGTAGGTGAGCTGGTGTACGCCGATGGCCGTTTGCGCGATGGCACTCGCTCCCGATTCTTCCTGCTCGAACTGGAACCTCGCCTCGCGACGGCAGGTGACATTGCCCGGCGCCGACAGGCAGGCCGCCGTGGTATTCGCGCGCACCTCGACGGTGTCCTGGGCGGTGACCGAACGCTGCATATATGCGAGGAGCGCCAGCCGATCGACGAGGCCCAATCCGTAAAGCACCGCGTCGGCGCTCGCGCGGGAGCGCCGCGCGAGATCGTCCGCGGCAAGGCTCACGGTGCGCGGGGACTGCGGGTTGAGCGAGCGCACGTCGGTCGCGACGCGGCGCTCGTGGCGATCCCACGTGAAGCGCCAGCGCCCGCCGCCGGAAGCCGGCAGCAGCACCTTCGCCAGTTGCGAGTCGCCGCGCGTCGACTGGGGGTTGGCAACGGTGCGCGTGATGCCGGTGGAACCGTCGCTGCCCTGCGTCTCGCGTTCGCGCCCGTCGCTGCGCGAAGCGCCAAGCAGCACCTGTGCGCCCTGAATCGTTGCCGCGACCGCGCCGGAGCGATGAATCGCGTCATCCGCGCTCGAGCCTCCCACGTCGGCGAAACCGCCCAGGTCTCGCCCGGCATCCAGCAGGTCCTTCGGATCGAGGGTGCTCACGGCGAGCACGCCCGCAAGCGCATCGGAGCCGTGCAGCGCCGAAGCCGGGCCACGCAATACCTCGATGCGCGACACCAGGGCGGTGTCGAAGGCATTGCGCGATGCGTTGGAGAAGCTGCCGACGCGGTATGCATCCGGCAGGCGCACTCCCTCATGGAGCATCTGCACGCGATTGCCGTCGAGGCCGCGGATGGCGATGTTGCCCAAACCGAAGCGCGCAGGACCGTTTCCACCGACACGCCGGGCTCGTAGCGCAGCGCCTGACGGATGTCGCGGGAGAGCGAGCGCTCCAGCGCCTCTCGGTCGATCACGGCCATGGTGGCCGCAGTCTCGTCGATCCCCTGGGGCACGCGGCTCGCGGCGGTGACCACGATCCGCTCCGGCGGTGCGGCCGCCAGCGCCGCAGCGATCGCCGCGAGCGACGCAAAGGTGTACATGGGATCGACTTTATGGCCCCGCTCGGCGCCCGGCTTGATCCAGCGCAAGGTCGTGTCGGGATGCGACGGCACAATCCTCGCCATGCATGCCGTCATCGCCGACTTCCGCGCCGCACCCGGAACGCGCGCTCTCGAGCTCCTCGCCCACGCGCCCATCTTCCGCGGCCTGCCGCGCGAGGACCTGGCGCGCATCGCCAG
This sequence comes from Usitatibacter sp., assembly GCA_035626705.1. GTDB lineage: Bacteria > Pseudomonadota > Gammaproteobacteria > Burkholderiales > Usitatibacteraceae > Usitatibacter. Next base: position 28,694 of record DASPNE010000008.1, on the reverse strand, counting down.
TGGCACCAGCACCGTGCATCCCGAACGCGGCGGGGTCCTCTTCCGCCGCGGTGACCCGTGCGAGGGCTTCCACTTCGTGGTCTACGGGCAGGTGAAGCTCGCCCTCGTTAACGACCAGGGCGACGAGAAGGTGGTCGAGATCCTGGGCCCGGGCCGCAGCTTCGGCGAGGCCGCCATGTTCAGCGGCAATCCGTATCCCGTCACGGCAACCGCGCTCGCCGACTCGCTGCTGCTGCACGTGCGCCGCGACACCCTCTTCGCCGAGCTCGACCGCGATCCGTTGCTCGGCCGGCGCATGCTGGGCGCCCTGTCGGCTCGCCTGCACATGATGGTGAAGGACGTGGAGGCGATGACCCTGCACTCGGCCTCGCAGCGGGTCATCGGCTACCTCGCGCGCCTGGAGGACGACGGCGCCGTGGAGGGAGAGGTCACGTTGCCGGCGCAGAAGTCGCTGGTGGCCTCGCGCCTGAACCTCACCCCGGAATATTTCTCGCGCATCCTGCACGATTTGGCCGCCGCCGGGATCGTTCGCGTCGACGGCCGGCGCATCGAGATCCTCGACCCGGCGGGCCTGCGAGAATACGGTACCGCGCGGCGCTGACCGCGCTCCTTGCAGGACTCCATGCCCTTCGCGGGGGCTAACCCGCACGAATCGAGATCGTCGACAGAGCCCCGGCGCCTAAAGGGTCAGCACCCAGGCCGCCAACTTCTTCGCTTCTTCCTCGGTCACCTTGTTGGCCGGCATGGGGATGGGCCCGTACTTGCCCGAGCTCCCCTTGAGGATGCTGGTGACGAGCTTGGCCTGCGCCCCGGCATCGCCCTTGTACTTCTTCGCCACGTCGGCGTACGCCGGCCCGATCAGCTTCTTCTTCACGTCGTGGCAGGCGGTGCAGCCCTTGCCCTTGGCGAGGGCCTCATCGGCACGCGCCTCGCCGGAAGCCATGAACGCGACCGAGAGGGTCGCGGCCACGAGGATCGTTTTCATCAGTAGATGTCCCGTTGGGTGTTGAAGATGTTGAAGTGCCCCGTCGGCGTGATGAGCTTCGGATCCTTGATCACCGCCTTCAGCTCGAGCGTCTTGTCGTTCACGACGACGATGGCGCTTTCCTGGTTCTTCGCGCTCCATACCGACAGCCACACCTCGTCGCCCGCCTTGTTGTACTCGGGCTGGACGACGCGGCCCGCGGCTTCGCCCTTGATGCCGGCCCATTCGAAGATCGGCAGCACCTTGTAGCCGGCCTTCAGGTTCCTCGTGTCGAACACCGCGATGGACTTGCTCACCTTGGGGTCGGGATGCAGCGGCGTATCGACCCACAGGTGGTTGGATTTCGGGTGCGTCTTGATGAAGAGGTTGCCGCCGCCCTGGCCGTCCACCTGCTCGCACACCTTCCACGCGTATTGCTTGTGCCCCACGGGATCGGTGCCGATGAAGCTGATCTTCTCGCTGCCCAGGTGGCCCGTGGCCCATACCGGCCCGCACTTCGGGTGCACGAAGTTGGCGCCCCGGCCCGGGTGGGGGATCTTGTCCACGTCGACCAGCTTGACCAGCTTGCTGGTGCGCGAGTCCACCACTGCGATCTTGTTCGACTGGTTCGCGGCCATGAGCACGTAGCGGTGCGAGGCGTCCCAGCCGCCGTCGTGCAGGAAGCGCGCCGCCGGCACCTCGGTGATCGCGAGGTTGGCGATGTCGGTGTAGTTGACCATGAGGATCTTGCCGGTCTCCTTCACGTTCACCACGAACTCGGGCTTGTTGTGCGAGGCGGCGATCGCGGCCACCCGCGGCTCCGGGTGGTATTCCTGCGTGTCCACCGTCATGCCGCGCGTGCTCACGACCTTGAGCGGCTCGAGCGTATCGCCGCGCATGATCACGAACTGCGGCGGCCAGTAGGAGCCGGCGATGGCGTACTTGTCCTCGTAGCCCTTGTACTTGGAGGTATCCACGCTGCGGGCCTCGAGCCCCACGCGGATCTCGGCCACGTTGTCGGGCTTCTCCATCCACAGGTCGATCATGTTGATCTTGGCGTCGCGTCCGATCACGAAGACGTAGCGGCCGGAGGCGGAAACGCGCGAGATGTGCACCGCGTATCCGGTCTTGATGATGGAGATGATCTTCTTGGTGTCGCCGTCGATGAGCGCCACCTCGCCGGTGTCGCGCAGCGTGGTCGAGAAGAGGTTGTCGAGATTGTAGTTGTTCATCTTCTTCTTCGGGCGCTCGCCCACCGGCACCAGCACGCGCCACGTGGCCTTCATCTCCGGCAGGCCGAACTCGGGCGGCTGCGGCGGCGTCTGCTGGATGTAGCGCGCCATCATGTCCACCTGCGCGTCGGTGAGCTCCCCGGAGGTCCCCCAGTTGGGCATGCCGGCGGGCGAGCCGTACTTGATGAACACCTTGAGGTATTCGCTGCCGCGCTCGAGGGTGAGGTCCGGGGTGAGCGCCTTGCCGGTGGCTCCCTTGCGCAGCACGCCGTGGCAGCCGGCGCAACGCTCGAAGTAGATCTGGCGCGCCTGGTCGAACTCGCTCTTCGTCATCGCCGGCGCCTTCGGATTTACGTCCTGGTGCATGGGCGCGTCCTTGAGCGGGGAGCTGCCGGCCTGGTAGCGCAGCTCGGTGGAATCCACCTTCTGCTCGTGCGGCGGCGCCTCGGTGTGCTTGCCTTGCCCGAAGGCGCCCGATACGGCGAAAGCGAGGCTCGCGAGGATCAGCGTCGCGGTGCGGCTGGTCATGGTCTTCTCCGGTTTGGCGTTCATGGCCTGCAGTCTCGCGCCGCGCCGCCCCAACGTGCATTGAACTGCCTTAAGGAACCGGCAAGGGGCGCCGGCTCCGACATTTGCGGCCTTCATGACATGGATCAAGCCACGCCGGAGTGCCTGCGAAGGAGTGGCCGGACAATCGCCGTGCAACCACGAACCGCGAGACCCATGAAGACCTTCACCATCACCAATCGCATCGACAACGTCACCCGCATTCCGCCGAGATACCGCTCCGCCACGCTGCCGGCGCCGCGCTCGGTCAAGATCGAGCTCACCTCGCAGTGCAACTACCGCTGCGGCTTTTGCGCGCACCGCCTGCGCATGAAGGCTCGCGGCGAGATGGACCGCGGCCTCTTCGAGCGCGTCGTGGGCGAGATGGCCGACGCCGGCGTGGAGGAGCTGGGCCTCTTCTATATCGGCGAGTCGTTCATGTGCACCTGGCTTCCCGAGGCCATCGCGTTCGCCAAGCGCCGCGGCATCCGCTATACCTTCCTCACCACCAACGGCTCGCTCGCGACGCCCGCGCGGGTGGACGCCTGCATGAAGGCGGGGCTCGACTCGCTCAAGTTCTCGATGAACAACGCCGACGAGGAGCAGTTCGAGGAGATCGCCGCGGTGAAGGCGAAGCTCTTCCGCGATTCGCTTTCCAACCTCAAGATGGCGCGGGCCGTGCGCGATTCGGGCGGCTACAACTGCGGCATCTACGCCTCCAGCATCCAGTACGACGGCGAGCAGCAGGCGAAGATGCAGGCCCTCGTCGACGAGCTTCGGCCCTTCGTGGACGAGCACTACTGGCTGCCGCTTTATTCGATGGGCAGCCTCGCCACCGAGCGCGAGGAGGAGCTGGGCTACCGGCCCATCGCCGGCAACCAAGGCCGCATCGGGGCGCTGCGCGAGCCGCTGCCGTGCTGGTCGGTGTTCACCGAAGGGCACATCACCCACGAGGGCAAGCTCTCGGCGTGCTGCTTCGACGCCGGGGACAAGTGGGTCATGGCCGACCTGCGGGAAGTCTCGTTCATGGACGGCTGGAACGGCGAGGCCTTCGTGCGCCTGCGCGAAGCGCACCTCAAGCGCGACGTGTCCGGGACGATCTGCGAGTCCTGCGTGGCGTACCAATAAAAGTGTCTGGCCCCGGTTTGACCTGGGTCAAACCCGCACCGTGAAAGGTGCATATCGTTTACACCTATGAGAGACCAACAAGGCGCAAAAGGAAGGGTGGATTCCATGGCGAATCGCAAGTTGTGGACGTGGCTGGGCATCATCTTCGTCGTTTCCTTCGCCGTCCTCGGGTACCTGGGCGGCGAGATCTATCGCGCGGCTCCGCCGTATCCCACCGTCAAGGTGAGCACGGGCGAAACCCTCTTCACGGGCGCCGAGCTGAAGGAAGGCCAGCGCGCCTGGCTCGCCGCCGGCGGCCAGCAGCTGGGAAGCGTGTGGGGCCATGGAGCCTATGTCGCGCCCGACTGGTCGGCCGACTGGCTGCACCGCGAGGCGGTTGCCTACCGCGACATCCGCTCGCAGGCCATGTTCAAGCTTCCCTACGCCAAGCTTTCAGTCGCCGAGCAGGGCTCGGTGGACGCGCTGGTGAGGCAGGAGATGCGGCGCAACACCTACGACCCCGCCACCGACACGATGACCGTTTCGCCCGAGCGCGCCGCGGCCATCGCCGAGGTGCAGCGCCATTACATGGACCTCTTCGGCGACGCGCCGGCCCTGGACGGCCAGCGCGAGCGCTACGCCATGACCGCCAACGCCTTGCCGCGCGAGCAGGATCGCAAGGCGCTGAGCGGATTCTTCTTCTGGTCGTCGTGGTCGGCCTCGACCGATCGACCCGGAGAGTCCGGTCTTTCGTACACGAGCAACTGGCCGCACGAACCGCTGGTGGGCAATACGCTGCCGGCAAGCGCGGCGGCCTGGACTCTCGCTTCCATCATCCTGCTGCTGGGGGCCATTGCCGCGATGGTGTGGTTCTACAACCGCCACGCCGAAGAGCCCGATCCGGCAGTGCCGCAGCGCGACCCGCTGATCAACGCCGTGGCCACGCCGTCCATGAAGGCCACCGCCAAGTACTTCTTCATCGTGATCGCCCTCATGCTGGTGCAGATCGGCATGGGCGTGGTCACGGCGCACTACGCGGTGGAAGGCCAGCAGTTCTTCGGCTTCCCGCTCGCCGAGCTCCTTCCCTACAGCACCAGCCGCACGATCCACACGCAGATGGGCATCTTCTGGATCGCCACCGCGTGGCTCGCCACCGGCCTGTACGTGGCGCCGCTGCTGTCGGGGCATGAGCCGAAATTCCAGAAGCTGGGCGTGAACGTCCTCTTCTACGCGCTGGTCGCCATCGTGGTCGGCTCCACCGCCTTCGGCTGGCTGGGCACGCTGCAGCGCGCGGGCTTCGACTTCACCTTCTGGCTGGGCGCCCAGGGGCTCGAATTCACGAGCATGGGCCGCGTCTGGCAGATCCTGCTCTTCGTGGGCCTGCTCTTCTGGCTGCTGCTGTTGGGCCGCGCGCTCTGGCCCGCGCTGACGCGGCCTTCCGAGACCCGCGGCATTGTGGCGATGGTGTTCCTGTCGGCCACCTGCATCGGGCTCTTCTACGCCGCCTCCCTCACCTGGGGCCAGCACTCCCACTACTCGATGGTCGAGTACTGGAGGTGGTGGCTGGTGCACCTGTGGGTGGAAGGCTTCTTCGAGGTGTTCGCCACTGCCGTCGTGGCCCTCATCTTCGCGCGCCTCGGTCTCGTCGCCGCCTCCAGCGCCAACCGCGCCATCGTGATGGAAACGATCGTGTTCCTCTTCGGCGGCATCCTCGGCACGCTGCACCACCTCTACTGGACGGGCACGCCGACCTCGGTGATCGCCGTGGGCGCCGTCTTCTCCGCGCTCGAGGTGGTGCCGCTGTCGATGCTCGGCATCGAGGCATACAAGAACTACCGCCGCAGCCAGGCGGCGCCCTGGCTCAAGGCCTACCGCTGGGCGATCCTGTGCTTCGTGGCGGTCGCGTTCTGGAACATCGTCGGCGCGGGGCTCCTGGGCTTCGCCATCAACCCGCCGGCCTCGCTCTACTACGTGCAGGGCCTCAACATGACGCCCGCGCACGGCCACGCCGCGCTCTTCGGCGTGTACGGGATGCTCGGCATCGGGCTCATGCTCTTCTGCCTGCGCGGGCTCTTCGAGCGCAACCGGCATGCGGACAGGATCCTGTCGCCCGCCTTCTGGGGCCTCAACGGCGGCCTCGCGATGATGGTGTTCATGTCGCTGCTGCCCGCGGGCATCTACCAGGCCTGGCACAGCGTGACGACGGGCCTGTGGTACGCGCGCTCGACCGCCATCGTGCACTCCGGAGTGATGGAGACGCTGGTGTGGCTGCGCGTGCCCGGCGACGTCGTGTTCTCGGTCGGGGCCGGATTCCTCGCGCTGTACGCTCTCAAGCTCCTGGTTGCGCCGCGCAAGGTGCATCCGGAAGGGGTGGGCGAGGCGCAACCCGGCGCGGCCGACTGAATCGTCGCGGCTCCATGCGCCTTACGACCTTCACCGACTACTCGCTGCGCGTTCTGATGTTCGTGGCCACGGCCCCCGAAGGGCGGGCCACGATCGCCGAGGTGGCGCGGTCGTTCGACATCTCTGAGCACCACCTGGTGAAGGTCGTCCACGCGCTCGGAACGTCGGGCCTGCTCAACAACCAGCGCGGACGCGGTGGTGGCTTGCGGCTCGGCCGCGCGCCGCGCGAGATCAACGTGGGACATGTCGTGCGGATCACCGAGGGCATGGATTTTCCTGCGGAGTGCTTCGGGCGCAACGACAACCACTGCGTGCTCACGCCGGCATGCCGCCTTGCCGGCGTGCTCGAGCGCGCGCTGGAAGCCTTCTACGCGGTCCTCGACGGGTACACGCTCGAGGACCTGGTCGCGAACCGCAAGGATGTCACCGCGATCCTGCATCGCTTCACACCGGCGCTGGCATGACGACCTCCTTCGATTATTCAGGCGACACCGCCACCGGCCAGCAGATCGCCGCGGCGTTCGCCCGCGTGATCGACCCCGAGATGGCGCTCGACATCGTGAGCCTGGGCCTGGTCTACAGCGTCGAGGCGCGGCCGGGCCACGTCCGGGCGCGCATCACGATGACCTCGGCCGCCTGCCCGGTGGCAGACCTCATCGTGGCGGACATCGAGCACGAGTTGCGGCAGGCTCTCGGTGAAGGCACCGAAATCGAAACGGAGATCGTATGGGAGCCGCCCTGGGCTCCCGAGCGCATGAGCTCGCACGCACGCGGGATCATGGGCTGGGATTGAACGAGCGCCGCGCGCGCGTCGTCCTGTTGCTCCTCGCGGCCGCGGGGCTGGTGGCCGCAATCGCCGGCGGCCTCGCACGGCTGGGTGTGGGTGCGGCGCTGCCCTCGGCGGCGTTCCACGGCGCCGTGATGGTCTGCGGCTTCCTCGGCACCGTGATCTCGCTCGAGCGCGCCGTGGCGCTGCGTGCCGGATGGGCGTACCTGGCGCCCGCGGCGGCAGGGCTGGGAACGGTGGCGCTTCTCCTTGGCGGATATTCGGTCGCCGCCGCGCTCTGGCTGATGGCGCCCATCGCATTGCTGGTGGCGAGCGCCGCCATCGTGAGGCGACAGCGCGCCGCCCATACGGTCCTGCTCGCGGTGGCCGCGGTCGCATGGCTCGCGGGAAGCCTGGCGCATGCCTTCGGCCGCCACGACGCCGCGCCGGCGTGGTGGTTTGCCTTCCTCGTGCTCACCATCGGCGCCGAGCGGCTCGAGATGACGCGGCTCATGCGCCGGCGCCCGCTCGCCACACCGTTGCTCGCAGGCATCGTGACTGCGCTGCTGCTCGCCTGCGCGGTGGCGATGATCGATGCCGCGATCGGCCGCGCGCTATATGGGTTGTCGCTCGCCGCCTTGGCAGCGTGGCTGGCGGCCTTCGACATCGCGCGCCGAACGGTGCGTACCGAAGGCTTCGCGCGTTATTCCGCGTTCGCGTTGCTCTGCGGCTATGCATGGCTCGCCGTGGCGGGCTTCGCCTGGGCTTTCGCGTCCGCCGGGAGGGATGTCGCCCTGCATGCGCTCGGCCTGGGATTCGTCTTCTCGATGATCCTCGGCCATGCGCCGCTCATCGTGCCGGTGGTGGCGGGCGTGCGCATGCGATACATGAGCGCCTTCTACCTGCCGCTCGCGCTGCTGCATGCGTCGCTCGTGCTGCGGCTGCTCGCGGGGCATTCCGCGATGGACCTGCGCGTTTGGGGAGCGTTGGGCAACACTGTGGCGATCGGCCTGTTCATGGCGACGCTGGCCTTCTCGATCGCAACGCGTGAACGACGAGTGAGTTGCCCAAACAGGGGCCGCGCACCAAAGCCATGAAGACTTTGCTTGTCATTCCACTCTGGAGCCTCGGCTTCCGGCCCTTCTACCTCGCGGCGAGCGCATTCGCCGCCTTGTCGGTTGTCCTCTGGATCCTGCAGTACGCCGGCGTGATTCCGATGGGTGCCTTGCGCGGGCCCGCATGGCACGCCCATGAGATGCTCTTCGGCTATGCCATGGCGGTGATCGCGGGCTTTCTCTTCACCGCTGTGCCCAACTGGACCGGGCGGCCGACGCCTTCGGGCCTGGCGCTGGCGTCCATCGTCGGCCTGTGGCTCGTAGGAAGGGTGCTCGTGCTCACGCCGTTTGACATGGCCGCGGCGCTCGTCAATGCGGCCTTCCCGCTGGCGGTCGCCGTCGGGATCGGGATCCCGCTTCTCGGCAGCGGCAACAAGCGCAACTATTTCTTTCTCGCTTTGCTCGTGGGCGCCTCGGCCGCCGCGCTGCTCTTCCATCTGGCTGAGATGGGGCGCATCGAGTGGCCGGCGCGCGCGGGCCTGCAGGCCGGGTTGGACATCGTGCTTTTCATCGTGACGGTCGTGGCCGGGCGCGTGATACCGATGTTCACCAACAACGGCGTGCCGGGAGCGGGCGCCTCGCGGCGGCCATGGCTCGAGAAGGCCTCGCTGGGTTCGGTGCTCGGCGTCCTCGCGCTGGATGTCGTGCAGGTCGATGGCGCGCTGCTGGCCGTCGTGGCGGTCGTCGCTGCCGCCTTCAACACGGCGCGACTCCATCTCTGGCACCCCTGGCGGACATTTCGCACGCCGCTGGTCTGGATCCTGCATGCCGCGTACGCCTGGATCCCGATCCACCTGCTGCTGCGCGCGCTGGCCGAGGCGGGCTGGACCGCGGCGCCGCTCGCCACGCACGCGCTGACGGTGGGCGTGATCGGCGGCATGACCATCGGCATGATGACGCGCACCGCGCGGGGCCATACCGGCAATCCGCTTGTCGCTGGCCGAGCCGAGGTATGGGCCTATGCGCTGGTTATGCTGGCTGCGATCGTGCGCGTGCTTGTGCCGCTCGCGCTGCCCTCCCTCTACCTGGCGTGCGTCGTAGGCTCAGGCCTGCTCTGGTTCGCGGCTTTCGCCATCTACTTCGTCCGCTACTGGCCTATGCTCACGCGCTAGCTAGACCGGGGTCAGACCACTTGGTCCGCTTTTCGCGGATCAAAAGCGGACCAAGTGGTCTGACCCCGGTTTACGGCGGCGCGCCATGCGCGCGCCGAGGCGCGCCCGGTGCTGCTCGTCCAGCACTCGGCGTGCGAGGGGCAGCAGGTGAAGCTCCTCGAAGGCGATGTGGGCGTCGTAGGCGTCGGCAAAGCCCTTGGCGAGGTCGCGGGCGAGCCCGATATCGTTGCCGCCGGCGATGGCATCGAGCCGCTCGCGAATGTCCGCCCACTGCAGCTCGAGCTTGCGGTGCTCGCTGCGCAGGCGGAAGAGCAGGGCGCGCAGGGCATTGAGGTCGTCCGACGGCACCGTATAGAAAAGGAGGGGAAAAAGGTCCTCCTCCTCATCGCGATGGTGGTTGCCGACCACGTCCTCGAAGTATCGGATGCTTCGCGTCGCGGCCTCGGCCGCTTCGGCGTCGGCGCCTTTCAGCGCAACGTGCTCCGAGATGCGCATGATGAGCGCGCACTGGCGGCGGATGCGCTGGTGGCAGCCGTCGATGATTTCGATCGGCTCGTCGAAGGCCGCCGCGGGGGTCGGGAATAGAAGGGTGTCCATGCCCGATGATGGCCGGAGGGCGAAGCGGGCGTTTGACGGCGATCAAGGGATCTTTCACTCCTCCACGAGGCGGTGCGTGAGCGCGTAGCGGATGAGCTCGGCCTGCGTGGTCATGCCCATCTTCTGCAGGATGTTGGACTTGTGCGTGCTGACCGTCTTGACCGACAGGTTCAGGCGGGCGGCGATGTCGGAGACCGATTTCCCCCCGGCGATGAGCTGGAAGATCTGGAACTCGCGATCGGAGAGCAAGGCGTGCAAGGGTCCTGATGCGCCCGGCATGGCGCCCAGCGCCAGCTGCTGCGCCACCTCCGCGCTGATGAAGGCTCCGCCAGCGGCGACCTTGCGGATCGCTTCCAGCAGCTGGCGCGAGGCGCTTTCCTTGGTGAGGTAGCCCGACGCGCCGGCGCGGATCGCGCGCACCGCGTACTGGTGCTCCTCGTGCATCGACAGCACCAGCACGCGCAGCCGCGGCTTCTCGGCGTGCACCTGCCGGATGAGCTCGATGCCGCTCTTGCCGGGCATCGACATGTCTAGCAGCAGCACGTCGAAATCGAGCCTGCGCACGCGCTCCATCACCTCGTGCCCGTCGCTCGCCTCGCCCACCACCTCCACGTCCCCCGCGGCGGCGAGGAGTTGCTTGAGCCCCTCGCGCACGATGGTGTGGTCGTCGGCCACCACGACGCGGATCATGCGCCCACCCCCGCCGGCAGGGGCACGCGCAGCTCGACCGTGGTGCCCTCGCCCGGAGCGCTGCGCACCTCGACATTGCCGCCCACGAGGTAGGCGCGTTCGCGCAGCCCGATGAGGCCGAACGATCCGGGCCGCCGCTCGCCCGCGACCTCGAATCCCTGTCCGTTGTCGTGGACAGTCAGGGCGACCTCGCCAGTCCCTCGCTCGAGGGTAGCCTCGACCTGCGTGGCCTGCGAATGTTTGGCCACGTTCGTGAGGCTTTCCTGCAGCACGCGGAAGATGGCCGTGGCATAGGGATCGGGAAGGTCGAGCTCACCGCCGCCGATGACCAGCTCGCACGGGATGCCGGTGCGGTTGGTGAAGTTGTGCGCGAGCCACTCCGCGGCGGCGGTGAGGCCCAGGTCGTCCAGCATGAGCGGGCGCAGGTCGGCGGAGATGCGGCGCGCCGCGGCGACGGTGCCGTCGAGCAGCAATTGCATCGAAGCCAGCTTGTCGAGGACCGCCGGGGCAGAGCCGGCCAGGTGCTCGCGCAGCCAGCCCACGTCGATCTTGAGCGCGGTGAGCGCCTGGCCCAGCTCGTCGTGCAGCTCGCGGGCGATGCGGCTCTTTTCCTGCTCGCGGGCGCTGCTCGCAGCGAGCGCCAGCTCCTTGATCTCGGCCTGCGAGCGCCGCAACGCTTCGTCGCTCTTCACGCGCTCGGTCACGTCGCGCAGGATCACGGTGAAGAATGCGTGCCCGCCTTCGGAAATGCGCGAGATGGACGCCTCGATCGGGAACTCCTCGCCGGTCCTTCGCAGGCCCATCACGATGCGCGCGTGCCCCATGCGCCGCGAGCCGCCGTCGCCGCGCCCGAATTCCCGCACCAGCTCGGCGTGGCTGGTCCGGAATCGCTCCGGGATGAACCAGGCGAGCGGGGCGCCCATCGCCTCCTCCCGCGGGCAGCGGAAGACCGCTTCGGCGGCGGCGTTGAAGAGGACGACGTGCTGGCGCTCGTCCACGGTGATGATGGCGTCCATCGCCGAGTCCAGGATGCCGCGCAGGCGCGCCTCGCTCGCCGCGAGAAGCGCCTCGTGGCGCACGCGCTCGGTCACGTCGCGCAGGATGACGGTGAAGAGCTTGCTGCCGTCCTCGCTGTGCTGGGATATCGAGGCTTCGATGGGGAACTCCGTGCCGTCGGCGCGCAGCCCGTACAACACCGTCTGCGCGCCCATGCCGCGCGAGGTGACGGCGGTTTGCCCGAAGCGCTCGATGTGCGCGGCGTGCGCGCCGCGGAATCGCTCGGGCAACAGCATGTCGAGCCTCTGGCCGATCACCGCCGCCCGCGGCCAGCGGAAAGCGCGTTCGGCGGCCGCATTGAACTGCACCACGCGCTGCGATTCGTTGACCGTGATGATCGCGTCCATCGCCGATTCGACGATCCCGCCCACGCGCGCCTGGACGTTCTCCAGCTCGCGCCGGGCGGCATCGCGGTCCGCGCGTTCGCGATAGATGAGCACGACGGTCGGGATGGCCAGCAGGCAGCCGATGCCCGCCGCGGTGAGCAGCATCTGCTCGCGGTGCCAGCCGGCGAGCGCGGCGACGACGGCCATTACGGCGGCAACGGTGCCGGCCACGATCACCGGGAAAAACACGACCAGCAGCCTGCGGCTGGGCGAGGGGTCGGCGAATGGCGCCGGGTTGACCTCGGTCAACCGGCCGCTTTGCGTCTGCCGCATATTGGACGAATGGATACCCAGAAATCGATCGCGGCCCCCGGGCGGGGCGCTCCCCCGGACGCCGTGGTGGATGCGGAACTCATCCGCAAGTACGGCGGCAACGGCCCGCGCTACACCTCGTATCCGACGGCCGACCGCTTCGTCGAGGCCTTCGACGCCGCGGCATGTGCGCACTGGCTCGGCCAGCGCAACGTGGGCGGCATCTCCCGACCCCTCGGATTATACGTTCACGTCCCTTTCTGCGACACGCTGTGCTTCTACTGCGCGTGCAACAAGATCGCCACGCGCGATAAGGCGCGCGCGAGGAAGTACGTGGATTACCTGTTGAAGGAAGCCGAGCTCGTCGCGGGCACCCTCGAAGGGCGGCGCCGGCTGTCGAAAATGCATTGGGGCGGCGGCACGCCCACGTTCCTCCCGGAGGAGGACACCGTGCGCCTGGTCGAGGGCCTGCGCCGGCACTTCGACTTCGACCCCTCCGGGGAATTCGCGATCGAGATCGACCCGCGTCGCGCCGGCCCCGATCGCATCGAGCTGCTGGCGCGCCTCGGCTTCAACCGCATCTCCATCGGCGTGCAGGACTTCGACCCTGCCGTGCAGAAGGCGGTGAACCGCATCCAGTCGCTCGAGGAAACGCGCGCCGTCATCGAGGCCGCGCGGCACCACGGCATGCGCTCGATCAACATGGACCTCATCTTCGGGCTGCCGAAGCAGACCACGCAGGGATTCGCCGCGACGCTCGAGCGCACCATCGAGCTTTCGCCCGACCGCATCGCGCTCTACTCGTACGCGCACCTTCCGTCGGTGTTCGCGCCGCAGCGCAGGATCAACGAGGCCGACCTGCCCAGCGGCGAGGCCAAGCTCGCCCTCATGACCCAGGCGATGGAGCGCCTGGGCGAGGCGGGCTACATCCACATCGGCATGGACCACTTCGCCAAGCCCGCCGACGAGCTCGCCATCGCCCTGCGCGAGGGGCGGCTCACGCGGGACTTCCAGGGCTATTCGGCGGGCGGCGATTGCGACCTGGTGGCGCTCGGCGTGTCGGCCATCGGCAAGGTGGGCGCCTCGTACTTCCAGAACGTGAAGGACCTGGGCGGCTATTACGCCAAGCTGGATGCCGGCGAGCTGCCGGTGATGCGCGGCATCGAGCTCACCGGCGACGACCTCGTGCGCCGGGCGGTGATCCAGTCGCTCGCCTGCCAGTTCGAGCTCTCCAAGGAGGCGATCGAGCTCGCCTACCTCGTGGATTTCGACCGTTATTTCGCCGCGGAGATGAAGGAGCTCAGGCAGCTCGAGAGCGACGGCATGGTGGAAATCGACCGCGAATGGATCACGGTCACGCCCCGCGGCCGCCTGCTCGTGCGCGCGGTGTGCATGGTGTTCGACAAGTACCTCCGCGCCGCGCGCCAGCGCGCCCAGTATTCGCGCGTCATGTGATGGAGGCGGTCCTCGCCGCGCTCGCGGCCGGTTTCCTCGGCGGCGTGCACTGCATCGGCATGTGTGGGGGCGTGTCGGCTTCGCTGTCGGCGGCCTCGCGCGGGCCGGCATTGCGGCGCTTGCTGGCCTTCAATGCCGGGCGCATCGGGTCCTATGGGGTTGCAGGCGCGCTCGCGGGATCGCTGGGCAGCCTCGCCGCCATCGCCATGCCCCTGCACGCCGCCCAGGCCGGCCTGGCGTTCGTCGCCGCCGCGTTCATGGTGCTGCTCGGGCTCTACGTGGCGGGATGGAGCACATGGCTCGCGCGCCTCGAGGCGGCGGGCGGCGGCCTGTGGCGGCGTGCCTCGAGCCTGCGCGCGCGCGTGGTGCCGATCGATTCGCAGTTGAAGGCGTTGGGAGCCGGCGCGCTCTGGGGATGGGTTCCCTGCGGCATGGTGTACAGCATGCTGTTGCTCGCCCTGGCGAGCGGCTCGGGCGCCAACGGCGCGCTGGTGATGGCCGCCTTTGGCGCCGGGACATTGCCCTACCTGCTTGCCGCCGGTGTCGCGGCGCAGCGCCTGCTCGAATGGCGGCGGCATGTGTTCGTTCGCCACATGGCGGGCTTGGCGATCATCGTCTTCGGCGCGGCGACGCTGCATCGGGCGCCCGCGGCGAACGAGCTGCTGCGATACGCCTGGCTCTGCGTGGCGCCCGGGGGCTCCTAGCGGCGAACTCGACGGGATCGTCCATGGGGAACAGAATCCCGCCCCATGAGCATTTTCCAGGGCTTCCTGTTCGCGTGCCTCGTGGTGATGGTGCTGCTCTGGTTCGCCGGCCTGCGCAAGCTCGAGCGCCTGCTGCGCCGCCATCCCGCGACGCACGAGCGACTGGGGATCGAGCATTGGTGGAGGGACGCAACCTCGCCCGACGAGTCGTGGGACGGCAAGCGGCCCGTGGTCAAGGTGGTGCGCTTCATCTTCGGCAAGGGTGATCGCGGGCTGCGCGATAGGATCCTCTCGGGGCACGTGGCCTCGCTGCGCCGGCTGGGATACGCCTACGTCGTGCTGTTCGTCGTGCTGGCGATTTCCATCGTGCGCACCGATCCAGGGGAGGACGAATCGCCCGCTGCTGCGGACGCTGCGCCGGAAAGCGCGCCGGCGCAGGCCGTTGCGCCGCAGGCCCGCGACCGGCTGGCCGAGGTCCTCGATATCATCGAGCGGCAGCCCACCAACTTCCATGCGCACGTGCATGCCGACCGCATCCTCAGCTCGCAACGGCGCTGGGACGAGCTGCTCGAGCTCTGGGGACGCTACCTCGAGCGCGTGCCCGGCGATGCCGAGGCCTGGTACGAGCGGGCCGGCACCAACTGGCACAAGGGCAACCGGGCCACGGCAGTTTCCGACCTGGAGCACGCCTGCAAGCTCGGCAAGGCGGCGGCGTGCGCGCGGGCCTCGAAGCTTCCGCCGCGCTGACCAGTTACTTCTTCTGCCCCGCGAACGCGCCCTTGTCCATCGGGTGCCCAGCCTTCTCGAGCGCCTCGGCCGCCTCCGGCGGCATGTAGTTCTCGTCGTGCTTGGCCAGCACCTCGGCCGCCTTGAAGGAGCCGTCGGCCTGCATGCGGCCCTGCGCGACCACGCCCTTCCCCTCGCGGAAGAGGTCCGGAAGAATTCCGGTGTAGACCACGGGAATGGTCTTCGCAGTGTCGGTCACCTTGAAACGCACCGTGAGCGCGTCCTTGTCGCGCTCGACGCTGCCCGCTTCCACGAGGCCACCGATGCGAAACGCGCGATCGCGCGGCGCTTCGTTCGCCGCGACCTGGCTGGGCGTGAAGAAGAACACGAGGTTCGACTGGAAGGCGTTCAACACCAGCCCGGCGGCGAGGCCCAGGGCCGCCAGTCCCGAGACGATCCAGAGGGCGCGCCTAGTCCTGGGCTTCAAGGTGGCGCTCCTCGTCGATGCGGCGCAGCGCCCGCGCGCGGCGGACGTAGAGCCAGGTGAGCTCGGCCACGATGGCGATCGCGGTCGCGGCGTACGACATGAAAAGGAAGTATTGGTGGCTCATGACTTGACCAGTTCCCTGACCCAATGGGTGCGGCGTTCGCGCTCGAGGATGATGGTGCGCGCGCGCACGAGCGACGCGCCGACGGCGTACATCCAGAAGGAAAACGCCATCAGCAGCATGCCCTGCAGCATGGCGACGTGCATGGAAGTGCCGCGAAAGCTCACGCTCGAGCCCTGGTGGAGCGTGTTCCACCAGTGGACCGAAAAATAGATGATCGGCAGGTTCACCAGGCCGATGAGGGAGAGCAGGGCGGCGGCGCGGTCGCCGCGGCGCGGATCCTCGAAGGCGTTGGCGAGCGCCATGAATCCGAAATAAAGGAACAGCAGCACCAGCTCCGAGGTCAGGCGCGCATCCCACACCCAGTAGGTGCCCCAGGTGGGGCGTCCCCAGAACGCGCCGGTCCACAGCGCGACGAACGTGAACATGGCCCCGGTCGGGGCGAGGGCGCGCGCCATCATAGCCGCGAGGCGCGTGTTGAAGGTGAGCGAGACGGCGCCGTATCCGGCCATGACGAAGTAGATGAACATCGACATCCAGGCGGCGGGCACATGGACGAAGATCACGCGATAGACCTCGCCCTGCTGAGCGTCGGTGGGGGCGACGAAGAAGGCGATGTACAGCCCCGCCGCGCCGGTGATCGCCGCAAGGCCCAGGAACCAGGGCGCCAACCTGCCGGCGAGCTGGTAGAAGGTGGCGGGTGAGGCGAAGTAGTAGAAATTCATGGCGCGTCAGTCGAGCGCGATGCGCACCGCCGCCGACACCGCCGCGGGCACGCCGACAACGGCCACGAGCAGGGCCGCGCCCAGCAGCGAGAGGTGCGGCATCGCGCTCACACCCGATGCGCTGGCCTCGGCCGCGCCCGCGCCGAAGATGAGCACCGGCACGAAGAGGGGAAGCGCCAACAGCGCGAGCAGCATGCCGCCACCGCGCGCGCCCAGCGTGAGGGCCGTGCAGGCCGCGCCCAGCAGCGACAGCACTGGCGTTCCCAGCAAGAGGGCAATGGCGAGCGTGCCCAGCGTCTCGACGGAAAGGTTGTATTGCAACCCGAGGAGCGGCGAGAGCAGGGTGAGGGGCAACCCCGAGGCCACCCAATGGGCCGCCACCTTTCCGCCCACCCAGGCGGGCATCGGATGGGGCGAAAGCGCCATCAGCTCGAGCGAGCCATCGGCGTAATCCGAGGCGAGGAGCGCCGGCAGCGACAGGAAGGCGGCCAGCAGCGCGCACACCCAGATCACGCCCGGGCCGATGCGCTGCAGCAGTTGCGGATCGGCGCCGACGCCCAGCGGGAAAAGCGACGCCACGAGGATGAAGAACGCCACGACCAGCAAAGTTTCGCCCGGATGGCGCAAGGCGAGGGTGAGGTCGCGCGCGAAGGCCCAGGAAAAGCCGGCGACCACGGAGCCCGTGGGAGCTCGATCCATCGCCACCGGGGCGGCGGTGTTCATGCGCGCAGGCTCACGATGCGGGCAGGAGCCGGGACGAGGTCGTGGTGCACCGCGAGCACCGCGAGGCCACCGCGATCGAGGTGGCGCGCGAGCAGGCGCGCGAAGAGCTCCTGGCCCTCGGCGTCGAGCGCCGTGAGCGGCTCGTCGAGCATCCACACGGGCGCCGGGTCGAGCATCAGCCGCGCGAGGCCGATGCGGCGGCGCTGGCCGGCCGACAGGCGGCGCGCGGGAAGGTCGCGACGCTTGCCAAGTCCCGCCTCGTCGAGGGCGGCGCGTTCGCCTTTCGCATCGGCGGCAATTCCACGCAACGCGAGCAGCGCCCTCAGGTTCTCGGCGGGGGTGAGGTCGTCCTTGGTCCCGGGGGCGTGCCCGGCATAGGCCAGGGATTCGCGCCAGCGAGATGCGCGCGCCAGGGGTTCGCCATCGACCGTCACCTCGCCCGAATCGAGCCGGGTCAGGCCCGCGATGGCGCGCAGCAGCGTGGTCTTGCCGCTCCCGTTCGGGCCCCGCAGGGCGATCCACTCGCCGGCGGCCACGCGGAACGACACGTCGCGGAAAAGACGCGACTCGCCACGCGAAGCGGCGAGCCCGCGCGCTTCGATCGTCGTCACGGCAGCACCTTGTCGAGCACCACGTTCACGCCCCGGGCCCCGGGTGCCACCACGGCGCTCGCGCCGACGATGTCGCCGCTTTGCGGGGTTGCGGTGCCTGAACGCGAAACGCGCGCCTCGACGCGCAACTGCGCGGCCGAAGAGATCTCCATCCCGGCGGCCATCGCCTGGGAATCGTCGAGCGTGAACTCGAGCGGCAGGCGCGAAGCGCTCGAGCGGATCACCGCGAGCGGGGCGCGCGGGCCACCTTCAGCACGCGCGAAGACGAAAAGCGTTTCGCCGCCCTGGACGCGCGCCGCGAGCTCCTTCGCGAGCGTCACCGTGCCGGTCACCGACTTGACTTTGTCCAGAGGGGCCTTTTGCCCTTTGCCCTCGGTTCCCTTCAGCTGCGCGATGATCGCCGAAACCTGCTTCGCGTCCTCGGACCCCTCGGGAAGCTCGGCGCGCAGCCTTTCCCAATGGCGCAGCGATTCGTCCATGCGCCCGGCGTCCGCGGCCTCGCTGGCGAGCAGCGCCATGGCCTTCAGGTTCTTGGGGTCCAGGGCGAGGGCCCGGCGCGCGAGCTCGGCCGGCTTGCCCGCGAGGTTGCGGCCCTGGGCCATGCCGAGCACGTCGGCGTAGTCGGCCAGCACCTGCGCGTCGTCGGGTACGAGCTTCACGAGGTGCTCGTAGGCGCGAGCCGATTCCTCGAAGCGTTGCAGGCTCGCCATGGATCGCGCCAGCAGCGCCCAGCCGCGCGCGTCGTCGGGGCGGTCCCTTACCTTCGCGGCAAGGCTCTCGACCATGGCGACCACCTGCTTCTCATCGAGCTTGCCCTCGGCTGCCGCCTGCACCACCGGGTCCGCGGCGCGCGGGCTGCCGAGCGCGAGATAGGTGCCGAAAGCCAAAGCCGGCAATGCCACGCCGAGGAAGATGGCCAACCCGAGGGGGCGGCGCGCGGCGGGCGGGGCGGGTCTTGGCTCGGCGAGGTCGTCGGCGGCGCGGCCCACGAGCTCCTCCAGCGCCTCTTCCTTCACGTCGGCGGGAAGGAGCCCCGCTGCGACATCGGCTTCGATCTCGCGGCGCTGGCCCCGCAATACCTCGAGGTTTGCTTCGCGCTCGCTGGGACCCGTCGACGGGCGCGCGCGCAGCAGCGGCACCAGCACCAGCGCCACCGCCATCGCGGCCATCGCCGCCGCCACGATCCAGAACGCCGCCATTGCCGCAATTATACGCGCCGCGACCCCGTCGGTTCCGTTGAGAAATCGCAACGAATCAGGGGGATGTGTGAGAATCGGGCATGTCCGCCCAGTACCCCGGCAAGGAGCTCGAGGCGATGTCCTTCGCCGCGAACTACCACCGTTGGATCGTGGACGAGTTGACGCCCTGGCTCGGCGAGAGCGTGGCCGAAGTGGGGGCGGGCATCGGCAGCGTCTCCGCGCTGCTGCTCGCCAAGCCGATCGCGCACCTCACCGCCTACGAGCCCTCGGCGAACATGTTTCCGCAGCTCGAGCTGGCGCTTCGCGGCCATCCCCGGGCGCAGGCCCGCAACGAGTTCTTCGGCCGGCGCGACGACGAGCGCTTCGATTCGGTCGCCTACATCAACGTGCTCGAGCACATCGACGACGACGCGGGCGAGCTCGCGCGCGCCCACCAGCGCATTCGCCCCCGAGGGCACCTGTTGGTGTTCGTGCCCGCGCTCTCTTGGCTCTACAGCGACTTCGACCGCAGCATCGGCCACGTGCGCCGCTACACGCGCGCGGGCCTCTCGGCGACCGTGCGGGATGCGGGTTTCTCCGTCGTGCGCGCGCGCTACTTCGACGTGGCGGGGGTCCTGCCCTGGTACCTGAATTTCGTGCTGCTGCGGCGCGGATTGGGCCCGGCAAGCGTTGCTCTCTACGACCGCCTGGTCGTGCCGCCGATGCGATTCGCCGAGCGCATGCTCGCGCCGCCAATCGGGAAGAACTTGCTGCTCGTCGCGCGCCGCTCCGACTGAACTGCTGCCACGCGCCGCCGTCCATGGTGCATGTCCATCGACTTCGCCGCGGATCCCGCTTCCTGGCTGCGGATGCTCGCGGAGCGCTCGCTCGAGCACGCGATCATGTTCATCACGCCCGAGGCGCGCATCGGGTGGTGGAGCCCCGGGGCGGCGCACATCTTCGGCTACCGCGCCGAGGAGATCCTGGGCGAGCCCTGCGCCAGGCTCTTCGTGCCCGAGGATATCGCCACCGGCATCCCCGAGCAGGAGCGCGCCATCGCGCTTACCGACGATGCGGCCGAGGACGACCGCTGGCAGCAGCGCAAGGACGGCTCCCGGTTCTGGGCCTCGGGAATCCTCGTATCCCTGAAGGATGCCGAGGGACGGCTTCTCGGCTTCGGCAAGGTCCTTCGCGACCGCACCGACCTGAAGGAGCAGATCGAGGGCCTGCGCGCCGAAGTGCGCGACCTCCAGGGCGTGAACGGGCGCAAGGATGTTTTCCTGGCGACCCTCTCGCACGAGCTTCGAAACCCGCTCGCGCCGCTGGCCAACGCGGTGCGACTCATCCGCCTGTCGCCGGCCTACCGCTCCGAGTTCGACTATCCGCTCAAGGTGATCGAGCGGCAGATGGGCCTGCTGCAACGCCTGGTGGACGACATCCTGGACGTCGCGCGCGTGGACACCGGCAAGATCGTGCTGCAGCCGAAGCCGCTGCTGCTGGGGGAAGTGTTGCGAAACGCGGTCGATGCGACCGCCGCCGCCGTGCAGGCGCGTGGCCACCGACTCGAGCTGGTGCTGCCGGAAGGACCTATTCCGTTCGAGGGCGATCCCGACCGCCTGCACCAGGTGTTCACCAACCTCATCACCAACGCCGTCAAGTACACGCCTGCGGGCGGGCGCATTTGGGTGAAGGGCACGGTGGAAGGCGAGGACATCGTCGCGCGCGTGGAGGACAACGGCGAGGGAATCGCCCCCGAGATGCTGCCGCGCATCTTCGAGCTCTTCGTGCAGGTGGACACTTCCCGTGCCCACTCCAAGGGCGGCCTGGGGATCGGGCTCGCCGTCGTGAGGGAGCTGGTGGCATTGCACGGCGGCAGCGTGCAGGTGAAGAGCGAGGGCCACGGCAAGGGCAGCGAGTTCACGGTGCGCCTGCCGCCGCGGCTGCGCCGCTGAAGCCATTGTCGTTGCCGCGAAGGCGGGAACCCGCTTATGCCCCCGCTGTCGCGGGGGCCTAAGCGTGCAGCGGGCGATTGCCCTCAAGCCTCAGTGCTTCACTTCCCCGATGAGGCGATCGAGGCCGGGGTCGGCGCGATGGTTCGCGGCGTTCCAGCGGATCACCATGTACATCGTCACCGCGACGAAGATGCCGAAGGCGGCGATGATGAAGTGGATGTGCAGGTCCAGCCGCAGCATCACGGAATAGAGCGCGAGCATCACCAGGATGCTCACGTTCTCGTTGAAGTTCTGCACCGCGATCGAATGCCCCGCCGAGAGCAGCACGTGGCCGCGATGCTGCAGCAGCGCGTTCATGGGCACCACGAAGAATCCCGCCATGGCGCCCACGACGATGAGCAGCACGTAGACCAGCGGCATCCAGCTGACCCCCACCATGGCGAGGACGACGACGCCCATCGCCACCCCCCAGGGCAGCACTTTCACGGCGCGCTTGAGCGGCACGATGCGCGCGGCCAGCACGGCGCCCATGGCAATGCCCAGAGCGGACACGCCGACGAGGATCGAGCCCTGGCTGAGCGGCAGGTTGAGCGTCTTCTCCGCCCACTTGAGCACGATGAATTGCAACGTCGCCCCCGCGCCCCAGAAGAGCGTCGTCGTGGCGAGCGAGATCTGGCCCAGCTTGTCGCGCCAGAGCGTGAGGAAGCAGTGCGAGAAATCGGAGAGCAGGTGCAGGGGATTGCGCTTCTGCCGCGGGTAGCGCGCGCCGGTATCGGGAATGGCCAGGTTGAAGAGGGCCGCCACCACGTAGACGATCGCGATGACGATGACCGCGGCCTCGGGGGCGGTGTTCACGTGGGTATCGACGACGGGAAGGTCGAACGACAGCAGCGAAGCCGAGATTCTCGGCCCGATCAACACGCCGCCCAGCACCGTGCCGAGCACGATGGAGGCGACGGTGAGGCCCTCGATCCAGCCGTTGGCGATCACCAGCTGCTCGGCCGGCAGCAGCTCCGTGAGGATGCCGTACTTGGCCGGGGAATAGGCTGCTGCGCCCAGGCCCACGACGGCGTAGGCGATGAGCACCAGCCAGTAGCCGGGAAGGTTCCCCACGTGCAGGAACTCGTTGAAGAGGATCAGCAGGCAGCCCACCACCTTGATGCTGTTGGTGATGAACATCACGCGGCCCTTGGGCATCGAGTCGGCGAAGGCGCCGACCACGAAGGCGAGCACCACGTAGGAGACGGTGAAGAAGAACTTGAGCAGCGGCGTGAGCCAGGCCGGGCCGTCCAGCTGCAGCAGCATCGCGATCGCGGCGATGAGGAGCGCGTTGTCGGCGAGCGACGAGAAGAACTGCGCCGCCATGATGGTGTAGAAGCCTTTTTTCATCGCTGGGCTTTATGGCAGGGGGAAACGCGCCGGCGCTGCGCGACCGGCGTTGCCGCGGCTATCGCCATCAAGCGGCGCCCTTGCGGCGCCACCAGTCGCGGAATCCGGCTTCGGTGAGCGGCGTGCTGAGCAGGTTGCCCTGCGCGAGGTCGCACCCGAGCCTCACCAGCTCGGCGAGCACCGCCTCGTCCTCCACGCCTTCGGCGAGGACCCGCAGCCCGAAGTTGTGGCCGAGGTCGATCGCGGTGCGCACGAGGGCGGAATCTCCCTTCGTGGTCAGCACAGCGCCCACGAACGGACGATCGATCTTGATCTCGTCGATCGGAAGGCGGCGCAGGGCCGACAGCGACGAGAAGCCGGACCCGAAGTCGTCGATCGACAGCTGCACGCCGACGCCCTTCAGGCGCGTGAGGATGGCCACGGAGCGCTCGGCATCCGCGATCATGGAGCTCTCCGCCACCTCCAGGACCACGCTGTCCGGCGGCATGCCCCAGGTCTTGATCGTCTGGTCGACCACGGAGGGCAGCTCGCGGTCGGTGAGCGTGCTGATCGAAAGGTTGATCGAAAGCCGCGGCGCCATGCCCGCCGCGCGCCATTGCGAGGCGTGGCGCAGGGCCGCGTTCATGATCCAGAAGGTGAGCGTGCCGATGAGCCCGGTGCGCTCGGCGATGCCCACGATGGTTTCCGGCGGGATGTCGCCCGCGCTCAGGTGCCGCCATCGCACCAGCGCCTCCACGCCCACCGGCTTGCGCGTGGCGGCCTCGACCTGCGGCTGGTAGTTGATCTCGAGCTCGTTGGCGCGGATGGCGCGCTCCAGGTCCAGGTCGAGGCCGCGATACACCTCCGTTTCCACCACGTCCTCGGAGTGGAAGACGTGGTAGCCCTCCTCGCGCGTGGCGGCGATGTGGCGCGAGACGTCGGCCGCCATCAGCAGCTCGCCGGGATCGAAGCCGTGCTCTGGAAGCGTGGCGATGCCGACGCAGGGCCGCATCACGGCGGCCCCGCCCTCGTGGGCGATGGGACGATCGAGCGCGCGCAGCAGCTTCACGGCGGCGAGCACGGCCTGGCTCTGGTGGGCCAGGCGCGGCAGCACGACGCACACCTGCTCGTCGCCCAGCGCCGCCAGCCGGTCCTCGGTGCGCAGGGCCTTGCGCAGGCGTTCCAGCACGAGCGACATGGTGGTCGCGGGTGCCGGCCCGCGCAGCAGGGCCTGCAATCGGTCGACCCGGCGAAGCTCGATGATGAGCACCGCCAGGCGCCCGTTGGTGGCGCGCGCGATCGCGGTCTCGCGGTCGAGCAGCTTGAGCAGGTCTTCCCGCGTCTCCACCGGCGCGGCCTCGGGCGCGACGGGGGGAAGGGAAGGGGGGGTGGACACGCCGGCGCTCAAGCGAGGTAGAAGTCTTTGAGGTCCAGGCCGTAGGCGCCGGGAGCGAGGCCGCGCTTGATGAACGCCGCCTCGTCGCCGCCGCGTTTCGGGTTGTAGAGCAGGTCGAGCATCACGGGGTAGCTCACCGGCTGCTTGTCGGGATCGGTCACGATGAGCACGCGCGGCTTGAGGCGGCGCACCTTGCTGTGCTCGACCACGATCGCCACCTCCCCCGTGTTGAGCTCGATGAGCGAGCCCACGGGAAAGACGCCTACGGAGGAGACGAACTGCTGCACCAGCGGCTCGTGGAAGTACTCCCCGCCCCAGGCCGCGATGCTGCGCAGCGCCTCGTAGGAGGAGACTGCCGCGGCGTACGGGCGGTGGTTGGTGAGGGCGGCGAAGCAATCGACGATGCCCGCCATGCGCCCGAAGATGCCGATTTCCTCGCCCACCAGCCCCTTCGGGTAGCCGCTGCCGTTCATGCGCTCGTGGTGCTGCTCGATGCCGACCAGCACGTCACGCGGGAAATTGGGCGTTTCCTTGAGGATCTCGATGCCGTGCTGGACGTGGGCCTTGGCCGATTCGAATTCCCCGTCGGTGAGCCGGCCCTGCTTCTGCAGCAGCTCCTTCGGCAGGCGGATCTTGCCGATGTCGAGCAGGAGGCCCACCTGCGCGAGCTGCGACAGCTGCCCCCGGGGGAAGCCCAGGTGGCGGCCGAAAGAGGTGATGTACACCGAGACCTGCAGGCCGTGGCCGTAGGCGCCGATGTCGGCCTCGCGCAGCTTGGCCACCCACATGAGGGCCTGGGGATTGCGCACGATGCTGTCCACCATGTCGTCGACGATCTCGTCGACGCGCTCGACCTCGAAGGAATTGCCCAGGCGGATATCGTTCACCAGCTTGTCCAGCAGGTCCGAGGTCCTCGCCGCGACTTCGCGGGCCCGCGGCGCCTCCTCCTCGACGGTGACCTGGTTCTGGTAGGTCTGGACGGGCGTTCCGGGCGGCAGCAGGGAGGCACGGGCCTCGAACTCCTGCGGCGTCTCGGGTTGCGGCTCGGGCAGCGGAGCGGGCCGGTTCGCCGCCTGCTTTTCGCGGCCACTGCCCAGCATGCCGCGCAAGCCGCCGAGCACGCGCCCCAGCATTCCTTCGCCCTCTTCCTCCGGCGCCGGCTGCGCGGGGCGGGAGCCGCCGCTGCGGGCCACGTCCTCCAGCCGGATCATCTTTAGGCGCGGAGTCGAGCGGCCGGGCGACGGTGGGGGTGGGGGCTCGATCGGCTTGGGCGGCTGCTTCGCCGAAGCGTCTTCGGCATTGCCGGCGGCGACCTTCACGCGCGGTGCGCTCGCCGGTGCGGCGCTCACCGCCGGTGCGGCCTCGAACTGGTCGCCCACTGAGCGCGCCCGATCGACGATCACGAACTCGCAATGGCGCTGCAGGTCGGCGATCTGCTCGTCGTCCTCGATGATGAAGCCCTGCAGAAGGAAGGGCGTGTCGACCCAGGGCCTGTCCAGGTCGGCCACGAACATGCCGACCTTCAAGTCTGCGGTGAGTACCTTCGTCGCCATGGGCCGACATTCTACGGGGGCCGGGCCGAAAAAGGTCGGCGCGGTTCTGACAGACGAAATGCGCTGTCTATAATCGGCGATGGGAAAAATTCTCGACGGCGTCCGCGTGCTCGACCTCACGCGCGTGCTCGCCGGGCCATGGGCCACGCAGAACCTGGCCGATTTCGGGGCCGAGGTCATCAAGGTGGAAAGGCCCGGCCATGGAGACGACACGCGCAAGTGGGGGCCGCCCTTCCTGCGCGATCGCGACGGCCGCGATACGCGGGATGCCGCCTACTACCTTGCCTGCAATCGCGGCAAGAAGTCGGTCACGCTGGACATCGCGGCGCCCGAAGGCCGGCGGATCGCGCGCGAGCTGGCGCTCCGGAGCGACGTGCTGGTCGAGAACTTCAAGGCAGGCGACCTCGCGCGCCACGGCCTCGACTACGCCAGCCTGTCACGCGACAACGCGGGACTCGTCTATTGCTCGATCACGGGGTTCGGCCAGGACGGCCCCTACCGCGACCGGCCGGGGTACGACTTCATGGTCCAGGGGCTGGGCGGGCTCATGAGCGTGACCGGCGAGCGCGACGACCTGCCCGGCGGCGGTCCGCAGAAGGTGGGCGTCGCGGTATCCGACCTGTTCACCGGCATGTACGCGACCAGCGCGATCCTCGCCGCGCTGCTCGAGCGCCAGTCGAGCGGACAGGGGCAGCACATCGACATGGCGCTGCTCGACGTGCAGGTCGCGATGCTCGCGAACCTGAGCTCGAGCTACTTCGTCTCCGGCAAGGCGCCGGGGCGGATGGGCAATGCGCACATGAACATCGTGCCGTACCACGTGTTCCGCGCTTCCGACGACTTCTTGATCGTGGCGGTCGGCAACGACGGGCAGTTCCGCCGCTTCTGCGAGGTCATCGGGGCACCGGGGTGGCCCGATGATCCGCGCTTCTCCAGCAACGCCCAGCGGGTGGGCCACCGCGACCTGCTGGTCGGAAAAATCACGGAAAAGCTGCAGGCTAAAACGGCGCGGGAATGGCTCGCCCTGCTCGAGCCCTCGGGCGTGCCCTGCGGGCCCATCAACGATCTCGACCAGGTATTCGCCGACCCGCAGGTGCGCCATCGCGGCCTGCGCGTGAGCGCTCCGCACCCTGCGGCCGGCGAGGTGAGCATGGTCGCCAACCCGATCCGGTTCTCGCGTACGCCCATCGTCCACGACCGCGCTCCGCCGCTCCTGGGCGAGCACACGCAGGAAGTGCTGCAGCAGGTCCTGGGCATGGAGCAGGGCGATGTCGCATCCCTGCGTGCGCGCGGCATCGTCTGAGCCTGGCGGCGCCGGCGCGGCGCGGGAAGGGCTTGCTACCCGCGAGGCGGTGTAGCACTCTCACAGCAACCCCTTTCTCGGGAGCGCGGCCCCGGGCCGTCACATGAAGACCACGGACATCGGCAATCCGGACTACTTCCACAAGGTCGTGGACTGCCAATGGGCCTGTCCCGCCCACACTCCGGTTCCCGAATACATCCGCCTCATCGCCCAGGGCCGCTACGGCGATGCCTACATGGTGAATTGGTCGTCCAACGTCTTTCCGGGCGTGCTCGGGCGGACCTGCGACCGGCCCTGCGAGCCCGCCTGCCGGCGCGGGCGCGTCGAGGCCAACCAGGGCGAGAAGCCGGAGCCGGTAGCGATCTGCCGCCTGAAGCGTGTCGCGGCGGACTACAAGGAAGATATCCGTCATCGCCTGCCCAGGCCGGCCGCCAGGCGCAACGGCAAGCGGGTGGCCTGCATCGGCGCGGGGCCCGCCTCGCTCACGGTGGCGCGCGACCTGCTGCCCCTCGGGTACTCGGTCACCGTGTTCGATTCGGACCGCCTCGCCGGCGGCATGATCCGCTCGCAGATCCCCCGCTTCCGGCTGCCCGAAAGCGTGATCGACGAGGAGGTGGGCTACATCCTCGGCCTCGGCGCCGACTTCAAGGGCGGGCATCGCATCGACTCGATGAAGGCACTGCTCGCCGAAGGCTACGACGCCGTGTTCGTGGGCTCGGGCGCGCCGCGGGGGCGCGACCTCGACATCCCGGGCAGGCGCGAGGCGGCGGCCAACATACACATCGGCATCGACTGGCTTTCCTCGGTGTCCTTCGGGCACGTGACAAGGATCGGGCGGCGCGTGATCGTCCTGGGTGGCGGCAACACCGCCATGGACTGCTGCCGCTCCTCGCGCCGGCTGGGCGGCGAGGACGTGAAGGTCATCGTGCGCTCGGGATACGAAGAGATGAAGGCGAGCCCCTGGGAGAAGGAGGACGCGCGGCACGAAGGCATCCCCATCCTCAACTTCCTGGTGCCGAAGGCCTTCCTGCACGACGACGGTCACCTCACCGGGATGTTGTTCGAGAAGGTGAAGGCGGTCTACGACGACAAGGGGCGGCGCAAGCTGGTGCCGACCGGGGAGCCCGACCAGGCGTTCGAGTGCGACGACGTCCTCATCGCCGTGGGCCAGGAAAACGCCTTCCCCTGGATCGAGCGCGACATCGGCCTGCGCTTCGACGAGTGGGGCATGCCCATCGTGGACGAGAAGACCCTGCAGTCCACGCGGTCGGAGGTTTTTTTCGGCGGAGACGCCGCCTTCGGGCCGAAGAACATCATCTGGGCCGTGGCCCATGGGCACGAGGCGGCGGTTTCGATCGATCGCCTTTGCCATGGCGAGAGCCTCGCGCAGCGCCCGCCGCCGCACGTGAACCTCATTTCCCAGAAGATGGGCATCCACGAGTGGAGCTACGACAACCAGGTCGCGCTCGAGGCGCGCTTCAAGGTGCCGCTGAAGGACCTCACCATCGCGCTGAAGGACATCCGCCAGGAGGTCGAGCTGGGTTTCGACCCGGAGCTCGCGTGGAAGGAGGCGCAGCGTTGCCTCAATTGCGACGTGCAGACGGTGTTCGCGCCCAAGCTGTGCATCGAGTGCGACGCCTGCGTGGACATCTGCCCGATGGACTGCATCACTTTCACGGCCGACGGCGAGGAAGGCGAGCTGCGCGCGCGCCTGAACGCCCCGGCCACCAATCCTTCGCAGCCGCTCTACGTGTCGGGCGGGTTGAAGACCGGCCGCATCATGGCCAAGGACGAGGACGTGTGCCTGCACTGCGGGCTGTGCGCCGAGCGCTGCCCCACCGGGGCGTGGGACATGCAGAAATTCCTGCTAAAGACCACGCAGGCGGGGCCTTCCTGCCGCGACGCGAAGAAGGCGGAGGTGGCCGCATGAACGCGCGCGTGAACATCCCGCGCATCGAGGCCGTCAACGACTTCGTCGTGAAGTTCGCCAACGTCAACGGCTCCGGCTCCGCTTCCGCCAACGAGCTCTTCGCCAAGTCGATCCTGCGCATGGGCGTGCCGGTGAGCCCGCGCAACATCTTCCCGAGCAACATCCAGGGCCTGCCCACGTGGTACGAAGTGCGGGTGAGCGGCGATGGCTACCTCGGCCGGCGCGGCGGCATCGAC
>DASPNE010000007.1:0-56921 GCA_035626705.1 Usitatibacter sp. | reverse complement strand
CTCGTCGAACAGGAATACCGCCGGCTCGCGCACGATCGCGCGCCCCATCGCCACGCGCTGGCGCTGCCCGCCGGAGAGCTGGCGCGGCTTTCTCTGCAGGAAGTCCTTCAGCTCGAGGATCGCCGCCGCCTTCTGCACGCGCGCCTCGATCTCCTGCTTCGAGAAGCCCTTGATCCGCAGGCCGTACGACATGTTGTCGTAGACGCTCATGTGCGGATAGAGCGCGTAGTTCTGGAACACCATGGCGATGTCCCGGTCCTTCGGCTCGAGCTGGTTCACCACGCGCCCGCCGATCCCGATCTCGCCGGAGGTGATCGGCTCGAGCCCCGCCACCATGCGCAGCAGCGTGGACTTGCCGCAGCCCGAGGGACCGACGATCACCACGAACTCGCCGTCGGCGACCTCGGTGGTGACGCCGTGGATCACCTCGAGGCCGGCGTAGCTCTTTCTGACGTCGCGAAAGGACAGTGCCGCCATTATTTTTCAGTCTCCACCAGGCCCTTGACGAACCAGCGCTGCATCAGCACCACCACCAGCGCCGGCGGCAGCAGCGCGAGCATCGCCGTGGCCATCACCAAATTCCATTCCGTGAGCGCGTCGCCGGTCACGATCATGCGCTTGATGCCGATCACCGCGGTGTACATCGACTCGTCGGTGGTGATGAGCAGCGGCCACAGGTACTGGTTCCAGCCGTAGATGAACTGGATCACGAACAGGGCGGCGATGCTGGTCTTGGAGAGCGGCAGCACCACGTCCCAGAAGAAGCGCAGCGGCCCGGCGCCGTCCATGCGCGCCGCCTCGGCGAGCTCGTCCGGGACCGTGAGGAAGAACTGCCGGAACAGGAACGTCGCGGTCGCCGAGGCGATGAGCGGCAGCGTCAGGCCGACGTAGGAATTGATCATGCCGAGGTCGGACACCACCTTGAAGGTCGGGATGATGCGGACCTCGACCGGCAGCATCAGCGTCACGAAGATCATCCAGAAGAAGAAGTTGCGCAGCGGGAAGCGGAAATAGACGATGGCGAAGGCCGAGAGGATCGATATCGCGATCTTCCCGATGGCCACGCCGAGCGCCATGACGAGGCTGTTGAAGAGCATCGTCCCCACCGGCGCCGAGGATCCCTTGTTGGATCCCGCCGTGATCACCTGCGTGTAGTTGGCCATCAGCTGGTCGCCGGGAACGAGCGGCATCGGCACGTTCACGATCTCCTCGAAGGTGAGCGTCGAGGCGACGAAGGTCACGTAGAGCGGGAAGGCGACCAGCACCACCCCGAGCACCAGGATCGCGTGGGCGAGGAAGTCGAACCAGGGGCGGTTTTCTACCATGGGCGCGGCACGCTCAGTACTGCACTTTCTTCTCGACGAAGCGGAACTGCACCACGGTGAGGGCGATGACGATGATCATGAGGATCACCGATTGCGCCGCCGAGCCGCCGAGGTCGGCCGCCTTGACCCCGTCGTGGTAGACCTTGTAGACCAGGATCTGCGTGTCGGCGGCGGGGCCGCCCTGGGTGGTGGCGTCGACCACGCCGAAGGTGCCGAAGAAGGCGTACACGATGTTGATCACCAGCAAATAGAACGTGACCGGCGACAGCAGCGGGAACACGACCGTCCAGAAGCGCCGCAGCGGGGTGGCGCCGTCGATCGCCGCCGCCTCGAGCAGCGAGCGCGGGATGGACTGCAGCCCCGCCAGGAAGAAGAGGAAGTTGTAGCTGATCTGCTTCCACGTCGCGGCGATCACGATGAGCAGCATCGCCTGGTCGCCGTTGACGATCCAGTTCCAGTCCACGCCGTAGCGCTTGAGGACATAGGTGGCGATGCCGATGGATGGCGCGAATATGAACGCCCACAGGATCCCGGCAATCGCGGGGGCGACGGCGTACGGCCAGATGAGCAGCGTCTTGTAGGCGAGCGCCCCGCGCAGCACGTGGTCGGCCATGACGGCCAGCAGCAGCGAGATGACGATGCCGCTCACCGCCACCGCCGTGCTGAAGATCGCGGTGATGCGGAAAGAGTCGAGGTAATGCTGGTTCCTGAAGAGCTCGGCGTAGTTCTGGAACCAGACGAAGGTGGTGGACAACCCGAACGGGTCCTGCACCAGGAAAGACCAATAGACCGCCTGCGCCGCGGGCCAGAAGAAGAAGACGATGGTCACCGCGATCTGCGGCGCGACGAGCGCGTAGGGCAGCCACTTCGACTGGAAGACGACGCGTTTTTCCACTTGCGAGGTCAGGTCAGCGCCGGCGTTGATCGGCCTCGACCGATCGAACGCCGGCGGTTGACCGGGCGTGGCCGGCGGGAGCCGGCCGCGTCCCGGTCAACCCTTGTTGGCCGCCTCGAACTTGCGAAGGATTTCGTTGCCGCGGCGTACCGCTTCGTCAAGCGCCGCCTTGGGCTCCTTCTTGCCCGAGATCACGGCCTCGATCTCCTCCTCGATCACCTCGCGGCCCTGCACGAAGTTGCCGAACCGCAGCCCCTTCGAATTGGCGGTCGCGGGCTTGTTGGTGAGCATCTTGATCGCGACCTCCGCGCCCGGATTCTCCTTGTAGAAGCCGCTCTTCTTGGTCATGTCGTAGGCGGCGTAGGTGATGGGCACGTAACCCGTCGCCTTGTGCCACTCCATCTGGATCTCGGGGCGGGACAGGAACGAGAAGAAGCGCGCCACGCCCTTGTAGGCATTGTTGGTCTTTCCGCCCATCACCCAGAGCGAAGCGCCACCGATGATCGCGTTCTGCGGGGCGCCCTTCACGTCGTCCCAGTACGGGATCTGCGTGACCGCCCAGTTGAACTTGGCGCCGCGGCGCACGTTGGCCTGCCCGCCGGTGCTCTCGGTCAGCATCGCGCACTCGCCGCTGGTGAATTTCGCCCCGCCCTGGTTGGTGCGCCCCGCATAGCTGAACATGCCGCGCTTGGCGAGGTCCTGCAGCATGGTGAGGTGGCGCACGTGCAGCGGCGTGTTGAACTGGAACTGGGTGTCGGTGCCTGCGAGGCCGTTCTCCTTCGTGCCGATGGGCACGTTATGCCAGGCGGAGAAGTTCTCGATGTGGATCCAGGACGGCCAGGACGTCGTGTAGGCGCACTGCTGGCCGGAGGCCTTGAGCTTCTCCGCGGCGGCGACCACTTCCTTCCAGGTGCGCGGAGGCTTTTCCGGGTCGAGGCCCGCCTTCTTGAAGGCGTCCTTGTTCCAGTAGAAGATCGCCGTCGAGCTGTTGAACGGGAACGACAGCATGTTGCCCTTCGAGTCGGTGTAGTACCCCGCCACCGGGCCGATGTACGCCTTGGGATTGAACGGCTCGTCGGCATCCTTCATCAGCTTGTGGACCGGCAGGATCGCGCCCCGGGCGGCCATCATGGTGGCGGTGCCGACCTCGAAAACCTGCAGGACGTGCGGGGCATTGCCGGCGCGGAAGGCCGCGATCGCCGCGGTCATGGACTCGGGATAGCTGCCCTTGAACGTGGGCACCACCTTGTAGTCCTTCTGGCTGGCGTTGAACTTGCCGGCGAGCTCGTTCACCTTGTCGCCGAGGGCGCCGCCCATCGAATGCCACCACTGGATCTCGGTCTGCGCCTGGGCGCCGCTGGCGAAGGCCAGGGCGAGCGCGGCGAATAGCGTCTTGCGGATCATCGTCTTCTCCTCGGAATCTGGTTTTTGGGCCGGCTGCAGCGAGGCGCAATCTTACCTCGGACCTCATCCGCCCGACAGGGCGGCCACGACCAGCACCTCGTCGTCGGCGCACAGCGTGACGGCGAGGCCGTCGGCCTGGACCCGGTTCACGAACACCTTGATGTGCGGGCGGATGGCTCCCTGCTCGTCGACCACGCGGAAGCGCAGCCCCGGGAAGCGGCCGTCGAGGTCGTCGAACAGCTCCTCGAGCGTGGCGCCATGCGCCTCCACCTCGCGGCGATGGCCGGTGTAATCGGCAAGCGGCGTGGGCAGCAGGACCTTCAACGCGCCGTTGCCGCTTCCACCGAATAAATGTGGGGAAGGTGGCGGCAGAGGCTCGACCAGCTGTCACCCTCGTCGAAGCTCGCGAAGACTTCACCGGAAGTGGTACCGAAGTAGAGGGCGGCGGGATCGCCGTCGTCGACGCTCATCGCCTGCCGCTTGACCGTGAGCCAACCCTGCTCGGCCGGCAAGCCGCGGTCCTGGCGCTCCCAGCTCGCACCTCCATCCCGCGTCCTGTAAACGGCGGGCCTGCCGCCGATGGGCACGCGCGGCCAGACCGTGCCTCCATCCATGGGGAATACCCAGGCTGTCGAGGGATCGCGCGGATGCAGCACGATGGGAAAGCCGATGTCGCCGATCTCCGCGGGCATGCTGGCGCCGATGCGTTGCCAACGGTTGCCGGCCCGGTCGAGCCGGTAGATGCCGCAATGGTTCTGCTGCCACGCTTCGCCGGTGGCCGGATGCAGCCGAAGGCAGTGTGGGTCGTGCCCATATTCGGCCTCGGGATCGGGCAGGAAATCGGCGGCCACTCCGCGATTGAGCGGCGACCAGGTGGCGCCATGGTCGCGCGACTCGAATACGCCCCCACCGGACATGCCGATGTAGAGGTGGCGGGCGTCCGAGGGATCGACGTTGATCGAATGCAGTGTCCCGCCGTCGGGCGGCGCATCCTGCGGGCCACCGATCCATTTGCGGCGATCGCGATGGGCATTGAAGCCCTCGACCGGCTCCCAGGCGCGCCCGGCGTCGAGCGAGACGAAGAGTCCTTGCGGCGAGGTACCTGCGTACCAGCGGCCCGGCTCACTCGCGTGGCCGGGGGTGAGCCAGAAGACGTGGCTCACCGATTCGCCGTCCTCGCCGGGCGCCGCCTTCGCGAAAGCCGGTGGGCGAGACGCCTCCTGCCAGCTTCGCCCGGTGTCGTCGGAGCGGAAAACCGTGGGACCGAGATGGCCCGCCTTGACGGCCGCGAGCAAGGTCCGGCCATCACGCGGATCCAGCACGGCGTGATTCACCACCTGGCCGAGGAAATGCGGCCCGTCTATGCGACAGGCGCCGCGCGCGCGTTCGACCTCGAGGACGAAAAGGCCCTTGCGGGTGCCGACGAGGACCTGGGCCATGGGGCCGCCCGAGTGGACCTAGAAGATGTCCTTCTTGAGGACCGTCTTTATCGACCCGAGCAGGCTCTTCTTCTCCTCGGGCTCCGGCTCCGCCTTCGCGTTCATCGCGCTCGCCTTGGGGTTGGTCGCACTCGTGGGGCGACCGATCGGCTGCGGCTGGTATTGCGGCTCGCTGCGGGGGCGCGGCGGCGGCGCGGCGGGTTTGGGGTTGAGCACCGAGCGCTTGACGATCTCGACCCAGTCGCTCGGGCGACCGATGAAGTGCTTGGCGAATTCCTCGATGGCCTTGTCGTTCATCTCGGCGGCGAGGAGGTTGTAGAGGCCCACGTCGAAGCCCCCCACGTTCTTGGTCGCGACCTTCAGGCGCGCCGTCTCGTGGTTGCCCTCGATGCGCGCCTGCACCCGGAAGTCGCACTTCACCTTAAAGACCTCGTGCGTGATCACCTTGCGGTTGTCACGGAACTGCTCGCTCGAGTGCTCGATGTTGTTCTGCCAGAGGATGTTGCGGAACTTCTCCATCTCGTCCGGCCCCTTCTTCACGGTCAGGACCTTGTCCGACCAGCAGCGGTAGGCGACCTGCACCTCGCC
The DNA here is from genome assembly GCA_035626705.1 of Usitatibacter sp. Classification (GTDB taxonomy): domain Bacteria; phylum Pseudomonadota; class Gammaproteobacteria; order Burkholderiales; family Usitatibacteraceae; genus Usitatibacter. The sequence goes on along the minus strand of DASPNE010000007.1, from coordinate 51,270 downwards.
GTAGTAGTCCTTGTCGATGAAGTGCTTGGAGCGGAAGTCGCAGAAGAAATCCTTGATGACCAGCCCTTCGATGTCGCCGACGGAAGGCAGGTTGAACTTGAAGGAGCTGGGCATCTGGACGACGTTCAGCTGCTTTCCGAGGTCGTTCAGGTACAGGAACGAGCGGCGCAGCGAGTGGTCGACGGCGACCGCGGAGGTGCGCAAGCTCTCGGTCTTGTCGACCTCGTTGGCCTTGAGCGCGTCGGCCTGTTTCTTTAGATCGTCTAGAAGTCCCACGGAACACTCCCTGATGCCGGCCTTTACCGGGCAAATTTTAACTTATGATCAGGCGGCTCGACAAAGAACGCCGCCGATCACAAGCTCCCGATGAAGGCCGTCCTCGCCCTGGACCAGGGCACGACCAGCTCGCGCGCCATCGCCTTCGGACCCGATGGGCGGATCCTGCGCGTTGCACAGCAAGAATTCCGCCAGATATTCCCCCGCCCGGGCTGGGTGGAGCACGACGCCCTCGAAATCTGGCGCACCCAGCGCGATGTCGCGTCGCAGGCGCTCGCCGGCGCCGGGCTGGGCGCGGCGGACGTGGCGGCCATCGGCATCACCAACCAGCGCGAGACCACGGTACTCTGGGACCGAGCCACCGGCCAGCCCGTAGCCAACGCGATCGTGTGGCAGGACCGACGCACCGCGTCGCGATGTGACGCTCTGCGACAGGCGGGCCACGAACCGCTCTTCGCCAGCCGCACCGGGCTCTTGCTCGACGCCTACTTCGCCGGGACCAAGCTCGAGTGGCTGCTGGACAACGTCGCCGGGGCCCGCGAGCGCGCGCAGCGTGGCGAGCTCGCGTTCGGGACCATCGACTCTTGGCTCGTGTGGCAGCTGTCGGGAGGCCGCGAACACGTGACCGATGCGACCAACGCTTCGCGCACCCTGCTCTACGACATCCACCGCGGCGATTGGGACGACGAGCTGCTGGAATTGCTGCGCGTGCCGCGCGCGGTGCTGCCCCGCGTGGTCGATTCGTGCGGGGAGGTAGCGCGCACCCGATGCGAGGGCCTGCCCGATGGCATCGCGCTCGCCGGCATCGCGGGCGACCAGCAGGCGGCGCTCTTCGGACAGGCCTGCCACCATCCGGGGATGGCGAAGAACACCTATGGCACCGGCTGCTTCCTGCTGATGAACACCGGAGAGGGCGCCGCGCGCTCGACCCATCGCCTGCTCGCCACGGTGGCCTTGCGCCGGGGCTCGCAGACGCGTTATGCGCTGGAGGGCAGCGTGTTCATAGCGGGGGCCGCGATCCAGTGGCTGCGCGACGGCCTGGGCCTCGTCGCGCACGCCTCGGAGATGGATGCCCTCGCGGGCAGCGTGCCGGATGCCTCCGGCGTGTTCTTCGTCCCCGCCCTTTCCGGCCTGGGGGCACCCTACTGGGATTCGCGCGCGCGCGGCACGATCGTGGGGCTTACTCGCGGGACCACGAAGGCGCACCTGGCGCGCGCCACGCTCGAGGCCATCGCCTTCCAGAGCGCGGAGCTGATCGAGGCGATGAGCGCCGACAGCGGCATCGCCCTCACGGAGCTGCGCGTCGATGGGGGGGCGAGCGCCTCGGCGCTGCTGATGCAGGTCCAGGCCGACCTGCTCGGCGTGCCGGTGGTGCGCCCGCGGATCACCGAGACCACGGCGCTCGGCGCGGCATACTTGGCCGGCCTCGCCACCGGCTTCTGGCGCGACGAAGCGCAGATCGCCGCGATGTGGTCGCGCGAGCGCGTTTTCGAGCCGACGATATCGCGCGCGCTCGCAGCGGAGCGGCTGGGCGAATGGAAGCGCGCGGTGGAACGCTCGCGCGACTGGGCGCGCGACTAGGCTACGGGAGCGGCCGGCGCCGGAACGAGGAAGGCGCGGCGGTAATGGCGCAGCTCCTCGATCGATTCGTAGACGTCGGCGAGCGCTTCGTGCCGGCCTTCCTTTGCGACGCCTGCCAGTACCTCCGGGTGCCAGCGCCTGGCGAGCTCCTTCAGCGTGGAGACATCCACGATGCGGTAGTGCAGGTAGGCGTCGAACGCCGGCATGTAGCGCGCCATGAAGCGGCGGTCCTGGTGCACGGTGTTGCCCGCGAGGGGCGCGAGGCGCTCGCCCACCAGGGGCTTCAGGAACTCGAGGATCCGTCCTTCCACCTCGGCCTCGGTGAACGTCGAGGCGCGAACCTTGTCGATGAGCCCGGACTTGCCGTGCGTGGACTTGTTCCAGGAGTCCATCGCCTCGAGCACCTCGTCAGGCTGGTGGATCACGTACACCGGCGCCTCGGCGATGGTATTGAGCTCGGAGTCCGTCACGACGAGCGCGACCTCGAGGATGCGATCGCGGTCGGGAACGAGCCCCGACATCTCCATGTCTACCCACACCAGGGGCGTCTTGTCCTGTGCCATAGAATCCTCGAAACGGAACCGCATCATACCGCCGCATGAGCGCGCCGACCTTCGCCTTCGTCTTCGCTTTCTTCGTCGTCGCCGCGCTCGCGTGGCGCACGTGGCTGGGGGCGCGCCAGGCGCGGCATGTCGCGAGGCATCGCGACGCGGTGCCGGCCGATTTCGCGGCGTTCATCCCGCCGGAAGCGCACCGCAAGGCCGCCGATTACACGCTCGCCAAGCAGCGCGTGGGCCTGGTCGAGACCCTGATCGTCGACGGGATCGTCCTTTTGGCGCTCACGCTGGGAGGCGGCCTCGCCGCGATCGACGCATGGTCGGCGCGTACCTTCGGCGACGGCTACACCCGGGACCTGGCGACGGTCTTCGGCGTGCTCGCCGCGAGCACGCTGGCTACGCTTCCCTTCGACCTCTGGCGCACCTTCGTGATCGAGGAGCGCTTCGGTTTCAACCGCACCACGCCGCGGCTCTTCGCCCTCGACTTCGCCAAGGGCCTCGCCCTTGCCGCCGCCATCGGCACGCCGCTGCTGCTCGCCATCTTCTGGCTGGTGCGCAGCGCCGGGCCGCTGTGGTGGTTCTATACCTGGCTCGCGTGGATCGCCTTCACCGTCGCGCTGGTGATCGCGTTCCCGCGCTGGATCGCGCCCCTCTTCAACCGCTTCACGCCGCTCGACGACCGCGAGTTGCGCCGCCGCATCGAGGCGCTGCTCGCGCGCTGCGGCTTCACCGCCTCGGGCCTGTACGTGATGGATGGGTCGAAGCGCTCGAGCCACGGCAACGCGTATTTCAGCGGCTTCGGGCGCACCAAGCGCATCGTCTTCTTCGACACCCTGATCGAGCGCCTCACGCCCGAGGAGATCGAGGCGGTCCTCGCGCACGAGCTGGGCCACTTCGCCCGTGGCCACATCCCACGCCTGCTCGCGGTGCGTTTCGCGCTCGCGCTGCTCTTCCTCGCCGTGCTGGGCGCGCTTTATGCAGAGCCGGCCTTCCACCAGGCCCTCGGGCTGCCGCAGCCGCGGATCGGCGCGCTGCTGGCGGGCTTCGCCCTGGTCCTGCCCGTCTTCACGTTCCCCTTCCAACCGCTCGCGAGCCTGATCGCCCGGCGCCAGGAATTCGAGGCCGACGCCTTCGCCGCGCAGCACGCCTCGGCCGAAAGCCTCACCAGCGCGCTCGCAAAGCTCTATCGCGACAACGCCTCGACGCTCACGCCCGATCCGCTGCATTCGCTGGTGTATGATTCGCATCCCCCGGCGGCGCTGCGAATCGATCACCTCAAGCGCGCGCCCGCCGCGCCGTCCACCCTTTGAAGACATCGCCACGATGAACGAGCTCGCGCGCAAGAAGTGCAAGCCCTGCGAGGGCGGGGTGGCGCCGCTCACCCCCGAGCAGGTGCGCCCGATGCTGAAGGGCCTCGACGGCTGGGCCCTCGAGGGCAAGGAGATCGCCAAGACGTACCGTTTCAAGAACTACTTCGAGACGATGGCCTTCGTGAACGCCGCGGCGTGGATCTCGCACCGCGAGGACCACCACCCCGACATGCTCGTGGGCTACAACCAGTGCCGCGTGTCGTACGTGACGCACGCCATCGACGGTCTGTCGGAGAACGACTTCATCTGCGCGGCCAAGCTCGACGCCCTCTTCGAAATCTAGGCGTGGCGATCCCCTGACAGGATGACGACGCGCCGCGAGAAGGAACAGCAGGTCGTGGTCGAGGGACGGGTCGTGGCGGACTTCGGCCGCGAGTTCCTGGTCGAGTTCGCCGATCGCCGCCAGGTGGTCTGCTCCCGCAAGGGCAAGCGCCAGGACGCGACCTGCGGCGACTTCGTCGAGGTGCGCCTCACGGGATCGGCCCAGGGCTCCATCGAGCGCATCGGCACGCGGCGCAACCTGCTCTATCGCTCCGACCAGTGGCGCGAGAAGATGCTCGCGGCCAATGTGGACCAGGTGGTCATCCTGCTGGCGCCCAAGCCGCCGTTCAGCGAGGCGTTCCTGAACCTGAGCCTCGTGGCCTGCGAGGCCGCACGGCTGCCGGTGGTCATCGCGCTCAACAAGATCGACCTTCCCGAGCAGGAGGCCGCGCGCAAGGCGCTCGAGGCTTACGAGAAGATCGGCTATAACGTGATCGGCATGTCGGCCAAGTTCGATGTGTCGCCGCTGCTGCCCTTCCTGGAAAAGAAGGTCACGCTGCTGGTGGGACAAAGCGGCATGGGAAAGTCCCGGACGGTCAACGCGCTGGTGCTCTCCGACGTGGCCCGCGTGGGCGAGCTCACCGCCTCACGCGATTCGGGCGCGCACACCACCACGTTCTCGCGCTTCTACCGCCTTGACCGCGACACCGCAATCATCGACACCCCAGGCTTCCAGTCCTTCGGGCTCTTCCACCTGACCGAGGACCAGATCGGCGAGGCGATGCGGGAGTTCCGGCCCTTCCTCGGCCGCTGCAAGTTCAACGACTGCGCCCACCTGAACGAGCCCGGCTGCGAGGTGATCGAGGCCTCGAAGCGCGGCGAGATCGGCCGAGACCGCCTGTCCTTCTACCAGGTGCTCATCGAGCAGCACCGCGACCTGCACGAGCAGCATCCGGAGTGGTCGCGGTGAACCCGAAACCCGGGACGGACCTGGAATTGCGCCTGGAGTAGCGAAGCCCGAATTCCAGGTCCGTCCCGGGTTTCCGGTTCTATCGCCCGATGGCTACCGGAATGCGCTTCCTCCCCCACTGGCGCTTCGCATCGAATTTCCCGAAGCGCCCTGGAATCGCGGTTCCGCAATCGGCGCAGCGCCCCTCATCGGTGAGCCGGTAGCTTTCGATCCGGTACCAATCGCGCACGATGAGCGCAGCGCGACACTTGGGACAAGAAGTGGTGCCGCCGTCGCGATCGTGCACATTGCCCGTATAGACGTAATGCAGCCCCTCGTCCATGGCGATCCGGCGCGCGCGCGTGAGGGTCGCAGGGGGCGTGGGTGGCAGGTCGGTCATCTTGAAATCCGGATGGAACGCGGTGAAGTGCAGCGGCACGTCGGGCCCCAGCTCGCGGTAAACCCATTTCGAGAGCCCGCGCAGCTCGGCGTCGGAATCGTTCTTCGTCGGTATGAGCAGCGTGGTGATCTCGAACCACACCTGCGTCTCGCGCTTCAAGAACACCAACGTATCGAGCACCGGCGCCAGGCGCGCGCCCGTGAGCTTCACGTAGAACTCGTCGGTGAAGCCCTTGAGGTCCACGTTGGCCGCGTCCATCTTGGCGTAGAACGCCTCGCGCGCAGCCGACGTGATGTAGCCGGCTGTTACCGCCACATTGAAGACGCCCGCGGCGCGACACGCATCCGCGGTGTCCATCGCGTACTCGGCGAAAATCACCGGATCGTTATAGGTAAAGGCAACGCTCTTCGAGCCCGACTCCACCGCGGCGCGCGCGATCGCCCCGGGACTCGCCTGGTCCATGAGTCGGTCCATGTCGCGCGCCTTTGAAATGTCATGGTTTTGGCAATACTTGCAGGCAAGATTGCATCCGGCAGTACCGAACGAAAGCACTGCGCTTCCCGGCAGGAAATGGTTGAGCGGCTTCTTCTCGATCGGATCCACGCAGAACCCCGACGAGCGCCCATACGTCGTGAGCACCATCGCGTCGCCCTTGCGCGCGCGCACGAAGCAGGCGCCGCGCTGCCCCTCGTGCAGCTTGCAGAAGCGCGGGCAGAGATCGCATTGGATGCGCCCATCGTCCAGGCGATGCCACCAGCGCCCCGGGTGCAGCGGCTCGTCGAAATCTTCGTCGGGATGAGTGCTCAGGCGAACTTCTCCACGGTATAGCGCGATAACCGCAGCTCGGGATGCCAGAACGTGCCCGGCAGCCCCGCCTTGCGCTTGAGCTCGGCAAGGAAGGTCGCCGGATCCGGCAGGCTCTCCCAGACCTGGGGCAGGAAGGTCGAGGAAGCCCCCCCGAATTGGAGGTAGACGCCATCGATGCCGGGCCGAAGGAGATCGAGCGCTTCGCTCTCGTTCAACGCGCCGAGCGGCTCGCGCGCCGACAACACCGAGACCTCGATTCCCAGTCGCGGTCTCTGCGCCTCGTCCACCGGCGGGAAACGCGGATCGCGATAGGCTGCGGCACGCGCGTTTTCGGCAACGTCCTCGCCGAGCGCGCGCCGCGGCTCGATGGAGCCGATGCAGCCGCGCAGCTCGCCGTCGAGCTTGAGCGTCACGAAGCTCGCACCCGGCGCGAGCAGCCACGGCAGCGCGGCCGGGGCGACGAAGGGTCCGGGGACGTGTATCGCCTCCCTCGCGATGGCGAGGAGCACCGTGCCCCGGTCGGACTCACGCACCTGCGACGGGCGCATGGAAGGCGAAGGCGCCGTAGCCCACGACGCGATCGCGATCGCCCGCGGTGTCGCCGGAGTTGCGCAGGTCCACCTGTTCGGGGCGTAGCCCGCGGCGGCGCGCGACGCGCAGCAGGCCGTTGATCGGGGCGGCTCCGCACGCTTCCTCGGGCTCGAGCTCGTCGCGCAAGTCGAGGATGGCCCGGGCGGTGCGGCCATCGCGCAGCCGCGCCTCGTCGTATCTCAGGTAATGCGACATGTCCGAGCTCACGACGATGAGCGTCTCGTCGCCGCCCCAGAGAAGGTCGTAGATAGACGCTACCTGATCGGGTGTGGCATCGCCGACGACCACGGGAGCGAGCCGGAATTCGCCGAGCACCGATTGCAGGAATGGAAGGTGCACCTCGAGCGAGTGCTCTCGGGCGTGCGCCGCATCGCTCACCTCGACGAAAGGCAGCTCGCGCAGCAGCGCCGTGGCCTCCACGTCGACCGCCACCGGCCCCAGCGGCGTATCGAACGCGGACGCGGAGGTCACCGCCGCGCCACGCACCAAGACTCGATGCGCCGGCCCGGCCAGTACCACGCGCCTCACCGAGCCCTGCAGCGGACGCAGCCGCGCATAGATAGATGCCGCGATCGCGCCCGAGTAGATGTACCCCGCATGCGGGGCGATGATGGCCTTCGGCGGTGTCGCAGGGGCGCTCGTCGTCACATCTGCCAGGTAGGAGGCCACCTCGGCGGCGAGCGCCGAAGGCTCCCCCGGATAGAACATGCCGGAGACGGCGGCGGGACGGGTGACGGCCATGAAACCTCCGTGGCGACGGAGAAAAAACAGCGTAGCACGCGAGTTGCGCCGGAGCGGCGCGGGCTACGCCAGGGTCACTTCGGTGGACACCTTGCCGGCGCGGTCGTGCCGTGCGGTGAGCGTTACAACGCTGCCGGGCGTGGCCCGAACGGTCCATTCGCACTGCCCGCGATCGCCGGTGAGCTCGGGGTTGGGCAGGAACGCTTGCAGGGAGGGCTTGCTGGCACGCCCCTCGAGATGGCCGCCTTCCACGCGCGCCTTGCCGCCGGCGAGCTTCGCGCCCGGGGGCAGGGCGATCTCGTAGACGACCCCGCGCACGACCTTGCGCTCGAGTGCGCGCTTCGTGACGTAAGCGGGCAGGTATCCGGTGTTGTGAACGGCGATCCGCACGCACCAGGAGTCCTCGCCCAACCGTGTCACGTCCGTGCGCAGCAGCTCGAGCTTCGGCAACGTGAGCGCCTGCCAGGTGAGCCATCCGGGAAAACGCTTCACCTCCCGCTCGAGGTACTTCGCAGGCGGGTTGCGGAAGACGCCCAGCTTGTTCCATCCGCCCAGCTCCACGCTGCCCAGCTGTGGATGCTCGAACGGATACCACGTGACGTAGCCCGTGCCGTCGAGCTCGCGGTCGCTCCAGCGAAGCAGCTTCAGGTCGTCCTCGGGCGGATGCTCGCGGTACCAGTCGATGAAGTGGTAGTCCTCGATGCCCGCTTCCTTGGCCGGCGCCCAGATCTCCACCGTCCAGAAGAATTGTCCCAGGTGCTCGTAGATCCAGTCGAAGCCGCCGGTGATCACCTGCTTCGGGTGGTACTTGAAGTCGTGGAAGATCGAGATGTTCCTGTAGCCGGTGAGCTCGGTGCTCTTCTTGCCGAAGGCCTTGTAGAGCCACAGGTCCTCGGCGTGCATGTTGTCGTCCGGCTCGGTGGAGAACGGCCGCAGGATCACGCCGCTATGCGTGTGGAAGCTCACGCCGGCACCGATATTGGGATGCTTCACGATGAAATCCACCACCGCGCGCACCTCGGGCTCCGACGTGGGATAGGGCCCGGCGCCCTGCTGCTGGAACTCCTGGCGCCATCCCGAGGGGAAATTGCGGTTGAGGTCCAGGCCCTGCTTGTCGCGATTGAGGCGGATCTCGATCCCGTCGTAGGCCAAGAGCGTTCCCTCGGGGACGATGCGCCAGTAATTCCCGCCCGATTCCACCGGGTCGCGCGGAATCATGAGGCGCGCATCCTCCGGGTGCTCCTTCCAGCCGCCGTTGGGATCGGCGATGCGCATGGAAAGGATGCGCCCGTCGCCGTCCACGTCCTCGACATTGAGCCCATCGACCGGATCCTCGTCGAACGGATAGGGGCGTGTCGAGGAGCGGATGTACTTCGGCTTGTCGGCGAGCGCCCATTCGGCGCCGTCGGGGTTGATGCGCGGGCATACGTAGAGCGCGCGCGAGTCGAGGAGCCGCGTCACCTGCCCGTCCCGGCCGTAGCCGCGCTCGAGCGCGTGCAGGTAATGCAGGCACGCGGTGGATGCGGTGAGCTCGGCCGCGTGGATGTTGCCGTCGATCCAGAAAGCGGGCTTGTCGCGCGCGGCGCCTGTCGCGGCTTGGGTTGCGGTGACCAGCCAGATGTCGCGGCCCTCGTGGCTCCTGCCGATCGACTCGACGGCAAAGAGATGGGGCGCGCGCTCGGCGAAGCCTTGCAGGATGCGGGTGAGCTCGTCGTAGCGGTAGAAGCGGTCGAAGCGTTGTTCCATCATGCTTTCGAGGTTCGCCTGCGCAGGGCGCGCAGGACCAAAGGCAGCAACAGGACGATGGCGGTCACGGCGAGCAGGCCCGCCGATATCGGCCGCGTGGCGAAGACGCTCCAGCTGCCCTCGCTGATCGCGAGCGAGCGCCGCAGCTGCTCCTCGGCAAGCGGTCCCAGGATCATGCCGACGATCACCGGCCCCGCAGGAAAGCCGTAGCGCGTCATGACGAAGCCGAGAAGCCCTATGGCGTACAGGAGGAACACGTCGAAAGCGGACTGGCGCATGCCGTACACGCCCATCGTCGCGAACACCAAAATCCCCGCGTAGAGCTGCGGCCGCGGTATGCGCAGCAGCTTCACCCACAGGCCGACCAGCGGCAGGTTGAGCACCAGCAGCATCACGTTTCCGACATAGAAGCTCGCGATGAGGCCCCAGACGAGCGCCGCATTCGCCTCGAAGAGCAGCGGCCCCGGTTGCAGCCCGTATTGCTGGAACGCCGAGAGCAGGATCGCCGCCGTGGCCGAGGTGGGAAGCCCCAGGGTGAGCAGCGGCACCATCGTCCCGGTGGAGGCGGCATTGTTCGCCGCCTCGGGCCCGGCCACGCCTTCGATGGCGCCCTGGCCGAATTCATCGGGGTGCTTCGAAAGCTTCTTCTCCACGGCATAGGAGAGGAAAGTCGGGATCTCGGCCCCGCCGGCGGGAATGGTGCCGAAGGGAAAGCCGATGAACGTGCCGCGGATCCACGGCCCGATCGAGCGCCGCCAGTCGTCCACGCGCATCCAGATCGAGCCACGGATCGCCTCGACCCGCTCCTCGGTCGCACGCAGCTTGGAAGCGAAATAGAGCGTCTCGCCGACGGCGAAGAGGCCGACCGCGACGGTCACCACCTCGATGCCGTCGAGCAGCTGCGGGGTGCCGAAGGCGAAGCGCGCCTGCCCGGTCTGGTTGTCGATGCCGACGAGCCCGATGGCGAGGCCCAGCGAAAGGCTCGCCAGCCCGCGCAGCGTCGAGGAACCGAGCACCGCCGACACCGTCGTGAAGGCCAGCACCATCAGGGCGAAGAATTCCGGCGGCCCGAACTTGAGCCCCAGCTGGACCACGAGGGGCGACAGGAAGGTGAGGCCCACGGTGGCGAGCGTGCCGGCGACGAACGACCCGATGGCGGCGGTCGCGAGCGCCGGCCCGGCGCGGCCGCGCTTGGCCATCTCGTTGCCCTCCATCGCCGTCACGATGGTGGCGCTCTCGCCGGGAGTCTTCAGCAGGATCGAGGTGGTCGAGCCGCCATACATCGCGCCGTAGTAGATGCCCGCGAACATGATGAGCGCGCCGCTCGCATCGACCTTGGTCGTGATGGGCAACAGCAGCGCTACGGTCACCGCCGGGCCCACTCCGGGCAGCACCCCTACCGCGGTACCGAGCATGCAACCCACCAGGCACCACAGCAGGTTCTGCAGCGAGAGGGCCACCTGGAAGCCCTGCATCAGTTGCGCCCAGGCGTCCATGGCTAGGCGAGCAGGGGCTTCAGCACGCCCGCGGGGAGCGTGAGGCCCAGGCCGTAATTGAAGATGGCGAAGATCGCAATCGCCAGGACGAGGCCGATGGCGAGGTTGAGGGCCCAGCGCCGGCTCGCCATGCCGCGCGCGACCATCGCGAACAGTACTGCAGAGGAAAGCACGAATCCGAGGCGTTCGATGAGCAGGCCGTAAGCGACGAGCCCCGCTCCGATCCACGCGAAAGCGGCCCAGTCCATGCCGCGCCCACGCTCCTCGGCTTCGTCGAGGCCGCGGAAGCCGCCCGTGAACGCCTCGCGAAGCAGCAGCGCGCCCACGAGCAACATGAACCCGGCGACGATGCGCGGCACGACGCCGGGGCCCACCTGCGCGTAGCCGCCGCCGGTCGGCAGCTCATAGGAGCCCCAGTAGATGAGGCCGCCCAGGCAGAAAAGGGCGGCCGCGACCCACAAGTGCCCTTTCATCATCGGCTGTCCCCGCGACGCGCCCTGCGTCGCACGTTCGCAGCCCTCCCCGGCGGCAGAGAGGGCTGCACGGGACCGTTATTTCTTGCCGAGCGAAAGCTGGCCCAGGATCTCTCCCAGCCGCTTGTTCTCGTCTTCCACGTACTTGCCGTAGGCGTCGCCCGCGAGGAAGAAGTCGGTCCAGTCCTGCTTCTTGAGCGATTCCTGCCACGAGGGGCTCTTCACCGCCTTCTCGACCGCCTTCACCAGCTCGTCGCGCTGCGCCTTGCTGATGCCGGGCGCGGCGAAGATGCCGCGCCAGTTGGAAAGCTCCACGTCCACGCCCTGCTCCTTGAGCGAGGGGATGCCATCGATCGCCTTGGGAGAAGACACGGCGAGGGCGCGCATCTTGCCCGCCTTGATGTGTTGCGCGAATTCCGAGAGGCCCGAGACGCCGGCGGTGACGTGCCCGCCGATGATGGCCGACACCGCTTCGCCGCCGCCCTTGAAGGGCACGTAGTTCACCTTGGCGGGCTCGACGCCGATCGCCTTGGCGATCATGCCGGCGAGGATGTGGTCCGTGCCGCCCGCGCTGCCGCCGCCCCAGGAGACGCTGCCGGGGTTCGCCTTGAACTTGTCGAGCAGCTCCTTGAGCGTTTTCGGCCCGTTGGCGGGAACGACGATCACTTCCCATTCCGAGGTGAGGCGCGCGACCGGCGTGACCTGGGAAAGGTTCACCGCGGACTTGTTCTGGATGATGCCGCCCACCATCACCATGCCGCCCATGAGCAGGGCCCCGGGGTCGCCCTTCGACGAGTTCACGAATTGCGCAAGGCCGATGGTGCCGGCGGCGCCCCCCTTGTTGTCGTACTGCACGTTCTTCACTGCGCCCGAGGCGATCATCGCCTTGCCGAGCTCTCGGCCGGTGCTGTCCCAGCCTCCGCCGGGATTGGCGGGAATCATCATCTTCACCGAATCGACGGCGAACGCGGGCGCGGCGAGCGCCACTGCCGCCGCGGCGAGCGCGAGGCGGACGCGGGTCTTCACGAGCATGGGAAATCCTCCTGGTTTGGGCCGCGGTCGGGCCCCTCGAATTGCAGCGGAGTGTACCGGAAAGGTCCTGCTGCCAGAGCGCGTCAGGTCGCCTGCAGGGCCGCGGCGAGCAGGAAGGCCAGCAACCACAGCACCAGCGCTCGCCACAGCAGCCCGCCCAGGCTCGCGAGGGCGTCTTCGCCGGCAAGCTCTCCCTGGCCCAGCGCAGGTCGGGGCGAGAGTCCTTCGGCTGTGGGTACGGGCTCGCCCAGGCGCACGCCGAGAGCTCCCGCGCCGCTCGCCAGCACGATGCCTTCCTCAGGGCGAACCCAACCGGCAGCTTGCGATCTCCAGCAGAAAAGCGCGTCCTCGAAGTTGCCCACGACCGCGAAGGCGAAGGCGGTCAGGCGCTGCGGGATCCAGTCGATCAAGTGGAAGGCCCGCGCCGCGAACCAGCCGAAATCGCGGTCCTCGGGATCGACGAGGTGCTCCCAGCTTTGCGCGGCGCGAAGCGCCAGGGGATAGGCGACGAGCCCGAGCGGGCCGGGCAGGACGAGGTACCAGAAGAGCGGGCCGAAGGTGCCGTGGTGCGCCTCGCGCAGGGCCTGCTCGGCCGAAAGCCTTGCGATGGCGCCGGCGTCCTCGCCTTCGACCGGCTCCCCGCGCCACTGCCCCAGCAAGTTGGCCGCGGCCGACACATCGCCCTCGCGCAATGCCTTCTCGATCCCCGAAAGGCTTCCGGTCGTAGCGAGGAAGCGCAGCGTGGCATACAGGAAAGCGACTTCCAGCAGCCACACGAGGAACGCGTGCATGGCGCCCAAGGCCGCCGACACCAGGGCAAGCGGCACGAGGACGGCGGCCATCAGCACGAACCACGCGAGGATGCCGGAGTTGCGATCTCCCGAATTGAGGCGCTTGGCGGTGGACAGGCACAACCGCCCGTAGAGCGCCAGCAAGGGCAGCCGCCCGCGCGCCGGGTAGGCGTACTGGGCAAGCATGCTGGCGAGGAGGGCTGCGAGGCTCATGGTCGGGAACTTGCTTTCGGCGCCTGATTATAATTGTGGGTTGCATGCCGCCTCACCCCAGTTTCGCCACCAGGAGAATCGAATGTTCAAGAAGCTGCTGATCGGCCTCGCGGCCGCCGCCTGCGCCTCGGCCTGGGCCCAGGACTATCCCACCCGCACGATCAACATGGTCGTGCCCTACGCCGCCGGCGGCCCGACCGACACGGTCGCGCGCGTGCTCGCGCAAGCCATGACCAAGCCCCTTGGCCAGACGGTCGTGGTCGAGAACAAGCCCAGCGCGGGCGGCCTCATCGGCCCCGAGCAGGTGAAGAACGCCAAGCCCGACGGCTACACCATCCTCATCCACCACATCGGCATGGCGACCACGCCGACGCTCTACCGGCAGCTGCGGTTCAACCCGCTCGCCGACTTCGAGTACATCGGCCTCATCAACGAGGTGCCGATGACGATCATCGGCAAGCCCGGCCTGCCGCCGAAGGACATGAAGGAGCTGGTCGCGTACATCAAGGCCAACAAGGACAAGATCAGCTATGCCAATGCCGGCATCGGGGCCGCCTCGCACCTGTGCGGGCTGCTCTTCATGAGCGCCATCGGCACCGACGTGCTCACCGTGCCGTATAAGGGCACGGGACCGGCGATGAACGACCTCGTCGGCGGCCAGGTGGACTTCATGTGCGACCAGACCACCAGCACGACGGGCCAGATCAAGGGCGGCAAGGTGAAGGCCTATGGCATCACCTCCAGCGCGCGCATCCCGTCGCTGCCGGACGTGCCGACGCTGCAGGAGGCGGGCATCAAGGGCGGCGGGGTCGGCATCTGGCATGGCCTCTACGCGCCGAAGGGCACGCCCAAGCCCGTGATCGACAAGCTGGTGAAGGCGCTGCAGGACGCGCTCGCGGATCCGACGGTGAAGCAGAAATACACCGAGCTGGGCGCGGTCACGTTCCCGAAGGACAAGCAGACGCCGGAGGCGTTGCAGGCGCACCTCAAGGCCGAGATCGCCAAGTGGAAGCCGATCATCGAGAAGGCGGGCAAGTTCGCCGACTGACGAGCGAGGCTCGTACGAAAAAAACGCCGGCGCTCGCGCCGGCGTTTTAGCTCGTGCCTCCGGCTCAGCGTGGATGCCTTCCCTTCACGGCAGCGAAAAACGCCTCGACGCGCGCGAGCTCCCCTTGCGTGTCCTCCGCGGGAACCAGGCAAGGGCCCAGGCGCACGGCGCGCGCACCGTAGTCCAGCGCCGCCAGCACCACGGGCACGCCGGCACCACGGGCAATATGCAGGAAGCCGGAGCGCATGCGCCCCACACGGCGCCTCGTGCCCTCCGGGGCGATCGCCAGTATCCGGCGGTCGACCTGCCCGAAAGCCGCGACCGCCTCGCCCACCAATCCGTGGGCGCTCGAGCGATCCACGGGAATGCCGCCCATCCATCGCATCAAGGGCCCGAGCGGGCCACGGAACAAGGTGTGCTTGCCCAGGAAGGCTAGCCGCAAGTCGAGCGCGAACATCGCTGCCGCGCCCACGATGAAATCCCAGTTGGAAGTGTGCGGGCCGACTGCGATGACGAACTTGGGAAGGTCGGGAAGCTCGCCTTCGATGCGCCAGCCCAGCAGGCGCAGGAGCGCGCGTCCCGCGCCGCGCATCGCGGCGTTGCCGCGCCGGCGAACTGCCGCACCGAGGTGCGGCAGCGCGCTCAAGCGAAGAGCGTCGCCATCGCCTTCAGGTCGACGTTGCCGCCGGACAAAATGATGCCCACGCGCCTGCCGCGCACATCCGGCGTGCCGCCCAGCACCGCGGCGGTCGCGAGCGCGCCGGTAGGCTCCACCACGAGCTTCATCCGCTCCCACAGGAAGCGCATGGCATCGACGACCTGCTCGTCGGTGACGGTGACGATGTCGTGGACGTGGCGCAGCACGAGGGGGAAGGTGATCGTGCCGAGGGACTGCGTGCGCGCCCCGTCGGCGATCGTCTGTGGCACGTCGATGGTGACGAGGCTCTTGCTGCGGAAGGACCGCGCCGCGTCGTCGCCGGCGGCCGGCTCGACGCCGATGACCTTGATGCCCGGCGACAGGTGGCCGGCCGCGATGGCACAGCCGGAAAGCAAGCCGGCGCCCCCCGTGCAGACGAAGAGGTAGTCGAGCGCACCGGCTTGCTCGACCAGCTCCTTGGCCGCGGTTCCCTGGCCGGCGACCACGGCAGGATGGTCGAACGGCGGAATGACGACTGCGCCCTTCTCGGCGGCGATGCGGGCCGCGACCTGCGCGCGGTCCTCGCCCTTGGCGCGGTCGTACAGCACCACTTCGGCGCCATAGCCGCGAGTGGCCGCCACCTTCACCGTGGGCGCATCCGCGGGCATGACGATGGTGGCGGGTACGCCCAGCAGCCGACCGGCGAGAGCCACGGCCTGGGCGTGGTTGCCGGAGGAAAATGCCACGACGCCCCGCTTCTTCTCCGCGGGCGACAGCACCGCGAGCGCGTTGTATGCCCCGCGGAACTTGAACGCTCCCATGCGCTGCAGGTTCTCGCACTTGAAGAAAGCCGAGCAGCCGGCGCGTTCGTCGAAGGTGCGCGAAGTGGCGACCGGAGTGCGGTGCGCCACCCCTTCCAGGCGCGCGGCTGCCGCCTGCACATCCGCGTAGGTGACTGCGGCCGGCGCCGAGACGTCGTTCATTCGAGCTCCACGTCGTCCTTGAACGTGACTTCGAGGTCCACGCCGGCTACGCGAAGCGTCATGGTCGCGGGCAGCTTCTCGTTGCCCTTCAGCCGGCCCGTCTCGATGGCCTTGGTCACCGCCGCCTCGATCTCGCGCTGCGAATGCACGCCCACGTGCTTGAGGAACTTGCGGATGCTCATGTTGAAACGGTCCTGGTCCATGGCTGCCTCCGCTATTCGGCGGTCGTGGTGGAGATGGAGACGAGCGCGTCCTTGAGGGTGTCCTCGGGCAGCGCGTTCACGCTTTCGGCGAGGATCTCGGCCTCGGTCGCGACCGTCTCGGGAAGGTTGCGGCTCTCCATGACCGCGACGAACTGCGCCGCGGCGCCCGCCACGCGCAGCAGCTTCGCGCGCTCGGCCATGAGCAATTCGATCTCCTTGCTCAGCATGAAAGTGCCCGTGCTCTGCATCGATGTCATTCTGCGGCTCCTGTGGGATGTCCGATTTTACCCCGCGGTGAAAGGCGCCCCCCGGGGGCCGCGGGCTGCCCTTCAGCCCGCAAGGGCGAGCGGAAGGTTGGCGAGGAGGTTCTGCGGCTTGAGCTTGAGCGTGCGGTCCGGGCGGCAAGCGAGGCCCAGGTAGACCGGGCGGTCGCCGAGCTGCGGCATGACCGGCTCCTGCGCGCGCATGCGAAAGAGCAGCGCCATGCGCTCGAGCTCCGTGGGTGCGACCTCCTCGCCGCGATACAGCGCATTCAGCAGCGCCGTCGAATCGACATCCAGGCCCACGTGCCAGCGCCAGCGCTCATCATCGATGCGCGCGAGCGGCTCGATCGTGACGGCCACCCCCGCCATGTGGGCCATCCAGCGCTCCAGCACCCGGGCGAGCGCCGCCGCCCCCTCTCCCCCGGCGGTGATGTCGAGGACGAAGCCATGCAGCTCGTCGCGCATGAAATAGAGCGGCGCGTTCTCGTGGGAAAGCACGTCCATCTTCACTTCGGGCACCGGCGTGTTCTGCTGGCGCAGCAGCCGTCCCACGTTGCCGAACCCGCCGGTCTCGTTGAAAACCTCCAGCGTGGCCGCGTCGGCGGCCAGCACCCGGCCGCCTTCGGTGGCGATGCGCTGGCGGCGGAAGAAAAGCTCGCCGGCGCGGCACAGCCAGGCGTCCTGCGTGCCTTCGAGGAAGCCGCGGACTATCGCGCGAACCAGGGCATCCACGAAAGGCGGCGCGAGGTCGACTTCCTTGCGGCGGAAGAGGTCGAGGTAGCAGGCCTCGAGGGTGGGGAATTCGAGAACGCGGTCGCGAAAGCGCAGGAACTCGCGCCAGTTGTCGCGCGCATCGGGGTCTTCCATGTCGGCCAGCGCTTCCGCAGAGACTGCCGCCAGCGGGTTCGCGCGCAGTCGGCGATGCATCGCGGCCTCGCGCGGCCCGGCATCGTCGGGAGGACGCAGCTCGTCGCGGTCGAGAAAGGTCCCGAGCCATTGCGCCGTGGCGGCGAGCCCGGTCTCCTCGCGCCGCAGCAGCCGGTAACCGCTCGAGGCCCAGAAGTCCTGAGCCATGGCGGGCTCAGCCGGCGACGCCGGCGCGCCCGACGAGGCACATGAGCGTCTGCATTCCGGTGGCGCAATGCACGCGCTTGCCCTGCTTTTCCACCCAAGCGTCGAGGCGGCAGACCGTGAGCGTCCGCCCGGCCCGGATCACCTCGCCGGCGGCAATGGCGCGCTCGCCGTCGGCGGCGGCGAGCAGGTTCACCTTGAACTCCACGGTGAGCACGCCTGCGTCCGCGGGGAAAAGCGTAAAGCCCGCGTAGCCGCCGGCCGAATCGGCGATGGTGGAGATCACGCCGGCGTGGAAGAAGCCGTGCTGCTGCGAAAGCTCGGCGCGGAACGGCAAGGAGATCTGCACGCGCCCAGGCTCGACCGCATCGAGGCTTGCGCCGAGCAGGCCCATGATCCCCTGGCGCGCGAAGCTCTCGCGGGTACGTGCCTCGAACTGCGCATGGGCCGGTTCGAAGCCCACCGCTAGCTTCCCAACGTGGCCACCTCGGGCAGGGGGAAGCCGTTGAAATTGCTCGCGTACGCGGTGGTATAGGCGCCGGCGTTCTTGATGAAGATGAAGTCGCCTTCCTGGAGGTCCGCGGGGAAGAGCTCCTCGCGCATGACGACATCGACCGAGTCGCACGTGGGACCGGCCACGTTCCAGGACACGGGCTCGCCGTCGCGGTCCGTATATATGTTGTAGCGCAGGCCCTCGGTCGTCTCGATCACCCCGCCGAAGACGCCGGCATCCCAGTACATCCAGCGCTGGTCGTTGCGGGTGGCTGTGCCCACCACGCGGCAGATGAAATAGCCCGCGTCGGAGACCAGGTAGCGGCCGGGCTCGGCGATCACCTGCACCTCGGGCCCGAAGTGGCGCAGCTCCTTGTTGATCACGTCGGCGATGGTCTCGATCGAGGGAATCGGCTTCACGTGGCGCACCGGATAACCGCCGCCGAGGTTGAGCAGGCGCGGCCGGAGGCCCACGGCGCGCATCGAGGCGAACACCTTGCGGGCGCGCTCCATGCCGACGCGCCAGTTCTCGGGATTGAGGCACTGGGAGCCCACGTGGAAGGTCACGCCCGCCAGGTCGGCCTTGCAGTCGACCGCGGCGTCGATCATCTCGGGCACGTCGCCCATGTGGGCGCCGAACTTGCCCGCGAGCGGCCAGTCGCTGCCGATGTTGGGCGCATCGATGCGCAGGTACAGCTTGGCGTCGGCCTTGACCGACTGGACCTTGCGGATCTCCTCGGCGCTGTCGACCACGAACCACTCGACGCCCCTGGACGCCGCGTATTCGAGGTAGGGCCGCGATTTCATCGGGTTGGAGTAGAAGACCTCGGCCGGCGGCACGCCCAGGCTCATGAGGATGTCCAGCTCCGCGATCGAGGCGATCTCGAAGCCGGCGCCTTCCTGGATCAGGACCTTGAGCACCCGGGGGTCGGGATTGGCCTTGACGGCGAAGTGCGGGCGCACGCGCGGTAGCGCCGTGCGGAAGCGCCGCGTCTTGGCGCGCACGATGTCGAGATCCACCAGCAGGACGGGCTTGCGGTAGGGATGCCTCTGCAGGTACTGCTTGACGCGGGTGAAGTCGAGGCTGACTTCGGGATGGGAATCGAGGGGGAACTCCGGCTGGGGCCGAAGCTTCTTTACCGTCGCGGTTCGGGGCATCGAGGTCTCTGCATGAAGGATGGGAAACAGGCGTGCACATGCCGGCACGCGGCCGGCCGCACCACGGCCTAGTAGTTCCTCGCTCCTGTCATGATGACCTCCTTCCGCTGGAAAAATTGCCGCGAAGTATAGGGCAAAAAGCCGAAGCCCCGCGCAACTTTTTGTCGCGTGGAAAGCGCTTTTGTTCCCGGGTGGGAGGTTACCCCCGTCACACCTTGGGCAGCGTCACGCCCTTCTGGCCCTGGTACTTGCCGCCGCGGTCCTTGTACGAGGTTTCGCACACCTCGTCGGACTCGAAGAAGAGCATCTGCGCGACACCTTCGTTCGCGTAGATCTTGGCGGGCAGCGGCGTGGTGTTGGAGAACTCGAGCGTCACGTGGCCTTCCCACTCGGGCTCCAAAGGGGTTACGTTGACCACAATTCCGCACCTCGCGTACGAACTTTTTCCAAGCGCCACCACGAGAACGTTGCGTGGAATCCGGAAGAACTCGACGGTTCGGGCGAGCGCGAACGAGTTTGGCGGAATCACGCAAATATCACCCTTCATGTCCACGAACGACTTCTCATCGAAATTCTTCGGATCCACGATGGTCGAGTAGACATTCGTGAACACCTTGAATTCCTGGGAGCATCGAACGTCGTAGCCGTAGCTGGACGTTCCATAAGACACGATCTTGCGACCGTCGACGATGCGGACCTGCCCCGCCTCGAACGGCTCGATCATCCCGTGCTCGCCCGCCATGCGGCGGATCCACTTGTCGCTCTTGATGCTCATGGCCCTCCCGGCCGGTTCTAGTTGTTCTGGATCACGATCTTCGGGAAGACGCCCGAGCGATCCTCGGCCTGGCGCGCGATGCGCGCCGCCACCTTGCGGGCGATGTCGCGGTAGATCGCGGCGATGGGTCCCTCAGGGTCGGTGACCACCGTGGGCTTGCCCGAATCGGCCTGCTCGCGGATGCGGATGTCCAGCGGCAGCGCGCCCAGGAACTCGACGTCGAAGTCGCGGCACATCTTCTCGCCGCCGCCGGCACCGAAGATGTGCTCGGCATGGCCGCAGTTGGAGCACACGTGTATCGCCATGTTCTCGACCACGCCCAGGATGGGAATGCCGACCTTCTCGAACATCTTGAGCCCCTTGCGCGCGTCGATGAGGGCGATGTCCTGCGGCGTGGTCACGATCACCGCGCCGGTGACCGGCACCTTCTGCGCGAGGGTGAGCTGGATGTCGCCCGTGCCGGGAGGCAGGTCGACAACGAGGTAGTCGAGGTCGCGCCAGCGCGTCTCGGTGAGGAGCTGCTCGAGCGCCTGGGTCACCATCGGCCCGCGCCAGACCATCGGCGTGTCCTGCTCGATGAGGAAACCCACGCTCATCGCCTGCACGCCGTGGCCTTCCATGGGCTCCATGGTCTTGCCGTCGCGCGAGGTCGGCCGTCCCGTGATGCCGAGCATGAGCGGTTGCGACGGGCCGTAGATGTCCGCATCCAGCATGCCGACGGATGCGCCTTCGGCTGCGAGGGCGAGCGCCAGGTTCACCGCGGTGGTGCTCTTGCCGACCCCGCCCTTGCCCGATGCGACCGCGATGATGTTCTTGATGCCGGGCACGAGCTTCACGCCGCGC
Source organism: Usitatibacter sp. (assembly GCA_035626705.1). Lineage (GTDB taxonomy): Bacteria > Pseudomonadota > Gammaproteobacteria > Burkholderiales > Usitatibacteraceae > Usitatibacter. Next base: position 30,513 of record DASPNE010000007.1, on the reverse strand, counting down.
TGCACGCTGTGCGGGACGATCCTCGAGAACACGTTGACGCTGGCATGCTCGACGCCGGGCATGGCGCGCAGGCGCTCGGAGACCTGGGCGCGGACCTTCTCCAGCACGCCGCGCGCGGGATAACCCAGGGCCAAGTCCAGGGAAACCCGTGGGCCGTCGAACTTCACGTTCTTCACCGATTTCGACTCGACGAAGTTGCGGCCGGTCACGGGGTCGACGAGCTCGGAGAGCGCGTCGAGGACGTCCTTCTCGTTGGGGGGCATGCGAAAGGGCAAGGGAAGCGAAGCGAACCTTGAATCTTAAAGCAATTTGCTATGATCGGAACGCACCGATATTCCTCCTAAATGCCCCGCAAGCTCTTCGTCACCACCGCGCTTCCGTACGCCAATGGCCCGTTCCACATCGGCCACATCATGGAGTACGTCCAGGCGGACATCTGGGTGCGCTTCCAGCGGCTGCAGGGGCACAAGGTCAACTTCGTCTGCGCCGACGACACCCACGGCGCGCCGATCATGCTCAAGGCAGAGGCCGAGGGCACGACCCCCGAGGAGCTGATCGCCAAGGTCGCCGAAACCCACAAGCGCGACTACCAGCGCTTCGGCATCAGCTTCGACAACTTCCACTCGACGCATTCGGAGGAGAACGTCGAGCTCGCCCGCGCGATCTTCGAAGGCCTGCGCGGCGCCGGCCTCATCGAGACGAAGACCATCGAGCAGTTCTTCGACCCGGTGAAGAAGATGTTCCTTCCGGACCGCTACATCAAGGGCGAGTGCCCCAAGTGCGCGGCAAAGGACCAGTACGGCGACTCGTGCGAGAACTGCGGGGCCGTCTATGCGCCCACGGACCTGAAGGAGCCGTACTCGGCGCTGACCGGGGCGAAGCCCGTGCTGAGGAAGTCCGAGCATTTCTTCTTCAAGCTCTCCGACCCGCGCTGCGTCGAGTTCCTGCGCGCCTGGACCCAGGACGGGCGCCTGCAGCCCGAGGTGTCCAACAAGGTGATGGAGTGGCTCGAGGGCGGGCTGAACGACTGGGACATCACGCGCGACGCGCCCTATTTCGGCATCGAGATCCCCGGCGCGCCCGGCAAGTACTTCTACGTCTGGCTCGACGCGCCCATCGGTTACCTCGCCTCGCTCAAGAACTATTTGGCGAGGAAGGGGCAGGACTTCGACAAGTACCTCGCCGACCCCAAGGTGGAGCAGGTCCACTTCATCGGCAAGGACATCATCTATTTCCACACGCTCTTCTGGCCGGCGATGCTCAAATTCTCGGGCCGGAAGGTGCCGGACTTCGTGTACGTGCACGGCTTCCTGCAACTCTCCGGCGAGAAGATGTCCAAGTCGCGCGGCGTCTCGGTGAGCCCGCAGCGCTACATCGAGCTGGGACTCAACCCCGAGTGGGTGCGCTACTACCTGGCCGCGAAGCTGAATGCGCGCGTCGAGGACCTGGACTTCAACCCCGACGATTTCCTCGCGCGGGTGAATTCCGACCTGGTGGGCAAGTACGTGAACATCGCCAGCCGCGCCTCCGGTTTCATCGCCAAGCGCTTCGCCGGAAGGCTCTCGGAAGAGCCCCTGTCGGCCGGGCGCGAGCTCAAGCACAAGATGCGCGGCAACCTCGCGGCCCCCGCACCCGACGACGAGCAGGCGCCGGCGATCCTCTTCGAGGTGCGCAGCTTCGCCGACGCGATCGCCGCCGACTACGACGCTCGCGAGTTCGGCAAGGCGATTCGCCAGATCATGTTCCTCGCCGACCGCGTGAACCAGTACGTGGACGAGCAGAAGCCGTGGGAGATCGCCAAGGAAGCGGGCCAGGATGCGGCGCTGCAGTGGTTCTGCACACTGTACCTCGAGCTCTTCCGCATCCTCACCATCTACCTCAAGCCGGTGCTGCCGAAGGTCGCCGAGGATGTCGAGGAATTCCTCGGAGTGAAGCCCCTCGCCTGGGAAGACGTGGGCGCGCCGCTCAAGCCGGGCCACACGGTGCAACCGTACCGCCATATCGTGTCGCGCATCGATCCCAAGCAGATCGAGCAGCTCCTCGAGCCGGCGGCAAGCCCCGAAGCGGCGGGCTCGGAACGGCAGGCGGCGGTTCCCGCGCCGGCGGGGGCCCAGGCCCCGGAATTCAAGCTCGAACCGGTCGAGCCGCCGAAGCCGCCGGTGCTGCTGCCGGTGGGCGACACCATATCCATCGACGACTTCAGCCGCATCGACCTGCGCGTCGCGCGCATCGTCGATGCGGAGCTGGTGGCCGATGCCGAAAAGCTGCTGAAGCTCACGCTCGACATCGGCCTCGAGAACCGCACGGTCTTCGCCGGCATCCGCTCGGCCTACCATCCCAAGGACCTGGTGGGGCGGCTCACCGTGATGGTGGCGAACCTCGCCCCGCGCAAGATGCGCTTCGGCGAATCGCAGGGCATGGTGCTCGCCGCCGGCGAGGGCGGCTCCATCTACCTGCTCTCCCCGGATTCGGGCGCGGTGCCCGGAATGCGCATCAAATAGGCTTACGCCATGAGGCGCCAGCCTCTTTGCCCGCCGCCGTACAACACCGACCGGGAGCTGCTCGAGCGCGAGGTCGAGGTGGACGTCTTCCGCGCGAGCGGCGCCGGCGGCCAGCACGTGAACAAGACCGAGTCGGCGTTGAGGCTCACGCATCCCCCCTCGGGCGTGGTCGTGATCGCGCAGGACTCGCCTTCCCAGCACCGCAATCGCGACATCGCCTTCGAGCGCCTCATCGCTCGGCTGGAGAAGCTGAACTACGTGAAGCCCAGGCGGGTGCCGACGAAGCCCTCGCGCGCGGCCCGGCAACGCCGCATCGAGGCGAAGAAGCACGAAGGGGCCATCAAGAGACAGCGCGGGCGCGTGCGCGGCGATGAGTGAGCGCGTCACGCGCCGGCTGGTGATCGACGGCCACGTGCAGGGCGTCTTCTTTCGCGAGTCGATGCGTCGCGAGGCGGAGCGCCTGGGTGTAGCGGGCTGGGTGCGGAACACGCGTGAGGGCACGGTCGAGGCCGTGGCCCACGGCGAGGTTGCCGCGGTCGAGGCGCTCATCGCGTGGGCACGGCGCGGGCCGGATCACGCCCGCGTCGCGGGCGTGCGCGTCGAGGAAGCCGTGGGCGACTTCACCGGCTTCGAGAAGCGGCCGACTGCCTAGGGTCTACTCGGCGGCGACGTCCGGCAGCGGGCGCCGGCGCTCGATGTGGAACCGCACTAAAGCGGCGAAGCGATACACGGCGTGCACGAATTTGCCGTACGGCAGCGTGAGGAACAGGGCCAGCACCACGCCCAGGTGAGCGGCGAGCAGCATCCCCATGGCCCGCGTCTCCCGCAGGAAGAGAAGCGCGAGCCCGGTCAGGCTCGTCAGGAGCAGCAGTGCGATGAAACCTGCGTCCATGCCGTCCTGGGAGGGATCGACGAGCTCCGCATCGCGCCGGCTCTTCAGCCAGAGCAGCCCTACAGGCCCGATCACCAGGCCGATCCCGCCCAGCACTCCCAATACCACGGGCAGGCTTGCCATCGGATAGGGTGCCTTCCATCCGAAGACGTAGTGGTAGACGGTCGCCACCGACGTGGCCGCGAAGCACAGCATGAAGCCATAGAAGGTCAGGTGGTGGAAATGCCGGCGCGCGAACGATGGCTTCTCATCCGGATACGTGCATCCGTCGCCGCCGCCGTCGAGGTAGCGAAGCCCCGCGGCATCCCACTTGGCGGCGGCGAGCGGGACCGGATGCAGGAAATCGGCCAGCCTTTCGCCGGTGCCGGCCCAGAACCGGTTAAAGCTCATGGCCAAGGCGAAAAGCACGTAGAGGAACGCCGACCCGAACGCGGTCACGAGTGCTTCGTGCGGAAGCACCGCGTAAAACGATCCCTGGGCGTCGCTCCATGCGGCGAAAAAGCGCTCCGGGCTCGCATACCAGGCAGTAAAGGCGAAGACGAGCGCAAGGCATGCGGCCGTGGCGAGGCTCACCACCCAGCCGTTGCGCTCGAAGGCGCGGCCGAGGAAGGCCGGCCAGGCGTAATGGCGATAGGTCTGATTTCGCGCCTGCGCCATGAGGCGCGGGAAGTTCAGCTGGAACTCGTGCGGCGGCGCGTACTGGCAGGCATACAGGCAGGAGCCGCAGTTGTGGCAGAGGTTCGCGAGGTAATGCACGTCGCCTTCGGTGAAGGAAAGCCGGCGCTCGAGCGCGGGAAAGACCGCGCAGTAGCCTTCGCAATAGCGGCACGCGTTGCAGATCGAAAGGACGCGCTGCGCCTCCTCCACCAGGGCCTGCAGGCCCGGCGCCTCAGCCGCGGGCATGTCGCGCGGCCTCCTCGCCCGCGATCCGCCCGAAGGTGGTGCCGATGGCCATGCCGATGCCGGCGAGGTAGCCCTTGCCGAGCACGTTGCCGGCCATGATCTCGCCGGCGGCGAAGATGTTCGACGCCGGCCTTCCGTCCTGCATCAGCATGCGTGCCTTCTCGTCTACGGCCACGCCCAGGTACGTGAACGTGATGCCGGGGCGAAGCGGATATGCGAAAAAGGGCGGCGTATCGATGGCGCGCGCCCAGTGCCTTTTGGGAGGCTCGATCCCCCGCGTGGCGCAATCGTCCAGCCGCGTATGGTCGAAGGTGCCCCGCACGATGGCCGCGTTGAAGCCGGCGACCGTGGCTTCCAGCGAAGCCGCATCGAGGCCGAGCGCGCGGGCAAGCTCGCCCAGCGTGCCTGCTCGCACCGGCGGGAACACCGGCGGCATGAACTTGCCCATGGACTTGGCATCGATGATCGCGTAACCGATCTGGTCAGGTTGCCCCGCGACCAGCCTTCCCCAGATGGCGTAGCGCTTCGGCCAGAAGTCCTCGCCCTCGTCGTAGAAGCGCCTTGCGTCGCGGTTGACGACGATGCCGAGGGAGACCGCGTCCACGCGGGTGACGATGCCGCCGTCGAACTTCGGCGAGCGCGCGTCGATCGCCACGCAGTGGCCCTGCGTCGGATCGCTCACCGATCGCGCGCCGGCGGCGAGCAACAGCTTGAGGACCTTTCCCAGGTTGTACGGGGTCCCGCGGATGATGAAGTTGTCCGCTGGCGGGCCCCAGGCCTCGCGCAGCCATTCGAGGTTCGACTCGAACCCTCCGGCGGCCGCCACGCACGCGCGCGCCCGCACACGATGCTCGGCGCCCGCGTGGAGGACCGTCGCCGATTCGAAGCGGCCGTCGACGACGGACATGTCCACCACCTCGCATTCATAGGCGATGTCGACACCGAGCGCCTCGGCACAGGCGTAATAGGCGTTGACGAGCGCCTTGCCCCCGCCGAGGAAGAAGGCGTTGGTGCGCGCGAGGTGCAGCGTGCCGCCCAGTGGAGCCTGGAAGCGCACGCCATGGCGCCGCATCCAGGGCAGGTGCTCCTCGGTGCGCCGGATGGCGAGGCGAGCCAGGCGCTCGTCCGTGAGGCCGCCGGTGACCTTGAGCAGGTCCTCCCAGTACTCCTGCTCGGGGTAGGCATCGGCCAGGACGTCCAGCGGTGCCCCGTGCATGGTGCGCATGTTGCGGGTGTGGCGGCTGTTGCCCCCGCGGAAGTGGCGCGGCGCCGATTCCACCAGCAGCACCGAGGCGCCGGCCTCGCGCGCGGTGATCGCGGCGCACAACGCGGCGTTGCCGCCGCCCAGTATCAACAGGTCGAAATCGCGCGAAAAGTCCATGGCTCCCGGAACGTATACGCTTGCACTCGCTCCGACAACTTCCCGCGAGGACAACGACCATGAATCGTATCGCACGAGCCTGCCTTGCCGCCGCGCTGAGCGCCGCCGGCATCGCGTGCGCCCAGAATTTTCCCACCCGGCCGGTAACCCTCACCGTGGGCTTCGCGCCCGGCGGCGGCACGGATACGGCGGCGCGCATCGTCGCCAAGAAACTCGCCGAAAACATCGGCCAGTCGGTGGTCGTGGAGAACAAGGCCGGGGCCGGAGGCAACATCGCCGCTCAGCACGTGGCCAACGCGTCGCCCGACGGCTACACCATCCACCTCTCCTCCGTGGGCCCGCTCACCGTGGCGCCGCACATGTCCAAGTCGTTGCCGTACGACGTGAAGCGAGATCTCGCGCCGCTCACCATGGGCATGGTCTTCCCCAATGTCTTCGTGGTACACGCCGCCGTTCCGGCAAAGACGCTCAAGGAGTTCGTCGAGCTCGCGAAGCAGAAGAAGGGCGAGATCACCTACGCCTCTTCGGGCATCGGTGGCGCGGCCCACCTTTCGGGCGAGCTCTTCAAGCAGGCCGCCGGGATCGACATGGTGCACGTCCCCTACAAGGGCGGCGGGCCGGCGATGGCCGACCTCCTGGGCGCGCGGGTGCACATGTATCCCGCCGTCCCGTCGACCTCCAAGCCCCACATCGACACCGGCAAGATCGTTCCGCTGGCGACCACCGGCTCCAGGCGCACGGCGATCATGCCCAACGTGCCGACGGTTGCGGAGCAGGGTTACCCGGGCTTCGAGGCGACCAACTGGTACGCCTTCGTGACCTCGAGCAAGGTGCCCAGGGAGATCCAGGAGTACTGGAGCCGCGAGCTGGTGAAGGCGCTGAAGGATCCCGAGGTGGTGGCCGCGCTCAACAAGCACGGCCTCGAGCCCCAACCCGGCAGCGCCGAGGAGCTCTCCCGCTACATCGAGTCGGAGAGCGCGAAGTGGGGCAGGGTGGTGCGCGAGGCCAACATCACCGTGCAATGACCGAGGAGGAAGCACGCTCCCTCGCGCGGCGCGCTTTCGCCGGGCTCGGCCTGGGCGAAAGCGATGCCGCCGATGCGGCGGAAATCCTGCTGCTGGGCGACCTTTTCGGCCACCACACGCACGGCCTTTCCCGGATCGAGTCCTACGGCGAGCGCATCGAGCTGGGCGGCATCGATCCCGCGGCGCGCGTCGGCGTCGAGCAAGTGGGCGCGGCGCTCGCCCGGATCGATGGCGTCAATGGGGTCGGTCCGGTGGTCGGGATGCGAGCGCTGCGATGCGCCATGGAGCTCGCCCGGGCGGGAGGAGTGGGGCTCGCGCTCGCGCGGCACAGCAACCACTTCGGCGCCATCGCGCCCTACTGCCACCTCGCGGCGCAGCAAGGCTTCGCGAGCATCATCGGCAGCAACGCGACCACCACCATCGCGCCCACCGGCGGCAGCCAGGCGAGGCTCGGCAACAGCCCGCTCGGTTTCGGCGTGCCCCATCCGGGCGGCGAGCCAATCATCCTCGACATGGCGATGAGCGTCGTGGCGCGCGCGAAGATCCGCGAGGCGCTGAAGCGCGGCGAGGCCATTCCCGAGGCCTGGGCCACCGACCGCGAGGGCCGTCCGACCACCGATCCGCGCGCGGCGCTCGAAGGCTTCCTGCAACCCATCGGCGGCTACAAGGGCTACGGGCTGGCACTCGTCGTCGATCTCTTCGCGGGCCTGCTCTCCGGCGCTTCGTACCTCACCCACGTGAAGTCGTGGTCCGAGGAGCCTGGCGCGCCGCAGGACTTGGGACACTTCTTCCTGCTCGTCGATACCGAGCGCCTGGGATCCACCGATTGGCTGCGCGAGCGCATGCAGGACTTCGCGGGAATACTGCGCTCGACGCCGCCGTCGGATCCTCGCCAGCCCGTCATGCTTCCCGGCGAGCGGGAGCACGCCGCGCTGGCTCGCCAGCGTCGCGCGGGCGTGGAGCTCGAGGGCGCGGTGGTCGCGAAGCTCGAGGCGTTCGCGGCGCGCGCAGCGCGCGCGTGATGCTTGGCCGCGGCCGCGAAGGCTCGATTCAGTACTGGTAGCGCCGCAACCCGCCATCGACCGGCAGGACGGCGCCGGTTATGTATTGCGCGCGCGGCGAGGCCAGGAACACCGCCAGGTCCGCCAGCTCCTCGGGCTCGCCGTAGCGGCCGACGGGTATCTCGTGCTGCGACTGCCACTCGCGATATTCGGGCGTGTAGTTGCGGCGGATCTGGTCGCTCATGATCCGCCCCGGCGGAATGCAGTTCACGGTGATGCCGTGCTTGCCCACCTCGCGCGAGAGCCCCTTCGCCCATGCCGTGACCGCCGCCTTGGCGCAGAAGGCGCCGTTGAGGCCTTCGGGCTCGGACTTGCCGGTGATGTTGATCACGCGGCCCCACCGGCTCGCCACCATCTGGGGCAGCAGCCGATGCGTGAGCTGCCGATGGCGCGTGAAGTTGAGCGTCATCGCCTCCTCCCACTGCGCTTCGGTGCCCTCCATGCCGAAGGCGCGGCTGCCGCCAGCGTTGTTCACCAAAATCGCGAGCGGCCCGAGCGCGGCGATGCCCTTCTCGATGGCATCGACGTAATCGTCGCGCATCGCGTCGTGCACCACGATGGCCGGCCGTGCACCCCCCCGGGCCTCGATTTCGTCGGCGAGCGAAAGCAGCTCCTTCTCGCGCCGTCCGGTGATCGCGACGCGTGCGCCTTCGGCAGCGAGCCCCGCGGCGATCGCGCGCCCGATGCCGGCACTCGCGCCGGTGACCAGCGCAGCGCGACCGTTCAGCTGCAAATCCATGGTTTGCGTCCCTTGTTGTGGTGAATCTCGCGTGGGGACCGCCGCGTCCCTCGTCGCCCGTCCCGGTTCCTAATACACGACTTCCACGTTCTTCTCGTCCAGCCACTGGTTGAGCGAGTCGAGCAGGGGCGCCGAGACCTTCACGCGGCAGGTCTCGGGCAGCCGGATGTCGCACTCGCCTTGCGCATTGCGGTAGCGGATGGCGACGTGGCAATGGCCGCCGCCGTATTGCGCCAGGATCGACTTGAGGCGCGCCGAGTCGGCCTGGCCGTTGATCGACAGGCGCAGTAACCGGGCATGCGCGGCGCGCACCTCGGCCAGGTCCATCACGCTGTCGGCCGTGATGCGCAGCCCGCCTGAGAAGTCGTCGGGAAACACGCGACCCTTCACCACGACTACCTGGTCTTCCTGGATGACGGCCCGTCTCTCGTGGAAGAGCTCGCCGAAGACGACGACTTCCACGCGTGCGCTGCCGTCGTCGAGCGTGAGCACCGCCATTCGCCCGCGGCGCGAATTGCGCACGACAACGCCGTAGATCACCCCGGCCAGCATCACCGGCTCCATCTGCGGCGCGAGGCTCGCGAGTGGTGTGCGGGCGAAGCGCCGAAGCTCGGCGCGATACGCGTTGAAGGGGTGCCCCGAAAGGTAGAAGCCCAGGCTCTGCTTCTCGTTCTGCAGGCGCTCGCGCTCGCCCCACATGGGCGCCCGCACCAGCTCGAACGCCTCGACCTCCCCCGCCCCTCCGAAGAGGCTCACCTGGGAGGCGTACTGCTCCGCCTTCTCCGCCGCCTCGATGGCGTTTCCCAGCGAGGCGAGCAGCGTTGCCCGGTTGGGCTCGAGCGAGTCGAAGGCGCCGGAGCGTACCAGCGCTTCCATGGCGCGGCGATTCACGAGCCGCCGATCGACGCGCCGGCAGAAATCCGCCAGGTCCTTGAATGCGCCGCCCTGGGCGCGCGCGGCGACGATGCTCTGCACCGCTTGCTCGCCGGTGCCCTTGACCGCGCCCAGGCCATAGCGGATGCGCTTGCCGTCCAGAGGCACGAAGCGGTAGTCCGAGGCATTGATGTCGGGCGGCAGCATCTCGAGGGCATGCTCGACGGCGTCGTCGTAGAAGGCCTGGACCTTGTCGGTGTCCGCCATGACCGCCGAAAGGTTCGCGGCCATGAAGGCCGACAGGTGGTGCGTCTTGAGATACGCGGTCTGGTACGCGACCAGGGCGTAGGCCGCCGCGTGCGACTTGTTGAAACCGTAGCCTGCGAACTTCTCCATCAGGTCGAAGATTTCGTCGGCCTTCTTCTCGGTGAGGCCGTTCTTCGCCGCACCCTCCTTGAAGATGGCGCGCTGCTTGGCCATCTCCTCGGGCTTCTTCTTGCCCATGGCGCGACGCAGGAGGTCCGCGCCGCCCAGGGAGTAACCGCCGAGGACCTGGGCGATCTGCATCACCTGTTCCTGGTACACCATGATCCCGTACGTGGGTCCCAGGATCGGCTCCAGGCGCGGATCGGGGTACTCGACGCGCTGGCGCCCGTGCTTGCGCTCGGTGAAATCCGGGATCAGGTCCATGGGACCCGGGCGGTAGAGCGCCACCAGCGCGATCACGTCCTCGAAGCGGTCGGGCTTCAGGCGCTTGAGCAGGTCGCGCATGCCGCGCGATTCCAGCTGGAACACGGCCGTGGCGTCGCCTTTGGACAAGTTGCGGTAGGTGGCTGCGTCGTCGAGCGGGATGTCTTCGAGGCGGAAGGCGTCGTTGCCGGCGAGCCGATGCACGTAACGCACCGCCCAGTCGAGGATCGTGAGCGTGGTGAGGCCGAGGAAGTCGAACTTCACCAGACCCGCCTTCTCGACGTCGTCCTTGTCGAACTGGCTCACCATCGCGGTGGAGCCCTCGGCACTGTAGAGCGGCGTGAAGTCGGTGAGCTTGCCCGGGGCGATGAGCACGCCGCCCGCGTGCATGCCCACGTTTCGCGCCAGGCCCTCGAGGGATTGCGCGAGCGCCATGAGCTCGGCCACCTCCTCCTGCTGCTGCATCAGCTCCTTCAGCTGCGGCTCGGCGAGGAGGGCCTTCTCGAGCGTCATGCCGATCTCGAACGGGATCAGCTTGGCAATGCGGTCGCACTCGCCGTAGGGCATCGAGAGCACCCGGCCCACGTCGCGCACCACCGCCTTGGCCGCCATGGTGCCGAAGGTAGCGATCTGCGAGACGCATTGCGCGCCGTAGCGCTCCTTCACGTAATCGATCACCCGGTCGCGCCCGTCCTGGCAGAAGTCGATGTCGAAGTCCGGCATCGAGACGCGCTCGGGATTGAGGAATCGCTCGAACAGCAGGTCGTAGCGCAACGGATCGAGGTCGGTGATCCCGAGCGAATACGCCACGAGCGAGCCCGCGCCCGAGCCCCGTCCCGGGCCCACCGGCACGCCGTTTCCCTTGGCCCAGTTGATGAAGTCCGCCACGATGAGGAAGTAGCCCGGGAAACCCATCTGGATGATGGTCTTCGCCTCGAACTCCAGGCGCTCCTCGTAGCGCGGCGCGGCTTCGCGGCGCTTGGCTTCCTCGGGATAGAGCGCAGCCAGGCGCCGCTCGAGCCCCGCGCGCGCCTGCGAGCGCAGGTAATCCTCGATCGATTCGCCGTTCGGAGTCGGGAATTCCGGCAGGCGGCTCTTGCCGAGGCTGAACTCGAAGGCGCAGCGCCGGGCGATCTCCACCGAGTTCTCGAGCGCCTGCGGCAGGTCCGTGAAGAGCTCCGCCATTTCGGCCTGCGTCTTGAAATACTGCGCCGGGTGGAATTCGCGCGGCCGGCGGTTGTCGCCGAGGACATAGCCCTGCGCGATGCAAACGCGCGCTTCGTGCGCCCGGTGATCCTCGGGCTTCACGAACTGGACCGGATGCGTCGCCACGACGGGTAACGCGAGCTCCGAGCCGAGCGCCACCGTGGCGGCGACCACGCCGTCCTGCCTCGCACGGTCGACGCGCTGGATCTCCAGGTAGTACGCGCCCGGGAAATCGTTCGACCAGCCGCTTGCCAGCTCCTCGGCCTGGCGCCGGTTACCCGAGAGCAGGGCCATGCCGACGTCGCCCGCGTGCGCGCCGGACAGGACGATCAGCCCATCACGGCCACGCAGCCATTCGCGGCGCAGCTCCGCCCGGCCTCGCCAATGGTTCTCCGCGTGCGCGCGCGTGAGCAGCTCGCAAAGGTGCAGGTAGCCCGCGCGGTTGCGCGCGAGCAGCGCCAGGCGATAGGGGGCGTCGCGGTTGCGCTCGTTGCTGATCCACACGTCGCAGCCGATGATCGGCTGCACCCCCCTGGCTCGCGCCGCTTCGAAGAACTTGATGGCGCCGAAGAGGTTGGACTGGTCGGTGATCGCCAGCGCCGGCATGCCGTCGGCGGCCGCGGCGGCGACCGCGTCGTCCACGCGCGCGATGCCGTCCACGATGGAATACTCGCTGTGCAGGCGCAGGTGGACGAAGCGTGGTGCGGACATGCGGACTCGGGGGGAAGCGAAAACCGATTTTACCCGCGCCGACCGGCGAAGAACCCCTTCAGCAGCGCGCCGCACTCCTCCGCCAGCACCCCGCCGGCGAACACCCCGTGATGGTTCCAATGGGCGATGGCGGGCAGGTCCACGATGCTGCCGCAGGCCCCGGTCTTGGGGTCTCTCGCGCCGTATACGACACGCGCCAGGCGCGCATGCACCAAGGCGCCCACGCACATCGCGCACGGCTCGAGCGTGACGAAGAGCTCGCACCCCGGAAGCCGGTAGTTGCCTTCAGCGGCGGCGGCCCCGCGCAGCGCCACGATCTCGGCGTGGGCAGTAGGGTCGCTGCTCGAGATCGGCCGGTTGTAGCCGCGGCCGATGATGCGTCCCGCGCGTACCAGCACGGCGCCCACCGGCACCTCCCCCTCGCGCGCCGCCTCGCCTGCGAGCGCGAGCGCCTCGCGCATGAAAGCTTCGTCTGCCTGCATGCCTGCCATTATGCGGGCCGCTCCGCGAGGAACGCCGGTGCAACGCGCCCCGGGGCAAAGTGCGGCTCCCATTCCAACCCCATCCAAGGAGCCTCCCATGCTCGCCGCGAGACCCCACGAATCGCCCCTCCCACCCGAAGTCGCCACGCCGGCCCTTGCCGCCATCAAGGCGCGACAGCAGGCCACCTGGGCGAGCGGGGACTACGCCGTCATCGGCACGACGCTGCAGATCGTCGGCGAGAACCTCGCCGAGGCGGTCGACTTGCGCGCCGGCGAACGCGTGCTCGACGTCGCCGCCGGCAACGGCAACGCGACGCTTGCGGCGGCGCGGCGCTTCGCCCAGGTGACTTCGACCGACTACGTGCCCGCGCTGCTCGACCGGGGGCGCGCCCGCGCGGCCGCCGAAGGGTTGCGCGTCGACTTTCGCGAGGCCGACGTGGAGAACCTGCCGTTCGCCGACGAGAGTTTCGAGGTGGTCCTGTCGACCTTCGGCGCCATGTTCGCGCCGGACCACGCCCGCACCGCCGCCGAAATGGCCCGTGTGCTTCGCGGCGGGGGTCGCCTCGGCCTGGCGAGCTGGACGCCGCAAGGGTTCATCGGGCGACTCTTCCAGGTGATCGGCGCGCACGTGCGGCCGCCTGCCGGACTGCGATCGCCGGCCCTGTGGGGCACCGAGGCTCACCTCGCCGAGCTCTTCGGCACCGCCGCGGCGAAGATCCGCGCCGAGCGGCGCCATTTCGTCTTCCGCTACGGCTCTCCGGCCCATTGGCTGCGCGTGTTCCGCGAGTTCTATGGGCCGACGCACAAGGCTTTCGCGGCCCTCGATGAAGCCGGGCAGCGGGCGCTCGAAGGCGAGATCGTGGCGTTGCTCGAGCAGATGAACACCGCGGGCGGCTCGTCGCTGGTGATCCCGTCGGAATACCTGGAAGTCGTGGTCACGAAGCGGGTGAACGGCTGACCTGGGGAAGCGCGAATGCCAGCGGCGAGTGCCGGCCGCGGCAGCCAACCTGCTGCAGCCGGCCGGCGGCCTCCTCGAGCGAAAGCGCGAATGCGAGCGGCAAGTGTCGGCCGCGGCAGCGAACCTGCTGCAGCCGGCCGGCGGCCTCCTCGAGCGAAAGCGCGAATGCGAGCGGCAAGTGTCGGCCGCGATCGTTTCGCCGGGTTACATCCCCGGCTTTTACGCCACCTCACGGTGGCGTGCCGGGGCCCCTGCTCCGCCGGCGAAACGATCTACTCCCACTCGATGGTGGCCGGCGGCTTCGAGGAGATGTCGTAGGTCACGCGGTTGATGCCGCGCACCTCGTTGATGATGCGGCCGGAAACGCGCGCCAGCAGGTCGTAGGGCAGGGGCGCCCAGTCGGCGGTCATGAAGTCGGTCGTCTGCACCGCGCGCAGGGCGACCACGTAATCGTAAGTGCGCCCGTCTCCCATGACGCCCACGGAGCGCACCGGCAGGAAGACCGCGAAGGCCTGGGCCGTCTGGTCGTACCAGCTCACGCCTTCGGGGTTCGTGGCTCGGCGCAGCTCCTCGATGAAGATCGCGTCGGCGCGTCGCAGCAGCTCGGCGTACTCGCGCTTCACTTCCCCCAGGATGCGCACGCCCAGGCCGGGTCCCGGGAAGGGATGGCGATACACCATGGCACGGGGAAGGCCCAGCTCGATGCCGAGCAGCCTCACCTCGTCCTTGAAAAGCTCGCGCAAGGGCTCCAGCAGCTTGAGGTGCAGCGTCTCCGGCAGGCCGCCCACGTTGTGGTGCGACTTGATCGTGACGGCCTTGCCCGTCTTTGCGCCGGCCGACTCGATCACGTCGGGGTAGATGGTTCCCTGGGCGAGCCACTTCGCCTTGGGCATCCTCTTCGCCTCGCGCTGGAAGACCTCGACGAACAGGCGGCCGATGATCTTGCGCTTGCGTTCGGGATCGGCGACCCCGGCGAGCTCCCGATAGAACTCGTCGGCGGCATCCACGCGATCGACCTTCACGCCCAGGTGCCTCGCGAACGTTTCCATCACCTGGTCGCCCTCGTCCAGGCGCAGCAGCCCCGTATCCACGAAGATGCAGGTGAGCTGGTCGCCGATGGCCTTGTGGATGAGCGCGGCGGCCACCGCCGAATCGACGCCCCCGGACAGTCCGAGGATCACTTCCTCCTCGCCCACCTGCTCGCGGATGCGAGCCACCGCGCGGGGCACGAAGCTCGGCATGTTCCAGGAGGGTCCCACGCCGCAGATCTCGTGCACGAAGCGCGTATAGATCGCACGGCCCTGGCGGGTATGCGTGACCTCGGGATGGAACTGCACGGCGTAGAAGCGCCGGGCCTCGTCGGCCATGCCCGCGATCGGGCATGCCTCGTTCGAGGCGATCACCTTGAAGCCCGGGGGCAGCGCGGTCACCTTGTCGCCATGGCTCATCCAGACGTCGAGGTATCCCTCGCCGTTGGGCCCGCTGCGATCCTGGATGCCCTCGAGAAGCTTCGAATGGCCGCGCGCGCGCACCTGCGCATAGCCGAATTCGCGCACGCGGCCGGGCTCCACCGAGCCGCCGAGCTGCGCGGCCATCGCCTGCATGCCGTAGCAGATGCCCAACACCGGCACGCCCAGCTCGAACACCGCCTGCGGTGCGCGCGCCGTTTCCGCCTCGGTGGCCGAGGCATGGCTGCCCGACAGGACGATGCCGCGCGGCGCGAAGTCGCGGATGAAGGCGTCGTCCACGTCGCACGGATGCAACTCGCAGTAGACGCCCGCCTCCCGGATGCGCCGCGCGATGAGCTGCGTCACCTGCGAGCCGAAATCCAGGATGAGGATGCGGTCGGTCGTCGAAAGCGCGAGCGGCGCCTCGGCGCCGCTCGTCTGGGCATCGTCCGACAGGAGCTCAGTCGATGTGGTAATTCGGCGCCTCCTTGGTGATCTGCACGTCGTGCACGTGGGACTCGCGCATGCCGGCGCTGGTGATCTCCACGAACTCGGCCTTTGAGCGCATCTCGTCGATGGTCCGGCAACCGGTGTATCCCATGCTCGCGCGCACGCCCCCCATCAGCTGGACGATGATCGCAGTCGCGGGCCCCTTGTAGGGAATGCGCCCTTCGACGCCTTCGGGGACGAGCTTGTCGGCATTCATCTCGGCATCCTGGAAGTAGCGATCGCTAGATCCTTTCTGCATGGCTCCGAGGGACCCCATACCCCGGTACGACTTGTAGGAGCGTCCCTGGAAGAGCTCGATCTCGCCCGGCGCCTCCTCGCTGCCGGCGAAGAGGCTGCCCAGCATCACGCTGGAGGCTCCCGCCGCGATGGCCTTCGCGATGTCGCCCGAGTAGCGGATGCCGCCGTCGGCGATGCAGGGAATGTCGGTGCCCTTCAACGCTTCGGCGACCAGCTGGATGGCCGTGATCTGCGGCACGCCGACGCCGGCCACGATGCGCGTGGTGCATATGGAGCCCGGGCCGATGCCCACCTTCACTCCGTCCGCGCCATGGTCGACCATCGCCTTGGCCGCGTCGCGCGTCGCGATGTTGCCGCCGATCACTTGCGTCTGGGGAAAACGCTTCTTGACCCACTGCACCCGGTCGAGCACGCCCTGCGCGTGGCCGTGGGCCGTGTCCACCACGATCACGTCGGCGCCGGCCTCGACCAGGGCGGCAACTCGCTCCTCGGTACCTTCGCCCACGCCGACCGCGGCTCCCACGCGCAGCCGGCCGAACTGGTCCTTGCATGCGTTCGGATGCTCGGAGGACTTGAGGATGTCCTTCACCGTCATGAGGCCCCGCAGCTCCCAGTCGCCGTTGATCACCAGGACGCGTTCGAGGCGGTGGCGGTGCATGAGGGATCGGGCCTCCTCGAGGCTCGCGCCCTCCTTCACGGTGACGAGGCGATCGCGCGGCGTCATGATGTTCTTCACCGGCTGGTCGAGGTTGTCCTCGAACCGCAGGTCGCGATTGGTGACGATGCCGACGACGCGCTTGCCCTCGAGAACCGGCAGGCCGGAGATGCGATGCCGGCGCGTGAGCTCGGCCACCTCGCGCACGGTCATGGTCGGCGTGATGGTGATCGGGTCCTTCACCACGCCACTTTCGAAGCGCTTCACCTTCGCGACCTCGGCCGCCTGGGAGGCGGCGGGCATGTTCTTGTGGACGATGCCGATGCCGCCTTCCTGTGCCAGGGTGATGGCCAGGCGCGACTCCGTCACGGTGTCCATGGCGGCGGAGAGCAGCGGGATGTTGAGCTGGATGCTGGCGGTGAGGCGAGTGGCCAGGCTGACTTCGCGGGGGAGGACGTTCGAGTGGGCTGGAACGAGCAGTACGTCGTCGAAAGTGAGCGCCTTTTGGATGACGCGCATCTGAAGCCCTCGTTGCAAAACGAAATTATACCGATCGCCTCCCACCCGGACAACCGCGCGGCCGGTCCGCGCGTTGAGGCAAGGGGCTCGATTGACGTCCCAGTCGGTTCTCGTTAAGGTAACGTAAATGCTTGAAAGATCTCGTTTTTGGATGGGCCGCCTGGGCTTCGCGGCGACGGCGTTGGTGAGTGCCTGCGCGGTCCAGGAACCACAGGTCGTGGAGCAGCCGAAGCCGGCGCCTGCGCCGCCGGTGGTGGTCGCGCCGCAGCCCGATCCGAACGCGCTCGCCGAGGAAGCGAAGGCGCTCCTCGCGCAGGCGGAAACGGATGTGCAGCGTGCGCGCGCAAAGCGCGCGTTGTGGCAGAAAGCGTGGGAGGACCTGCTGGCCTCGCGCCAGGCGGTCGCTGAAAAGGATCATGCGCGGGCCATCCGGCACGCGAAGCGCGCGAGCGAATTTGCGCAGTTGGGCCTGGAGCAGCTCGCTTACCCGGCCGTAAAGTGACCTCACGGAGGAAAGAATGAAGCGAGTGTTGTTCGTGGCGATGGCCGTGGCCTTCGCGCCGCTGGCCGGCGCGCAGCTCTACAAGCACGTGGACAAGGACGGACGGGTCCACTACAGCGACCAGCCACCGGCCAACGCCGATGCCAAGGCGCTCAACATCCCCAAGTCCGCGATCGGCTCGTCGTCGGGCTCCAAGTCGTACGTGGCCCAGGACAAGGAGATCGACAAGAAGCGCAAGGCCGAGCAGGAGAAGCAGGGCAAGGCCGGCGACGCGGCGAAGAAGGAGGAGGAGGCGGCGAAGCGTTGCGACCAGGCGCGTGCCGCGCACCAGTACTTCGTCGACGGCGGGAAGATCTTCAAGCCCGGCTCGCGCGACTTGATGACCGATTCGGAGATCGAATCGGAGCGCTCCCGCACGCGGCGCGACATGGACGAGGCGTGCAAGGGGCGCTGAGCCCCCGCACGCGCGCGGCGCTCGGCGCCGCGCTGATGCTGCTCGCCGTCTCCGCGCGCGCCGTCGGCCTGGGCGAGGTGCAGGTGCGCTCGGCGTTGGGCGAGCCGCTGGACGCACGCATCCCGCTGGCGCTTTCCGACGGCGAAGCCGTGGATGCGCACTGCTTCAACCTGCTGCGAAGCGGCGCGGAGACTGCGGCTCCGGTGCTGGCCGAAGGCCTGCTGATCGTCTCGCGAACGGGCCCCGGCACCATGCTCCGGATCCGCACCATGGCGCCGGTGCTGGAACCCGCGGTTGCCATCCACCTCCAGGCTGCCTGTGCCGGCGCGGTCCCGGTGCAGCGCACCTACGCACTGTTGCTGGACCCCCGGCCGGGATCGGAAGTAGCCGTCGCATTGCCCAGCGTGGCGGCCACGCTCAGTGCCCAGGCGGGCGACACGCTGGACACCTTCGCCTCGCGCGTATTTCCCGAGGATCGCCGCGCGCGCGCCCAATACCTCGCGGCCATGCGCGAGATCAACCCGCGCCTGGCGGCGAACGACGGGCATGCGCCGCTAGCCGAAGGGGAGTTGGTTGCCCTTCCCGACCTTCGTGATTTCATGCGCCGGCGCTCCGCGGCGCGCACCGATGTCGCCGTCGCTACGGAGCCGGCCGGCCGGGTGTCGCAGGCGCCCAAGATGCCGCCTGCGCCGAGCGAAACGCCAAGGAAGGCGCGCGCTCGCGCGCAAACGCCGTCCCCGGCCACCGCACCGGCCGCCGTTGTCCCTGCCCCGGTTGCGCCAGTCCGCGCCACTGACGTGCCCGCCTCGCGTATGGCGAAGCCCCCCGCGCCACCTGCTCCCGCGGCTCGGCAAGCGCCTTCCGATTCGCCCTTCGTGCTCAAGCTCTCTTCGGCCGCGGTGGACCTTTCGCGCTCCCAGGGCATCGACGACCGCATGCGCGCGCAGCTGCGCGAGCGCCTGCTGGTGCTCGACGCCGACGACCAGGTCGCGGCGCTGCTGTCGCTTCGCAACAGCATGCGCCAGCTCGAGTCGCGCGTGGCCGAGCTCCAGTTGAAGCTCGCGGCGATGCCGACCTCGCTCGCCTCGCGCAGCGCGACCGTGCCGCCAGCCAGCGCCCCGCCAGCGTCGAAGAGCGTCGAGGCACCGAAGAGCGTCGAGGCACCGAAAAGCGTCGAGGCACCGAAGGGCGTCGAGGCACCAAGGAGCTTGGAGACGCCGAAGAGCCCGGAACCCACCAAGAGCCCGGAACCGACGAAGGGCATCGAACCGCCGAAACCGGCGCCGGCCGCGCCAACACCGCCGCCAGCCACCGAGCCCGCGCAGCCTGTCGCCGGCACGCCCGCACACACCCGCCCGGTGGAGGAAAGCTGGATCCCGGGCGTGCCCAATCCCTGGCTCTACGGCGCACTCGGCGCCTTGTTCCTGATCCTCCTGGCACTCGCCTTGCGTACGCGACGCAAGGCACCGCAATACGGCGAAGGGGACTCCTCGGATGACGCCACGGTCGAACCGGCGTTGCGGCTGCCCGTGTCCGCCGAGAACGTGCCTTCGGCCGGCGCGAGGCCCGCGCTCGCGTCCGACGCTGGCCTGTCGACCCGACTGCCGGAAAACTCACGCGAGCTGCGGCGTCGCTATATCGAGGAGCGCTTCCCGGAGATCGCGAACCGCACCCTGTTGCTCGATGACCCGTCGTCGGTCGTGAAGGCAGCACGGCTCTTCTACGAGGACCGCGAGCTGCACCGGGCCGTCGAGCTGCTGCAGTTTTCCATCGAGGACCGGCCACAGGAAGTGCGCACGTGGCTCGCGCTCTTCGAGATCTTCCGCCTCGAGCGCCTGAGCGGCGAGTTCGCCGACCTCGCGCGCCGCTTCCACGAGCACCACGGCAATTCCGAGTACTGGCGAAAGGTGCAATATTTCGGCCGCGAAATCGATCCGGGCAACGTGCTCTACCGGGAGGATTCGATCAACACCCTGGAAACCATCGGGCCCGCGCAGGCACGCCAGCTCGCAGCCGCCGGCGTGACCTTCGACCCGGTCGCGGAGAACTGGCTGGACGCGCCGATGGACTTCGAGAACGAGGTCCTCGCCAACGAGCTGCGGCTGGCGCTCATGAACCAGGCCGGGCTTTCGGAGGAGGACCTCGTCGCCAATCCGCTGCCCGCGCTACGCAACGTGCAGATGTTCACCGTCGCCTGATGGCCGCCGTGGCCGGCCCCGCCCTGGCCCTCGAGGGCATCCTCGAGCTGAAGAGCGTGCGCGACGCGACCGCTCGCGGGCACTTCCTCGCGGCCATCCGCGAACATGGCCGCGACGGGGCCGACTTCACCCTCGAGCGCCTGGACACCCTCATGCGCGTCGAGGAGCACTTCCAGGCGCTGCTGCTCTACGACCAGATCGAGTTCCTGCGGCAGCCGTCGACGTTGTCCGAGGCCGACCGCGAGTTCGGGCTCGGCGTGCAGCGGATCTGCCTCGAGGCCGCCAACGGTTTCCAGCGCTTCCTGCGCAACCGCGCCGCGTGGGCCACGACGCGGGAGGCGATGGAAACCATGTACCGCGTCACGGGGCTCGCGCTGAACGCGGTGCACTGCTTCATGAAGTGGGGTTACTTCCTTGGGGAAGCCGGCCGCGCCGCCCCATGGAAGCAGGTCCATGCGCTGTATGCGCTGGCCGACAACGACGGCTACTCGCAGGTGCCGTTCCCCCTGCACCACACCCAGCCGACCTTCCGGCCGTCGGTGCAATCGCTCTACCTTCGGACGCTCATCCTCGACCTGCTCAACTCGGGCAATCTCTCCAAGCTCCAGCTCGAGATCGCCGACGGCTGGTTCTCCTCGTGGTGCAGCGACTACTCGCTCGATACCGAATACTCGTCCAGACACCACCTGTTCTATGTCGACATCGCTTCCGAGGCGGGCATGCGCCTCATGCGGCGAGACAGCCACGGCGAATCGATGCGGTACGTCCGCGCGGAGGCCCTGAAGTCCCAGATCGACGAAGTGCAAACCGGCCTGCGGCACGGCCAGCTCTTCGCCGGCCATGGCGCGGGCGCCGTCTTCCCGGTCGAGGCGCATGCCGCGCTGCTCGCGACCATCGAGAAGCTCTACCACTCCATCCTGGCCGCGAGCGAGAACCGCCTCGAGGAACGCACGCATTTCGAGGACCGCGAGGTAGACGTGACGCTCGGCTTCGATCGCCTGGTGCGCAAGCTGCGCGGCCTGCCGCCGGAGGCGCCGGCGGTCGCCCCGCGCAAGGCCGATTCCACGCCGTTCTCCGAGACGATCGAGATCACTCCCAGCGGCCTGTCGCTGCACGTGCCGGAAGTTGTCATCGACGAGGAGGCCCACGACCCGGAGCTCGAGCGCTGGCGGGTGCAGGACCTGAGCTCCAAGGGTTTCGGCCTGCTGGTGGACCGCGGGACCTCCGACACCATCCTGCTGAACGGATTGCTCGGAGTGCGCAACCACGAGACCGGCGGCTGGATGGTGGGCAGCGTGGTGCGCAAGCTGCCGAACCGCGTGCGCGGCGAGATGCTCGTCGGCGTGGAAGTGCTCTCGTTCCGGCCGATCGCCGTGGAAATGCAGCACGCGAAGCGCGGCGAGTCCACGACCGCGATCTACCTTCCGGGCCTCGACACCAACGGCAAGCTCGACTCGATCATCGTGCGCACCACCGACTTCACCTCCGACAACGTCTTCGTCGTGCGGGTGGGGGGCGCCGGCTACCGCATCAAGCTCAACCGCATCATCCGCAAGGGCGCCGACTGGATCAAGGCCCGCTTCGAGATCCAGGCGAAGGTTTGAGCCGGGCGCGCCGGCGCCGCTGGTCCTTCGGGTCCGCCTGCAGGGGCCGGTAGACCTCGACACGATCGCCGTCGCGCAGCGGCGTGTCCATCTCGCAGGGACGCGACCAGATGCCCACCCGGACGGTCGCGGCATCCCATCCGGGAACGCGCTCGGCGATCGCGATGGCCTCGAGCGCATCGCGCACGCAGGCGCGCTCGGGAAGCTCGACCGCCAACACTTCCTGGGATTGCGCCAGGGCAAGCGCCACCGAAATGCGGATCATGGAGCCTTGGGTGGCGATGGCGCGGAGGTCATCATGGCTGCCAAAGGTAAGATACCTTCATGAGCATTGTCGAGAACAAGAAGGCGTTTCACGACTACTTCGTCGAGGAGCGCTACGAGGCGGGCCTGGTGCTGGAAGGCTGGGAAGTGAAGGCGATCCGTGCCGGACGCGCGAACATCAAGGAGGCCTACGTCGTGCTCAAGGGCGCCGAGCCCTTCATCATCGGCATGCACGTGAGCGCATTGCCGGAAGCTTCCACGCACGTGAAGCCGGATCCGACCCGCTCGCGCAAGCTGCTGCTGAATGCCGAGGAGATCCGCAAGCTGATCGGCAAGGTCGAGCAGCGCGGCTACACGCTGGTGCCGCTGGACCTGCATTATTCGAAAGGCCGCGTGAAGCTGCAGGTCGGGCTCGCCAAAGGCAAGAAGCAGTACGACAAGCGCGATACCGAGAAGGAGCGTGACTGGCAGCGCGAGCAGCAACGGCTGATGCGCCGCAAGGCCTAGCAAAGCCGAGCAGTCATGCCCGGCCGGCATGGCCCGATAGGTCCACTCCCGGCGCAGCCGGGCTGTCACGCGACCCGCGGATGCTGGCCGCATCCGAACGCCGGCCGGGTCCGTCATGCGCCAGCTCCTCGCCCTCTTCCTCACTGCCTTCTGCCCCTGGGCGATGGGCATGTCGACCTGGTCCACCGACGTTTCGGACCTGTGGTGGAACCCGGCAGAGTCCGGCTGGGGCGTGAACCTGATCCAGCAGTCGGACAAGGTGTTCGCGACCTTCTTCCTCTATGGCTCGGATCGGCGCGCGCGATGGTACGTCTCCTCCGACATGCAGGGTGAAAGTGCCGGCGGCAGCGGGCAGCCGATCGTCTTCCGTGGTGCCCTCTACGAAACGAGTGGCCCGGTCGTCGCGGGCAGTTTCGATCCCTCCTCGGTGACGCGACGCCTCGTGGGCAGCGTGACCTTCGAGTTCCACCCCCCGGGCGACGCCCTGCTCACCTATACGATCGACGGCCTGGCGGTATCGAAAAGCGTTACCCGGCAGACTTGGGCTCTCAACGAGGTCGCGGGCGACTACTGGGTGAAACGAGTCGCCCGCAGCGCGTGCAATGGCGGCATCGGCATGAACGCGCTGGGCAGGATGGCCGTTCGGCGCTCGGGAAGCGCGGTTACCTTGTCGGGCGAGTCGGGCACCTGCCAGTACTCGGGGAATTATTCGCAGCAGGGGCGCATGGGCCGAATCTCCGGCACGTACAGCTGCGCCGACGGCGCCGCCGGGCCTTTCACGCTGAGCGAGATCGAGGTGAGCGACATGGGCTTCACCGCGCGCTACCAGGCCACCGAGCGCGGCTGCAGCATGGAAGGCAATTTCGGCGGCCCGCGCGCTACGGCGTCGTTTCCGCCGAGCTGAGTGAAAGCCCATCGAATGCGAACCGTGCGATTCTGGGCCGCGCTCGGTCTCGCTGCCGCGGGCAACGCCTGGGCGGCGAATCCAGGGGAACCTGACGCCTCCGACCTGTGGTGGAATTCGGCGCAATCCGGCTGGGGCGTCAACGTGATCCAGCAGTCCAACGTCCTCTTCATGACGTTCTTCGTCTACGGTCCGGATGCCCGCCCGCGTTGGTACGTGGCGCCCGATACGCGCTGCAGCGGCGCCCCGCGCGACGTGGAGCAGGTCTGCCACGGCCCGCTCTACGAAGCCGCCGGCCCGGTCGTGTCCGGCTCGTTCGACCCGGCGGCGGTGGAACGCCGCCTCGTGGGCGACACGACATTCCTCTATCGCCGCCCCAACGCGGCGACGATCGACTTCCGCGTCGACGGGGTGGCCACGAGCCGCTCGCTGCGCCGGCAGACCTGGGCGGTCAACGACCTGTCCGGCGAGTACTACATCCAGCGCGTGGCCGGCGCCGACAACCGTCCCGCGACCGGGTGCGCCGCGATATCCACCACCATGCGCGACCTGGGCCGCGTGATCGTCACCCACTCGGGATCGAGCATCCGCCTCGCGACCGAGCCCGGGCCCTGGCCGCGTTGCGAATATTCGGGGACCTACGCACAGGAAGGCCGGATGGGGCAGATCACCGGCAGCTACACCTGCACCGGCACCGACAGCGGCACCTCGTCCACGGGCGCCGAGTCGGGCACCTTCACGCTGGACGAGGTCGAAGTCGGGCCCCGCGGCTTCATGGCACGCTACAGCGCGACCGTCGGCAACTGCAGGATCTTCGGCAATTTCGCGGGCGCTCGCGCGACCGTCCAATAACCTCGAAAGCGAAAAGGCCCGGTCGCTGCCGGGCCTTTCAGTGGGTGGGGTGGCTGATGGGATTCGAACCCACGACAACTGGAATCACAATCCAGGACTCTACCGCTGAGCTACAGCCACCGTCGTAAACCGGTGCAAGACTGGCGCGCCCGACAGGACTCGAACCTGTTACCCCCGGCTTAGAAGGCCGGTGCTCTATCCGGATGAGCTACGGGCGCAGATCCGGATCTCGTGTCTGGTCGGGGTGGAGGGATTCGAACCCCCGACATCTTGCTCCCAAAGCAAGTGCGCTACCAGACTGCGCTACACCCCGGACTACCGAATTATACGGGGCGCCTCCCTCTTCCATCGAACCGGGCACAGTCCCGGTTTGCCACGCCTTGCGTCTCGTGGCAACTCCGGGACGGTCCCCGAGGGACGGCCCCGCTACTGCTGAGCGGACTCGGCGGGTGCCGGCGGCGGAGGCGTCTCTTCCTTGCGCGCCGGCGGATCCAGCAGCGCCTTGCGCGACAGGCGCACGCGGCCCTTGTCGTCGGCCTCCATCACCTTGACCTTCACGATCTGACCTTCCTTCAGGTAATCGGAGACCTGGTTCACGCGCTCGTGGGCGATCTGCGAGATGTGCAGCAGGCCGTCCTTGCCCGGGAGCAACTGCACGATCGCGCCGAAATCGAGCAGGCGCAGCACCGGGCCTTCGTAGACCTTGCCCACTTCCACTTCGGCCGTGATCGCGCGGATGCGCTCGATAGCCGCCTTGCCCGCCTCTTCCGAAAGGCATGCCACCGAGATGGTGCCGTCGTCCTCAATGTCGATCGTGGTGCCGGTCTCGCGCGTCAGCGCCTGGATCACGCTGCCGCCCTTGCCGATGACCTCGCGGATCTTGTCGGGGTTGATCTTCATCTTCATGACGCGCGGGGCGTGCTGCGAGAGCTCCTCGCGCGGCCCGGGCACGGCCTGCTTCATGAGGCCGAGGATGTGCACGCGGCCTTCCTTCGCCTGGTCGAGCGCCACCTTCATGATCTCCCGCGTGATGCTGGTGATCTTGATGTCCATCTGCAGCGCGGTGATGCCACGCTCGGTGCCGGCCACCTTGAAGTCCATGTCGCCGAGATGATCCTCGTCGCCCAGGATGTCGGTGAGCACCGCGAAGCGCCCGCCGTCCTTGATGAGCCCCATCGCGATGCCCGCGACGTGCGCCTTGAGCGGCACGCCCGCGTCCATGAGCGCCAGGCAGCCGCCGCACACGGTGGCCATCGACGACGAGCCGTTGGACTCCGTCACTTCCGATACCACGCGCAGGGTGTAGCCGAACTCCTCCTTGGTCGGGAGCACTGCGAGCAGCGCGCGCTTGGCGAGGCGCCCGTGGCCGATCTCGCGGCGCTTGGGCGAGCCCACGCGGCCGGTCTCGCCGGTGGAGAACGGCGGGAAGTTGTAGTGCAGCATGAAGCGTTCGGTGTATTCGCCCTGCAGCGCGTCGATGATCTGCTCGTCCTGGCCGGTGCCCAGCGTCGCGGTGGCGATGGTCTGCGTCTCTCCACGGGTGAAGAGGACCGAGCCGTGCACGCGCGGCAGGAGCTTCGGGCGGATCGAGATCGGCCGCACGGTGCGCGTGTTGCGCCCGTCGATGCGCGGCTCCCCGTTGAGGATCTGCCCGCGGACGATCTTGGCTTCCATGTCGTGCAGGATTCCGCGCACGACGTTGGCGTCGGCGGGATCGGCCTCGACGTTCACGCAGTTGTCGAACACGCGCTGTTGGATCTCGTCGAGCTTGTCGCGGCGCGCGGCCTTCGACTTGTTGCGGTAGGCCTCGTTCAGGTCGGACTCCGCCAGCGCGCGGATACGCTCGACCAGCGCCGTGTCTACCGGTGCGGGCTCCCACTCCCAGTCGTCCTTGCCGCCTTCGTCGGCGAGCTCGTTGATGGCGTTGATCGCCGCCTGCATCTGCTCGTGGCCGAAGGTCACGGCGCCGAGCATGACGTCTTCCGGCAGCTCCTGCGCCTCGGATTCGACCATCAGCACGCCCTGCTCGGTGCCGGCGACCACCAAATTGAGCTTCGAGGCCTCGAGCTCGGTCTTGGTCGGATTGAGCACGTACTCGCCGTCGATGTAGCCCACCCGCGCCGCGCCGATCGGGCCCTCGAAAGGGATGCCCGACAGGGTCACGGCCGCGGAGGCGCCCAACATGGCCGGGATGTCGGAGTCGACCTCGGGGTTGATCGACAACACCGTGGCGATCACCTGGATCTCGTTGTAGAAGCCCTCGGGAAAGAGCGGGCGCAGCGGACGGTCGATGAGGCGCGAGGTGAGGATCTCCTTCTCGGAGGGACGGCCCTCGCGCTTGAAGAAGCCGCCGGGAATGCGGCCCGCGGCATACGTCTTTTCCTGGTAATCGACGGTCAGCGGGAAGAACGACTGCCCGGGCTTCACCTCGCGGCGGCCGACGCAGGTCACGAGAACCACCGTGTCGTCCATGGTGACGAGGACTGCGCCGTCGGCCTGGCGGGCGATCTCGCCGGTCTCGAGGGTCACTTCGTGGCGCCCGAAAGTGAAGGTCTTCTTGATCGATTTCATCGATGGCTTCCTATGTGTGGGAGGCGCGCTGGCCGGGCTGTGGCCGGGGGCCGGGACAACCGCGCGCGGATTCTGGGGTGCCGAAAAAGCAAACCCCGCGAGCGCTTCTTCGAACGCGTCGCGGGGCGCCGGATTCGGGTCGGTTCCTTACTTGCGCAGGCCGAGCCGCTCGATGAGCGAGCGGTACGACTCGACGTTGCGCCGCTTCAGGTAGTCGAGCAGGCTGCGGCGCTGGCTCACCATCCTCAGCAATCCGCGGCGGGAGTGGAAATCCTTGACGTGCGACTTGAAGTGCTCGGTCAGCATGTTGATGCGCGCGGTGAGGAGCGCGATCTGCACCTCGGGCGAGCCGGTGTCGCCCTGCTTGCGCTGGTGGTCGGCGAGGATGCGCGCCTTGTCTACGGTGGTCACGGGCATTCTGGGCTCCAACTCTCTTCGATGTCGCTCTCGGGGAAACGACGATTTTAGCGTGGAACCAAGCACAAACTCAAGACAAATCAGGCCACTTCCGGTCCTGTGGTGGCCATGAGGCGGCGCGGCGCGAGGCTTCCCGCGGCCTCGGCCAGGCCCACCCCGACAAACCCCCCGCCGGGGCCGTGAATGGCCCATTCGGACCCCTGTTCCGCCGCCTTGCAGGCGATCACCTGGCCTTGGGCGAAGCGGCGCGCCTCCTCGGCGGAAGCATCGTGCCGGGGCAGGCCGGCCACCAGCAGGTCCACGGGCAACAACCGAGCGCGGGCGAGCTCCGGGGGCTCGGAAGCCAGCTCCTCCAAGGTCACCGCCTGGCCCACCTGCAGCGGCCCGATGGCCGTGCGCCGCAATGCCGTCAGGTATGCCCCGCAACCGAGGGCGGCGCCGATGTCGGCGGCCAGCGTGCGCACGTAGGTTCCCTTCGAGCAGGTCACCGAGAGCACCAGCGTTTCGCCCTCCCAGCGATCGATCGACAGCGCCGTCACCTCGATGCGCCGCGCCGCGCGCTCGACTTCGAGGCCCTCGCGCGCCAGTTGGTACAGCCTGCGCCCGCCTTGTCGCACCGCCGAGTGCATCGGCGGCACCTGGACGGCCTCGCCGCGAAAGCCCTCGAGGACCGCTGTGATCCGCTCCAGGCTGAGGTCCACCGGAACCGGCGCGCTCAGCGCTCCTTCGGTATCGCCGGTGCTGCTCGTGACACCCAGGCGAAGCGTCGCCCGGTAGGACTTCACCGAGTCGATGAGGAAGCGCGAAAACTTGGTCGCCTCGCCGAAAACGAGCGGCAGCAGGCCCGTGGCGAAAGGGTCCAGGGTGCCGGTATGGCCGGCCTTTCGCAGGGCGAGGAGGCGCTTCGCCTTGGCCATGGCCTGGGTGGAGGAAAGGCCCTCGGGCTTGTCCAGCAGCAGGACGCCGCTGGCCGCTGCGGCGGCCACCTCAGGGCGGCTTGCGGGCGCGCGGCTTGCGCGCGGGAGCGGGGGCAGCCGACGGTCGGACCGCTTCGTCGATGAGGCGCGACAGGCGCATCCCGCGCTCGACCGACTCGTCGTAGGCGAAATGCAGCTCAGGCACCTTGCGGATGGTGAGACGATGGGCCAGCTCCGAGCGCAGGAACCCCGAAGCGCGTTGCAGGCCCTCCAGCGCCTCTTCAGCGTCGGCCCCGAGGACGGTGAAGAAGACCTTCGCGTGGGACTGGTCCCGGGACAGCTCCACGCCCGTCAGCGTCACCAGGCCCACACGTGGGTCGCGCACCTCCATGCGAACCACCTCTGCCAGCTCGCGCTGGATCTGGTCGGCGATGCGCGCGCTGCGGGCGGCGGTCACGGGCAGGCCGCGCTACGCGAGCGTGCGCGCCACCTCGACGACCTCGAAGACCTCGAGCTGGTCACCGACCTGCACGTCATTGTAGTTGCGCAGGGACAGGCCGCATTCGAAGCCTGCCTTCACCTCGCGGGCATCGTCCTTGAAGCGCTTGAGCGAATCGAGCTCGCCGGTGTGGACGACCACGCCTTCGCGTATCACCCGCACCTGCGAGCCTCGGCGTACCACGCCCTCGGTGACCATGCAGCCCGCCACCGTGCCGACCTTGGAGATGCGGAACACGTTTCGCACCACGACCAGGCCGACCACGCTCTCCTTGCGCTCGGGCGCCAGCATGCCGTTGATCGCCGCCTTCACGTCGTCCACGGCCTCGTAGATGATGTTGTAGTAGCGGATGTCGACGCCGGAATGCTCGGCGAGCTTGCGCGCGGCGGCGTCGGCGCGGCTGTTGAAACCGATGACCACCGCCTTGGAGGCGAGCGCGAGGTTGATGTCCGACTCGGTGATGCCGCCCACCGCGCTGTGCACGATGTTCACTTTCACTTCGGGCGTGGACAGCTTGGCGAGCGCGTGCGCAAGGCCTTCGTACGAGCCCTGCACGTCGGCCTTGATGATGAGGGCGAGGCTCTTCGCCGCGCCTTCGGCCAGCTGGTCGAAGACGTTCTCGAGCTTGGCGGCCTGCTGCTTGGCGAGCTTCACGTCGCGGAACTTTCCCTGGCGGAAAAGCGCGATCTCGCGCGCCTTGCGCTCGTCGGTGAGGACGTTGATGTCGTCGCCCGCGCGCGCCACGTCCTGCAGGCCCTGTATTTCCACCGGAATGGAGGGGCCGGCCTCGTTCACCGCCTTGCCGTTCTCGTCGGTCATCGCGCGCACGCGGCCGAAGACGGCGCCGGCAAGCAGGATGTCGCCCTTCTTGAGGGTGCCCGACTTCACCAGCACCGTTGCGACGGGGCCGCGGCCCTTGTCCAGGCGCGATTCGATCACCACGCCCTTGGCCGGGGCGTTCACCGGCGCCCTGAGCTCGAGGACCTCGGATTGCAGCTGGATCGCCTCGAGCAGCTTGTCGAGCCCCTGCCCGGTCTTGGCCGATACCTCGACGAACTGCGTCTCGCCGCCCAGTTCCTCGGAAACGACCTCGTGCGTGAGCAGCTCGTTCTTGATGCGCTGGGGGTTCGCTTCCGGCTTGTCGATCTTGTTGACCGCCACCACGATCGGCACCTTCGCGGCCTTGGCGTGATGGATCGCTTCGACCGTCTGCGGCATGACGCCATCGTCGGCCGCTACGACCAGGATTACGAGGTCGGTGATCAGGCTGCCGCGCGCGCGCATCGCCGTGAAGGCCTCGTGGCCCGGCGTGTCGAGGAAGGTGATGACGCCGCGGGGCGTTTCCACGTGGTAGGCGCCGATGTGTTGCGTGATGCCGCCGGCCTCCCCCACGGCGACGCGGGCCTTGCGGATCGCGTCGAGCAGCGAGGTCTTGCCGTGGTCGACGTGGCCCATCACGGTCACCACCGGCGCGCGCGGTTGCAGGTGCGCCGGATCGTCGGCTGCGTCGAACACTCCTTCTTCGACGTCGGCTTCGGCGACGCGCTTGACAGTGTGGCCGAGCTCCTCGGCGATGAGCTGGGCGGTGTCGGCGTCGATCACGTCGTTGATCGTCGCCATCTGACCCTGCTTCATCAGGATCTTGATGATTTCGACCGACCGCTCCGACATGCGGTTGGCGAGCTCCTGGATGGTGATCGCCTCGGGGATCGTCACCTCGCGCGAAATTTTCTCGCGCGGCTCGTTGCCCATCATGGCCTTGTGACGGCGCTGCTCGCGGCGATGGAACGACGCGGTTGAGCGTTCGCGCACTTCGCCGCTCTCGAGCGCGTTGACCAGTGTCAGGCGTCCACGTGGCCGCTCGGTCGCGGTCTGCGTGGCGCGGGTCGGCCGCTTCGGCGGCGGGGCGGGACGCAGCGCGCCGCCAGGGCCGCGGCGGAACTTCGGCGCCTCTTCCTCGTCGGCCTCGGCCGCTACAGCGGCGCGCGTGCCGGGGCGTGCCGGCGCGGTCTCGCCTTCGCCGAGCCGCTTGC
>DASPNE010000006.1:0-68548 GCA_035626705.1 Usitatibacter sp. | reverse complement strand
CCAACCTCCTCAACAACGCGGCGAAATACACCGATCCGGGCGGGCGCATCCACTTCCAGGCGAGGCGCGAAGATGCACATGCCGTGGTGCGTGTACGGGACAACGGCATCGGCCTGGCTGCGGGTGCCGCGGATCGCATCTTCGACATGTTCGTTCAGGTCGATCGATCGCTGGAGCGCTCGCAGGCCGGGCTGGGCGTGGGCCTCACGCTTGCCCGGCGGCTGGTCGAGCTGCACGAGGGCACCATCGAGGCCCACAGCGCGGGGACGGGCGAGGGCACCGAGTTCGTCGTGCGACTGCCACTTTCCCTGGCCCGCATCGACATGGAGCCACGGGAGCTGCCGGCCGATTCGGCGAACGGCGCCGTGCGGAAGGTGCTGCTAGCCGACGACAACGTCGATTTCGTCGATAGCCTCGGCCAGATCCTGGTGAGCCGCGGCCACCAGGTGCGCGTGGTTTACGACGGCGCCGAGGCGCTCGCGGTGGCCGGGCAGTTTCGGCCCAACGTGGCCTTCATCGATATCGGCATGCCGAAAGTGCACGGGTACGAAGTCGCGCGCCGCATGCGCTCCGAGCCCGTGACCTCCAATTGCCTGCTGGTCGCCGTGACCGGATGGGGCCAGGAGAACGACCGGAAGCGCGCCCGGGAGGCCGGGTTCGACCGGCACTTGGTCAAGCCGGTGGATCCGTCGGAAATCGAGGCGATTCTCGAGGAGGCCTGATCTCAGGGCATGCACGCGAAAGCCGCATAATTTGTATTATGTCAAATCACGTCTTGATAGCGAGAACGGGGTTGGAGCGGAAACGCGTGGGCCCCGCTCAAGCCCGGCAAGACCTCCCAAGTCCCGAATCTCGTGATGCAGCAAAGCAGTCGAACTAGAGGTCCAGCGGACGTCCTGCCTGGTCGATCGCGACGCTCACCTCGAGCTCGGGCGCGTTCTCGCGCAGGTGAACCGGACGAAAGGTCCACTGCGTGCCGGTGACGGTGTGGCGAAGCTCTTCGGTGATCCGCCAACCGTTCGACGGCCCCATGCCGAGACGCTTCATGTCGTCCCAGAGCTTGCGTTTTGCAGCCTCGAGCCGCGCGCACACTTCCGCGGCGAGGGCCTGAACCTCTTCGTCCTTCATGGGACGATGTTACCAACCGCCGATCGGCACACATACCTGTATGCAATTGCATTCGTCATCGCATCCTTGATGACGCTGCGCGGCGGGCTGTCCGTATCGTCGTATTGCTGCCGTCCTACACCAACATAGGGGTGGCGGGAAGTGTCCGGGCCTTGCGCGCGGCGCACAATCGCTTCATGGAACGGGAAACCCTCACGCCCGGCAAGCTCTACGCCCGACTCGCCGCGGAATTCCGGCGCATGCGTCCGGAGCACTGCGGCAACTGCCGGATGCCCATGGTGGCGCTCACCCATCGCCTGAGTCCACAGAGCTGCAACTGGACCGTGGCCGATGCCTCGCCGCTCTGCGAGAAATGCGCGCCGCTCGTGGCCACCATCGTGAAGGACGCCTCTGAGCGCTACGACATCAACGATCCGGTGTCGGTCCCCTTCTTTCCCCTGCCCGCCGCCAACGGCAATCCTTTCAGCGTGCGTCGCCATTAGCTCTTCAGCCGATAGCCGGTCCGGAATATCCAGGCGACGGCGGCCAGGCACGCGAGGAAGAATCCCGCGGTCGCGGCGAGGCTCACTTCAACGGGAACGTCCGCATTTCCGTGGAAGCTCCAGCGAAAGCCGCTGATGAGGTACACCACCGGGTTGAACAGGCTCACCGTGCGCCAGGCGGGCGGCAGCATGTCGAGCGAATAGAACGCCCCGCCGAGGAAAGTGAGCGGCGTGATCACGAGCATCGGAATGAACTGAAGCTGCTCGAATCCCTGCGCCACGATGCCGATCACGAACCCGAAGAGACAGAACGTCGCCGTCGTGAGCAGCAGGAAGGCCGCCATCCACAGCGGGTGCTCGATACGCACCGGCACGAACAGGTTGGCGGTCGCGAGGATGATGAGCCCGAGCACGAGAGACTTGCTGGTCGCCGCGCCCACGTAGGCGAGCACGATCTCCGGCGGAGAGACCGGCGCCGACAGCAGCTCGTAGATCGTGCCCGTGAACTTCGGAAAGTAGATGCCGAAGGAGGCGTTCGAGATGCTCTCGCTGAATATGGACAGCATGATCAGCCCGGGCACGATGAAGGCGCCGTAGGGAACGCCGTCGACCTCGCGCATGCCCGAGCCGATCGCCGCGCCGAACACGACAAAGTAGAGCGACGTCGTGATGACCGGCGTGAGGAAGCTTTGCAGCGGCGTGCGGAAGGCTCGCGCCATCTCGAAGCGGTAGATGGCCCATACGCCGTGGCGGTTGAACTTCATTGCGTACGCGCCGGGCTCGCGGCCTCGCCGGCGCCGCGGTCATGCACCAGGCTCACGAAGATCTCCTCGAGAGAGCTCTGGCGGGTGTTGAGGTCGCGGAACTCGATGCCCAGCTCGTCCAGGCGTCGCAGCAATGTCGGAATGCCGGTGTTCTCGTCATGGGCGTCGAACACCAGCTCGAGCTCGGTGCCATCGCTGCGCAACGCGAGGCGGGGGTCGGCGAGAGCCTCGGGGATCGCTGCCAGCGGCTCCTTCAAATGGACTGTGAGCTGTCGCTTGCCAAGCTTCCTCATGAGCTGCGCTTTTTCCTCGACGACGACCAGGCGGCCCTTGCTGATGACGCCGATGCGGTCGGCCATCTCCTCGGCCTCCTCGATGTAGTGCGTGGTGAGGATGATGGTGACGCCCTGATCGCTCAGGCGGCGGACGAGGGCCCACATGTCGCGGCGCAGCTCCACGTCCACGCCGGCGGTCGGCTCATCCAGGAAGAGCACGCGCGGCTCGTGCGCGAGGGCCTTGGCGATCATCACGCGGCGCTTCATGCCGCCGGAAAGCGTCATGATCCGCGACGATCGCTTCTCCCACAGGGACAAGCTGCGCAATACCTTCTCCACGTGCGCCGGATCGGGCTGCAAGCCGAAAAGCCCCCGGCTGAAGCGGGCCGTGGACCAGGGAGTCTCGAACATGTCGGTGTGCAGCTCCTGCGGGACGAGGCCGATGAGCGATCGCGCCGCGCGGTATTCCCGCACGATGTCGTGCCCGTCCACGGTTACGGTGCCGGTGCTGGCGTTGACGATGCCGCAGACGATGCTTATGAGCGTGGTCTTGCCCGCGCCATTGGGGCCGAGCAACGCGAAGATCTCGCCGGCGCGAATCTCGAGGTCGACCGCCTCGAGCGCTTTCAGGCCCGAGGCGTAGGTTTTCGAGATCCCCGCGATCGTGACGATGGACGGCATGGGCGCCTAGAATACGGCATGAGCGCCAACACCCTGCCGTTGCAATCGATGCGATCGCGCTGCACTCCGCAGGAGTGGAAGGCGCGCGTGGATCTCGCCGCCTGCTACCGGCTGGTGGAGCTCTACGGCATGTCCGACATGATGGCCAACCACATCTCATGCCGCGTCCCCGGCGAAGACGGTGCCTTCCTCATCAACGCGTACGGCATGCTCTACGAGGAGATCACGGCCTCGAGCCTGATAAAGATCGACGTGGACGGCAACATCCTCGCCCGTCCCGACTTCGGCGACCTCGACTACGGCGTGAACAAGGCGGGTTACGTGATCCACGGCGCCATCCATCGCGCGCGCCACGAAGCCGCATGCGTGATCCACACGCATACATGGGCCGGGATGGCGGTCTCGGCGCTCGACTGCGGGCTGCTGCCGATCACGCAGACGGCGATGCGCTTCCTGAAGATCGGCTACCACGACTACCAGGGCGTGGTGCTGGACGCCGCGGAAGAGGCATCGCTGCTGCGGGACCTGGGCGAGGGCGAGGCGCTCATCCTGCGCAACCACGGCCTGCTCACGGTGGGCCGGACCATCGGCGAGGCATTCAACTGGATGCACCGGCTCGAGCTCGCGTGCCGCTCCCAGCTCGCGGCCATGGCGACGGGTGCCAAGCTGCGGCCGGTTCCCGATAGCGTGCTGGAGAAAACCTACCTCAACTACCAGCCCCAGACCCGCCGTCCCTACGGTGTCATGGAGTGGCCCGCGCTGCTGCGCAAGCTCGACCGCATCGATCCCACTTTCCGTCATTGAGGCTTGCACGCCGGTGTAGGCGGCAGCCGACTTCCGCAGAAAAGCTTCCACGCGCGGAAAGAAATCAACGCGGCGCGAGGCGCTTCTTCAGAGTGAAGGGAACATGGCACGGCTCCTGCGTGTCATTTGTCGATTGAAGGCCCATCGCGGCCGTAGTTGTCATCGACCCTGAAACGAAACTGGAGACGCCATGAAAAAGTTGATACCCCTCATCGCCGCGCTGTCCCTCGGTACCGTCGCCCTGACCGGTTGCGACCGCCCTGGCACGAGTACCTCGAGCTCTAGCACCGCCAGCCCCCCGCCGACGACCACCGCGGCCGCCCCGGACAACACCACCGTCGTGACGCCGCCCGCGTCGAGCTCCTCGTCCAGCTCTTCCACGGATACGACGTCCTCGGCCACGCCTAGCGGCTCGGCCAGCGGCAGCGCCTCGGGCTCGCTCTCGGGCAGCACCGGCAGCACGTCCGGCTCGGGCACCAGTGGCTCGACCTCGCCCAGCTCGTCCTCGAGCAGCAGCTCGGCCACCCCGAGCGGTTCGGCCTCGTCGACCTCGCAGAAGTAAGCCGGCGGACATGCGCGTCCCAGGCGCGGTGTCGGCGACGGCCCTCGCCCTGCTCGCCATCGCGGGCTGCGGCAGGCCACTCGCCGACACCGCGCCGGGCGAAGCCTCGGGCACGACCTCCACGGTCGTGCCCGAGACCTCGCCTAACGCGCCCGCGGTCTCCCAGCTCGGCAAGGCGAGCGCAACGAAGCCATCGAGCGCCGTCGCCGAGACGATCATCACCGGCAAGATCAAGGCGGCCATTGCCGCTGACCCCGGCATGAAGGGCAGCGACATTTCCGTCAGCACCAACGACGGTGTGGTGAGCCTTTCCGGCCTCGCCGCTTCCCCTGAGCAGGTCATGATCGCTGCCAACCTGGCCCAGCGCCAGGAAGGCGTGAGCCGGGTCGAGACCAGCGTGTTGGTGCGTTAACGATGAGCCATTCGAAGCAATACGATCCGGCGCCGCAGCCGCGCGAAGTCGCCGCAAGCGCCCCTTGCCCCGATCGCAAGCGGCGTGAGCATCCCACCCTGGTGCCGCCACCGCGCCGCCCGCACGAGCATCCTGCGCGCGCATCCGGCCTGTCACTCGAACGGCCCCGCTAGAAACAAAGCCGGCCCCCGACTGCGGGACCGGCTTGCCGGAGCGACTGCTTCAACGCGCTCCGCGCTGCTCGCCTTGCCGCGAGCGGGCGCGACCGCGCGAGGCGCCGGCGGCCATGCCCTCTTCCTCTTCGCCCTCTTCCTCTTCCTGCATGAGGCCCAGCTCTTCCATCAGCTCGGCCTTTCGCGCGTGCATCTCCTGCCCGAGCTCGTCGAGCTCGTCCTGCATGTCGCGCACTTCCTTGAAGATCTCGTTCTCCTCTTCCTGCACGTGGTGCTTCACGTACTCGCCCAGCACCTTGACCTTGGCGTCGTACTCGGGGCCGATGTCGCTCGCGCCTTCGATCTGGGCGATCAGGTCCTTGGCCGACGCGTGCTCGACATAGGCTTCCTCGAGCATCTCCATCTGCTCCTCGTCGAGGTTCTCGCGCAACCAGGGATAGAAAAGCTCTTCCTCGAGCTGCGCATGGGCGGTGAGCTCAGCGCAGATCTGCATCGCGATAGCGCGCTTGGTGCCGTCGTCGCCCTCCTTCTCGCTCTCGTACTGGTCGAGCAGCGCCTCAACGTGCCGATGATCCGATTCGAGCAGCTCGATGGCCACCGGGCGGGCGCCGCTTCCGTTCCTGGCTTTTGCCATGGGGTTTCTCCTGTAGTGGGTTGTGACATTCCGACGTTGGAATCGTCCCGTCCCTTCGCAAGACATGTGCCACCCGGCGCTTCGACTGTAGGTAGTCCGGGCCACGGGGACATCAGGGGAAAGTCTTGCGCCTCGGCGCAAAAGTTTCGCGTTCGAAAGCCAGCGATTCCCCCTGCCTGGGTGGCACGGGCTGTGCGTGCGAACACCCAAAACCTTCGAAAGGACCCTGATGCAGCAGAATATGGATGGCGACAGGAAATATTCCTCGCAGTTGTTGCCGCTCATCGTGGCAGCCTTTGCAGGCGCCACCCTCGCCATCGCCTGCGAGCGCCCGGATGCCCGCATGCAGGCGGCCCAGGAGCTCGGCCAGGACGCGGCTGCGCGCGCCCGTAACCCCGCGCCCGCGCAACCGGAAGTCGTCGCGCAGGCGGCGCCGGCTGCGGTAGCGCGCCCCTTGCCGGGAGATGCGATCAACGACACCCTGATCAGCGCGCGCATCCAGGACTCGCTGCTCGCCGATCCGGCGCTCGCTGGCGCTGACATCTCGGTCAACACCGACCGCGGCGTCGTGAGCCTGGTTGGCAGCGTGAAATCCCATGAGCAAACCGGAGTCGCCTCGGCGCACGCACAGCGCCAGGAAGGCGTGATGCGCGTCGATAACCACCTCTCGCTCGATCCGCAGTAGCACCGCTTGCGCCTCGGAAAAGGCGCTTTCCCGCTGAGTTTGCCCGGTGTAGGACTCGGCCGACAGCCTTTGGGCGCGGTCCGGTTCAACATGGAAAAAAGTTCGCATCGCGGAGCAAACTACCTATGTCCCACGTATTGATCGTCGATGACGACGACAACACGCGTGAAGCGTTGAAGGCGATAGCCGAAGCCGAGGGCTTCACCACCGCGTGCGCCGGAAGCGTCGCCGAAGCGCGCATCCAGCTCGTTCGCCAGCGTCCTGACGTCGTGCTCATGGACCTCAAGCTGCCCGACGGCAGCGGCATGGACCTCTTCGAGGATCTCGAGGACCGTTCCTCCATCGAGACCATCCTCATCACCGGCCATGCGAGCGTGGAAAGCGCCGTCGAAGCGCTGCGCATGGGCGCCTCCGACTACCTCACCAAGCCCGTGAACCTGCAGCGCCTGAAGGCGGTGCTGGCGCGCGTGCCGCGCAGCGGCGAGCTTCGCGCGGAAATCGGCGCCCTGCGCGACGAGTTGCGCCGCCTGGGGCGCTTCGGCCGCCTGGTCGGGCGCTCACCTGCGATGCACGAGGTGTACGACAAGATCGCGCGCGTGGCGCCCACCGAGGCCACCGTGTTCCTCATGGGCGAAAGCGGCACCGGCAAGGAGATCGTGGCGCGCACCATCCACGAGCTCTCCCGACGCCGCAAGCACCCCTTCCTCGCCATCAACTGCGGCGCCATCTCGCCGAACCTCATCGAGAACGAGATGTTCGGCCACGAGCGCGGCAGCTATACCGGCGCGGATCGCCAGCACAAGGGTTATTTCGAGCAGGCCAACGGCGGCACCCTCTTCCTCGACGAGATCACCGAGATGCCGCTCGAGCTGCAGGTGCGCCTGCTGCGCGTGCTCGAAACCGGCACTCTCATGCGCATCGGCACCACCAAGACCATCGAGACCGACGTGCGCATCATCGCGGCCACCAACCGCGACCCGCGGGAAGCGGTGCGCAACGGCAAGCTGCGCGAGGACCTGTACCACCGCCTCAACGTGTTCCCGCTCGAGATCGCGCCGCTGCGCGCCCGCGGTGACGACATCGAGCTGATCGCGGCGTATTTCCTGGAGGAGATGAACCAGGCGTGCGGCACGCGCAAGAAATTCGCGCCGGGAGCGCTGGCGCGCATGAAGCAGCACCCGTGGCCCGGCAATGTCCGGGAGCTCAAAAACTACATCCACCGTGTCTTCATCATGGCCGGGGATGAAGGACTGGAGGGACCCACCTTGGATATCGAACAGGCGCCAACCCGGGCCGTGCCGTCGTCGTCTTCGTCCACGCCCGCGATCACCGTGCCCCTGGGCACGCCGCTCTCGGTCGCCGCTCGCGAGCTGATCCTGTCGACGCTCGAGCACTGCGGCGGCGAGCGCAAGCGCACCGCGGAGATGCTCGGCATCTGCACGAAGACGCTCTACAACCGCCTGCGCGAATACGGCATCCGCGAGGATCATCGCGCCGCGATGGGAGACGTTTCCCGCGCTCCATGAGCTCGCGCGCCTCGCCGGCGGTTGCGCCTCGCCGCGGCCGCCGGGGCTCGGGCGCGACGTCGGAGGAGCTTCGCCTCAAGGCGGCCGAGCACGAAGCGCGGCGGCGCGAGGCCGATTTCAGGAACCTCGCCGAGAACATCCCCGATGTGATCATGCGGCTGGATCGGGCGCGGCGTTGCGTGTACGCCAATCCCGCCGTGGAGCCAGCCCTGGGGGTGCGGCCGGAGCGGCTCATCGGGCGCGCGCGCGAGGAGCTCGCCCTCCCCCACCATATCCTCGAGGCGCTTTTCGAGGCGGTCGAGCGCACCTTCGAGACCGGCGCCGAGCAGCCCTTCGGCTTCCAGGCGGGTGACGAGCCCGCGCGGCGGCATTTCTCGGGCCGCGTGATCCCGGAGCGTGATGCCAACGGGCGCATCGAGGCGGCCCTCGCCATCACCTACGATGTCACGGCACGCGCCATCGAGGACGAGCGGCGTGCGCGCCTGCTCGAGCGCGAGCGCAACGCCCGCGCCGATGCCGAGTCCGCGGCGCTCGCCCGCGACCAGTTCCTCGCGATCGTCTCCCACGAGTTGCGCTCGCCGCTGAACGGCATCAAGAGCTGGACCCACGTGCTGCAGAACCAGCTGCGCAACGCCGAGCCCACGGTCAAGCGGGCCCTGGCGGGCATCATGATCGGCGTGGACCAGCAGGTCCGCCTGATCGAGGACCTCCTCGACGTGACCCGCGCGCTCAGCGGCAACTTCGGGCTGGTGAAACAGGCGATGGCGCTGGAGCCCGTGCTGCTGGAGGCGGTCGAGGCGCAGCGTGCGGCGGCCTTGGAAAAGGGCCTGCGACTGACGACCGATTTCGCCCTCGGCGACCGCCAGGTGCTTGGCGACCACGACCGCCTGCGGCAGATCCTGGTGAACCTGCTCACCAACGCCATCAAGTTCACCGGCCGCGGCGGCACGATTCGCGTCGCGGCGCGCATCGAGGGCGGCATGGCGTGCATCGAGGTCGCCGACAATGGGGCGGGCATCACGCCCGATTTCCTCCCGCACGTCTTCGACCCGTTTCGCCAGGCCGACCAGAAGTCGAGCCGGCGCAGCCAGGAAGGCCTCGGGCTGGGCCTTGCGCTGGTGCAGCGGCTAGCCAAGCTGCACGGCGGTTATGCGACCTGCGAGAGCAGCGGGCCCGCGCGCGGCTCGACCTTCCGGGTATACCTGCCGTTGCACGGCGACGCCGCCAGGCGCCCGCCGGCGGAGCAGAAGGTGGAGCCAACGATTCCCGCGGCGCCACCGGCGCTCACGGGCGTGCGGGTCCTGCTGATCGACGACCAGCGCGAAGCGCGCGAATCCCTCGCCGCCCTCCTCGGCCAAGCCGGCGCGCGGGTCACCGCCGCCGCTTCCGGCCAGGAAGCGCTGGCGCACCTCGCCCTTGCCGACGAGGAGGAGCAGCCCCATGTCGTGGTTTGCGACATTGCAATGCCCGGCGAGGACGGCTACACCACGCTGCGGCGCATCCGCGCATGGGATGCCTCCCGCGGGCGGCGCGCCGAGGAGCGTCCCGCGGTGGCGATTTCCGCCTTCGCGCAGCGTGAGGATCGCCAGCGCGCGCTCGACGAGGGCTTCCAGGCGCACCTCACCAAGCCGGTGGCGCCGGCGGAGCTCATGGGAGCGATCTCGGGAATGGCGCAGGGCCTTCGCGGTCACACGGCCATGACCATTCCAGGAGGCCCGTCATGAGCAAGCGCAAGGACGCCCAACCCGACATCGACGAAGGCAAGAGCGCCTCCAAGCAACGGCCCGAGCGCGACGACAACGAGCCCGACACCCTCGAGGGGCCCGGCGGCCGCCACGAGGCCAAGGGCGAGGAAGACGCGCGCAACAAGACCACCCGCCGCGGCGAGCGCTAGGCCGCGGCGAGTTTCTAGGCGGGGGCCGCGCCGCCTTCGGCGCGCAATGTCCCGATCCCCGCGCTCGGCACTGCCTGCTCGCGCAGCTGGGTGACGGCTTCGTCGGGCTCGCCCAGCGCGCAGTCCGTGGACACCGCGTAGTCGTGCCGGAACGGCTCGACGATGCCGCTCAGGGCGTCCCCCTCGGCGCGGATGCTGATGCGCGGCATGGTCCATTGCACGGTGCCGAAGATCGTCGCGAAGGCGACTTCGCTCGCATCGCGGCCGGTGCCGATGCGCAGCAGCCCCATGCGCGGCGAGATCCCGGACGGGTCGAAGATGTACCAGCGATCGCCCAGGTAGACCTCGACATAGCAGTGGAAGTCGGTCGGTCCCAGCGACGGGTCCGCGCCATAGTCGATCGCGGTCGCGATGCGTGCCGGGATGTTGAGCGCGCGGCACATGCTGATCATGAGGTGCGCGAAATCGCGGCAGACCCCGGTGCCGCACTGGTAAGTGTCGAGCGCCGACGTGCCGGGATGGCTCGAGCCGACCTGGAAACGGGTGCGTGTCTGGACCCAGTGGCGGATCGCTTCCACCCTGGCGTATCCGGGCTCCATCGTGCCGAACTCGTTGCGCGCCACGTCGAGCAGGCGATCGGACTGGCAATAGCGGCTGGGGTAGATGTATTGCAGCACCGACGCGGGCATCTCCGCGATGGGCACCTCGCGCAGGTCCGCCGGCAGCGCGAAATGATGCACCACGTCGATGATGGCGTCGTACTTCACGCGCAAGGGTCCCGGCTGCGCGTTGAGCCGCAGGTGGCGGTTGGGCGGGGCGCCATGCACCTCCTCGTCGGCCTGGATGTGTGGCTCCGCGTCCAGCCTTTCCCAGGTCACGCGCTGGTACGGCGTGTTGGTCGGCTGAATGATGAAGACGAAATCGCTCGGTGACAGCACGGTGTAGTCGAGCGTGATCGACAGGTCGAAACGAATCATTTTTCCTCGTCGGCGGGTGCGGTGTTGGCGCGTCGCGGGGAACAAATTACTCGGGAATTCGACGCGGCGGCGCGAGTCATTCGTTAGAGCGCCATTTGGCTCGGATGTTGCAGGCACCGCAGCGGACCGACCCAACACTTCAACCCGATTCCATGCCCGTGAAGAAACGCCCGCGCAGGACGATACGCTACGCCGTCGTAGGACAAGGCTACATTTCGCAGGCCGCGGTGCTGCCCGCCTTCGAGCACGCCCGGCGCAATTCCGAGTTGGTCGCGCTCGTCTCCGGCGATGCCACCAAGCGCCGCGCGCTTGCCAGGCGCTACGGCGTGCCCGCCTACGGTTACGAAGAATACGACTCCCTCCTCGAAAGTGGCGCGGTAGACGCGGTCTACATCGCGCTTCCCAACGACCAGCACCGCGACTTCACGGTGCGCGCCGCGCGCCGCGGCGTCCACGTGCTGTGCGAGAAGCCGCTTGCCGTGGACGAGCGCGATTGCCGCGCCATGGTCGAGGCGTGCCGCCGCCACCGCGTGAAGCTCATGACGGCCTACCGCCTGCATTTCGAGAAGGCGACCCTCGAGGCTTACGACGCCATCGGCAAGGGGCGCATCGGCGAGCCCAAGCTGTTC
Organism: Usitatibacter sp.; assembly: GCA_035626705.1. Taxonomy (GTDB): domain Bacteria; phylum Pseudomonadota; class Gammaproteobacteria; order Burkholderiales; family Usitatibacteraceae; genus Usitatibacter. The sequence continues at coordinate 56,922 of DASPNE010000006.1, read as the reverse complement.
GTCTCTTCCTTTTCCATCACCGTGGCCGATGCCGATAACATCCGCCTGAATCCGGTGGAGCGCGGAGGCGGCACCTTCTACGACATCGGCATCTACTGCATCAACGCCGCGCGCCACGTTTTCCGCGCGGAGCCCACCGAGGTGGTGGCGATGACGACCGCTCCGGCCAAGGGAAGCGCGGAGGAGTCGGCCGCCGCAATCCTGCGATTTCCCGGTGACCGGCTGGCCACCTTCGGCCTGAGCTTCGGCACCGACAAGACCTCGCAGTACCGTGTGGTGGGCACCAAGGGCTCGCTCGAGCTCGATCCGGGATACGAATACGCGCGCGGCCTCGAGCGCCATCTCACGCTGGGCAAGCGCAAGCGCACGATCAGGACCTCGCCGCGCGACCAGTTCGCACCCGAGCTGCTGCACTTCTCGGATTGCATCCTCGAGGATCGCGAGCCCGCGCCCGGGGGCGAGGAGGGCCTCGCCGACATCCGCGTGATCGACGCGCTCTATCGATCGGCGCGCACGGGTCGCGCAGTGAAGCTCGATCGCCAGCGCCCCACCCGCCAGCCAACCCGCCGCCAGGAAATCCGCCGGCCCCCGGTGCGCATGCCGCGCCTTGTGAACGCCGCGCCGCCGAGCGGCTGAGAAAGGAACAACGATGCCCCGCGAGCTCTGGAAAGGCGCCATCCAGTTCGGACTGGTCCACATCCCCGTGTCGCTCTTCCCGGCGGAGGAGCGTCAGGAGCTGTCGTTCTCGATGCTCGACCGGCGCGACCTGCAGCCGGTGGGCTACAAGCGCTACAACAAGACCACCGGCGAGGAAGTCGCCTACGACCAGATCGTGAAGGGTTACGAATGGGAGGAAGGCAACTACGTGCTGCTCGAGAAGGAGGACTTCGCGAGCGCGAACGTGGAAGCCACCCAGACCGTGGACATCATGGGTTTCGTCGATCGCGTCTCGATCGCGCCCTTCTTCTACGAGTCTCCCTACTACCTCGCGCCCGCCAAGCACGGCGACAAGGGCTACGCCTTGTTGCGCGAGACGCTGGTTCGCACCGGACGCGTGGGCATCGCCACGGTCGTGATCCGCACGCGCGCCCACCTTGCCGCCCTTTATGCCGTGGACCAGTTCCTGGTGCTCAACACGCTGCGTTACGCCACGGAGCTGCGGGATCCGAAGGAGCTCAAGGTGCCCGAGGACCTGCAGGCGGCGAAGGTCACGCCGCGCGAAATCGAGATGGCCGAGCGCCTTGTCGAGGACATGGAGATCGATTTCGACCCCGCGCAATACCACGACACGTATCGCGACGACCTGCTCAAGCTGATCGAGGAGAAGGCGAAGGGCAAGACGCGCGCAGCCCCCAAGGCCAAGCCGCGCCGGGAAGCCGACGTGATCGACTTCGCTTCCCTGCTGGAGAAGAGCCTGAAGGGCGGCAGCCGCAAGCGCGCGGGCGCGGCCAACGACGAGGAAGCCTCGCCGCGCCGCAAGGCGCCGGTGGCCAAGGCGCGGCGCAAGGGCGCCAAGGCGTCGAGCCATCGCAAGGCGGCTTAGCGCCCGCCTCGGCGCATTTCCTCATCCCTCGTCCCTCATTCCTTACCGGAGAAACCCATGAAACTCCTGATCGCGCTCGCCGCGGGCGTGCTCGGCTATTGCTACAAGCGCGGGCTCGAGGCGCGCGCACGCAAGGGATCGCTCAAGGAAGAGGTCACGCGGTGGGAAGGTGAAGGCGGCAACGTCCCGAGCGTCGCGGCGCCCTCTCCCACCATGCCGCCTGCGTTCCGCGGGGACGGGGCCGACGTGCGCCACTGATGAGCGTCCCCGCTGGCGCCGGCGCCGGGACGAGCGTCGCCGGCATCCGCATCACCCATCCCGAGCGTGTCCTCTTCGAGGAGATGGCGCTCACCAAGGCGGACCTCGCGCGATATTACGAGAGCGTGGCCGAATGGATCGTGCCCGAAGTGCGCGACCGGCCGCTGTCTCTGGTGCGCTGTCCCCAGGGGCCCGGCGAAGGCTGCTTCTACCAGAAGAACATCGACGATCGCTTTCCGGCCGAGATCGGGCGCGTCGAGGTCGAGCTCGGCGGCGGTGGCGTTTACGCATCGGCCGATTCGCTCGCGGCGATCGTAGGCCTTGTGCAGATGGGCGTGATCGAGCTGCACGTCTGGGGCGCAACCACGCGCGACCTCGCGCGCCCAGACCGGATGGTCTTCGACCTCGATCCCGACACGGCGGTGCCGTGGCGCGAGGTGATGGCCGCCGCGCATCGCACGCGACAGCGCCTCGAGGATCTGGGGCTCGAGTCGTTCGCCAAGACCTCCGGCGGAAAGGGGCTGCACGTTGTCGTGCCGCTCTCGCGTCGCCACGAATGGGACGAGGTGAAGGCGTTCTCGAAGGCGCTCGCCGAGGAGCTCGCGCGCGAGGAGCCGGGACTCTTCGTGACCACGGCCTCCAAGCGCCAACGCAGCGGCCGCATCTTCATCGACTACCTGCGCAACGCCGAAGGCGCCACCACCGTCGCGGCTTATTCGGTGCGGGCCCGCAAGGGGGCGCCGGTCTCCACGCCGCTGCATTGGGACGAGGTCGGCGGCCGCCTCAAGCCCGGCACCTTCCATGCAGCCAACGTCGCGCGCCGGATGCGCGGGCTGCGCAGCGATCCCTGGAAGGCTTTCCGTCGTACTTCGCAAGTCCTCACCCTCGCCATGAAGCGCAAGCTGGGAGTCGCCGAATGATCGAACGCAAAGCCCACGTCCCGACGCCGGAGCCGCCGCAGCCGCCACAACCTCCGCAACCGGACAATCCCACCGACCCGCAACCGCCGCCGCGGCCGGTGCCGCCGCCGAACGTTCCGCCGAAGCCTTCCGACGAGCCGCCGCCAATCGGCGACCCGGTGAAACCGCGGCAGAACCCGCCGGTGCAGGACCCGCCCCCCGACGAGAAGCCGAACCCGACCCGCTACTAGGAACGAGGGCTCAGCTTGGCCGCACCATGTCCGCGGGCTTGACCCACTGGTCGTACTGCTCCGCGCTTACGTATCCCAGCGCGAGCGCCGCCTGCCGCAGGCTGCTCTTGTCCTTGTGCGCCTTCTTGGCGATCTGGGCCGCCTTGTCGTAGCCGATCCTCGGCGCGAGCGCGGTCACCAGCATGAGCGAGCCCTGCAGCAACAACTCGATGCGCTCGCGATCGGGCTCGATGCCGCGCGCGCAATGCTCCTCGAAGCTGGCCATGCTGTCGCCCAGCAGCCGCACGCTCTGCATAAACGCGTTCACGATGAGCGGCTTGAAGACGTTCAGCTGGAAGTGGCCCTGCGCGCCCCCCAGGTTGATGGCGACGTCATTGCCCATGACCTGGCAGGCGGCCATGGTCATGGCCTCGGCCTGTGTCGGGTTCACCTTCCCCGGCATGATCGAGCTTCCGGGCTCGTTCTCCGGAATGGCGATCTCGCCGATGCCGCAGCGCGGGCCCGAGGCGAGCAGGCGGATGTCGTTGGCGATCTTCATCAGCGCGGCGGCGAGGCCCTTCAGCGCTCCGTGGGCATGCACCATCGCATCGTGGCTCGCGAGCGCCTCGAACTTGTTGGGCGCGGTGGCGAAATCGACTCCTGTGAGGCGCGAGATCTCCGCGGCGGTGCGCGTGCCGAACTCGGGGTGCGTATTGAGCCCGGTGCCCACGGCCGTGCCTCCGAGCGCCAGCTCCGACAGGTGCGGCAACGTGTGCTCGATATGACGGCGCGCATGGTCGAGCTGCGCCACGTAGGCCGAGAACTCCTGGCCCAGCGTGAGCGGCGTCGCATCCTGCAGGTGGGTGCGGCCGATCTTCACGATCGCGTCGAACTCGCGCGACTTGGCCTGCAGCGTCGCGCGCAGCCGCGCGAGCGATGGCAGCAGCCGCCGGCGGATGGCCACCACGGCCGCCACGTGCATCGCAGTGGGAAACACGTCGTTGCTGCTCTGCCCGCGGTTCACGTCGTCGTTGGGATGGACGCTACGGCCCTCCCCGCGATGCCCGCCGAGGATTTCGCTCGCCCGGTTGGCAAGCACCTCGTTCATGTTCATGTTGCTCTGCGTGCCCGATCCGGTCTGCCACACCACCAGCGGAAACTCGTCGGGCCACCGTCCTTCGAGTACCTCGTCGGCGGCGCGTGAGATGGCCTGCGCCTTTTCCGCTGTTAACCCCAGCAATGACTCGTTCACCGTCGCGCAAGCACGCTTGACCCACGCCAGCGCCTGGATCACTTCGGCCGGCATCCGCTCGCCCGAGATGCGGAAGTGCTCGAGGGAGCGCTGGGTCTGCGCGCCCCAGAGCCGCTCGGCGGGCACTTCGATCGGCCCGAAGGTGTCCTTCTCGATTCGAATGTCGTTCACTTGCGCCCCCTTCGGAGTACCGGTTGGCCCATTGTCCCTAAAAGTTTGCCAAGCCGTGGTGCCTGCGACAGAATTCGGCGCCATGCCTCACCCAACCGTCCGCAGCCGGACAACCCTCGAAAGGAATTTCCAGCATGAAGAAGCTCGCGATCGCCCTCGCGTTCGCCGCGTCGGCCACCGCAATCGCCGCAACCGCGCAGGTGAAGCCCGAAGACCAGGTCAAGCAGCGCCGCTCGGCGTATGCCGTGATGGGCTTCAACTTCGCCAACCTCGCCGCCATGGCGCAGGAGAAGAAGCCCTACAACAAGGAAGAAGCCGGCCGCAGCGCGGACCTCGTGGCGGCGCTTTCGGACTATCCGCGCGGGCATTTCGGCGCCGGTACGGACAAGGGTGAAACCAAGGCACGCGCCGAGATCTGGCAGAACCGGGCCGACTTCGACGCGAAGATGGACAAGATGATCACGGCGACAAAGGCCTTGCCACAGGCGGCGCGCGCGGACCTGCCCACGCTGAAGAAAGCGGTGGCCGAAGCCGGCGGCACGTGCAAGGCCTGCCACGACGACTACCGCGCCAAGTAAGGCGCGCGTGGCTGCCGCCGGACCGGCCGGGCGCATCGTCGTCTGGGACGCGCCCGTCCGAGTCTTCCATTGGGTGCTGGCGGTGCTGGTGGTCTTCTCGTTCGTGACCGCCAAGATCGCCGGCGCCTGGCTCGAGTGGCACATGCGCAGCGGCTACGCGATCCTCGCCCTGCTGCTCTTCCGCCTCGCCTGGGGAGTGCTGGGCAGCTCGACCGCGCGCTTCTCGGGCTTCGTGCGCGGTCCCGGCGCCGCCATGCGTCACCTGCGCGACATCGCGGCGAAGCGGCACGCGGTCCAGCCTGGCCATAACCCCCTCGGCGGCTGGATGGTTCTTTTCATGGTGGCGGTCCTGCTCACGCAGGCGATTTCCGGCCTGTTCGTGGACGACGAGATCGCGACCCAGGGCCCGCTGGCCGTCAAGGTCTCCAACGCGTTGGTCGGGCGCATGACGGCGATCCACAGCTTCAACGAATGGGTGCTCGTCGGGATGGTGGCCCTGCACGTGGCCGCCATCGCTTTCTACGGCCTGGCGCTCAGGGTGAACCTCGTGGGTCCGATGTGGCACGGCACGATGCCTGCCTCGGCCGGCACGCAGGCGCCGAGGATCGCTTCGACCTTCCTGGCGGCGGTCCTGCTCGCCATCTCTGCCGGCTTCGTGTACTGGCTGGTGGTGATCTTTCCCAAGGCGTAGGCTCGCGCGGTGCTCGCGCGACATTTCTCCCACTTCTTCGATTCGGATCCGCGGCGGCTGCATTTCGCCGCGCACAGCCACCATCCGTGGCCCGATGCCACGCGCCAGGCCCACGAGCGTTACTGGATGGACGCGGCCACGCTCGTCGACCGGAAGTGGGACCGCATCATGGACACGGTCCTGCCGGCTGCGCAGGCACACGTGGCGCGGCTGCTGCACCTGCCCGATGCGGGCCAGGTGGCGTTCGCCAACAACACCCACGAGTTCGTGAACCGGCTCTATTCCTGCCTGCCGTGGGACAGGCCGCTGCGCGTGCTCACGACCGCGCATGAGTTCCACAGCTTCCGCCGGCAGACCCGGCGGCTCGCCGAAAGCGGGCGCGTCGTGGTCGAGGAGATTGCGGGGCCGCCGTGGGAAAGTTTCAGCGAGCGCTTCGTCGCGGCGGAGCGTTCCGGCGAGTGGGATCTCGTGTTCCTGTCGCACGTGTTCTTCGATTCGGGCTTCGTCGTCCCCGACCTGGAGGCGATCGTGGAAGCGGCGCCGGCCGGATCGCTGCTGGCGATCGACGGCTACCACGCCTTTTGCGCCCTTCCCGTGGACCTGTCGAGCCTCCATGCCAGGGCCTTCTACCTGGCAGGCGGCTACAAGTACGCCATGAGTGGCGAAGGGGCGTGCTTTCTCGCGGTGCCTCCGGGCTGCGACCTGCGGCCTCGCGACACGGGCTGGTTCGCGTCGTTCGAGCGCCTGAGCAAGGGCTCTTCGGGCGAGGTGCCCTATGGCCCCGATGCCTTCCGCTTCTGGGGCGCCACCTTCGATCCGTCGGGGCTGTATCGCTTCGGCGCGGCGATGGACTGGCTGCGCTCGGTGAACATCGGCATCGACGACATCCATCGCCATGCGCTCGCGATGCAGAAGCGCTTCCTCGACGGCCTGGCGCGCCTGCAGGTTCCTGCGCTTTCGCCCGCCGCTCTCGTTCCGCCAGTGCAGGTGACGCGGGGCAATTTCCTCGCCTTCGACGTGGACGACGCCGAGGGCCTGCATCGCCGCATCGCCGAGGCCGGGATCGTGATCGACCGGCGCGAGCGGCGGCTTCGGTTCGGCTTCGGCATCTATCACGACGCGGCGATGGTGGACCGGCTGCTCGAGCGCCTTGCGGCTACACTGCCGCGATGAGTCCCGCCTCGCGCGCCTCCAGCCTGGTGCGGCGCCTCGCCTGGATCTTCGCCCTCGCCGGCCTCGCGATCTTCGCCGGCCTCACGGTGATGCTCTTTTCCGCGCAGTCGCAGGTTCGCGTGCCGGGGATCGCCGCGTTGGTGACTTTCGCCGCCGTGGTGCTCTCCTACCTGGGGGGTGTCGAAGGCGGCCTTGCGCTGCGCGACGAGGCGGGCACGGCGAAGACGCGCGCGATCGCCTTCTCCTTGAGCACCCTGCCCTCGCTCGCTGCCTGGGGCGTGTTGTGGCTGCCTTCGCCGCAGTGGCAGCTGGGCGCGGCCCTGGCCCTCTTCGTGGCGGTGTGGGTCTCCGACCTCTGGCTCGCGCGCCAGGGGCTCGTGCCCTCCTGGTTCGTCGACATGCGCACCGCGGTGACGGCGGTGGTGGCGGCGACCCTGGGCGTGGCGCTGTATCGGGTGTGAAGCCCTAGTTCTTCCCCTTCTTCCCGCCGGTCTCGACGAAGCGCTCCAGCCAGGCGAAAAACTCGCGGTACCAGAGGCGTGAGTTCTGCGGCTTGAGGATCCAGTGGTTCTCGTCGGGGAAAAACACCAGCCGCGTGGGCACCCCCTTGGCCTTGAGCGTGTTGTAGTACGCGAGCCCTTGCGAGTCGGGCACGCGGTAGTCGAGCAGGCCGTGGATGACGAGCGTAGGCGTCTTCATCTTCTTCACGTGCGCCCGCGGGTTCTGCGCCTCGACGCGCTTCATGTCGTCCCAGTAGTACGCGCCCAGCTCCTTCGGGTGCCAGTACCAGGCGTCGTCGGAGAACATCGCCACCCAGTCGAAGCAGCCGGCGTGGCACACGTAAGCCTTGTAGCGGTCGGTGTGTCCGTTCATCCACGCGACCATGTAGCCGCCGTAGCTGCCGCCCGCGGCGACCAGGCGCCCGGGATCGATGTAGCCCTGCTCGAGCATGAAATCCGTCGCCGCCTCGACGTCGAATAGTTCGCGCTTGCCGAACTCGCTGTCGATGCTTTCCTTGAAAGCCTGCCCGAAGCTCGACGACCCGTGGTAGTTCACGCAGCAGACCACGTAGCCCTGTGCCGCGAAGAGGTGGTTGTTCCAGCGGAAGTGGAAGTTGTCCCCCCAGATCGAGTGCGGGCCGCCGTGGATGTTGTGCAGCAACGGCCACTTCTTCTTGGGGTCGAAATCCGGCGGGTAGATCACCCACATCTGCACTTCCTCGCCGCCGAAACCGGGGATGCGGAACTCGCGCACCTCGCCCAGCTTGAAGCGGCGCGTGAGCGCATCGTTGAAGCGGTCGATGCGGCGCTCCTCCTCGCCCTCGCCCGACCAAAAGACCGCGGGCGGCGATCCCATGGCGTTGCGTACGTACACGCACGCACCGGCCGCCACGTCGAAATTCGTCACTTGGCCGCCGCGTGCCAGCACCCGCGGCGCGCGCTCGCCGACCTCCCATCGGAAGAGGTGCTGCCGCGCATCGTCCTCCGCGGCGAAGACCACCGCCTTCGAGTCGCCGGTCCACGCGAGCGGCGCATGCACGCTGCGATCCCAGGCGGTCTTCACGATCTCCACGCCGCCCTTGTCGCGGTCGATAAGCGCGAGCTTGTGCGGTGCGATCGGGCTCTTGCGCTGGTCCTGCACCAGGCAGGCGAGCCAGCGGCCGTCGGGTGAGTAGCGCGGGCTTTCGTGGTTGAGCTTCGGGTTGCGCGAAACCGTGCGGAAACGCTTTCGGCCGAGGTCGAGCGCCACCAGCTCGTGGTCGTGGTCGAAGCGCTTGTCCTCCTCCACGTCGTGGGCGAAGGCGATCTCGCGGCCGTCCGGGGATATGTCGTACGAGTCCGCCGACGGATCGGCCTTCACGATCTCGTAGCGCGAGCCCGCGAAGTGGTCGCGCATCTTTCCGCTCTCGAGCTCGACGCTGAGGACGTGCAGCACGCGCCCGTCGGTGAGCCAGTGGTCCCAGAAACGGTAGGCCGAATGCTCGACCACGTGCGCCTTGACCTTGTCTTCCTTGTGCGCCTTGTGGCGCCTGGCCAGCTTGTCGAAGCCCTTCACGTCCGGCCAGACCCACGACAGGAACGCGATCCGCCGCGAATCGGGAAACCACTTGATGCCGAAGGCGCCGGTGGCGATTTCGGTCACGCGCCTCGCCTCTCCGCCATCCGGCGCGATCACGTACACCTGCGGCTCGTCGTCTTCCTTGCGGCCGTCGGAGGCCGCGCGCTTTGCCACGAAGGCGATCCACCGCCCATCCGGCGACCACTTCGGCTCGCCGTCCTTTTCGCCCGCGCTCGTGAGCCGCCGCGGCTCGCCGCCGAAGGCCGAGAGCAGCCACAGGCTGGCGCGCGATTTGTTCTCCTCCATGTCGTACGAGCTCACCGAAACGCAGGCCTGCGCGCCGTCGGGCGAAAGCGTGGGTTGTGCCGGGCGGTCCAGCTTCCAGAGGTCTTCCACCGTGATGCGCTTGGCCATCGCTTCTCCAGGAATGAAAAACGCACCGGGGGGCCGGTGCGTTCGGCGCGGGCATTGTAGCCCCGGCGGGGTTAGGCGGTGAGGATCAGCTTGCCCTGCCGGGTGTTCCTCAGCCGGTATTCGCGGCCATTGTGGAGGATGAGGATCTCCACCCGCCCGCGGAAAAGCGTCGCGCTGTCAATGGGTTGGGCCTCGGCTTGCGGCTGGGCCGGGAGGGCTTCGGGGATCGGCAAGGACGGTGTCGACAAGGGGCTTGCCATGGGGCGGCGGGTTGTGCAGAATCGTATTGCGAATTGTTCTTATTTGCAAGGAAAGCCGGCCCGCCATGTACATCTGGATCTGCAACGCCGTGACCGAACGCGAGATCCGCGGGGCCGCCGAGCTGGGCTGCGCCACCCTCGAGGATTTGCGCCGCGACCTGGGTGTGGCCAGCTGCTGCGGCAAGTGCGCGCCCGATACGCGCGAGATCCTCAGGCAATGCGCGGGCGGCTGCAGCCGGCGCCTGGACGCCGAGACCGCCTGCGGCGGGAGCGCCGATTGACCGTCGGCAGCATCGGGACGCACAACCCGCCGTCCTCGCCCGCCTCGCGCTTCACGCTCCTTTTCCTGATCGCGGGCGCGCATGTCCTCGCGTTGGTCGCCGTGGCCTCCCTGGGCGGGGTTGCCGCCGCGGTGGAAAAGGCCCGCCCGTTGCTGCTGCAGATCCTTCCCGAGCCCCCGCGAGCCACGCCGGTAGTCCCCGCGAAGACCGTTCCACTGCCCCAGCTACGCAAGCCCGAGGTCGTGATCCCCGAGCCGCCGCGCTTCGAGATCATCCAGGCGGTCCAGGTTGTGGAGAAACCGGCGCCGCCGCCGCCGCCGCCGCCCAAGGCCGTGCCCGCTCCCGTGCCCGAACCGGCACCGCCCCCCCAGGCCGCACCGGTCCTGGAACCCCCCCGATTCAACCTCGCGTACCTCAACAATCCGGCGCCCGCCTATCCGATCTTCGCCAAGCGCGCCCGCGAGCAAGGCACCGTCATGCTGCGCGTGCAGGTGGATGCCGCCGGCAAGGTCGAATCGATCGAGGTGCACCGGTCCAGCGGCTCCGATCGCCTCGACGATGCGGCCCTGGCAGCGGTGCGCCGATGGCGATTCGTGCCGGCGCGGCAAGGCAGCCGCGCGGTGGCCGGCGTGGCCCTCGTGCCGATCCATTTCGAGCTCGAAAGCTGATGCCGATGAGCTGATCATCCTCCACGTCCCGTCCCAGATCCGCCAGCCAGCCCGTTCCGGGCGAGCCAGCCTCCCTCACCAGGCCTACTCCCCGGAGCCACGATGATTCGCAACACCCCGTTTCGCGCACGACCCCTCGCCGAGCTGATCCGCGCCGGCTTCGCCCCGACTGCATTCGGCCTCGCGGCCGCATTTCCCCTCCCGGCGACCGCGCAAGCTCCCGCACCCGCGACGGACAAGAAGGAAACGACCCTCCCCGAAGTGAAGGTGAAGAGCGCCATCGACCAGGACTACAAGATGGATGCGTCCTCGACGGCCACGAAGACCGAGACGCCGTTGCGCGACATCCCGCAGTTCATCAACACGATTCCCGAGGCGGTGCTGCGCGCGCAGAACGCGACCTCGCTGCAGGAAGCGCTACGCAACGTGCCGGGCGTGAGCTACGCCGCGGGCGAAGGCGGCACGCAGGCGAACCAGGTGTTCTACCTGCGCGGCTTCCCCGCCGGGGGCGACATCTTCATCGACGGCGTGCGCGACCTGGGCGAGTACAACCGCGACGTATTCGCCGTGGAATCGGTCGAGGTGCTCAAGGGCCCCTCGGCGCTCATCTTCGGCCGGGGGTCCACGGGCGGCATCATCAACCAGACCTCGAAAGTGCCCGGCATCGTGGAGCGCAAGGAAGTGGCATTCACCTACGGCAACTTCGACAAGCGGCGCCTCACGGCCGACTACAACGCCAACCTGGGCGATGATCGTGGCGCGCGGCTGGTCGCGCTCTACGAGGATTCGGGCTCGTACCGCTACCCGCAGGACGTGAAGCGCGAGGGCTTCGCCCCGAGTTTCCGTTTCGGCATCGGCCATCCGCTCGACGTGACCCTCTCGCACTACTACCTGAAGACCGGGGACGTCACCGACTATGGCCAGCCGTCGCTGTCGCCGGCCGCCACCGGGACAGGCCTCTACGCCATGCCGCCGGTCTCGCCCCGCAACTACTACGGCTACGCCAACCACGACTACGCCGACCATACGACCCACATCACTACCGCGCGCATCGACTGGCGCATTTCGCGCAACGTCGAGCTGCGCAACACGACTCGGCTCGCGAAGTACGAGCGCTCGGTCGAGGCCACGATAGCCACCCTCCACAACCTGGACGCCAACGGCGCGCCGGTCATGGCCGGCACACCGCTCGGGCTGCTGCAGGTCAGGCGCAACCACGACACGGGCCGCACGCGCGACAACGACGACGGCGCGATCATCAACCAGACCGACGTCACCTGGAAGCTGCGCTCGGGCGGCGTGAAGCACACGCTGCTCACCGGCCTCGAGCTCTCCCGAGAGCGGCTCGATCGCGTGAATTTCGCGCTCGATGCCGACCCCACCCAGCCAGGCACGCAGGCGCCCACCTCCTTCACGTCCTTCCTCGACCCGGATCCGTCCACTCTCCTCGCGTACACGAAGACGCCGAACGTGCATGCCCTGGCCGAGGGCAAGACGGCGGCCGCCTACGTGCAGGACCAGATCGAGTTCAGCGAGCGGTGGAAGGCGCTGCTGGGCGCGCGCTTCGACCATTACAAGGCCGAGGCACGCACCGAAAGCGCGCTCACCGGCGCCGGCATCACCGGCCCCTTCAGCCGCACCGAGAAGATGTGGAGCTATCGCGCGGGCCTCATCCACCAGCCGACCGCGACGCAGTCCTGTTACCTGTCCGTGGGCAACTCGTACAACCCGTCGGGCGAGCTGGGCGTGTACGGCCAGAACGGCACCAACCTGAACCCGGTGAACGAGGACCTCTCGCCCGAGCGCAACGTGGGCTACGAGCTGGGCGCCACCTGGGATTTCTCCCACGGCATGCAGCTGCGCGCGGCGATCTTCCGCAACGAGAAGTCCAACGCGAGGAAGCTCGAGGAGGACGGCTCCACCCTGCTCACCGGCAAGCGCCGCGTGGACGGCATCGAGGTGCAACTCGCCGGCTACATCCTGCCCAACTGGGAGATCTACAGCGGCGTCGCCTTCATGGACGGCAAGATCGTCGATGCCCCCGACAACATCGTGGGGAAGAAGCCACTGGGCGTGGCCGAGGTCGCCGGCAACGTCTGGACCGTGTACCGGCTGGGCGGCGGCTGGGAAATCGGCGGTGGCGTGCGCGGCACCTCGGGCTTCTGGCTGAACGACGCCAATACCGGCGAGGTGCCTGCCGCCGTCGTAGTGGACCTGACCGCGGCCTACGCGAAGGACGACTACGAGATCCGCCTCAACGTCATCAACGCCAGCGACAAGACGTACTACATCGGCGGCTACCAGAACAACCCCAACCGCGTGATTCCCGGGGAGCCGCGAACATACTCCGTGACCTTCCGCTACAACTTCTGATCCGATGCTGCTCGAAATTCCTGGCGTGCTCACCCCCGACGAAGTCTCCCGCGCCCGCGCTCGGCTGGAGGCGGCCGACTGGGTGGACGGCAACGTCACCTCCGGCCACCAGTCGGCCAAGGCGAAGTACAACGAGCAGATCCCGGAAACGAGCCCCTTGGCGCGCGAGCTCGGCGAGGCGGTGCTCGTGGCCCTCGCGCGCAGCCCGCTCTTCATGTCGGCGGCGCTGCCGAAGCAGGTCTTCCCTCCCCTCTTCAACCGCTACCGCGAGGGCATGACTTTCGGCAACCACATCGATGCGGCCATCCGCTCGCATGGGCCGACGGGCGTGCGTATCCGCACCGACATCTCCGCCACGCTCTTCATCTCGCCGCCCTCGGAATACGACGGCGGCGAGCTCCTGGTGGAGGACACCTACGGCGTGAAGCGCGTGAAGCTCGACGCCGGCTCGCTGGTGATCTATCCCGCGACAAGCCTGCACCGCGTGGAACCGATCACGCGCGGCGCGCGCACGGCGTCCTTCTTCTGGATCCAGAGCCTGGTGCGCGACGACGCGCAGCGCACGCTGCTCTTCGACCTGGACATGTCGATCATCCGGCTCACCCAGGCCAATCCGGGCGATCCCTCGCTCATCGGCCTCACGGGCGTCTACAACAACCTGCTGCGCATGTGGTCGCAACCCTGAAGGCCGCGTTCCCCCGCGATAGAATCGAGGGTCACGCCGAACCTCCGAGGGTCCCATGCAAGGCGACAAGAAGATCATCCAGCTGCTGAACGCCCAGCTCACGCGCGAGCTCACGGCGGTCAACCAGTATTTCCTGCACGCCCGCATGTACCGCCAATGGGGCCTCGCGAAGATCGCCGAGGTCGAGTACCACGAGTCGATCGAGGAGATGAAGCACGCCGACAAGCTGATCGAGCGCGTCCTCATGCTCGACGGGCTGCCCAACCTCCAGGACCTCGGCAAGCTGCGGATCGGCGAGAACGCGCCGGAGATGCTCGCCTCGGACCTCGAGGTCGAGCGCGGATCGCAGGAAACCCTCAAGGAAGGCATCGCCGCCTGCGAAGCGGCGCGCGACTACATCTCGCGCGAGATCCTCGAGGACATCCTCGAGGACACCGAGGAGCACATCGACTGGATCGAGACGCAGCTCGAGCTGATCGGCAAGGTCGGCATCCAGAACTACTTGCAATCACAGATGAAGACCGGGAGCCCGAGTTGAAGCCGAACGACATGAAGCCCACGTTCCAGTGGGAAGACCCCCTCCTCCTCGAAGACCAGCTCACCGAGGAGGAGCGCATGGTGCGCGACAGCGCGCGCGCCTATTGCCAGGAAAAGCTGATGCCGCGCGTGCTAGAGGCGCACCGCCACGAGAGGTTCGACCGCGAGATCTTCAACGAGATGGGCCAGCTGGGCTTCCTCGGGCCTACGATCGAGGGCTACGGCTGCGCCGGCGTGAGCCACGTCGCCTACGGCCTCATCGCGCGCGAGGTCGAGCGCGTCGATTCGGGCTATCGATCGGGCATGAGCGTGCAGTCTTCCCTCGTCATGCATCCCATCCACGCCTACGGCACGGAGGAGCAGCGCGAGAAGTGGCTGCCGAAGCTCGCCACCGGCGAGCTGCTCGGCTGCTTCGGCCTCACCGAGCCCGACTACGGGTCGGACGCGGGCGGCATGGTCACGCGCGCGAAGAAGGTGGACGGCGGCTTCCTGCTGAACGGCGCCAAGATGTGGATCAGCAACTCGCCGTATGCCGACGTCTTCGTCGTCTGGGCGAAGGACGACGCCGACGAGATCCGCGGCTTCGTGCTCGAAAAGGGGATGAAGGGCCTCACCGCGCCCAAGATCGAGGGCAAGTTCAGCCTGCGCGCCTCGCCCACGGGCGAGATCGTGATGGCCGACGTGTTCGTGCCGGAAGCGAACCTGCTCCCCAACGTGAAGGGGCTCAAGGGGCCGTTCGGCTGCCTCAACAAGGCGCGCTACGGCATCGGCTGGGGTGCGCTCGGTGCCGCGGAATTCTGCTGGCATGCCGCGCGGCAATACACGCTCGACCGCAAGGCGTTCGGCAAGCCGCTCGCCGCCAACCAGCTGATCCAGTTGAAGCTCGCCGACATGCTCACCGAGATCTCGATCGGCCTGCAGGCCTGCCTGCGCGTGGGCCGGCTCATGGACGAGGGCCGCGCGACGCCCGAGATGGTCTCGATCATCAAGCGCAACTCCTGCGGCAAGGCGCTCGAGATCGCGCGCAAGGCGCGCGACATGCACGGCGGCAACGGCATCGCCGACGAGTTCCACGTGATCCGCCATGTGCTCAACCTCGAGGCAGTGAACACCTACGAGGGCACGCACGACATCCATGCGCTCATCCTGGGCAGGGCCCAGACGGGCCTGGCCGCGTTCTAGGGGCATGGCATGAAACAGTTGCTGAAATTCCTGCTGGCCGCAGCCGCGTGCTGCGTCGCCGGCCCCGCAGCGGCGTTCTGCAGCTTTTTCGCGCCCGGTGGGCCCGTCGTCGTGTCCGAGCACTACGAGCCTGCAACGGACCGATATTTCCTCGCGTGGTCGTACTACGTTTCTCCCGGGTCGTGCGTCTTCGCCACGGCTACGCGCAACCCTCCCGAGGGCTCGGTCCCCACGGGGCTCACCTGGTCGACCCATCGCTATCCCGAAGGCGACCTCGCGCGCAACGTCTGCCGCTTCCGTGCGGCCGGCCAACAGGAGCCGAGGTCGGGCTTCTTCACCATCAACCAGGGCGCCTGCGATGCGTTGGATGATCCCGCCTCGGGATGGATTCGGGAACGCGACGAGCCGCGGGGCGCCGAAGCCAACCCAAGCCTTTCCGCCTACGAAGTGGGCCCGGGTGGCGCGTGCAACCCCGGGACCGTTCCGGTCTACCGCTTCTACAACGGCCGCCACGCCGAGGGCCTCGGCAACCACCGCTACGTTGCTGACGACGCGACGCGCGCGGCGATGAAGGCTCGCGGCGGCGGCTGGACCGAGGAAGGCATCGCGTTCTGCGTGTTGTCCTCGGGCAAGGCGCCGATCCTCGAGGCCTCGCAGAACCTCGCGATGTTCTATCCCTTCGGCGGCGGCGCCGTGGGCTGCGTGAACGGCTTCGGCGCGCACGGCAACAGCTGCATCGAGGCGACGAACATGGTCATGCCGCTCACCGGCCGGGGGATGTTCCGCCACCCGTCCTTCTCGCCCAACCTCGGGCCGATGCCGATGGAATTCGTCGAGCGCACCGGGCTTGCCAGCCAGTACGCCGTGACCTACGCGTTCGCGACCCACGCCGAAGCGGCGATGCACTCCTTCATCCAGCTCTATGTCGACCAGCCGGCGGTCGGCCTCTTCGTGAGCGCTTTCGACCGTATCGCGGGAACCGTCTCGGGCATGCGCTCATGGGTGCGAACGGCCCCCGTTCGCCCCTACACCGCGGCCTTCGATGCCGACGTCGACGTGGTCTTCACCGCCGAGGTCTGGATTCGCCAGGTCGCCGCGCGCGCCGCCGGCGCGGAAGGCTATGCGATGCCGATGATCACGTTCCGCGACACGACCTCGGACAAGCGCTTGTCGCTGGCGACCGGCTCGCTGGGAACGCGCGCAGCGATCGATGCGGACGGCCGCGACTATCTCACCGGGCACGTGCTCGTGTCGGTCGCGCTCGCCGAATCCACACCATTCGGGCGCAGTCCTGGCCGGCCCTCGCTGCAGGTCGCAGCGCCTTTCCTCTCCGCCGATCCGTGGGGCAGTGGCGGCGAGATCGGCTATCGCATGAACCGCCGCGAATTCGAGCGCGTCATCGCCCGCGCCCGGGCCATCGATCCGTCGCTGAGCGCGAACGCGGAAGACTACGAGATCCAGGGCTTCGGCGTGAAGGGCGAGATCGTGGGCGATGCCGACCTGGGCTTCAGCGTGCGGCGCGCGAAGCTGTCGGTGCTGCGGCCCTAGGTTCCCTGGGAAGCTTCCCGCGCTCCGGGCGTCGTCTCCGGACGAGGTGCCAGCAGGGGCTCGGCGGCCCGCGCCAGCTTGTCGATCGCATTCGAGGTGACGACATGGCGGCGGTTCACGTATTCCTCATGGTTGCGCTCGACGTCGTTGAGGTCGTACACGTAGTTCACCATCAGGCCGAAGGACTGCTTCACCCCCTTGGGCGAGAGGTCTGCCGCCCAGTTGACCCGCTCCAGCCGGGCGCCGTTGCCGAGGTGGAAGCGCGCGACCGGATCACGCACGTTGCCCTCCTCCCACTCGCGGGTGAGGTACCAGGCGGCCAGCGACTCGATCAGCTCGCGCGAGCTGTCGGCAGGCGCCTCGCGCGAATCCAGGATGGCGCGCAAGGCCACATCCGACGACGGCAGCTTCGACGCCCATGCGCGTAATCCCGGCACGGGCGAAAGCGTCGCGAAGGTCTTCAGCCGCGGCATCTCGGCCTTGAGGTCCTCGGCTACCTGCTTGATGAGGAAGTTGCCGAACGACACGCCGCGCAATCCCGGCTGGCAGCTGGTGATCGAGTAGAACACCGCGCAGCGCGCCCGCGTCGGATCGCCCACCACGCTCTCCAGGGCGAGGATGGGCGCCACCTGCGAGGGCAGCTCGTCCACGAAGGCCACCTCGACGAAGATGAGCGGGTCGTCGGGCAGCGCCGGGTGGAAGAAGGCGAAGCAGCGCCGGTCGCGCGCGAGGCGCCGCTTGAGGTCCGGGAAGCCCTGGATCGCATGCACCGCTTCGTAGGCGATGAGCTTCTCGAGGATGGCGGCGGGCGTGTTCCAGTCGATGCGTCGCAATTGCAGGAAGCCGCGGTTGAACCAGGAGGCGAGCAGGTGGCCCAGGTCGTGGTCCACGGCCGCGAGCTCGGGCTGCGCCCTCATGGCTTCGAGCAGCTCGCGGCGCAGCTCGAGGAGCGTGGCGGTGCCGCCGGGGGCCATGTTCATGCGCCGGAAGATCTCCTGCCTCGCGGGCTCCGCCACTTGCTGCAGCTCGGCCAGGTGCGCCGGCGTGGGTGCGGCGTGGTAGGCGGTCGCGGCGGCGAGGACGGCATCGCGGTCGGGGGCGAAATCGCGCGCGAGCGCCTGGAAGAAAAGCAGCCGCGCGGGCGCATCCAGCTCGCGATACGCCTCCACCGCGCGCACGGCGAGGGCGGCGCCGGTGGCTTCCCCGCGCTCGGAGATGAGCGTTCGCAGCAAGGCCGAAAGCTTCTGCGCGCGCCGCAGCGCCGCCGCGCGGGTGACACCGGTGGCGTCGAGCAGGCGATCGAGGAATCCGGTCATGGCCGAGCAATACCAATTCGCGCGCGCGCTGGCAAGGGGCCGCCTTGTCCGAATCCGGCGCAGTCGTCGGAGCGCATGAACGCGGGACGCGGCGCCTTGCCCAACCGCATCCCGGGCGATGGAGAAGGCATGGTCGGAAAGGTGATCCTGATCGGCGGGTCGCTCGGCGCGATGCCGCCGCTGCGCATGCTGGTGGCCGCGTTGCCTTCGTCGCTCGCGGCCCCGATCGTGATCGTCCGCCACATCGGTGCGCACCGCAGCGCCTTGCCGGAGATCCTCGAGAGCCTCGGCCCGCTGCCCGCCAAGCACGCCGAGGATGGCGAAAAGCTCGTCGCGGGGACCATCTACGTGGCACCTTCCGACCGGCACCTGCTGGTCACGCCGGCAGCCAAGCTGCAGCTCACCCACGGGCCGAAGGAGAACTTCGCGCGGCCCGCGATCGACCCGCTGTTCCGCTCCGCCGCGCTGGCACTCGGTCCGGCGGCCATCGGCGTGCTCTTGAGCGGGCGTTTCGACGATGGCGTGGCGGGGCTGCAGGCCGTCAAGGCCGCCGGCGGGACGGTCGTCGTGCAGGATCCCGCGACCGCGGAGGAGCCCGACATGCCGCAGTCGGCCTTGCGGCACGTCGCAGTCGACCACATCGCCGCGCCGGACGGCCTGGCCGGCATCCTGGTGTCGCTGCTCGAGCGTGCGCTCGGGCCGCGGCGTCCCGCTCCTCCGGACGCATGCATGGAGCATGAGGCGAGCAACGGCGGTCCCGGCTCGATCGAGCGCCTCGAATCGATCGGCAGGCTCTCTCCCTTCACCTGTCCCGACTGCGGCGGGTCGTTGTGGCGGATCAGCGGCGCGGAGCCTGCCCGCTACCGCTGCCACACCGGGCACGCCTATAGCTCGATGGTGCTTGAAAATGGGCAGCGCGAGAGCTTCGAGCACGCGCTGCGCAGCGCCATGAGGGCCCTGCAGCAGCGCGAACGGTTGCTGCTCGAGCGCGCATCGGACAGCCCCCGCGGCGGAGTGCTGGTCGAGGCCGCGGCGCGCTGCGCGTCGCTGGCGGAGAAGTTGCGCATCGTCGCCGAGGAGCGCCTTTGACGGCGGCATATACTGGCTGCACACATAGCGACCGAGCCCGAAGGTAGATGGCGCGAACCAGGAAGACCGCAAGGCCCGTCGCTGCCGGCGACAATCCGGTACTCCCGAACATCAACCCGGCCGTTCCTGTGCCGGCACCGCCCGAGGAGGGGCCGGAATTCTCCATCGTGGCCATCGGCGCGTCGGCGGGCGGCGTTGCGGCGCTGCAGGAGCTGCTGAAGAACCTTCCGGCCGGGACGGGGATGGCCTACGTGATCATCCCCCACCTTTCCGAACACCCGACGCAACTGGGCGAGATCCTCGTTCGCTGTACGCACATGCCCGTGCAGGTGGTGGATCGTGCGATGCCGGTGAAACAGAACCACGTCTACGTGATCGCGCCGGCCAGCGACATGGTCTATACGCGCGGCGGCCTCGAGACGGTGCGGCGAACCGCATCGCCGGGCAAGCACCGGCCCATCGACCACTTCATGCGCTCGCTCGCCGAGGAACATGCCCACCGGGCCATCGGCGTGGTGCTCTCCGGCATGTTGAGCGACGGCACCCTGGGCCTGCAGGAGATCAAGACCGCGGGCGGCATCACCATCGCCCAGGACGAAAGTGCCGAGCAGCAGAGCATGCCTCAGCACGCCATCGCCTCCGGCTACGTGGACCTGGTGCTGCCCCCGGCACAGATCGCACAGGAGCTCGCGCGCATCGCAGCGCACCCTTTCGCCCGGCCCGCGCACCCGCCCATTCCCGATGAAGCGCCGCTCTTCCCGCGCATCCTCGAGCTGGTGCGGGATGCGAAGGGAGTCGATTTCTCGAACTACAAGCGCAACACCCTGCAGCGGCGCACGGCGCGCCGCATGGTCCTGCACCGCATCGAGAGGCTCGAGGACTACCTGCGCCTGCTGCAGAAGGATCCCGGCGAGGTGCAGGCGCTTTACCAGGACATCCTGATCAACGTCACCAGCTTTTTCCGCAATCCCGAGTCCTACGAACGCCTGAAGGAGGTGGTGTTCCCCCAGCTCGCGCAGCGCCCCGGCCGGCACGACTGCGTGCGAGTCTGGGCCCTGGGGTGCTCGACCGGCGAGGAGGCCTATTCGATCGCGATGTCCTACCAGGAATACTGCGCCGAGGCGGGCAAGCGAGTGCCGATGCAGATCTTCGCCACCGACCTCAACGGCGCAGGCATCGAGCGCGCGCGGCAGGGCATCTATCCGCGCGGCATCACGCAGGATGTCTCCCCGGAGCGGTTGCGGCGCTTCTTCGTCGAGGTCGACGGACACTACCGCATCTCGAAGGTGCTACGCGACATGTGCGTTTTCGCGCAGCAGAACGCCCTGGCGGACCCGCCGTTCTCGCGGCTCGACCTCATCGCGTGCCGCAACATGCTTATCTACCTCGAGCCCGTGCTGCAGCAACGCCTCATGCCGCTGTTGCATTACGCGCTGCGCGGCGGCGGCTACTTGTGGCTCGGCAGCTCGGAGACCATCGGCTCCTACCGAGAGCTGTTCGATGTCGTGGACGGCAAGCACAAGCTCTACCTGAAGCGTCCGGGCGTGAGCGCGGGGCACGTCGTGCCCCTGGCACGCGCCACCGCGGCCGCCACTTCCCTCGTCCGGGATATGCCCCGCGAACGGGCCGAGCCCGTCGATCCCCAACGCGAGGCCGACCGCCTGCTGCTTTCGCGTTATGCGCCACCGGCGGTGACCGTAGATGATGAGTTCAACATCATCCAGTTCCGCGGCGACACCGGCCCCTTCCTGTCACCCGCTCCCGGCAAGGCGAGCCTGAACCTCCTCAAGATGTTGCGCGAGGGGCTGCTGGTCGGCGTGCGTGGCGCGCTGCATCGGGCGCGGCGCGAGAAGACCACGGTCCGCGTGGACGGGTTGAAGGCGAGGAGCCTGGGCGGGCACCTCATGGTCAACGTGGTCGCCATGCCCTTGCGCAACGGCAGCACGGCCTGCGTGCTGGTGGTTTTCGAGGCGGTCGGGGAAGAAGTCGGGGCGCGCGCGAAGCGTACCGACTCGAGCGAGCGCGACGCGGGCCGCGCCCCGCAAAGGGCGGGCGGCTCCGACGAGGCGCAGAAGGAGATCGACCGCCTCACGCACGAGCTGGGCGCCACCCGCGATTACCTGCAGTCGGTCATCGAGCAGCAGGAGGCGGCCAATGAGGAGCTGCAGTCGGCCAACGAGGAGGTGCAGTCCTCCAACCAGGAGCTGCAGAGCATCAACGAGGAGCTCGAGACCTCCAAGGAGGAGATCCAGTCGGCGAACGAGGAGCTCGCCACCGTCAACGACGAGCTGCAGAGCCGCAACGCCGAGCTCGCGCGCAGCAACGACGACCTGCTGAACCTCCTTGCGAGCGTGCAGCTTCCGATCGTCATGCTGGGCGCCGATTTCCGCATCCGGCGCTTTACGCCCGCCGCCGAGAAGGTGCTCAAGCTGGTCCCGGGCGACCTCGGGCGTTCCATCAACGACATCAACCTCGGCATCCAAATTAGCGACCTGGAAAGCGTGCTCGCGGAGGTCGTCGACGGCGTCGGCTTCTTCGAGCGACCGGTGCAGGACCGGCAGGGGCGCTGGTATTCCCTGCGCATCCGCCAGTACCGGACGGCCGACAGCCGGATCGAAGGCGCCGTGATGGTGCTGGTGGACATCGACTCGCTCAGGCGCACCAACGCGTTTCTCGAGGTCCTCGGCCGCAACCTCGGCCGGCCGGTCGAGCAGCTGGCGGCGGTGAGCGCGCGCCTGGCACGGCCGGAAGCCACGGCGAGCGAGCTGCGCGAGGATGCCGCCCTTGCCGGCGAGCAGGCGCGGGAAGTGATGCGACTGGTGGAAGAGCTGCTCGAGGCCTCGGGCCCCGAGCAGCGGGACGCCTAGCGAAGTTCCTGGAGGCCGGGCTGCGTCTCGCCCGGCGGCAGGCCGCGGGGCGAGGCGAGCGTCGCTGGACCCTCCAGCTTGAGCCGGCGGTACGCGGCCGGGGTGCTGCCGCAATAGGCGTGGAAGACGCAGGTGAAGTGGGCCTGGGTCTTGTATCCCACGGCCTCGGCGATCTCGCGGATGGTGAGCCCGCCCGACTCCAGCAGCTCGCGCGCCCGGTCCATGCGCATCATGGTCACGTAGGCGTGCGGCGAGTATCCGGTGGAATAACGGAACATGCGGCAGAAGTGGAACTCGCTCAGGTGCGCCACGCCCGCGAGCGTTGCCGTCGAAAGCGAGGTCCCCAGGCCGGCCTCGATCGCCTTCTTGACTCGCGCGAGGCGCTCCGGCGAGAGTCCGCGCCGCATCCGCCCGGCGCTCGGCTTGGCATACGCGTTCACCACGTGGGCGGCGAGGTCGCGGGCGAATCCCTTCATCGCCTCTTCCTGCGGCGCCTGGTCGCGGCGCAGCGCCACGGCGAGCGTGGTCCCCATGCGCCGGACGAACGGGTCCATGGTGACCAGGCAATCCGGAATGCGGCAGCGCGTGCCGTGCTGCTTCATTGCCAGCTCGTCGCAGTAGTGCATGTCCAGTCCGAAGACGAGCACGCTCTGCGCGGTGGGCATGGTGATGTCGCAGCCGCGCTGCGGGGGCATCACGCAAATTTCCGGGAATGCCAGGGCGAGGCTGGATCCGCTCGCGCCGTCCGGCAGCGGACGGACGGTGCCTTCTCCCCGATCGGGCACGCACAGCCGGATCCCATCCTCGGGATCCAGGCGCAGGGTCCCGCCCAAAGGCTCGCGCCGGATGTCGAGGGCGGAATAGCTCAGGTGCAACGGCGGCAAGATGGGAATCAAGTCGGGCTCCCATCGGAAAGCTGGGCAAGGAGCGCTTCGACGCGGCGGCGGTCGGGACGCCCTTCCAGCAGCGCGGCAACCACCTGCTCGCGCGTCAGGCGCGGGAACGCCGCCAGGCAGCGGCGGATTTCGGCCTCGTTCACGATCACGCGGCAGGCGTCGAGGTCGGGTCGCTTCGGCGAGGAATAACCGTACATGAGCAAGGAACCAAAAGAATCGATGAAATCAAGTCTCCGCTCGCCCTACCGAAGGAAGTGTTCCAATCGTGCTGTCCTTGTCGTATTTGCGGGGGCGCTCAAACCTTCCGCAGACGCTCCCGCAGGACGTTCTTCTGCACCTTGCCCATGGCGTTGCGCGGCAGCTCGGCGACGACGT
Source organism: Usitatibacter sp. (assembly GCA_035626705.1). Classification (GTDB taxonomy): domain Bacteria; phylum Pseudomonadota; class Gammaproteobacteria; order Burkholderiales; family Usitatibacteraceae; genus Usitatibacter. Next base: position 33,578 of record DASPNE010000006.1, on the reverse strand, counting down.
GAACCCGCTTGGGCACCTTGAAGTTGGCGAGCTTGCCCTTGAGCGCCGCGATCACCTTGTCTTCCTGCAGCTCCTCGCCCGGCCGCGGCACCACGGCAGCCGTCACCGCCTCGCCGAAATCGGGGTGCGGGATGCCCACGACGGCGGACTCCTGGACCCCCGGCAACTCGTCGATCGCGAGCTCGACCTCCTTGGGGTACACGTTGTATCCCCCGGTGATGATGAGGTCCTTGGAGCGCCCGACGATGCTGAGGTAGCCGTCCGCCGAGAGCACGCCCACGTCGCCGGTGCGGAACCAGCCGTCGACGAACTCCTCGCGATTACGCCCGGGCATGCGCCAGTAGCCGGGGAAGACGTTGTCGCCGCGCACGAGCACGTGGCCGATCTCGCCGGCGGCGCACGGCTCGTCGTTGTCGTCGACCACCTTCACCTCGGTTCCCGGCAAGGCGGGGCCGACCGAGCCCGCTCGCCGTTCCCCCTGCAGCGGGTTGGAAGTGAGCATGCCGGTCTCGGTCATGCCATAGCGCTCGAGGATGCGGTGGCCGGTACGCGCCTCGAACTCGACATGCGTTTCGGCCAGCAGGGGCGCGGACCCGGAAACGAAGAGCCGCATCGCCGCGCACGCCTCGCGCGTGAGGCCCGGCTCGGCGAGCAGCCGCGTGTAGAACGTCGGCACGCCCATGAAGACGGTGGATTGGCCCAGCTCCGCGATCGCGCGGCGCGCATCGAATTTCGCGTGGAAGCGCATGGCAGCGCCGCTCATCAAGACGCAATGGCTGGCGACGAAAAGCCCGTGCACGTGGAAGAGCGGCAGCATGTGCAGCAGCACGTCTTCCGGACCGAAGCCCCAGGCGCGATGCAGCACGCGAGCGTTGGCCGCGAGGTTGCGGTGCGTGAGCATCGCGCCCTTGGAGCGCCCCGTCGTGCCCGATGTATAGAGGATCGCGGCGAGGTCATCGCCGGCACGCGGCACCGTCTCGAATCGCGTCGGCAGCTTCGCGGCCACGTCCACGAGGCTGCCGCAGCCGCGCTCGTCGAGGCTGTAGAGGTGCTCGATGCCGCGTCGCCTGGCGAGCGGTGCGAGCCAGGGCAGCGACGACGGTTGCGCCACGATGGCGCGTGGCTCGGCGTTCTCGAGGAAGTAGGCGACCTCGCCTTCCTGGTACGCGTTGTTGAGGGGCAGGTAGGCGAGCCCCGCCCGCAGGCAGGCGAGGTAGGCGATGAGCGCCTCGGCAGACTTCTCGACCTGCACCGCGATGCGATCGCCGGGCGCGAGGCCCAGGTTCGCGAACAGGTTCGCGTAGCGCGCGGCACCGTCTTCGGCCTGCGCATACGAAATGCGGCCACCGTCGGGCAGCAGGAGCAAGGGACGCGAGCGATCCGCCGGAAAGCGGGACTCGAAAAGGGAATACAGGTTCTGGTCCAGGTCGTCTTCCTTCATTTCTTTCCGGGGACGAGCCCCAGCTTCGCCTCGCGCTCGGCCACGCCGGCGGTGCGGTATTCGTCGAAAGCGGCCGCCGAATCGCGGCTCTCGCCCAGGATCGCCGCCACGGCTGCGCCAGGCAGCACCTGGATGTCCGCGGCGCCATAGACGCTCGTCACGCGAGATGCCGGCGCGGCCAGCGCCACATACACGCCACCGCCCGCCTTGCCGAGCACGGTGCAGCCCACCTGCGCGCCCTCGCGCGCGAGGGCGTGCAAGGCCATCGCCATGTCGACGATGTATTCGGTCTGGATGAGCCGCTCGTCGTCGAGCGCGGGCGCATGGGAGGCGCAATCGAGCAGCACCTCGACCCGCGAAAGCGAGCGCCCCCGCAGCTTCCACGCCGCTTCGGCGAATTCCCACGCCCGCGCCGCCCGCACCGGCGTGGGACCGAGCAATCCGACCAGCTGGACTTCGCCATCGTCCACCCGGGCGGTTCCAGTGAGCACGCCGTGGCTCTCGCGCGCCGAGTAGCCGCCCGGATAGAGGCGATCGAGGTCGGCCCGCCGCACCTCCTCCCACCGAGGTTCGGCGCGCGCCTTCGGAAAGCGCGCCGCCAGGTCGACGTGGTGCTTGGCGAGCCGCTCGGCTACCGGTAACGGAGCGGGCGCCAGGCTCTCGCGCAACCAATCCCCCAGGTCCATGCCCGGCGACCACAGTGTGTTGAGTGGAGAAACCTCGACGCGTCGGCTCGCGGCGATCGAGGCGTCGACCATGGCGCGGAACATCTCGTCCAGCGGGTTGGAGCCGCTCGCGGCGGCGATCACTGCGGGACCCGACATCGCGAGCTTCGAATCGGCGGCGAAGAGCCGGCGACGGCCGAGGTGCGCGAGCATGCTCGATCCGCCGAAGCAGTTGCGCCCGAGGGCCACCGCGACCGGCGTGTCGTCGAAAAGCGCCTCGAGGCCTGCCGCATACAGGCGACGGAATGCGCCCAGGGCGCGCAGGCCCTCGGACACCTTGGCGCCGGCCGAATTGAGGAACAGCACCAGGGCCGCGCGCTCGGCCCGCGCCACCTTGAAGATCGAGCCCAGGCGCTCGGCTTCCGCCACGCCGATGGCTCCGCTCGCGCCGCGATTTTCGACCAGGCCCACGTGGACTCGATGCCCATCCAGCGTGCCGCTGCCGAGCGTCACGTTGCCCGCGGCTTCTCCGAGCGGCGAATAGGCGAGCAACGCGAGCAGCTCCTCTCGCAGCGACGGCGCTGCCGCGCTCACAGCGCCTCCGCCAGCAGGGCCATCGGGTGTTTCGCCGCGCGTCCCGCGCCGTGCGCGATTTGTTGGCGGCAGCTGGTGCCCGCGGCGGCGATCGCGACCCCGGGCGCCGAGCGCACGGCGGGCAGCAGCGCGAGCTCGCCCATCTTCATCGAGACGTCGTAGTGCTCGTGGCCGAAGCTGCCCGCCATGCCGCAGCAGCTCGATTCGATCGCCTGCACCTCGGCGCCGGGAAGCGTGCGCAGCAATGCGAGCGTCGCCTCGAACGTGCCGAAAGCCTTCTGGTGGCAATGGCCGTGGACCAGCAACGGGCCGACCGTTTCGCCCGCTCTCCGCCCTGCCGCCCAAGGCGCCTCGATCTCGCCGGCGGCGATGCCGCGCGCGAGGTATTCGTCGGCAAGCAATACGCCGGCCAGCTTTCGCGCGGCTTCGTCGCCGGGAAACATCGCCGTGTATTCGTCGCGGAAGGTGAACACGCACGAAGGCTCGATTCCGACGATGGGCGTGCCCGCCTCCACGTAGGGCCTCAAAGCGGCCATGGTTCGCTTCGCCTCGTGGCGCGCCTCATGGACCATCCCCGTGGTGAGGTAGGTCCTTCCGCAGCACAAGGGGCGCCCCTCCGGGGCCATCGCGATGACCACGTCGTGGCCCGTCGCTTCAAGCACCTTCACGGTGGCTTCCAGGTTGCCCGGCTCGAACCAGCTGTTGAAGGTATCGGCGAAGAGCACGACGGGACGGACCCCGGCTGTCGGGGTTGCCTGGTTTGGGGTCCGTCCCCGGTTTCTTGCGACAAAAGGCTTCTGCCACTTCGGCAGCGGGCGGCGGCGATCGAAGCCCGCCATCGACTCCACCAAGGCCCCCGCCCCCGGCAACGCCTGCGCGAGCGTGAGCAGCGGCTGCAGCCGCGACATCCACTTCGAATAACGCGGCAGGTGCGCGACCAGCCGGTCGCGGCGCGTGAACCCGTGGCGACGCTTCTGCGCGGCGAGGAACTCGATCTTCATGCGCGCCATGTCCACGCCCGTCGGGCATTCGCGCTTGCAGCCCTTGCAGGAGACGCACAATTCCAGGGCCTCTCGCACGGACTCGCCGGCGAAGTCCTCGCCCTCTATCTGCCCGGAGAGGGCGAGGCGCAGCGTATTCGCCCGGCCGCGCGTGAGGTCGCGCTCGTTGCCGGTCGCCCGATAACTCGGGCACATGGTGCCGGCGTCGAACTTGCGGCAATGGCCGTTGTTGTTGCACATCTCGACGGCGCGGCCAAAGCCGCCCCAGGGACCCCAGTCGAGCGCGCCCGCCACCTGCTGCGTCGCATAGTCCGGCGGATAGCGGAAGAGCTTGCGATCGTCCTGTCGCGGAGGATTCACGATCTTCCCCGGGTTCATCAGCCCCTTCGGATCGAACCAGGACTTGATCTCGGCCAGGCAGGCCGTGAGCCGCGGCCCGAAGAAGGGCGCGATCCACTCGGACCGAACCAGGCCGTCGCCGTGCTCGCCGGAGTAGGCGCCCTTGTAGCGCCGCACGAGGTCGGCGGCTTCCTCCGCGATCGCGCGCATGCGGATGGCGCCGTCGCCTTTCATGTTCAGGACCGGACGCACGTGCAGGCACCCGACCGAGGCGTGCGCGTACCACGTGCCTTCGGTGCCGTGCTTGCGGAAAACCTCGGTGAGCTGCGTGGTGTATTCGGCCAGGTGCTCCAGGGGCACCGCGCAATCCTCGATGAAGGAGACGGGCTTGCCGTCGCCTTTCATCGACATCATGATGTTGAGCCCGGCCTTGCGCACGTCCCACAAGGCCTTCTGGCGCGCCGCGGGCACCTCCACCACCGCATCGGCGAAGCCCAGGTCGCCCATGAGCTGCGCCAGCCGCGTCACGCCCTGACGCTGCGCCGCCTCCTCGTCGCCTGCGAATTCGACCAGCAGGATCGCCTGCGGCTCGCCTTTCACGAAGGCGCGCACGATGGGCGCGAATTGCGCGTTGCCGAGCGCCAGGTCCAGCATGGTGCGGTCCACCAGCTCCACCGCCGCCGGACCCAGCTTCACGATGTGCTGCGCGGCATCCATCGCGTCGTAGAAGCGCGGGAAATGCGCCACGCCCAGCGCCTTGTGCTTGGGCAGCGGGGCAAGAACCAAGTGGATGCGCTCGAACCAGCCGAGCGTGCCTTCGCTGCCGACGAGCAGCGAAGCGAGATTCAGCCCGCGGGGCGGGGGATGGAGGACGGGGGACGGCGACGGCCCCAGACGCGCCAGGTTGTAGCCGGCGACGTTGCGCGCGGTCTTCGGCCAGCGCGCGGCGATTTCTTCCTTTTCACGTTCGTACAGCGCCGCCGCCCTTGCGGCGATCTCCGCGATGCGCGGGTGCGAGGGCTCGGCATCGAAGCGGCCGCGCGTGCCGTCCGGCAGCCAGGCGTCGATGGCGAGCACGCGGTCGACCATGTTGCCGTAGGCGAGCGAGCGCGAGCCGCACGAGTTGTTGCCGCTCATGCCCCCGAGCGTCGCCTGCGCCGAAGTGGACACATCCACCGGATACCACAGCCCCGTCGGGCGCAGCATGGCATTGAGCGTGTCCAGCACCACGCCGGGCTCCACGACCGCGCGTTGCCTCCCGGCATCGACCTCGAGCACGCGATTCACGTGCTTGCTGTCGTCGATCACGAGCGCCTCGCCGACGGTCTGCCCGCACTGCGAGGTTCCGGCGCCGCGCGGAAGGATCGCGACGCCCTCCTCCACCGCCACCTGCATGGCGACGATGGCCGCCTCGGCGGTCCGGGGCACGACCACGCCGACGGGAGTGACCTGGTAGATCGACGCGTCGGTAGCGTAGCGCCCGCGGCTCGCAGCATCGAAGAGCACTTCGCCGTCGACCTCGCGAGCCAGCCGCCGCGCAAGCCGCGATCCTTCGCCCCCGCGCGCAAAACGCACGGGACTCTGGTGGGGCGGGGTCATGGGAGCTTTTACAGGGACGCGTGTCAAACGGGCTGCGGCTGCGGCATTATGGCTGGAAGAGTAGCGGATTAGGAGGTTCGCCATGCCCGCCGGTCGCCATTTCCTGCAGATTCCCGGACCCACCAACGTGCCCGATCGCGTCCTGCGCGCGATCGACATGCCCACCATGGACCACCGCGGTCCGGACTTCGCCCGGCTCGGGCACGACGTGCTCGAGGGGATGAAGCGCATTTTCCGCACGCGCCATCCGGTGATCATCTATCCCGCTTCGGGAACAGGGGCGTGGGAAGCGGCCCTTGCCAACACCCTCTCGCCCGGGGACAAGGTCCTCATGTCCGAGACGGGGCATTTCGCCACGCTCTGGTACAAGATGGCGCGCAAGCTGGGCCTCGAGATCGACTTCATCCCGGGCGATTGGCGCCACGGGCCCGACTACGCCGAGATCGAGGCGCGGCTCGCGGCCGACAAGGGCCATTCGATCAAGGCCGTGTGCGTGGTGCACAACGAGACCTCCACCGGCGTGACGAGCCGCATCCCGCTGGTGCGCAAGGCCATCGACAACGCGCGCCATCCCGCGCTGCTGATGGTGGACACGATCTCGTCGCTCGCCTCGATCGACTATCGACACGACGAATGGGGCGTGGACGTGACCGTGGGCGGCTCGCAGAAGGGGATGATGCTGCCCCCGGGCCTGTCCTTCAACGCCACCTCGGAGAAGGCGCTCGCCGCGAGCAAGGTCGCCAGGCTGCCACGATCCTTCTGGGACTGGGCAGACATGATCGCGTCCAATGCGACCGGCTACTTCCCGTACACGCCGGCCACCAACCTGCTCTACGGATTGCGCGAGGCGATCGCCATGCTCGAGGAAGAGGGCCTGGAGAACGTGTTCGCCCGCCACGACCGGCATGCCGAGGCCACTCGGCGCGCCGTTCGCGCCTGGGGGCTCGAAATCCTCTGCCAGGTGCCCGAGGAATACAGCTCTTCGCTCACGGCGGTGATGGTTCCGCCCGGGCACGACGCCGACAAGTTCCGCGCGACGGTGCTGGAGCATTTCGACATGTCGCTGGGCACGGGGCTCGCCCGGCTGCAGGGCAAGGTGTTCCGCATCGGCCACCTCGGCAGCTTCAACGACCTCACCCTCGCGGGCACGCTTTCCGGCGTGGAGATGGGCCTGGAGCTCGCCGGCATTCCGCACCGAAAGGGGGGCGCGCAGGCCGCCCTCGACTATCTCGCGTCGCAGGCCCGGCTCGCAGCGGGAGTGCGCGCCGCCGCCTGAAGCCATCCGTAGAAGCATCCCTCGCAAGACCACAACAACAGGAGGAATCAAATGCTCAAGCGCCTCATCGGTGCCGTCGTCGCCTCAGTGGTCGCCTGCGCCGCCCTTTCGGCGCAGGCGCAAGCCTGGCCCGCCAAGCCGGTCAAGTTCATCAATCCGTATGCCGCGGGGGGCGGCGTGGACGCCTTCACGCGCCCGATCGCAGCCAGGCTTACGCAGACGCTCGGGCAGACCTTCATCGTCGAGAACATAGCGGGGGCGGGCGGCACGCTCGGCGCGGCCGCAGCGGCCAAGGCGCCGGGCGACGGCTACACGTTCTTCGTGGGCGCCATCCACCACACCATCGCGGAGTCGATCTATCCCAAGCTCACCTACAACATCGAGCGCGACTTCGAGCCCGTGACGGTGCTGGCGTACGTGCCCAACGTGGTCGTGATACACCCGAAGCACACCAACATCCGCACCCTCCAGGACCTGATCGCCTACGCCAAGGCCAACCCCGGCAAGCTCAACTTCGGCTCGGCGGGCAACGGCACGTCGCACCACCTCGTGGGTGAGCTCTTCAAGCTGCGCACCGGGACGGACCTGGTGCACATTCCCTACAAGGGCGCGGGGCCGATGATGCAGGACCTCCTCGGCGGCAACGTCGACATGGCCTTCGACGGCATGGCGACCTCGGCGCCGCAGATCAAGGGCGGCAAGTTGAAGCCCCTGGCGGTGTCCACGCAGCAGCGCTCGCCCTTCCTGCCGGACGTGCCGACGTTGCGCGAGCTGGGCGTGGCCGATTTCGAGGTGACGACCTGGTACGCGATGTGGGCGGTCAAGGGCACGCCCAAGGAGGTCGTCGAGCGGATGTACCAGGAAGTGGTGAAGGTGCTGCAGCAGCCCGACATCAAGAAGATATGGGAGCTGCAGGGGGCGGTGCCCGGCGGCGAGCCGCCCGCGCACCTCGCCCGTCTCACGCGCTCGGAGGTCGAGCGCTGGGCGAAGGTGGTCAAGGACTCGAAGGTGAAGATCGACAATTGAGTACACTGGCCAGGTCGCATAGACGACTGCCAATCCACACATAAGGAGGAGTCATGAAAAGTCGATTCTGGAAGCCGGTGGCGGCAATCCTTGCCGCTGCCGCCCTCGCCGCGCCTGCCGTCGCGCAGGAAATCAAGATCTCGCACCAGTTCAAGGCCAATACCGACGGCCGCGACAAGGCGACGCGCCTCTTCGTCGAGGAGGTGAACAAGCGCGACAAGAGCCTCAAGTTCCGCATCTACCCCGGCAGCTCGCTCAACATCAAGCCGGCGGCGCAGCTGGATGCGCTGCAGGCGGGCACGCTCGAGATGTCGGTGTTCCCGATGTCGTACGCGGCCGGGAAGATCCCCGAGTTCTCCATCACGATCATGCCGGGGACGATCTCGAACCTCGACTACGCGATGAAGCTGAAGAACACGCCCTTCCGCGAGAAGCTGCAGCAGCTCGCCCACAAGCACAACATCCACATCGTCACGTGGTGGTGGACGCCCGGGGCCTTCGCTTCCAAGGTGCGCATGATCGGCGGGCCGGACACGGTCAAGGGCGAGAAGATGCGCGCCGCCGATCCGACCTTCGAGACCATGCTCAAGGCCGCGGGCGCCTCGGTCATCAACATCCCGTCCACCGAGATCTATCCCTCGCTGCAGTCGGGCGTGCTCACCTCGACGCTCACCTCGGCCGAGACCTTCGTGTCGATGCGCATCTACGAGCAGACCAAGTTCGCCACCGTGGGCGGCGAATACACGCTGTGGTGGCTGATGCAGCCGCTGGTGATGTCCAAGGCCGCATGGGACAAGCTCACCCCGGCGCAGAAGAAGATCTTCGAGGAAGCGGCCGACGTGACCGACAAGTGGTTCGCCAAGTCGCAGAGCGAGGCAGTCGATCGCATGATCGCCGCCTACAAGAAGGCCGGCGCGCAGACCGCGCCCCTCAGCAAGGCCGACTTCGACGCCTGGATCGCGCTCGCCAAGAAGACCTCGTGGGTCGAGTTCGCGGGCAAGTCGCCTGAGGCCAAGGACCTGCTCGAGACGCTCACCAGCATCAAATGACCGCCGGAAAGGCCGCGCGCTTCGTGCGCGCGGTCGATGCGATGTCCACCGTGTGCGCGGTGATCGCCGCCGCGTGCCTCGCGGCGGCGATGCTGATCGTGGTCTACATGGTGATCTGGCGCGCGACCGGCCATTCCACCTTCTGGGAAATCGAGCTCGCGACCTACCTCATCGTGGCCTGCGTGCTGGTGGGTTCGCCCTACTGCCTGCGCACCAAGGGCCACATCGGCGTTGACCTGGTCTCCCACCTGCTCGCGCCCTCGAAGCAGGTCGTGCTCGAGCGCGTGCTCGCGGTATTTGGCCTCGCCGTGTGCCTCTACCTCGCCTGGGAAGGGCTCGACCTCACCCTGCACGCCTGGCGCAGCGGGGAGACGAGCGGCACGTCCTGGGATCCGCCGCGCTGGCCCTTCTTTGCGCTGATGCCGCTCGGGCTCGGGCTCACCGCGCTGCAGTACGTGGCCGAAATGCTTCGCGACAAGCCGCTGCAGCCGAGCGCGATTTCCGGGCAGGGAGCCTGACATGAGCGAGCTGCAGATCGGGCTGCTCATCGTGGTGGCCACCACCGCCGTGCTCTTCTCGGGCTTTCCGATCGCCTGGGGCCTGGCGCTGGTCTCGGTCGTGTTCCTGGTGGCGTTCAAGGGCCCGTCGAGCCTGCAGATCCTCGCCACGCAGTTCATGGACGAGCTCAACTCGTTCGCCCTCCTCACCATCCCGCTCTTCGTGCTGCTGGGCGCGGCCATCGGCGTGTCGGCGGCGAGCAAGGACATCTACGAGTCGATGTATCGATGGCTGGCTCGCCTGCCCGGGGGGCTGGTGATCGCCAACATCCTCGCCTGCGGCGTGTTCGCGGCCGTGTGCGGGTCCTCCCCGGCCACCGCGGCGGCGATCGGCAAGGCAGGCGTGCCGGAGATGATGCGTCGGGGCGTGCCGCCATCGCTGGCCACTGGAGCCATCTGCGCCGGCGGCACGCTGGGCATCCTCATCCCGCCCTCGATCACGATGATCCTGTACGGCATCGCCACCGAAACCTCCATCGGGCGGCTTTTCCTCTCGGGAGTGGTCCCGGGCGCGCTCCTGGTGTTGCTCTTCGCGGTCTACGCCTGGGCGGCGACGGTCGTCTCCAACCGCAACCTGCAGGTGGTCGAGGAGCGCTTCACGCTGCGCCAGAAAAGCGAAGGGCTGCTGCGCGTCGTGCCGTTCCTCTTCCTGCTCGTGGCCATCGGCTACTTCATGTACGGCGGGCTCGCCACGCCCTCGGAAATCGCCGCCATCGGCGCCTTCCTGGCCCTGGTGCTGGTCATCGTGATCTACCGCGCCTGGCGCGCCCAGGACCAGTGGCTCATCTTCCGCGACACCGTGCGCGAGTCGAGCATGATCCTCATGATCATCGCGGCCGCGGCGCTTTTCTCCTACATGATGTCGCTGCTCTACGTCTCGCAGACGGCGGCGGAATGGCTGGTCGGGTTGAACCTCAACCGCTGGGTGCTGATGTTCTTCATCAACGTCTTCATGCTGGTGCTGGGCTGCTTCCTGCCGCCCGTGGCCATCATCCTGATGCTGATGCCGATCCTCACCCCGGTGCTCGAGGCCAACAACTTCGACCTCATCTGGTTCGCGGTCATCCTCACCATCAACATGGAAGTCGGCCTCATCACGCCGCCCGTGGGACTGAACCTCTACGTGCTGCGCGGGGTCGCACCGCAGGTGTCGCTGCCCACGATCCTGCGCGGCTCGATGCCTTTCGTGTTCATCATGCTGGGCTTCATGGTCGTCCTCAGCATCTTCCCGGAAATCGCCACCTGGCTGCCGGACAAGCTGATGGGACCGGGGCAATAGGAGCGAACCATGGCCGACATCGAGCTGCGCCGCGTCCACAACCTGGGCTTGGAGCAGGCGCGCGCCGTCGCGGACGAGGTGGCCGAGAAGCTCGGCCGCAAGTTCGGCCTCAAGGGCGACTGGGACGGCAACGTGCTGCGCTTCGAACGCCCGGGCGTGACCGGCTCGCTCGCGGTCAGCGACAAGGATCTTTCGCTCTCGGTGGCGTTGGGACTGCTGCTGAAGGCGATGAAAGGCTCGATCCGCGAGGCCGCCGAGCGCGAGCTCGACGAGCTGGTCGAGGCGGCGAAATCCGCCGCGTCGGCTAAGCCTGCGAAAAAGGCAGCGGCTTCCCTGAAAAAAGCGCGCTGAGGATCTCGCCCTCGCGCTCGTCCACGAGGGTGAGGAACCCGGCCGCCCCTCCCATGCCACGGAAGGCCTCGAAGCCGCGCTCGAGGAAATCCTGCAGGTCACCCAGGCCGGCCATTTCCGCGGGCTTGCGCATGAGCTTCAGGGTGCGGCCGACGAAGGGCTTCTTCACCAGCGCGTCGAGCCTGGAGCCCACCGCGACGATGAGCTCGACCTGCCGCTCGCGCTCCGGCCGCGTGGAGCCGGACCGGTAGGCATCGGCATACGTCCGGCTGTCGATGGGACCGGGCGGGAGCGCTTGCGCCACGCGGTGGTCGAGCGATTCCGACAAAGCTTCGAGCTCGATCGCCAGCGCCGCGGTCTCCACCGCCGAAGCGGGAAGGATGCGTGCCATCACCGGGACGATGCGAAGCATCGCCTGGTCGCGGCCGCTGAAGTCCTTCGGCCCATAAAGGTCCTCGAGGAAAAAGGCGGTCGCCGCCGCATATCGCGGCTGCGCCGCGACATCCGCGTAGGTCGCCCGCAAGCGCGCGGCCTGCCATGCCTTCAGCTCGGCCAGCCGCGGCGGCTTGCCGGCGCCGGGCCCGCGTAGCGACTTCAACAGCTCGAGGTGGCGACGCAGCGAGTCGGACGGGACCATCGTGATATTCTAACAACCGATTCAAACGCTCGTTTGATTCGTTCTTTTTGACAGCATTTTCTCGTTCTTCTTCAGTCGATTAACGAACGTACCTAAAGTTGAATCTCAACGACGCAAGCGCCTCTTCGCGGGCCCTTTCAGCGCGCTTCGCGGCCCAGGCCCAGGCCCGTGGACGGGCCCCGGGGCTCGAGCGCCAGGAACGCATCGCCGCCCTGTCGGCGCTCGAAGCCTTGCTGCTTCAAAACATCGAGCGTCTCTGCCAGGCAGTCGACGCGGATTTCGGCGGGCGCTCCCCCGCGGAGACACGCCTGCTCGAGATCTTCCCCTCGCTGGAAGCGATCCGCCACGCGCGCCGTCATCTGTCGTCGTGGATGAGGCCGCGCCGCGCGTCGACCAGCCTCTGGTACTTGCCGGGACGCTCGCGGGTGGTGCCGCAGCCGCTTGGCGTGGTCGGCATCGTCGTGCCCTGGAATTACCCCATCTACCTCGCGGTAGGCCCGCTGGTAAGCGCGCTCGCCGCCGGAAATCGGGCGCTGCTGAAGTTGTCGGAAGCCGCACCGCAGACGGGGCGCCTGCTCGAGGCGCTCGTGGCCGAGCGGTTCTCGCCCGAGGTGCTCGCCGTCGTGAACGGCGGCCCCGAGCTCGCGCGCGAGTTCGTTTCCCTTCCGTTCGACCTGCTGCTCTTCACCGGCTCCACCGTGGTCGGGCGCGAGGTGATGCGGGCCGCGGCGCAGAACCTCACGCCGGTGATCCTCGAGCTGGGCGGCAAGTCGCCCGCGATCGTCGGTCGTGACGTCGCCGTCGAGGAAGCCGCCACGCGCATCGCGTTCGGCAAGTGCCTCAACGCGGGGCAGACCTGCATCGCGCCCGACTACGCCTTGGTGCCCGAGGAGCGCGTGGACGATTTCGTCGCCGCGGTCGGCAGCGCGGTGGCGAAGCTCTACCCCACGCTTCGCGACAACGCCGACTACACAGCGATCATCTCGGCGCGTCACCGCGAGCGCCTGGTGACGTGGCTGCACGAGGCCGCGCAGCAGGGTGCCCGCGTGCACGAGCTCAATCCGGCGAAGGAAGACCTGGCAGGCAGCCGCAAGCTCGCGCCCACCGTCGTCGTCGGCGCCCCCGAAACGAGCCGCCTGATGCGCGAGGAAATCTTCGGCCCGATCCTGCCGCTGGTGCCCTATCGCACCACCGACGAGGCCATCGGGTACGTGAATGCGCGACCCCGGCCGCTCGCGCTTTACGTCTTCGACCATGACCGCGCCGCGATCGACGCCATCCTCTCCCGAACCGTCTCCGGGGGCGCGAGCGTGAACGAGACGATCCTCCACATCGCCCAGGAAGACCTGCCCTTCGGCGGCGTAGGCCCGAGCGGCATGGGCGAGTACCACGGCCGTGCGGGTTTCGAGGCGTTCTCCAAGCGCAAGGCGGTGTTCCACCAATCGCGACTGAACGGCCTGGCCCTTTTCCGTCCGCCGTACGGGCGGCGGTTCGAGGCGCTGTTGCGCCTGCTGGTGCGTTGAGCCCGGGCCGGCGCCGCTTCCTGCAGGTCGGCGTGGCCGGCGCGACCGTGCTGGCGGTGGCGCATTACGTCGATCGACCACGGGCGCCGGCCCTGCCGCTGCGAACGCTCGATGCCGCGTCGGCCGGGCTGGTGCGCGCGATCGCCGCATGTGTCCTGGCGGGCGCCCTGCCCGCGAATCCGCAGTCGCGCTCGATGGCGCTGGGCGAAGTCACCGAAGCCTTCGATCGCGCGATCACCGGGCTTGCGCCCGCCGTGCGAGACGAGATCCGCGACCTGCTCGGCGTGCTGCACTTCGCGCCGACCCGCCTGGTCCTCGCCGGCATGTGGCGTCCCCTGGCCGAGACCTCGAGCGAGGAGATCGGCGCATTCCTCTCGCGCTGGCGCGAAAGCCGCTTCGACCTGCTGCGCGCGGGATACCAGGCGATCACGCAGCTCATCCAGGCATCCTGGTACGACAATCCCGCCTCCTGGGGCGCCATCGGTTATCCGGGGCCGCCCACGCTCGCCGCGGCGGGAACGTCGTGATCCGCGATCCGATCGTCGAGGGCCTCGCGCGCGGCTGGAGGGTGATCGACGCCGCGACCCTCGAGCGCGACACCGACCTGGAGTTCGACGTGGTCGTCGTGGGCAGCGGCGCGGGCGGCGGCGTGAGCGCCGAGATCCTCGCCACGGCGGGGCTGCGGGTGGCCCTCGTCGAGGAAGGCCCGCTCGCGAGCTCGAGCGAATTCCGCATGCGCGAGCGCGAAGCCTATCCGCGCCTCTACCAGGACTCGGCCGGGCGGCAGACGCGCGACAAGTCGATCACCATCCTGCAGGGGCGCTGCGTCGGCGGATCGACTACGGTGAACTGGACGTCCAGCTTCCGCACGCCCGCCTCCACCCTCGCCCACTGGCGGGAGCACCACGGGCTCGGCGCGCTCACCGATGACGCCATGCAGCCGTGGTTCGCGCGCATGGAGCAGCGCCTGGCGATCGCGCCGTGGGCGGTCGCGCCCAACGAGAACAACGACATCCTGCGGCGCGGCTGCGAGAAGCTCGGCTGGTCGAGCGGGGCCATTCCGCGCAACGTGAAGGGTTGCTGGAACCTGGGCTATTGCGGCATGGGATGCCCCACGAACGCGAAGCAATCGATGCTGGTGACGACCATTCCCTCGGCCCTCGATGCGGGGGCCACGCTGGTGCACCGCGCGCGCGCCATGCGCCTCGTGCTCGCGGATGACCGGGCCACCGCGTGCGAAGCGCGCGGCGTGAGCGCCGCCGGAGCGGAGCCTGCCCGCGCTAGGTTGCTGCTGCGCGCGCGCCACTTCGTGCTCGCGGCCGGCGCCATCGGCACCCCCGGCCTGCTGCTTCGCAGCCGCGCGCCCGACCCTTCCCTCACCCTCGGGCGGCGGACGTTCCTGCATCCCACCGTCGTGAGCGCGGCGATCATGCCGGACAAGGTCGAGGGATGGCGTGGCGCGCCGCAATCGGTGTTCTCGGACCAGTTCCTCGCGCACGCCGCGCCTTCGGGGCCGGCGGGCTTCAAGCTCGAGTCGGGGCCGACCTATCCGCTGCTCGTGGGCATCACGCTGCCCGGCTTTGGCGAGGAACATGCGCGCCGCATGGCGCAACTGCCCAACCTGCAGGTGGTGATCGCCCTGCTGCGCGACGGTTTCCACGAGTCCTGCCGCGGCGGGCGCGTGCTGCTGCGCGAGGACGGATCGCCGGTGCTGGACTACGAGATGACGCCCTACCTCTGGGAGGGCGTGCGCCGCGCCTACCTCGCAATGGCCGAGCTCCAGTTCGCCGCCGGCGCGGCCGAGGTCATGCCCGTGCACGAGCAGGCACGGCCGGCGCGCTCGTGGAGCGAGGCCCGCGAGCAAGTGCAGGCCCTGCCGATGCGGGCGCTGGCGGCGCGGGTGGTCAGCGCCCATGCGATGGGTGGCTGCGCCATGGGTTCCGACGAGCGCGAATCGGTAGTCACGATGGACGGGCGGTACCATCATCTGCAGAACGTCTCGGTGCACGACGCCTCGATCTTTCCCACGAGCGTCGGCGCCAATCCGCAACTGTCGATCTACGCGCAGGCAGCCCGCCTTTCGACTGCCCTCGCGGCATCGCTGCGCGGCGCCTGACGGCGCATTCCTACAAAAAACGTCGAACCGCGACGACCGACAACCTCGTCGGCGCCTGCGACAATGGCGGCATGACCGATCGCATCGCCCTCGAAACCCGTTACGGCGCGACCAATTACGCGCCCCTGCCCGTCGTGCTCGTGCGCGGCGAAGGCGTATGGCTGTGGGACGACCAGGGGCGGCGCTATCTCGACATGCTCTCGGCCTATTCCGCCGTGAGCTTCGGGTACGGGCATCCGCGGCTGCTGGCGGCGCTCACGGACCAGGCCGCGAAGCTCGCGGTCACCTCGCGCGCCTTCCACAGCGATACCCTGGGCCCCTTCCTCGCGAAGCTCTGCGAGATCACCGGCATGGACCGGGCGCTTCCCATGAGCACGGGAGCCGAGGGCGTGGAGTCCGCGATCAAGTGCGCGCGCAAGTGGGCGTACGTGGCGAAGAAGGTGCCCGACGGCCAGGCCGAGATCATCTGCTGCGCCGGCAACTTCCATGGCCGCACCTCGACCATCGTCGGTTTCTCCACCGAGCAGCAGTACCGCGAGCACTTCGGGCCTTTCTGCGGAGGCTTCCGCCACGTGCCCTTCGGCGATGCGCGGGCATTGAGCGATGCGATCACGCCGAACACCGCGGCTTTCCTGGTGGAGCCGGTGCAGGGCGAAGCCGGAATCATCGTGCCGCCGGCGCGCTACCTCGCCGAATGCCTGCGCATCTGCCGCGAGAACAACGTGCTCCTGATCGTCGACGAGGTGCAGACCGGCCTGGGCCGTACGGGCAAGGTGCTCGCCTGCGACCACGACGGAATCCGGCCCGACGCGATCATCCTCGGCAAGGCGCTCGGCGGTGGCCTTATGCCGGTGTCGGCGTTCTGCGCGCGCGAGGACGTGATGGGCGTGTTTCGCCCCGGCGACCACGGCAGCACCTTCGGCGGCAACGCCCTGGGTGCCCGCGTCGGCCTGACCGCCATCGAGGTGCTCCTGGAGGAGCGGCTGGCCGAGCGCGCCGCCGAGATGGGCGCGCACCTGCTGCGCCGGCTCGAGTCGATCGCGAGCCCGCTCATCACCGACGTGCGCGGCAAGGGGCTGCTCGTAGGCATCGAGCTCGACCCGAAAAAAGTGTCCGCGCGGCAATTCGTGGAGACGCTGCTCAAGCATGGCGTCCTCAGCAAGGACACCCACGGCACCGTGGCGCGCTTCGCACCGCCGCTGGTGGTCGATCGCGAGCAGCTGGACTGGGCGGTCGAGCGCATCCAGGACGCGTTGCGCGAATACGGGCCCGTCTACGAGAAGGCCGCCTAGCCCAACAGGGGCACGATCTCCGCGCTCGGCCTGCCCCGCTTCACCGCCACTCGCGCGATCGTCACCGGCAAGCGGAATCGCCGTGGGCCCGCGCTGCCCGGGTTCACGAAGGTTACGCCCTCCTTGTCGTCGACCCGCGGCTTGTGGGAATGGCCCGAGACGACGAGAGCCACGCCTTCGGCGCGTGGGTCGATCGCCAGCTCGGCCAGGTCGTGCAGGACATGGATGCGGATCCCGCCCAGCTCCAGCAGCAGCGCCTCCGGGATGGCGCGGGCCCAGGCTTCGCGGTCGTTGTTGCCGCGCACGGCATGTATCGGCGCGAGCCCGGCGAGCTCGCGAAGCACCGCTTCCGAGCCGATGTCGCCCGCGTGGAGGATGTGATCGCTGCCCCGAAGGGCTTCGATGGCCTGGGGCCTGAGCAGGCCATGCGTATCGGAAATCAGCCCGATCCTCACGACCGGCGCCAGCCGCTCAGGGCTGCAGCTTCGCGCTCTTCACCTCGCGCCGCAGGACCTTGCCCACGTTGGTCTTGGGCAGCTCCTTCCAGAATTCCACGATCTTGGGGCACTTGTAGCCGGTGAGGTGCTGCTTGCAGTGCGCCACGACCTGCTCCTTGGTCAGGCCCGGGTCCTTGCGCACCACGGCCACGCGCACCACTTCGCCCGAATGCTCGTCGGGCGCCGCGACCGCGCACACCTCGAGCACGCCGGGCATCATCGCCACTACGTCCTCGACCTCGTTGGGATACACGTTGAAGCCCGAGACGAGGATCATGTCCTTCTTGCGGTCCACGATCTTCACGTAGCCCGCGGGCGTGAGCAGCCCGATGTCGCCGGTGCGGAACGCGCCGTCGGCCGTCATCACCTTGGCGGTTTCGTCGGGTCGGTTCCAGTAGCCTTTCATCACCTGCGGTCCCGAGATGCAGATCTCGCCGGTCTCGCCGATGGGCAGCACGCGCCCCTCGTCGTCACGGATGGTGACGATCGTCGAAGGAATCGGCAGCCCCGCGAAGCCGTTGAACTCGGCGCCCTCGACGAGCGGGTTCACGCAGGCGCCGGGCGAGGTTTCGGTGAGGCCGTAGGCTTCGACGAGGGGCTTGCCCGTGACCTGCTTCCAGCGTTCGGCCACCGCGCGCTGCACCGCCATGCCGCCGCCGAGGGACATCTTGAGCGACGAGAAGTCGAGCTGCGCGAAACCCGGGGTGTTCAGCAGCGCGTTGAAGAGCGTGTTCACGCCGGTGATGCAGGTGAAGCGATGCTTGCCGAGCTCCTTCACGAACCCGGGCAGGTCGCGCGGGTTGGTGATGAGGATGTTCTGCGCCCCGATCTTCATGAAGGCGAGGCAGTTCGCCGTGAGCGCGAAGATGTGGTACAGCGGCAGCGCGGTGATGATGACCTCGCGGCCTTCCTGCAGGCGCGCGCCCCACCAGCCCGAGGTCTGCAGCAGGTTGGAGACGATGTTGCCATGGGTGAGCATCGCCCCCTTCGAGACCCCCGTCGTGCCCCCCGTGTACTGCAGGAAGGCGATGTCGTCGTGGGCGAGCGGCGGCTCGTCCAGCTTCATGCCGCGCCCGGCCGAGAGCGTTTCCTTGAAGGCGACGGTCCCGGGGAGGCTCCACTCGGGGACCATCTTCTTCACGTTCTTCACCACGTAGTTGGTGATGAGCGACTTGGGGAAGCCCAGGAGGTCGCCCAGCTGCGAGGTGACCACTTTCCTGACCCTCGTTTTGTCGATCACCGCCTGCAGCGTCTTGCAGAAGTTCTCGAGGATGACGATCACTTCCGCGCCGGAATCGTTCAGCTGGTGCTCGAGCTCGCGCGGCGTGTAGAGCGGATTGCAGTTCACCACCGTGAAGCCCGCGCGCAGGGTGCCGAAAAGCGCGACCGGATACTGCAGGCAGTTCGGCATCATGATCGCGACGCGGGTGCCGCGCGCGAGGCCCAACCCCGATTGCAGCCACGCGCCGAAATCCCGGCTCATGGCGTCCAGCTCGGCATACGTGAGCGTCTTGCCCATGTTGGTGAACGCGGGGGCGTCCGCGAAGCGCTTGCAGCTCTCGGCGAAGATCTCACGGATGCTGGCGTAGCGATGGATGTCCACCTCGGCGGGAACACCCGGCGGATACGATGCGAGCCAGGGCTTTTCCACCGTCCTCGTCTCCTCCATGGTCGTCATGCGACTCGCGATCCTCTCGTCGGGCGGTCGTGGAACTATACTTTGAAACTTGCGGCGGCGGCGTGATGACCAAGTTGTCGCCCCCACCATCCGAACAGGAGAATCCCATGGCCAGCAGAACGAGAAAATCCCGCAGCTCCTCGGGCGCCGCATCCGGCTCGGGAAACGACCCGGCGCAGGCGGTGCGCGACTCCGCACAGAAGATCTGGCTCGCGGGCCTCGGCGCCTTCGAGCGCGCCAAGACCGACGGGCCGCGCATGTTCGAGACGCTCGTCGAGCAGGGCCGCAAGATGGGCGCCCGCGCCGTGGGGGCGGCCGACGATGCGCTGAAGACGATGCGCGAGACCAGCTACTCCGGCGGACGCTGGGACAAGCTCGAGCAGGTTTTCGAGGATCGCGTCTCGCGCTCGCTCAATCGCCTGGGGGTGATCACCAACCGCGAGGTCGAGGAGCTTTCCCGCCAGGTGCAGGAGCTGAACGAGACGGTGCGCGGCCTGATGGCGGGAAAGGCTCCGGGCGGGCCGCCCCGCGCCGGTGCGGGCGCGAAGAAGAAGACGAAGAAGAAGAAGGCCTCCGCGCCGGGCAAGCGCAAGGCGAAGCGCGCTACTCCCGGGTGACCCGCTCGACGAGCTTGATGTAGCCCTCCATGGCACGCTCCCGCGGCGTGCCCTTCAGCTTCGCCCACGCCTCGTATTTCGCCCGGTTCACGAAGTCGGTGAACCCGGGCTTGTCGCCCGCGACGTCGCCTTCGGTCGCCTGCTTGTAGTGCGCATAGAGCTTGAGCTTGGTGTCGTTGCCCGGGTCCCTCTTCGCCTTGAGCACGTTGCTAGCCGCGGCCTCGAATTTCTTCTGGAGCTCGGACATGGGATTTCTCCGGGTTGTGGCGCCTGTGTCGGAAAGCATTTCCTTGTAAATTAGCCGAAACGGGACAGCGATGACAAACAGGGAACGCATCTCGGGCGTCGATACCGCGTGGCTTCGCATGGACGAGGCCACAAACCCGATGATGATCGTGGGCGTCATGATGTTCGACGGCCGAGTGAAGGTGGCCGACGTGCGCCGGCTGCTCGAAGCGCGCTGGCTCGGTTTCCGCCGCTTCCGACAAAAGGCCGTCCAGGACGCCGCCGGTGCCTGGTGGGAGGATGATCCCGCGCTCGACATGGAGTGGCACCTGCGCGAGGTGAGCCTGCCCGGCCCCGCCGGCAAGGCCGAGCTCGAGGCGCTCGTGAGCGAGCTCGCTTCCACGCCACTGGATTCCGATCGGCCGCTGTGGCAATTCCACCTGGTGCGCAACTATGCCGGCGGCGCGGCGCTCGTCTCGCGCATCCACCATTGCTATGCGGACGGCATCGCCCTGGTCCAGGTGATGCTCTCGCTCACGAGCGAGAGCGCGCAGGCGAGCCTCGCGCTGCCCGCCGAGGAGATCGGGGAGGCCCGCGGCGAGGAGGCGGACTTCCTCGCCCAGCTGCTGAAACCCATCAGCGGAGCGCTCGGCGGCGCCGCGCAGATCGGCCGGGGCCTGGTCGAGCAGGGTCGCGGCTTTGCGGCCAATCCCCAACAAGCCGCCGGCGCGATGCAGGATGCCGCGCGCAAAGGCGTCGATTTCGCGACCGAGGTCGCGCGCCTGCTGACCATGGGCCGGGATGCGCAGACTCGCTTCAAGGGACAGCTGGGCGGACGCAAGCGCGCCGCGTGGGCCGAGCCGTTGCCGCTGGAAGAGGTGAAGGTGGTGGGCAAGGCCCTCGGCTGCTCGATCAACGACGTGTTGCTGTCGCTCGCCGCGGGGGCGCTGCGCGATTACCTCGTCGAGAAGGGCGACGAAGTCGCCGGCGGCCTCGAGATCCGCGCCATCGTGCCGGTCAACCTGCGCGCCCCCGGCGAGGGCAGGAACCTCGGCAACCAGTTCGGCCTCGTGTTCCTCGACCTTCCGATCGGCATCGACCATCCCCTGGAGCGCCTCTACGAGGTCCGTCGCCGCATGCGGGCGCTGAAGGGCTCCTACCAGCCCATCATCGCCCTGGGCCTGCTGGGCGCCGTGGGATACGGTCCGAGGATGGTGCAGGAGCAGGTGACGCAATTGCTCGGCAACAGCGCGAGCGCCGTGATGACCAACGTCCCCGGCCCGCAGCAGGCGCTCTATTTCGCAGGGCGGCGGATCGTCGAGCTCGATTTCTGGGTCCCGCAGTCGGGCGGCATAGGCCTGGGCGTCTCGATCCTGTCCTACGACGGGCGGATCCAGTTCGGCGTGATCGCCGACGACGCCCTCGTGCCCGATCCGGACGCCATCGTGACGCGCTTCTGCGACGAGTTCGCCAGGCTCCTCTGGATCACGCTGATGAGCCCCTGGGGAGAAGAAGCCGCGGAGGAGAGTCCCGCGAAGGCGGCGCCCAAGGCGAGAGCCAAGCGTTCCAAGGCGAGCGCCGCGGCGCAGGCCGAGGCCTCGCCGGCCGTGTTGCCGAAGCGGTTCAGGAACCTCTGAGCGCCGCGATGGCGTCCATCTCGACGAGATAGCCGTTGTGCAAGGCGGGCACCGGCACGACGGTGCGCGCGGGGCGATGCTCGCCCAGCACCTCGGCGTAGAGCGCGTCGAATGCGGGCCAGTGCGCGATGTCCGCGATGTACACCGTCGTACGCAGGATGCGATCGCGCGAGCTGCCGGCCGCCTCCAGGACCGCGATCACGTTGGCGATCACCTGGCGCGCTTGCGCTTCGAAACCGGCGAGCCTGCGTTCGGGATCCCTCGGCACGATCGGCAGCTGCCCGGAGACATACACGACATCCCCGTGGACGAGCGCTTGCGAATAATGCCCGCGCGCGGGCGGGGCCGTGTCGGTGATGATCGCTTCCATGGAACCTCCCGGAAAAAACAAACGGGCCGGTCATCGACCGGCCCGCCCCGTTCCATCAGCCGGCCCTGTGCCGGCATCCGTGCTACTTGAGGTGCTTGGCGACCAGCTTGGTCATCTCGAACATCGAGACCTGCTTCTTGCCGCCGAAGACGTCCCGCAGCTTGTCGTCGGCATTGATCATGCGGCGATTGGTCTTGTCCTGGAGGTTGTTCTTCTTGATGTAGCCCCAGAGCTTGCTCGTGACCTCGGTGCGGGGCATCGGGCTGGAGCCCACGACCGCGGAAAGCGTGGCGCTCGGGGTCATCGGCTTCATGAACGCGGCGTTGGGCTTGCGCTTGGTGGCGGGTTTCTTGGCCTTGGCGGCGGGCTTCTTCGCTGCGGATTTCTTCATCGGGCTCTTCTTCGCGGCCGGCTTCTTCGCTGCCGGCTTTTTCGCTGACTTCTTGGATTTCTTAGCTGCCATTGAGAATCCTCCAAATCTGATGGTGACGTTGGCTTCTAGTCATCCCGCCCCTATGGCGCGACAGCGAGAGGATGCCCAAGCGGAAAACGGCTTGTCAACCTTTTTCACTCGGAAGAAGCGCTTTTTTCCCTCTGACGTATCGCCCGCGCAACACTCTCAACGCATCTCGGCTTGCGCGGCGCTCACGTCGAGCGCTTCCATGGCGTCGCGTGGTTTCATCGCGGCGGCCCTCGCATAGAGCTTCGCCGCCTCCTCCACCCGGGCCTTGCCGTGCAGCAACACGAGCCCGTTGGCCATCTCGATATGGGCGATGGGCGAATCGGGCGCGAGGGCCAGCGCCTTCCTGAAGTGCGATTCGCCGGCATCCTTCTTCGCCCCGTAGGTGAGGCCCGCCACCATGGCGCCCACCTTGTGGATGATCTCCGCATGCCAGGCGCCCATCGCGATGTGCGCCTCGGCATGCCGCGGCTGCAGGGCGAGCGCGGCTTCGAGCGCCGTGCGGATGCGCCCGCCGAAACCCTGGGCCAGCGCCTTGCCTACGGAGATGCCCTGGCTGTAGCGTCCCGCCGAATAGGCGAACAGGTAATGCGCATTGGCGTTCTTCGGATCGGACGCCGCCTGCTCCTGCGCGCGGCGCATGACTTCCTCGAAGAGCGCGAGCCGGGTGGCTTCCTTGGGCTCGATGCCGTTGGCGTAGATGGCCTGCGCCTTGTTCGCGGCGGTGAGCCCCGCGCCGCCTTCGTCGATCCCCGCGGCGCATGCGTCGGCGAACTTGCCCTGGTGGAACAGGCGCCAGGCTTGCTGCGCCCCGGCCGATCGCGGCCAGGGCTCGCAGTCGCCCGCATGCAGCTTCTCCCAGTTGCGCTTCAAGGCCTCGCCGGCATAGGCGAACGCCTTGTCGGGATGGGGAAACGCCTTCCACTTCGCTGCCATCGTGCCGTCCTCCGTTCAGTCGATATATTCGAGGATGAGGGAATCGAGGTGCGCGCGCGCCTCGCCGCGCAGATACGGCGCGAAGAGCGACATCACCTGGAAGGCGCCCTGGCCCAGGGCAGCCGCCTCGCCACCGTCCCGGCCCGTCGCGGCCGCGAAGCCCAGCCAGGAGGTCGAGACGATGATCGCGTTTTGCGCGAGCGTTGCGATCTGCGCAGGACGCGCCTGCATCGCGCCCGATCCCACGAGGCTTTCGCACAGCGCAACGATGGCCCCTGCCTGGCGATCGACGATGCGGGCGAAGCGCACGCGCAGCTTGCGGTTGCGCCCGACGACGTCGTCCAGGTTGCGGTAGATGAAGCGATACTCGCCGATCGCCTCCAGCATGAGGTGCAGGTAGAGCCACAGGTCCTCGATCGCCTCGGCGGCCCGACCCGAGGCCCGAGGGCGAACGTCGACACGCTGCTCGAACCGGTCGAAGAGCTCTTCGATGATCTGGCCCTTGTTGCGGAAGTGGTAGTAGAGGTTGCCAGGGCTCATGTCGAGCGCGTCGGCGATCATGCCCGTGGTCACGTGCGCCTCGCCCAGCTCGTTGAACAGGGCGAGGCTCTGTGCGAGCACCCGCGAGCGCGTGCGCTGGGTTCGCAGGGCATTGCCGTCGAGCCGGGAGGCGGCGCCCTCGGCCGGCTGCTTCGCTTTGCTCAATGTCGTCCGTCCCCGGCTTCACCGCCCGGGCCGTAGTGTTACACGGGGCGGCAGACGGCGCGACGCAAGTCTCGCAGGGCCCGGCCCAACTCCTCGCTCGCGCCGGCGAGGCCCGCGCGCGAAGGTCGAAGCCGGCCGGGCTCGAGGCGCCGATGCGGATCGTCAAGCAGCTCGTGGCGAATGACGATGCCGTGGCGGGCGAGGATCGGCTCGAGCTCGCGGCGCCGCTGCAGGAGGTCCTGGCGGGTTCGCTGGTAGGCGTGCTCGCAGACCTGGCGCCGCCTCGCGTAGCCGAAGACGTTGGTGAAGAAGATGGTGCTGTCCTCGGCGGCCGGCTGGAAAAGCACCACGTCGGCGCCGCGATAGCGGCTGCGGTATCGGGACAATCCGGTGGCCATGCGCGAGTGGATCACCGCACGGAACGTCTGCGAGAGCACCACCGGCAGCCCGCCCTCGACCAAACTCGGACGCGCCAAGGTGCCCTGCTCCGCCGCGCGGCGCGC
This sequence comes from Usitatibacter sp., assembly GCA_035626705.1. GTDB lineage: Bacteria > Pseudomonadota > Gammaproteobacteria > Burkholderiales > Usitatibacteraceae > Usitatibacter. The sequence continues at coordinate 9,205 of DASPNE010000006.1, read as the reverse complement.
ATCGAAGGGCACGATCGGGTTCACGCACAGGACGAGCCGCGCGCCGTCGTCGAGCGCCTCGGACGCGTGAAGCGTCTTGCGCAAGGCGCCGTCCACATAATGCCGGCCGTCGATCTCCACCGGTGGGAAGAGCCCGGGCAACGCGGCGCTCGCCTGCACCGCGCGCGAGATCGGAACGTGGTCGTGGCCGGGGCGGCCGAAGCTCACGCTGGCACCGGTATCGAGGTCGGTCGCGACGAGGTAGAGGCGCCGGCGCAGCTTGCGGAAGTCGTTGCTGCGCCCCACGGCACCGAACACCGTCGCGAGATAGCGGTGGATCGCCTCGTTGTCGAACAGGCCGGTGGGCATCGCGCGGCCGAGGTCCTCGAATGCCTCGAGCGCCTCGCCGCTGCGGCGGCGCGAGAGAAAGCGCCACGTGGTTCGCGCGACCAGCGCGGGCAGCAACCGCGCCCGCCGCCAGTACTCGCCGAAGGCCGGCCGCATGAATAGCTGCGGCGTGAGCGCCCCGCGGCCTTCTTCGCCCTCGATGAAAAGGCGATATATCTCCTGCGGAGGGATGTCGTTGGCGAGCGCCGCGGCGAGGAAGCTGCCCGCACTCACGCCGACGTAGGTCTCGAGATCGTTAAGGTCGAGGCCGTCGAGGGATTCCTGCAGCGCGATCAAGGCGCCGATCTCGTAGACGGCTCCGAACGGCCCCCCGCCCGCAAGGGCGAGCGCGATTCGGGGACGGGCCCTGGTTTTCGCGCTTGCCTGGCTCAGGGTGCGTCCCCCGGTCTGGGTCGAAGGGTTCGCCAATCCCGGGCCACTACGAGGCGCGCGCGCGCGCCCTGCGAAGCTGGTCCACGCTCTGCTGCAGCTGCGCGACCTCGCGCGAAAGCGCTCGCACGTCGCGCGCGCTGGGCACGCCCAGGCGCGAGATGGCGCGGCTCACGCGGTCCTGGAAGGCCCGCTCGAATCGCGTGACTACCTGCACGGTACGGGAGCGCGCGGCGCCGGCGCCCGCCAGCACTGCGTGCCGCACGTCGCGAGTCGTGGTGGCAACGAGGCGTCGCGCTGCGAGCGCACGCGATCCGGCCAGCTGGAGGACACGGTCGGCGTTGTCGCGCAACACCTTGGCCGCCGCGGCGGGTTTCGAGAGCGGTACCGCGCGGCGCGCGCGCGGCGTACGACGGGTGGTCCGGGTGCTTGCCATGTCGATTCTTCTTTCAGGAAGGGTGGGTTTGCATCGCACTCTAGCCTCGGGATTTAGAGCGATCACACTAGAACTCGCCCGCGCTTCCATGCGGATGGCGCCATGTATCATTCGCCGAAAACGCAGCTCCCCAGGAGGAATCCCCAATGACGTATTTCGTGACCGGCGGCACGGGCTTCATCGGTCGTTTCCTGATCGACAAGCTGCTTGCGCGCGAAGGCACCGTCTACGTCCTCGTGCGCAAGGGATCGATGCAGAAGCTCGACTCGCTGCGCGCGCGCTGGGGTGCAAACGGCGCCCGCGTGGTCGCGATCACGGGCGACCTCGGCAAGCCCAGGCTCGGGATCTCGAGCGCCGAGCTCGCGAAGCTCAAGGGGAAGGTGCGGCACTTCTTCCACCTCGCCGCAATCTACGACCTCGCCGCCGATGCCGAGAGCCAGGAGCGCGCGAACATCGACGGCACGCGCCACGCGGTGCAGGCGGCCGAGGCCGTGGGCGCGGGCTGCTTGCACCACGTGAGCTCGATCGCCGCAGCCGGGCTCTACGAAGGCGTGTTCCGCGAGGACATGTTCGAGGAAGCCGAGGAGCTCGACCACCCCTACTTCCGCACCAAGCACGAATCGGAGGGCATCGTTCGCCGCGAGTGCAAGGTGCCATGGCGGGTGTACCGCCCCGCCATCGTCGTCGGCCACTCCAGGACCGGCGAGATCGACAAGATCGACGGACCCTACTACTTCTTCAAGCTGATCCAGAAGATGCGCCGGGCGCTGCCGCCGTGGATGCCGACCATCGGCATCGAAGGCGGGCGCATAAACATCGTCCCCGTGGATTTCGTGGTCGACGCGCTCGACCATATCGCCCACAGGAAGGGGCTCGACGGCGGCTGCTTCCACCTGACCGATCCGGAGCCCAGGCGCATCGGCGAGATCCTCAACATCTTCGCGAAGGCCGCGCACGCGCCGCAGATGACCATGCGGCTGAACGCGAAGATGTTCAGCTTCATCCCGTCGTTCGTGGTGGACTCGGTGATGGGCCTCGCCCCGGTGAGGCGCATCCAGAAGCAGGTGCTGAACGACCTGGGCATCCCGCGGGACATGTTCGAGTTCGTCAACTACCCCACGCGCTTCGACGGCCGGGAGACCGAGAAGGCGTTGAAGGGCACCGGTATCGCGGTTCCACGCCTCGAGGACTATGCCTGGCGCCTTTGGGACTACTGGGAGCGCCACCTCGACCCGGACCTGTTCATCGACCGCTCGCTCGCAGGCAAGGTGCGGGACAGGGTGGCGGTGGTGACGGGTGGCACCTCCGGCATCGGGGAAGCGACGGCGTACAAGCTCGCCGAGGCCGGCGCGCAGGTGGTGGTGGTCGCCCGCGATGCCGAGAAGGCCGCGCCGGTCATGGCGAAGCTGAAGGCGATGGGCGGCAAGGCGAAGTTCATCTCCTGCGACCTCTCCGACATGGCCGATTGCGACAAGCTGGTCGCCTCGGTGATCAGGGATTTCGGGCGCTGCGACTTCCTGGTGAACAACGCCGGGCGGTCGATCCGGCGCGGCATAGCCTCCTCCTACGAGCGCTTCCACGACTTCGAGCGCACCATGCAACTCAACTACTTCGGCAGCCTGCGGCTCATCATGGGCTTCATGCCGCCGATGGTGGCCCAGGGCGGAGGGCACATCATCAACATCTCCTCCATCGGCGTGCTCACGAGGGCGCCGCGCTTCTCGGCCTACGTCGCTTCCAAGGCGGCGCTCGACGCCTTTTCGGACTGCGCCGCCTCCGAGTTCATCGACAACAACGTGCACTTCACCACCATCAACATGCCGCTGGTGAAGACGCCGATGATCGCGCCCACGAAGATCTACAACCACGTGCCGACGCTCACGCCCGAACAGGCCGCGGACCTGGTGGTCGAGGCGATCGTCTACCGGCCGGTGCGCATCGCCACCCGCCTGGGCATCTTCGGCGAGATCCTCCACGCGGTGGCGCCGAAGGCCACGCAGATCATCCTCAACACCGCCTTCCGCATGTTCCCGGACTCCCCCGCGGCGCAAGGCAGGAAGAAGGACGGCGAGGCGAAGGAGGTGGAGCTCACGCCCGAGCAGATCGCCTTCGCGCAGATCACCCAGGGCATCCACTGGTAGCCATGGCCACGCCCCTGAAGCCCGGCGACCCGGCGCCCCCGTTTTCCGGCAAGACGACTGACGGCAAAGCGGTGTCCCTCGGGGACTACCGCGGCCGCAAGCTGGTGCTGTACTTCTACCCCATGGACGACACGCCGGGATGCACGAAACAGGCGTGCTCGCTGCGCGACCACAACGCCGAGATCGCCGCGAAGGGCGCGGCGGTGCTGGGCGTCTCCACCCAGGGCGAGGAGTCCCACCGCAAGTTCACCGAGAAGTACAAGCTCAACTTCCCGCTGCTGGCCGACACCGACGGCGCCGTAGGGCGCGCGTACGGCACCATCGGGGGCCCGGGCCTGCTCTCCAGGCTCAAGTCCGCCGCCGGCATGGCCGACCGCGTGACCTTCGTCATCGACGAGGAGGGTCGCATCGCCCACGTGATAGACAAGCCCAACGTGGCGAACCATGCCGAGGAGGTGTTGAAGTTGTTGTAGGCATCCCTCATCCCGGTCCCAGCTCTTTCCGCAACACCGCCATCAGCTCATCGGATGCGAGGATATCGATATGCCCGCGCCCGACCAGGGCCACGTTGCGCGCCCAGGGCAATCGGCTGGTGGCTTGCGGCGCGACCAGGTTGTCGTGGGTCGAGTAGATCGAGGTGAAGGGCACTGGCGGCCCGCGCGCTCCCTCTGCCTGCTGCAACGCCGCGAGGAAAGCGCTGCCCGGGCGCATCTGTCGCGCGTTCTCGCCCACGCCAAGCCGCGCCAGCGCGGTGCCGTGGTGCGGGCTCGCGATGGAGATCACGCGCTCGACATAAGCGTCACCCCGGCGCTGCAGCATGAGCCGCGTGGCGAGGCCACCCATGCTGTGCGCCACGATGACGACCTTGCGGCCCGTCGCCGCGGCCAGCCGTTCGACCTGCCTGGCGATGCCCTCCTCGAGCGCTTCGATGGGCGCGAGCCACGAGCGCAGGTTGGGGGTGAATAGCGGACCTACCCCTGCGGCGTGCAGCCGCTTGCGAAGGATGCGAAAACTCCCGCGGTTGACGAAGTAGCCGTGCACCAGCAGCACCGCCGGACGATCGCCGCGTGCAGGCGGCTCGTCCGCGGGCATCACGAGACGCTCCCACGGCAGGCTCACCAGGTTGAGCACGAGCATGGCGCGCCATTCGCGCAACACCAGCCTTGCGCTGCCCGCGAGGCCCAGGCATTCGCCGCTTTGCCGCGGCGTGCGGTTGGCCCAAGAAACCGCGAAAGCCGCCAGCACGATCGCCAGGCGCGCAGCGAGGGCGAGCGCCACCGCGCTGCCGGCAAGGAAAATGGCGTCCATCCCGAAGCGGCGATGCAGCCAGGCGCCGAGGGCCAGATAGGCGGCGAGCTCGACGAGCTGCGAGGCGAGGATCAGGCGGGCGAGCATGGCGATCGAGTATGGACCGCATGCTAAGATGCGCGCCACTCCAAGGCCGGAAATGGCGCACAACGCGCATGCTGCTGCACGCCGCGACGATCTTCCTCAGCGCTTTCCTGCTGTTCCTGGTCCAGCCCCTCCTCGCTAAGCAGATCCTGCCGTGGTTCGGCGGGGCGGCGATCGTGTGGACCCTTTGCATGGTGTTCTTCCAGCTCGTGCTGCTGCTGGGATACGCCTATGCGCACTGGATCACGAGCCGCACGCGCGGGCCGCGCCAGGCCTGGATCCACGTGGCGCTGCTGGTGGCGAGCCTCGCCTTCCTGCCGATCGTTCCCGAGGCCTCCTGGAAGCCCGCGGGCGAGGACAACCCCGTCGTGCGCATCCTGCTGCTGCTCTTCGCCACCATCGGCCTGCCGTATTTCCTGTTGTCGTCGACGAGCCCGCTGGTGCAGGGCTGGTTCGCGCGGGCGTTCCCGGGGTCGAGCCCCTACCGGCTGTTCGCGTTGTCGAACCTCGCTTCGATGCTGGCACTGCTGGGCTATCCCTTCATCTTCGAGCCGTGGCTCGACAGCCGCCTGCAATCGCTATGGTGGTCCGTGGGCTATGGCGCGTTCGTCCTGCTATGCGGGTTCCTCGCCTGGTCCAGCCGTTCGCTGCCCGCGCTCGACGTCGCCGGCGGCCAATTGGAGGCGACCGCCCAGGAGCCGCCGCCGCGAGCGCGCGCCATCGTGCTGTGGCTGGCACTTTCGGCGATGGGGTCGGTCGTCCTGCTCGCCGTCTCGAACCACCTCACGCAGAACATCTCCTCCATCCCGCTGCTGTGGGTGATCCCGCTCGCGGTCTACCTGCTCACCTTCATCCTGTGCTTCGAGGGCAGCAACTGGTACCGGCGCGACATCTACCTCGGCAGCCTCGTGTGGATGTTGTGCGTGATGGGATGGTTCCTCGCCGACAAGAGCCTGCAGTTCGAGCTGTTGTGGCACATCGGCGTGTTCGTGATCGGCCTGTACTTCGTCTGCATGTTCTGCCATGGCGAGCTCGCGCGCATGCGCCCGGGGCCGCGGCACCTCACCCTCTTCTACCTGGTCGTGTCGCTGGGCGGCGTGCTGGGCGGCGTGCTGGTGGGCATCGTGGCGCCCGTGACGCTACCGGGTTACCTCGAGCTCGAGATCGCGCTCGTTGTGGTCGCGGCGCTCGCGCTGCTTGTGAACCTCGACCGCCCCGCGCCCATCCTCGCGATGCTCGTGGCGGTGATCGGGGCCACGTTCGCGGCGCTCGCCTGGCGCGTGCACCATTTCACCGAGGACGCGGTGTACATCGAGCGCAACCACTACGGCGTGCTGCGGGTGAAGGAGAACACCGCCAGCATCGGCGAAAAGGAGGTGCGCTACCGCTCCATCGTGCACGGCGCGATCCTGCACGGCGAGCAGTGGCTCTCCGACCAGTACCGGCGCTCCGCCACGACCTACTACAAGACCACCTCCGGCATCGGCCGCACGCTGCTCGCTTTCGAAGGCAAGCCGATCCGGGTGGCGGTGATCGGGCTGGGGGCCGGGTCGCTCGCGGTGTACGCCGACGCCGACGACACCTACCGCTTCTACGACATCAACCCCGCGGTGATCGAGGTCGCCAAGACCTGGTTCACGTACCTGAAGGACGCGCCCGGCAAGATGGAGACGGTGCTGGGCGATGCGCGGCTGTCGCTCGAGCGCGAGCCCGCGAACAACTACGACGTCATCGCCGTGGACGCCTTCTCCGGCGACTCCATCCCCGTGCACCTGATCACCGTCGAGGCCTTCACCGAGTACTTGCGCCACCTCAAGCCCGAGGGCGTGATCGCATTCCACGTCTCGAACCGGTTCCTCGACCTCAAGCCGGTGCTCCTCGCCATCGCGGAGAAGCACCAGCTCGAGTACGCCTACATCCACGAGACCGGCGATTCGGGCGGCACCACCAGCGACTGGGTGCTGCTCACCCGGCACAAGCCCTTCATCCTGCGCAAGGACATCGTCGAGGCTACCGAGCCGGTTGTGCCGCGGCCCGACTGGCGGCTGTGGACGGATTCCTATAACAACCTGGTGCAGGTTTTCCGCTGGTAGCTCTGGTGGCAGGCGAGCGGTGGGGGGGGGTGATGCGGAAGGGGTTATCGGCGGCAAACGGCGTGAAATGCCAGTGGCCGCAGCACCGTGCTTTCGCCCAGGACTACCCCCGCTGCAAAGCCTCCGCGACGCGCTCGGCGATGAGCGAGCTCACGCGCTCGTTGGATTCCTGCGTCACGCCGGCGATGTGAGGCGTGAGAAGCAGGCGGGGAGCGCCGACCAGCGGGGAGCCCGCGGGAAGCGGCTCGTTGTCGAACACGTCGAGGGCTGCCCCGCCCAACCGCCCTTCGCGCAGCATCGCCGCCAGCGCCGCCTCGTCCACGAGGCCGCCGCGAGCGGTATTGACCAGCACCGCGTCGCGCTTCATGAGCCCCAGGCGCCGGCCATCGAGCATGCCGCGCGTCTCGGCGGTAAGCGGGACGTGCAGCGAGACCACGTCGGCTTCCGCGAGCAGCGCATCGAGCCCGCGTGGAGCGACGTTCTCGGCTGCCCAGGCGGGATCGCCGGCCGGTAGCATCGCATCGACACCCAGGACCGGCATGCCAAGCGCGGCCGCCTTGCGGGCGGTGAGACGCCCGATGCTGCCGAAACCCACGATGCCGAGCACCTTGCCCGAAGCCTCGCGGCCCTGGGAAAGCGTTTGCCGCGGCCAGGTTCCGGCCTCGACGGCCCTGGTGGAAAAGTAGGCGCCACGCAGCAGCACCAGCGCGGCCGTCACCACGTACTCCGCCACCGACTCGGCATTCGCACCGGTCGCGGGAATCACCTCGATCCCGCGCCGGCCGCAGGCTTCCATGTCGATGTTGTCCAGGCCCACGCCCAGGCGCCCCACGACGCGCAGCCGCGCTGCCGCTTCGAGCAGCGCGCCCCGCACCTGGGTGCGATTGCGCACGATCCAGGCGTCCGCACCCGGCAGCGCCGCCGCGAGCGCCGCGGGCTCGTCCACGAGCTTCGGGCGATAGTCGACCTCGAATCGCGCCTTCAGTGCCTCGACGGCGGGCGCGTCCATGAACTCGCTGATGATGATCCTGGCCATGGGACGAGTTTAGCGGCTCGATTCAGCGACGCGACAGATAAGCCGTCACTTCCTCGCGGTCGTGGTACAGCTGGCGCATCCTCAGGTAGTAGCCGCCGCCGCCCAGCGCCTCGTCCACGAGCTCGCGGCAACGCAGCACCTCCTCGTGGCGCTTCTTCATCGGCAGCTTGAGGTTGAACACCGCCTCGCGGCACCAGCCCTTCTCCACCCATTTCGCGGCGAGCCTCGCGATGCGAGACGGGCTCTCCACCATGTCGCACACCATGAGAGCCACCGGATCGGGCGGCTCGTAGTGGAAGCCGTCGTCGCGGCGGTGCTTCACCTGCCCGCTTTCGAGCAGCCGCGGCTCCATGGGCCCGTTGTCCACCGCGGTCACCATGAAGCCGCGCTGCACCAGCACCGCGGTCCAGCCCCCCGGCGAGGCGCCGAGGTCGACCGCCGCCAGGCCCGGCTCGAACTGGCGACCCGGCATGAACTCGAGCATAGCCTCGACCAGCTTCACCGCCGAGCGCGAAGGCGCGCCCGCCGGCGCCTTGAGCCGCGGAATTCCCATGGGCCACGGCGCGCTGTTGTCGATGGCGCTGATGCCCACGTGGCACGCGGTGCCGCCAAGGAAGAACACGTGCAGGCGCGGATGGCCCTTGCCGGCCTCGATGCGAACACCCGCCTTGGCCAGCGCGCGCTCGAGGTGCGGCGTGAGCGGCCGGGCGAGCGTAGCCAGCGCCTTGCCGTCATTGGTATCGGGCATCTCGACCCAAAGCGCATCGAAAGCATCGCCAAGCTCGCGCGCGGCGCGAACGATGGGCGTGACACGGTCGCCTTCCGGCAAGCCGGACAGCAGCTGCGTGGCCCGCACCACCTGGCGCGGAAACACGAGCCGTGAAAACTCGAGGTGCTCGCCCAGCTCCGCGCCCATGGCGTCCTGGTGCGCCTGGAAGACCGCAAAGCCGCTTTCCGGACGCGCCTTCACGAAGCCCTCAACGCCCATGGCCGCGGCGGCCGCGGTGATCTCCTGGGCGCATTCCTTCTCGAACCCGGCTCGGCAGTAGAGCAGAAGCAGCGGGGGCTTCACCGGCTCCGCCTTGCGAGCGCGCGCCTCAAGGGCGCCGCGCGTCGCGGAAGAGCGCGAAGAAGTTTCGGGTAGTGTGCGACGCGATCTCCTCGAGGCTGGTGCCCCGCAGCCGCGCGATCTCCTCGGCCACGTGCCGAACGTACGCGGGCTGGTTGCCCTTGCCGCGATGGGGCACGGGCGCGAGGTAGGGCGAATCGGTCTCGACCAGCATGCGATCGAGCGGAACCTTCTTTGCCACCTCCTTCAGGTCCGCCGCGTTCTTGAACGTGACGATGCCGG
>DASPNE010000005.1:0-123576 GCA_035626705.1 Usitatibacter sp. | reverse complement strand
CGCATGCGGCCGCCACGGCCCGGAAAGCGTCATCCCGTTGCCGTAGCTCCACCAGTTGCCGCTGAAGCTGCGCCCATCCGCGCTTTGCTCGCCCACGGTGAGGTACCACACGGGGTTGCCCGCCTCGTCGTACATGTAGCCTGCGATGTCGAGCGTGTTGCCCTGCCATTCCATGAAAAACCCGCGGCCGGCTTCCTGCTCGTTCCACCACCAGCCGCTCTCGGGCAGGTTCGCGGCGGGTCCCGTCGCAAGGCCATTGGGCACGATGTTGAAGCGCTGGATCGGCACCGTGCCGCCGGGCCAGCTCATGAGCCCCGTGGTGGCGGAGTTGAACGAGAGCGAGATCGGCCCCTCGCTGCGCAGCGCGGGAAACCCCGCGTACGGCGCGCCCAGCGCCTGGCCGCCACTGGCCGAGAGAAGATCGCCGGTGTAGAGCGAGCCATCGAGCGAGACCGCTCCCGTGGAGACATGCCACGTCGAGCGCCCCGACGCGTCGTAGAGGAACGAGGCGAAGAAGACATTGCCGCCGCGCACTTCCAGCGAATACCCACGCCCGTCCTCGGCGGGATTCCACCACCAGCCGGTTTGCGGCGCCTGCGGCTGGCACTGCACCGCCCCCGGCAGGCTCACCACGCCGCGATTGGTGCCGGTGTTGATCATGCCCGCGCCGTTGGAGCCGTAGCCCACGAAGAAGGTGGCCCCGCCGATGCTCACCGCCGGCACGCCGTTGAGGATGCTCACCGCCTGGCCCTGCGAACCCAGCACCCCGGTGATGAAGGCCTGCATGTTGGCCGCGCTCACTGCGACGAGCTGGCCCGCGGCGTTGAGCTGGGCCAGCACGCAGGCCACGGCGGTCTCCTTGCCCTCGCGCGTGCGCGCCTTGAGCCCGAGTCCGGCCGCCGTCGAGGCGCCCAACACGAGGGTCGCGGGTGCGAGCGCGAACACGAACACGCTGGCCGAGGTGCCCACATCCTGCGGACGAAAGCGCATGTCCGCCGTGATGTCGCCGGCGGCCGCGCGGGCAGCCACGAGGAACACGGGCACCTTTTCCGGGGGGATGGACGAGGCCACGGCGGGATCGAGGTCGAGGAACCAATCGTTGGCCGGGACGCTGCCTGTGCCACCCTCGTGCAGCACGGCGATGGGAGAGTCGCGATCGACGAGCGTGCCGTCGCCCAGCTGCCCCAGCTTGTTCGCGCCCCATGCGAACAAGGTGCCGTCCGCGCGCAGCAGCAGCACATGGAAGAGCGTCGCGGAAAACGCGCGGATCGAATCGATGCCCGGAACCTGCAGCGGGCCGGCGCGCCCTTCGCAGGCCGGGCAACCAATTCCGCCGTTGTAGTTGATGCCCCAGGCCCACACGCGGCCATCGGAGAGCGCAAGCGTGAAGTCGCGGCCGGCGGCGATGGCCGACACCGGCGGCAGGCCCGGCACGCGGATCGGCACCAGGCGATTCACGGACGTGCCGTCGCCCAGCGCGCCTTCGTAGTTGTTGCCCCATGCCCATACCGCACCGTCGCTCGTGCGCGCCAGGGAATGCCCCGGCCCGGCGACCACCTCGACTACCGGGGGAAGGCCCGTCACGCGGACGGGAGTGAAGCGGTCCTCGGTCGTGCCGTCCCCAAGTTGCCCGCTGTCGTTCTCGCCGAAGGCCCAAACGGTGCCGTCGTCCTTGAGCACCAGCGAGTGGCCGCCGCCCGCGGAGACCTGGCGCACGTTCGTGAGTCCGGGGATGGGGCGCTCAGGCCCGGTCGCTTCGTCAAACGGCACGCCCAGCCGCCCGCGGTAGTTGCTGCCGAATGCGCGCACCGTTCCGTCCGCGATGCGCACCAGCGAGTGGTAATAGCCCGCCGAGACCTGGGTGGCATTCTCGATGCCGGGCATCGGCGCGGGGCTCGAGCGGCCGACGGTGTCGTCGTGCAGCTGGTGGTTGGCATTGCTGCCCCACGCGAGCACGCGGCCCGTGTCGGTGAGCGCGAGCGAGTGCAGATAGCCCGCGGCGACCGCGGTGATGCCGCCCACTCCCGCAATCGCCTGCGGGGTCGCATGGAAGGTGAACACCGCGTTGCCGAGCTGCCCCTGCGAGTTGTCGCCCCAGGTGAGCACCGTGCCATCGCGCTTCAAGGCGACGGTGTGATACGCGCCGATCGCCACAGATGCGAGCCCGCCCACGCCCTCGAGGCGGCCGGGCGTGGTGCGCGTGTCCGTCGTGCCGTCGCCCAGCTGGCCGTTGTTGTTCTGGCCCCAGACCCACAGCCCGCCTTCGGGGGTGAGCACCGCCGAATGCAGGAATCCCGCGGCGAGCTGCGCAACGCCGGTGAGCGAGGTGAGCTGAACCGCCGTCGGGCGATCGACATATTCGCCGTCGCCGATCTGCCCATATCCGCCATTGCCCCAGGCCCATACGCTACCGTCGATGCCGCGAGCAAGCGTGTACATAAAGCCGGCGCAGACATCGGCGATGTTCGCGAGCCCCACTTGAACCGGCGACGGTCGCGACGTGAACGTGCCGTCGCCCACCTCGCCGTTGGCATTGCGGCCCCATGCCCACACCGTGCCGTCGGCCCGGCGCAGCACGCCGTGGTACGCGCCCGCGGAAACCTGCACGACGTCCTGGAAGCTTCCGACGCGGCCCGGCGCCGCGCGTCCCTGGTAGGACTCGAGCACGGTGCCATCGCCCAGCTGGCCATCTCCGTTGAGGCCCCAGGACCAGGCGGTGCCATCGTCGCGGCGCGCGAGCGCGTAGTACGGCCCCGCCGAGATTTCCACGATGCCAGCCAGGCCGGGAATCGGTCGCGCGGTCGAGCGATGTCCTTCGCCGTCGCCCAGCTCCCCGGCGTTGTTCGATCCCCAGCTCCAGACCGTGCCGTCGCCCTTGCGCGCCATCGAGTAGAAACGCCCTGCCGAGACCTGCACCACGCCGTCGAGCCCCAGCACGCGCACCGGAACCGAGCGCGAAGTCGTCGTGCCGTCGCCCAATTCGCCGAAATCGTTGGCCCCCCACGCCCACACGGAGCCGTCGGCCTTGAGCGCGAGGGTGTGGTTGCCGCCTGCGGAAATGGCCACGACGCCGGCGAGGCCGTTCACTGCCAGCGGCTGCGACGACACCAGCGATCGCCCGACGCCCAGGGCGCCCGAGCTGTCGTCGCCCCAGGCGCGCAACGTGCCATTTGCATGCAGCGCCAGGCTGTGCCATCCGCCGGCGGCAACCGACGGGCGCGCGCAGGCCGGCCAGGCGAAAACAAGGCAGAGGCAGGCGAGCGCGAGGCGCCGGAGCGTATCCATTGGCGGAAGACTAGATCAGAACCGTTGGCGGCGTGTCGTGCATGTTGCCGACGTGGATGCAGGACGGCAATGCGGACGATTCCGCATCACGGCCGTCGGGATTCACGCCGCGTCGCTCGGAATTTCGGCTTGCAGCCGTCCCAGGAGGCCGTTCATGCGCTGGAAATGCGTGCCCTCCCAATAGACCCTGTCGCAACCGGCGCAGCGCTTGAAGCGCTCGTAGCAGCCGCGCACCTTTTCGGGCAGGCGATCCTGGACCTCGGATTGCGCGACCGCCTCCAGCTCGGTGTTGCATTCGCGGCAACGGGTGAAGGGACGCAGCGCGCTTCCCAGCTGCAGGCGCGCCACGACCTCCCCCAGCTGCGCCTCGCTCTCGGTGTTGCGGACGAAGTAGCCCCGTTCGACGTCGCCGCGGCGCAGCATCGCCTTGTCGCGGGTGAGAATGGTCCGGCGCTCGTCGCGCGCGCTCTCGACAATGCGGTCGTCGTCCCAATCGCGGTGCCACAGCGTGTCGAAGCCCGCCATGCGCAGGTGGCGGGCGAGCTTCGCGAGGTGCCCGTCGGCGATGAATCGCGGGTCGCGCAAGGGCCAGTTGCGCAGCCTTTGGAGCGGCGAGACATCGAGGCTTTCGAACATCGGATAAACCGCGACGCGTTCGCCGCCCCGCAGGACGTGCGCGAAATCCACCGAAAGCCCGTCGACCAGGATCAAGTCGACCTCGGGGTGCGGCACGCCGACCGACTCGATCGCATCCTTCACCGAGCGTGCGCGATCGATGTCGACTTCGAAGTCGCGCCTGCGACGCCCATCGGGCAGGAAATCGTTGAGCTCCTCGTAGAAGCGGAAAGTGGCGTTGGTTCCCATGGCGACATCATCCCCCAAACCGCCGCACATCCTCATCCCTCGTCCCTCGTCCCTCATCCCTCATCCCCGTCTTTTTTCGGCACACTTGCGCCCATGACAATCCTTTCAGGCAGGACGGCGGTGGTCACGGGGGCGGCCGGGCCCGTGGGACTCGCCGTCGTGCGCGGCCTGCTCGAGGATGGCGCCCAGGTCGCCCTCGTCGACATCGACGCGCTCCGCCTGGACAGCCTCGTACGCTTCCTGCGCGGCGGCGTGCTCGCCCTTCCCTGCGACGTGACCGAGCCCGGCGCCGTGCGGCAGGCGCACCTGCAGGCCGAAAAACTCCTGGGCCCGGTGGAGATCCTGGTGAACGCCGCCGGCGCATTCACGGCTGCGCGCGTCGAATCCACCACTGACGAGGACTGGCGCCGCGTGATGTCGGTGAACGTCGATGGCGCCTTCCATTGGGCACGCGCCTCGATCCCGGCCATGAAGAAGCGCGGCTGGGGCCGCATCGTCAACGTGACGTCGGCCGAGGCGAAGAACGGCGGGCAATCCGCGGGCACCGCGCTCGCTGCGGCGCACGGCGCGGTCGCCTCCCTCACCTTTTCGCTCGCGCGCGAGCTTGCCGGCGCCGGCATCACCGTGAACGCCGTTGCGCCCGCGTTCGTGATGGCGGCCGTGGAGCTGGAGCAACTCAACGACGCACAGCGTCGGCAACTGCTGTCGCAGGTTCCCGTCGGCCGATTCTGCGAGCCCGAGGAGCTCGCGCATGCCGTTCGCTTCCTCGCCTCGCCGCTGTCGGGCTTCATCACCGGCGAAGTCCTCGATGTGAACGGCGGCTCGGTGATGGACTGAAGCGTTCGCTTCCTACAGCGAAATCGGAGTCATCCAATACCGCCGCGGCGCGTGCGCCCCGAAGATGGTCCCAAACCATCACGACGAGGGGTTTCCCATGCGCCTGCCCGATTTCAAATCCCTGCCCAACGCGCAGGAAGGCAAGGTCGGATACATCCTGCTCTGGGCGCTCGGGGTGCCTATCCCCATCCTGTTCCTGATCTACCTGCTGCGCGGTTGTAACTGACGCGCATCCTGCTCTCGTGTAGGAACCTTCCGACGCGTTTTTGCGACGTGCCGGAAGACCGGAATTTCCGAGCCACTTACAGACCCGTAGCTGCCCGGCCATCAAAGATGGAAACCTCCTCCATGACGGACCGGACCATGACGCGAGCTATCCTCGTGGCGCTCGGAACCGGAGTGGCGATCTCCAGCGCGGCGGCCCTCGGCATCGCCGCCAGCACCGCCGACGAGGCGCCTTCCCCGAGCGAACGGCAATACCGCGCCGCATTGCGTGTCCTGGAAACGGGACGCAATGAAGCCGTGACCCTGTGCGATTCGGCGCCAGCCTCGGAGCGCGAGCTGTGTCGCGCCGAGGCGGCCGCGCGCGAGATGGTGCGCATGGCAGAGATCGAAAACGACTTCCGTCGCACGCAACAGGCGGCGCGCGCCCTGCAGCGCGCGCGCATCGATGCGCGCTACCAGGTCGAGCGGGTGAGGTGCAACTCGCTGGGCGGGTTCAAGCGCGACAAGTGCCTGGTCCAGGTCCACGCATCCCGGGGTCGCGCCATGCTGCACGCCGCGGCGCCCTACGAAGTGAGGTTCACGCCATGAACGCCCTGCATCGCTATGCCCTTCTCCTCATCGCGGCGCTGCTGGCCGCCATCGCCGGCGGCTGCGCCAGCACCGAGATCACCAGCGCCTGGCGCGACCCGGCCCTGTCGAGCGTCCCGTTCCGCAAGGTGCTCGTCGTCTTCCAGCACAACGATCCCGCGCTGCGCCACGCGCTGGAGCGCACCATGGCCGCCGAGATCCCGAATTCGGTTCCCGCGCACGCCATATTCGGCGACGAGGAAGTGCGCGACGTGGAGCGCGTGAAGGTGCGCGTGCGCGACGAGGGCTTCGACAGCGCCGTCATCATGCGGCTCACCGGCGTCGAGCGCGAAGTGTCCTATGTGCCCGGCAGGCTCTACGCGGTGCCGAGCTATTACCACGGCTTCTGGGGCTATTACGGCTGGGGCTGGAGGAGCGTCTACGAGCCGGGCTACATGCGCTCCGACCGCGTGGTGAACATCGCCACCAACGTGTACAGCGTTCGCGACGACAAGCTCGTCTGGGCAAGCCAGTCGGAGACGTTCAACCCCGCCACCCTGCGCACCGCGGTGGCCGAGGTCGTTCGCGTCACGTCGAGGGCGACGGGCGAGGCCCTGCGGGCGCGCGGCTGACGCGGCGAGAGCTTCAGGCCTGGAACTGCGGTGCCGGACGCAGCGCGTGCCTCAGGACGATCGCGCAGCTGAATAACACCACCGCGCCCGCCTGGTGCAGCGCGGCGAGGTTCAGAGGCACCTGCAGCAGCAGCGTGGCGATGCCGAGCGCGACCTGCACGATGGCGGCCGCTACCAGGATGTCCGCCCAGAACCGCGCGCGCGGGTTCGGCGGCTCGTGCTTGACCCGATACCAGTTGAGCACCACCAGCACCACGACCACGATCGCCATCACCCGGTGCAGGAGCTGCACGCCCGCCATGTTGTGGATGAAGTTCATCCACCATGGCTCGAGCAGCATGAGCTCGTCGGGCACCCACTGGCCGTTCATCGTCGGGAAGGTGTTGTAGGCGAAGCCCGCGCGGATCGCCGCGACCAGGGCCCCCGAAAGCACCATCAGGAAAACCACGAATACCATCAGCCCCGCGCGCCGTCGCGCCTCGTCGGAAGCGAGCACGCGCCGCGGCCGCACGAGCTCCAGCGCCGCCCACAGCAGCATGCCGTAGATCATGAAGGCGAGGCCCAGGTGCGCCGCGAGCCGCAGCGAGCTCACTCGCGGCTCGTTCACGAGCCCGCTTTGCACCATCCACCATCCTAGCAAGCCCTGCACCGCGCCCAGGGCGAAGATGCCCCAGAGCTCGCGCACCATGTCCTCGGGGATCATCTTCTTCCACAGGAAAAAGAGGAACGGCAGCAGGAAGGCGAGGCCGATGATGCGGCCCAGCAGGCGATGGGCATATTCCCACCAGAAGATCTTCTTGTACCCCTCCACGGTCATGTCGGGGTTGCGCTGCCTGAACTCCGGCGTCTCGCGATACTTCGCGAAGCTCGCTTCCCATTGCTCGGCGTTCAGCGGCGGGATCGTGCCGACTACGGGTTGCCACTCGACGATCGACAGACCCGAGTGGGTGAGGCGCGTGATGCCGCCCACCACCACCATCGCGAAGATCAGCGCACAGCAGGCGAACAGCCAGTTGGCAACGACGCGGCGCTGGGCCGCAGGGGAGGTGGCGGACATGGAAGCGGCATATTTTGCCGCATCCGGAAAAGTCGGGGGATTCGGGGGATGAGGAACAGGGATGAGGGCCTTTCCCCTTTCCCCCTTTCCCCTCTTACTTCTTCAACTGCTGCTCGGCGAAGTCCCAGTTGAGCAGCTTGTCGATCACGGCGTTGACGAAGTCAGGCCGCCGGTTCTCGTAGTCCACGTAATAGGCGTGCTCCCAGACGTCGATGGTGAGTAGCGCGTTCGCGCCCTTGGTCATCGGCAGGTCGGCATTGGAAGTCGACATGATCTGCAGCTTGCCGTCCTTCTCGGCGAGCCAGGCCCAGCCGCTTCCGAAGGTGTTGACCGCGGCATTGGCGAAGTCCTGCTTGAACTTGTCGTATCCGCCCAGCTCGGCGTCGATACGCGAGGCGAGGCTGCCGCGCGGCTTGCCGCCGCCACCGGGCTTCAGGCAATTCCAGAAGAAGGTGTGGTTCCAGGTCTGCGCGGCGTTGTTGAAGATCTTCTGGTCCTTGCCGGCGGACTCGCGGATCACCTGCTCGAGCGGCTTGTCGGCATAAGGAGTGCCGGCGACGAACTCGTTCAGCTTGGTGACATAAGTCTTGTGGTGCTTGCCGTAGTGCAGCCCGATGGTGCGCGACGAGATCACGGGGTCGAGGGCGTTTTCGGCCCACGGGAGGGGGGGAAGCTGGAAAGGCGCGGACTGGGTCATGGGTTACTCCTCTTGGTGATGTTTGACGCCAAGTATGCCGCACCGGTTTCTGTAGGAACCGGCCGACCGCGGTATCAGCGGTTTTGCACGGCGCGCTTCTTGGCCGCCGACAGATTCCGAAGCCGTGCGGGCCGATGATTTCCTCGCGACGCTGCGTCCATGGCAAGGCGCCGCAATTCCGTGCAGCACACACATATCTCTCAACTCAGGTGATCACCATGAATTGGGACCGCATTCAGTGGGTCCAGTGACTGGAATCGCGAAGGAGCCAATGATGAAAATGAATACTCTTTACGCCGCCCTGTCCGGGGTCTTCCTGCTCGGTGCGGCCACGCTTTCCGAAGCGCAGACCACGCCCAGCTCGCCCGCCAAGGCCGCGCAGCCCAAGTCGATGGAAAACAAGTCGGGCGGCATCTCCGGCGACGAGTACAAGCGCGAGAAGGACCGCATCGAAGCCGACGCCAAGTCCGCCAAGGAAGCCTGCAAGTCGATGAAGGACAACGCCAAGGACATCTGCGAAGCCGAGGCGAAGGGCAACGAGAAGCTCGCCAAGAAGGAGCTCGACTACAAGAAGAATCCCAACGACAAGAATCGCGCCGACGTCGAGAAGATGAAGGCCGAGGTCGCCTACGAGATCGCCAAGGAGAAGTGCGAGGACCAGAAGGGCGCCGAGCAGGCCGCCTGCAAGAAGAACGCGAAGGCCGAGAAGGACCGCGCGATCGCGGGCGCCAAGGGCAAGAAGGTCGCCGACAGCAGCGGCGCGCGCACCAGCGCGAGCGGCCCGGCCGCCGGCACCACCATGAAGGGCACCTCGCCCGCCGGCACCGGCAATCCCGCCTCCAGCACGCCGAGCGGCAACGTCTCGAACACGATGTCCGCGGGCGGACGCGAGCCCAGCTCCAACACCAACGTGCAGACGCAAGGCAGCTCGACCGGCTCGGCGACCGGACCCAGCTCGGTGAGCGCGGGCACCGCCGGCACGGTGAACTCGAAGCAGAACAAGTCGGGGCAGTAATCCCGGCCGTCTCCCGACGGCAGCGCCCTATGGTCGTCACGACCCTGAAGGGGCCGATCCGCGGATCGGCCCCTTTTGTTCGCGCGTCGGACACCGCCGCCGCCGCAATCCGCAAGCGCCGACAGATCGGCGCCGGGGCGCGCGCCATCATCGTGACGAACCCTGCGCGGCCCGCGCCGCGGCGGTCTAAGCGAACGGCAGCACCCCTCGAGGCGAAGCCCATGAAGCCCACGGTTTTCCTGATTTCCTCGGCGCTCGCAATCGGCCTGAGCCTGGCCGCCGTCGGCATCCGCGCCGCCGTGGACACGCCGCCCAGCCTCATGTCCCCCGTGGATTACGAGCAGCTCAAGCGGGCGCTCGACGCCGACACCCGGCTGGGCATCGCGCGCTGCCGCGAAGCGCCCGACGCGGCCCGGGAAATCTGCCGCGCCGAAGTGCGTGCGCAGGAACGCGTGCGCAAGGCCGAGCTGGCCGCGAGATACTACGGAACCGTTTCTGCCCAGGCCGAGCTCGTCACCGCTCGCGCGAAAGCGGCATACGATATCGCGCGCGCCCGTTGCTCGGTGCGTGCCGGCGAGCAGCGTGCGGATTGCCTGCGCGCCGCGCGCGCGGAAAAGAACAAGGAGCTGGCCGAGCTCAAGGTGCGGCAAAGCTAGGAGAGCGACACGGGGACGGGCGTTCCCCGTTCTCGCGCGGCACCGCGGGAACCATGGCCTCCACGCGCAAACTTTCCGCCAGCAGCCAGCTCCAGGGCTTGCGGGAACGCGCGGCCGGCTGCCGCAACTGCCCCCTGTGGGCCAATGCAACCCAGACCGTGTTCGGCGAAGGCAGCCCGCGAGCGCAGCTCATGCTGGTGGGCGAGCAGCCCGGCGACGTCGAGGATCGCGAAGGACACCCCTTCGTCGGCCCTGCGGGGAGGATTCTCGACCACGGCCTGCGCGAGGCCGGCATCAGCCGCAGGTCCGTGTACGTCACCAACGCGGTGAAGCACTTCAAGTGGGAGCCGCGTGGCAAGCGTCGCCTGCACAAGACACCGGCGCAGCGCGAGGTCGAGGCTTGTTACCAATGGCTCGAAGGCGAGTTGCGGGCCGTGCGCCCCCGCGTGGTCGTTGCATTGGGAGCGACGGCCGCAAAGGTCCTGCTCGGTCCGCGTTTCCGCATCACCCAAAGCCGCGGGGAGGTGCAGTCGCGCGAGGGCCTGCCCGACGTGATCGCCACGTACCACCCATCTTTCCTGCTTCGCATTAAGGATCGCCCCGAGGGGGAGCAGGCCCACGCCGATTTCGTCTCCGACCTGCGAACCGCTGCGCAATATCTCTTGAAGGACGATTCCGATAACTGATTCAGCGCCACGAGGACAGATGGTGGCTGCAATGCTTGGGATCATGTCTCCGAAATGCGACACATTGGAGACAGACGCCACATGAAGA
Source organism: Usitatibacter sp. (assembly GCA_035626705.1). GTDB lineage: Bacteria > Pseudomonadota > Gammaproteobacteria > Burkholderiales > Usitatibacteraceae > Usitatibacter. The sequence goes on along the minus strand of DASPNE010000005.1, from coordinate 112,967 downwards.
TCCAGAGTTATTCCCAGGCGCGTGCGCTCTCGCGCCAGTTCTTTCCGACCTGGTCGCGGCGCGCCCGCGCGCGCTGGGTCCTCGCCAAGCTGCGCACGCCCGAGCCGAAGGTGCCCATCTCGTCGGGCTGGAGCCACGACCTGCGCGCGTACTGGTACCAGCGCACGTCGCGGGCGTAAGGAAGCGGGCTGGCGGGTCCAGGTCGCCCTGGACCCGCATGGCCAAGCCAGGCGCGGCTCAGCCCTTCAGGCAGCTGCTCATGAAGGCGCGACGCTCGTCGCCCTTCAGGTTCTTCTTCGCCGCCTCGGCGTTGCACACCTTCATCTTGTTCTGCTGGGCGCCGGCAGGACGGTCGCCCTCCTTCTCCTTGTCCTTCTCGCCCGCGATCGCGAGCGATACCGAAAACAGCATGGCGATGAAGGCGAACGCGGCCATGCGCCCGAACGAGGTCCTCATGTTTCCTCCTTGGAGGGGGCTGTGGAGCCGTCATCTGACCGCCAGGCGGCTCGCGGCGCGAGCGTAAATCGCACAAATCGACGATCCGTTTTCCCGGGTGCGCGGATCGGCCAGCGAGACGATCGCACCGCACACGACTCGTCCTACAGCGACGATGAGACTTTTCCCATGTGCATTTGAGAGATTCCCCATAGGAATCGGCAGGCGCGCGGCGGAGACTGGATTCATGACAACGGGCGCGGAGCGCCCTCGGAGGTGAATCGTGAAACGCCTCATTGCCCACCAGCTGCTGCAAGAGGAAAACGCGCGCCACGTCGGCACCGGCGGCCGCAGCGAGGAAAACGCGGGATTGGGATTCCGCCCGGCGTTCTTCGATTTCGCCACGCAGACGATCTACCCGTCGCGCTTCGCCGACGGCCGCGCGGCGCCGTGCCACCTGCTCGATGGGCTGCCCGACGAGGTGGTGGTCGATCGCACCGCCTCCGGACGCGTCGTCTCCATCAAGGCCACGATGATCTCGGGGTTCGTGCGAAACGGTTACTTCTACACGCGCTCGGCCGCTGCCCGCGCCGCCAACGAGTGGCGCGTGGCCGCCAACGCCGAGGATCTCGAGGACGAGCACGGGGCTTGACTCCGGCGCGCAGTCCCGGGAACGATTTCCCGCTAGGCGCTTTCCAAGCGTGGCCCTTGGGTACGCCGGGAGAAAGCGCCTTTGACGTTCATCACGGGACTCGCCACCGAGGTCCCCGCGCGCAGCTTCACCCAGCGGGAATGCTGGGAAGCGCTCCAACGCGCCGATCGCCCCGAGCTCACCCCGCGCACCCGGGCGGTGCTCCAGGGCATCCTGAACCACGATAACGGCATCGAGCGCCGCTCGCTCGCCCTAGACAACCTGGACGAAAGCTTCGTCCTCGATCCCGACACGCTGCACCGGCGCTTCGCCACTCATGCTCCGGCTCTCGCCTCGCGGGCGGCCGCGCAAGCCGCCGCGCGGGCGGGGCTCGAAGCCCGGGCGATCGACGCGCTCGTCGTGAGCACGTGCACGGGCTATCTCTGCCCCGGACTCACCAGCTATGTGGCCGAGGCGCTCGGCACCCGTGCGGACGCGCTGCACCTCGACCTCGTCGGCCAGGGGTGCGGCGCGGCGCTTCCCAACCTGCGCACCGCCCACGCGCTTCTCGCCTCGGGAGGCTGCGAGAACGTCCTGTCGATCTGCGTCGAAGTATGCAGCGCCGCCTTTTATCTCGACGACGACCTGGGCGTGCTCGTGAGCGCCTGCATCTTCGGCGACGGCGCCGCGGCAGCGGTGCTCTCGGCCAAGCCCTCGCCCGTGAACGGGCGCACGGTGCGCTGGCGCGCGTCCGCCTCGCTCACCAACCCGTCCCAGCGTGACGCCTTGCGCTTCGAGCAGCGCGGCGGCATGTTGCGCAACATCCTCACGCTGCCGGTGCCGGGGCTGGCCGCGCGGCATGCGCGCGAGGTGATGAAGAGCCTGCTGGCCGAAGAGGGCGTGGGAGCCGATCGCATCGAGTCCTGGGTGTTGCATGCCGGAGGGCGCAAGGTGCTCGAGGAGCTGCGCCGCGAGCTCGCCCTGGAGCCGTCGCAGACGGGCACCAGCGCCGCGATGCTGCGCCAGTACGGCAACCTGAGCAGCCCGTTCGTTCTTTTCGTGCTCCAGGCGGCTCTCGCGGAAAAAGCGCCACCCGGGCTGTGGTGGATGTCTTCCTTCGGCGCGGGATTCAGTTGCCACGGCGCGTTGCTGGAGGTGGCGTGAGCGGCAGCGACATGACGATGCCGCGAATCGTCGAGCCGGAGTGGCTCGACTCGCTGCCGGACGACGACCTGCGGGCAAGGCGATCGCGGCGCGACCTCGCCCGCGTGAACGCGTTCATGTCCAATGCCCGCATCGTGGCGGGCGCGCTCGCCGCTGCGTTGCCGCCACGGCCCGTGAATGTCGCCGAGATCGGCGCGGGCGATGGCGCGTTCGCGTTGGCCGTTGTCCGGCGCCTGCCGCAAGGCGGGCGCATCCAGCTGCTCGACCGGCAAGCCGAGCCGCCGCGCGAGACCCTCGACGCGCTTGCCGCCGCGGGATGGGCGGCCGAATCGGTGCGTGCCGACGTGTTCGACTGGTTGGCCGATGCCGCCACGCCGCGCTTCGACGCGATCTTTGCCAACCTCTTCCTGCATCACTTCGAGCCGGCGCAACTTCGCTCGCTGTTGCAGCTGGCCGCCTCCCGCGCTCGCGTCCTCGTGGCCTGCGAGCCGCGCCGCTCGCAAGCCGCTCTGCTGGGCTCGAGGCTGCTGGGCCTGATCGGCTGCAACGACGTAACGCGGCACGATGCCGTGGCGAGCGTGCGCGCGGGCTTCCGCGGCGCCGAGCTCTCGGCGTTGTGGCACGAGGCGCCCGGCTGGCTGCTCGAGGAGCGCCCGCGCGGGGCGTTCAGCCACCTTTTCGTGGCGCAAGGCGCATGAAGCTCCACGATGCACTGGTGATCGGCGGCGGCCCCGCGGGGGCCACGCTGGCCACGCGGCTCGCGCTGCAAGGACAGGACGTGGCACTCGTCGAGAAGGCGACGTATCCGCGGCGGAAGGTCTGCGGCGAATTCGTATCGGCCGCGACATGGCCGCTTCTCGGGGCGCTGGGCGTCGCCACGAAGCTCGAGCGCAAAGCGGGGCCGGCCGTCACGCGGGTGGGCCTCTTCGCGGGCGAGGGGGTCGCCGAGGCGCCCATGCCTGCGCCTCGCGCCGGCGCGCGCTGGGGCCGGGCGATCGGTCGGCATGTGCTGGACGAGGCGCTCCTCGAGCGCGCGCGCAGGGCCGGAGTCGCGGTGCGCCAGCCGGGATCGGTCACGCATGCCGTGCGCGAGCCGCAAGCATGGCGCATCCGCATCGACTCGCGCTCCGGGGTCGAGGAATTGCAGGGGCGCCTCCTCGTCGACGCCCACGGCTCCTGGGAGCGCTCGCCCCTCGACGTGGGTCGCACGCGCCCGGGGGAGCGCGATCTCCTCGCCTTCAAGGCGCGCTTCCTCGGCGCAAGCCTTTCGCCCGGGCTGATGCCGCTGGTGCTCTTCCCGGGCGGCTATGGAGGGCTGGTGCAGAGCGATTCGGGGACCGTGAGCCTTTCGTGCTGCATCCGGCGCGGCGCCTTGCGCGCGGCGCGGGCGAGCCATCGCGGCGCGGGCGACGCATTGCTCGCCCATATCACGCGCCACTGCCGCGGCGTGCGCGAAGCGCTCGATGGCGCACGCCTGGAGGCGCCCTGGCTGGCGGCCGGCCCCATCCGGCCCGGCATCCGCCTGCTGCACGAAGGCGACCTCGAAGCGAGCGTCTTTCGCATCGGCAACGCGGCCGGCGAGGCGCATCCGCTCATCGCCGAGGGCGTCTCGATGGCGGTCCAATCCGCATGGCTGCTCGCCGAGGCGCTCGGCAGCGAACGCGATACGCTCGCCGCGGCGCGCCGGTACCAAAGCGAATGGCGCGCGCATCTCGCTTTTCGCGTCCGCGCCTCGAGCGCCTTCGCCGGGCTCACGACGTTCCCCGCCACCGCCGCCGCAAGCGTGGCTCTGCTTCGCGTGGTCCCTGCCCTGCTCACGCTGGGCGCGCTCTGGAGCGGCAAGGCCCACCTCATCTGCCCGGAGGCTTCATGAGCACGCTCGATCGCATCGCGCACCTTCTCCAACGCGACTTCGACATCCCGCCCGATGCGCTGCAACCCGGCGCCACGCTGGAGAGCCTCGAGATCGATTCGCTGCGCCTGATCGAGATCTTCTTCTGCATCGAGGACGAGCTGGGCGTGCAGGTGCCCGGCGAGCCGGGTGAGCTGCGCGGGCGCATCACCACGCTGGGAGACCTGGCGGCCTACATCGACGAAGTCGCGCAGGGCGCCGGCAAGGTTGCCGCCCTGGCCGTGCCGCCACCGGCGGCCGGCGCGACGAGCGACTGACGTGCGGCGCGTCGTGGTCACCGGCATGGGCGTGGTCTCGCCCATCGGCAACGGCGTCGCGGCTTTCCTAGCCGCGCTCGAGGCCGGCCGCTCGGGTGTGAGGCGGCTCGAGGCCCCGTTCACGCCTCGCCTGGCTACCCGCATCGCGGCCACCGCAGAACTGGATGCCCCGTCGCATTTCCCGGCGCCGAAGCTGCGCATGCTGGATCGAGTGAGCCAACTGGCGCTCGTCGCCGCCGCGGAGGCGCTCACGCAGGCGGGCGATGCGCTGGGTGGCGTAGACCCCGAGGAGGCCGGCGTCTTCGTCGGCACGGGCATGGGTGGCTCGGCCACCACCGACGAAGGCTATCGCCGGTTGTACGACGAGGGCTGCGATCGCCTCAAGCCCTTCAGCGTGCTGATGGCGATGACCAATGCGGCGTCCTCCTGGATCGGGCTCGAGCACGGCATGCGCGGGCCGAACCTCACCTACTCGACGGCTTGCTCGTCTTCGGCGGTCGCCATCGGCGAAGCGGCGCGGCGCATCGCGGGCGGCGAGGCCGAAGTCATGGTGGCCGGCGGCGCCGAGGCGCCGCTCACCTTCGGCACGCTCAAGGCGTGGGAAGCGCTCAAGACGCTGGCGAGCGAGGATGCGGAGGATCCCGCCGCCTCGTGCAAGCCCTTCGCGCGCGACCGCAGCGGGCTGGTGCTGGGCGAGGGCGCCGCCATGGTGGTGCTGGAGGAGCGCGAACGGGCGCTCGCCCGGGGCGTCACGCCGGTCGCCGAGCTGTGCGGCTACGGCCTCGCGAGCGATGCCACGCATATCACGCGGCCGTCGGTGGAGGGCCAGGCGCGCGCGATGCGCCTGGCACTGCGCTCGGCGAAGATGGCGCCCGCCGAAATCGGCTATGTGAACGCGCACGGAACGGGGACGCAGGCCAACGACGCGGTGGAAACGGCTGCGATCCGCGAGGTGTTCGGAGCCCACGCATCGAACCTGGCGGTCAGCTCCACCAAGTCGATGCATGGCCACCTGCTTGGCGCGGCCGGCGCGCTCGAATTCGTGGCCGCGCTGCTCGCGTTGCGCGAGGGCATGATCCCGCCGACGATGAACCTGCGCCACCCCGATCCCGAATGCGACCTGGATTACGTGCCCAACGCCTCGCGCCGATCGCGGGGAATGGCGGCGGCCATGTCGAACTCGTTCGCCTTCGGGGGAACCAACGCGGTATTGGTGGCGCGCGCCTGCTGACGACGCGCCCGCAACCTTCGATACACCCCGCCCGAAAGGAACATCCATGGCGAAATGCGAGCACTGTGGCAACGATTACGACAAGGCCTTCCAGGTGACGATGGGCGGCAAGAGCCATACCTTCGACAGCTTCGAATGCGCCATCCACATGCTCGCGCCCACCTGCGCGCACTGCAAGTGCCGGATCATCGGGCACGGCCTGGAGAAGGACGGCCGCTACTTCTGCTGCGACCACTGCGCGGAGAAGATGGGCGTGAAGGAGCTGCGCGACCGCGCCTGAAGGGTCAGCCGCGCTCGTAGCGCAACGACGGCTGCCTCGAGCCCATCGCGGCCAGGATCGTCTCGGCCGCGGCGACGCCGCGATCGTTCGCCTCCTCGAAGAGCGACAGCCCGCTCGCGTCGGCGTGCGCGAAATGCAGCCGCCCGCGATGCGCGTTGATGCGTTGCCGCGCGGCGCCCCAGACGAGGCCGGGGTGCGGCAGGACCATCGCATGCCCATGGGCCATGACGTCCACGCGTCGCGTGATGCTTCGGATCTCGGGATGCGGGCGCGACAGCTCGGCCAGGGCCATTCCTGCCCAATGCTCGCGCCCGGTGGCAAGCAGCCGCTGGCGCGCCGCCGAGGGGGACTCGTGCGCAAGCGGCAGGTACCAGGTGAGCACGGTCGCGCCGGGCTGCACCGCCACGCTTTGGTGCGTCGCCACGATGTAACCCAGGGAGGCGGCCTCGTGCAGCACGTTGTCCCATGAGAGCGGCGCGCCGTGCCGTTCGTGCGGCAGCTCCGAGAGCGTGAGGTTCGCGGTGACCCAGGGCGTGTACTGGTAGGCGCGCATCGGCTCGGCGAGCGCGGTTCCCGCAAGCGCGTGCGCAGCGAAGGCGAACGGCGCGGCCCACACCACGTGCTCTGCCTCGATCGCGATCGAACGCTGCTCGCGTGCAAGCCACGCCTCGATGCGCACGTGCCTTGGCCGCTCCTCGATGCGAAAGACGAGCGCGCCCGGCGTCATGGTGAACGCAGCGCGCTCCATGAGCCGGCGAACGAGCCAGCCGTTGCCCTCCGGCCAGGTAAGGACGCTGTCCTGCTCGGCGTGGCGCGCAACGCCCGAGCGGCAGGCGAAGTAGTGCACGCCGGCCCAGGCCGAGGCCTGCCGGTAGTCGCAGCCGTAGTCGTCGCGGCACGCGTAGTTGGCCATCCAGTGCACGGGCTCGGAAACGAAGCCTTCACGGCGAAGCCACGCCTCGAAAGTGATTCGGTCGAGCGCCAGCAGCTCGGGATCCTGCGTCGAGTGCTCGAGCGGGATGGCGAAGGCGCGTCGCCCGTCGCGTCCACGCGCGTTGCGCAGCTGCTGCATGCGCGCCTGGAAGCGCTGCCACTCGTCCTTTTCCTGTTGCGTGCGGCCCTCCAGCCCGACGAGCCCCTCGCTCCAGGTGCCATGGCGGTAGTGACGCTCCTGCGGGGCATGCACCAGCGCGCGCTCCTCGTAGCGCGGCTCGGCGGCATCGGGATCGCCCAGCAGCACGCCCAGGTCCGACAGCAGCCAGCGCGTGGCGCGGGCTTCCTGCGTAGGCAGCGGCACGTAATGCGCGCCCCACGGATAGGCGCACACCGCGCTTTCCCCCCAACGTGCATTGCCCCCCGGACTCGCCTCGAGCTCGAGCAGCTCGATGTCGGCCATGCCGGCGCGCTGCAGCCGCCACGCAGCGGAGAGGCCGCCGATGCCGCCGCCCACGATGACCACGCGCGCCTTGCGCACCTCGCGCGCGGAAGGCAGCCCGCCGTCGCGCAGCCGATGACCCAGCCGGTAGTCGGTAGCCAGCAGCTCTCCGGGCGGAAGCGGGGGTGCGCCGCGCGTGCATGCCGCGGCGAGCAACGCCGCTCCGGCGCCGAGAAAGCTCCGCCGGCCGGTCACTGCGAGGGACTGCGGCGCCACTCCGACTCGAAGTAGCGCACCAGGGCCGGGCTGTTCAGCCGGTTGACCTCGGTAGGCACGCGCGCCATGTCGCGTGGAAAGGCGAAGAGCGCGGGATGCATCTCGGGCGCCACGAACTTGAGGGGCATGGGGTAGCTGGCCGGAGGCTCGTAGGGTGCCTGCGAGGCGATGATGAAGCCCCACTCGCCGAACGAGGGCACCAGCGCATGGTAGGGCGTGGCCTCGAATCCCGCTTCCTCGAGCGTGGTGACCACGCACCAGAAGGACCTGCGCGCGTACAGCGGCGAGGTGGACTGGATCACCGCCGCGCCGCGCGCCGAGAGGCGCCGCTTGAGCATGGAATAGAACGAGGTCGTGTAGAGCTTGCCGAGCGCGTGGTTGCTCGGGTCCGGGAAGTCGATGGCTACGAAGTCGAAGGCATCGCGCGACTGCTCCAGCCACACGAAGGCGTCGGCGTTCACCACCTTCACGCGCGGCGAGGAAAGCGCCCCGGCGTTCAGCTTGCGCAGCGGCGGCGCTTCCGTGAAGAGGCGCGTCATCGCGGGATCGAGGTCGACCAGCGTGACCGACTCGATCTGCGGGTACTTGAGGATCTCGCGCAGGGCCAGGCCATCGCCCCCGCCCAGCACCAAAGCGCGGCGCGCGTGCGGCATCGATGCGAGCAGCGGGTGCACCATCGCCTCGTGGTAGCGGTACTCGTCGAGCGAGCTGAACTGCAGGTTGCCGTTGAGGTAGAGGCGCAGGTCCTCGCGCCAGCGGGTGACCACGATGCGCTGCGCCTTGCTCGACTCGGCGTGCACGATCTGGTCCGTGTAGAGGCGGTCTTCCGACAGGCGCGTGAGCTCCTCCGAGTAGATGAAGCCCGCGCCCAGGGCGAGCGTCACGACCGCGCAACGCGAGGCGATGGCGAGCGGACGGGCGAGTCGGTCGCGGAAGAGCCACACCGCCCACGCCGCGACGAGCGCATTCATGAGGCCGAAGAGGAAGGCCGTGCGGATGAGGCCCAGCCGCGGCGCAAGCAGGAGCGGGAAGGCGATGGAGACGCCGAGCGCGCCGAGGTAGTCGAACGACAGCACCTGCGCCACCAGGTCCTTGAAGCCCAGGCGCTCCTTGAGGATGCGCATCACCAGCGGGATCTCGAGGCCCACGAGGACGCCCACCAGGACCACCAGCAGGTACAGCAGCACGCGAAAGCCGGGCCCCGCATAGGCGAAGGAGAGGAACATGAGCGCGGCGGAGAAGCCGCCCAGCACCGCGATCATCAGCTCGACGTCGATGAACTTCACCACGATGCCACGCGTCACGTACTGCGACAGGTACGAGCCCACGCCCATCGAGGCGAGGTAGACGCCGATCACCACCGAGAACTGGGTGATCGAGTCGCCCAGCAGGTACGTGGACGCGGCCGCGGCGATGAGCTCGTAGACCAGCCCGCAGGCGGCGATGACGAACACCGACGCCAGCAGCGCGCGCGTGAGCACCTCGCTGCGCTGCACCGGCGGATGCGCCGGCGGGGCCGCGGCCGGATCGACGGAATGCTCAGTCACGCCTCATCCCTCATCCCCTGTCCATGCCTTCAATGTATTGCCGCCGCCACGATGATCGCGATCGCGAGGCAGAACGCGGCCACCACGGTGGCGAGCGGCTGGTTGCGGTTCTCGATCAGCTCCTTCCACAGGTCGTAGGGGGTGATCTTGTCGACGATGACGAAGAACAGCGCCACCAGCACGATGCCGATCACCGAATAGACGATCGATCCGATGAGGGCCGCGGGTTTCAGGTACTCGATCATGACGTTCTCCTTGGTTGTGCTACTTGTGTCCACCGGAGCCTGAGCGGCTGCCGCCCGTGGAAGAGCCATAGGTGCGCCGATCCGCCCACTCCTGGGCCTCCGAGGGCAGGATCGACCAGCCCTTGTACTGCGAGTAGCCGAAGAGCCCGAAGCTCAGGAACGCGGCTGCCAGGTAGGCCTTGAACATGTCGTCTCCCTATTCGTCGTCATCGTCGTCGTGGCCGGACGAGGCGTAGTCGCTCTCGGACCAGCGCTTGCCCTCGAAGGAGGCGGCCTGCACCGTCGCCACGAGTGGCCAGAGGAACAGGAAGCCCGCGAAGAGCCAGAAGTTCGACCAGCCGATGCCCGAGCGGTACACCTGCACCGTGCCGCGCAACTCGCGCGCGCTGCGCGCCTCGACCGCGAGCGTGTAGGTGCCCGGCGGGATGCCGCTCACCTCGGCCACGTCGTCGTTGCTGCCGTCGAGCCTTCCGCCCAGCATCCGGTAGCCGACGCCACGCCGGACGAAGTAGGCCTTGCCCATATCGACGTTGGTGAGCTGCATCGACAGGTCGATCCAGTCGCTCGCGGCGTTGCTGTCGGTGCGCACGGTGACCGGCGCGCCCGCCCAGCCGCCCAGCTTGAACGGCGCGCTCACGGCTCGCGCGGGCTCTCCGGCCCCGGCGACGAAGGTGAGAGGCGGTGCGCTGCGCGGCGCGACAACGAAGGAGAAGATCGCCTGCAGCAGCAGGCCGAGCACCAGGAACGCCAGGAAGGCGAGCCAGTATCGGCCGACCCTTCCCTTGTGCGGCGATGGCTGGTTCGGGGCCACGCCGACCGGCGTGGGCGGCTTGCCCTTCAGGTTGAAGATCTGCCAGACCTGCGCGGGCTCGAGGTATTCGCCCACCGACCAGGTGATCTCCTTGCCGCTCTTCTCGCTCGAGAGCAGCAGCGGCGGATCGACGTAGTCGTCGCAGAGGTTGGACTCGCCCACCTTCACCCGCCAGTAGAACTCGCCCTGCACGTGGCGCACGAGGGCCGTGGCGCGCTGGAAGTGGCGGAACGTGCGGCCCAGGTACTTCATCGTCGGCTGCGTGCCGTGGGCGCCGCGCTTGGGCACCTCGGCCGCGTTGTGCACCCAGTTGAAGTGGCCGTCGTACTCGGTGAGCCAGGCGTAGCCCTGCTCGGTGTTGTGCAGCAAGTACTCGGACCACTGGTACTCGATGCCTTCCACGGTGAGGCCGCGCCGCATGAAGCCCACGACCTCGTAGGCCGCGCCCTTCCACTTGCCGGTTGACCCCAGCGGCACGAGCGGGCGCACCGCGGACATGTTGAGCTCGTTCTTCTGCACCACCTGGCCCACGTTGCTCTTCACGTCGGTCACGGTGCCGCAGGAGCCGCAGGCGACGACCTCCGTGGTGGTGAGGTGCTTCTCGATCGGGGCGCCGCAGCCGCCGCACTTGAAGGCGAGCCCCGTGCCCCTGGTGAAGCCGGGCTGGTCCGGATCGCGCAGCCCCGAGAAGCGGAAGGTGTCGAACGGCAGCTTCTCCCCCACGTAGAGATGCGGCGGAGTTTCCGAGTAGTCGATGGTCGCGAAGCGAGCGCCGTCTCCACGCAAATCGGCCACGTCGGCCTTCCAGCCGGCTCCGAAACGGAAGGGAAGCTCGCCTTCGCCGGCAACGACCTCGGCCTGCTCGAGGTTCATCACCGTGTAATGGCCCGCGTACCATTTCTCGCCCTTGATCTCGACCTGGCGGCCAGGCTCCAGCTCGGCGAAGCCCGGCAGGGGCTGCGGCGGGATGAGGTAGGCGATCGTGTAATCGCCGCTCGCATCGGAGAGCCAGGCGCTGCGCGCCCGCGGGAAGAGCACGTGCCATTCGTTCCACACGCCCGATTCGTAGCGATACTGGATGCGGCCGACGACGGCGAAGCCTTCGCTGCGATGGTGGCCCTCGGTGCCGACGCGGATCGGGGAAATGTCCTGCAGCAGCTCGGCCTGCTTGCCGATGTTCTCGATCTCGACGCCGTCGCGCACCAACGTCGACTTGCAGAATGCGCACACCGAAACGATCGAGGTCGCGCCACGGAAGCGCACCGGCGCCCCGCATGACGGGCATTTCACCTTTCTCGACGAGCGCTCGGCGGCTTGCTCCGACACTTCCCCTCCCCAGGAAGCGGTGGCGGGGACAAGTATAGGGCGGTGGCGCGCTAGGTGGCCTGACCCCGATCGTACGGGCGCAGTCGCGCGGGGGAGACCCAAGGGGCGTCCCGCAGGGTGCGTGCGACCAGATGTTCCACGCCGAGGAGGATGGCGAAGATCGCCATGCGCACGGGGATGCCGTTGTCGGCCTGGCGAAAGATCGCGAGGCGCGGGTCGCGGTCGAGGTCGTCGGCCAGGTCGTTGGCGCCCGGGGTCGAATCCCGCGGCAGCGGGTGCAGGATCACGGTGTCAGCGGCGCACAGCGCCTTCACGGCGGCGCGGTCGATGCGGAAGCTGGCGGGATAGGCCTCCAGGCCCTCGCCCGCCATGCGCTCCTTCTGGATGCGGGTGGCGTAGAGGATGTCGGGGTTGCGCACGCCCTCGGCGGGCGTGGCGCTTTCGCGCACGCGATGTCCACGATCGCGAGCGAGCCCTGCCAGCTCCGGCGGCATCTCGAGGCCCGCCGGCGCCACCAGCGAGAACCGCATGCCTCGATAGAGCGAGAGCAGGCGGATGAGCGAATGCACCGTCCGGCCGTGGCGAAGGTCGCCCACCATCGCCACATGCGCGCCGTCCAGCTTCTTGCCCAGCCGCGCGAACTCCTGGCGAACGGTATAGAGGTCGAGCAGCGCCTGGGTCGGGTGCTCGCCCGGCCCGTCACCGCCGTTGATGACCGGGACGTGGGTCGCCGCCGCGAATTTCGCCACCGAGCCCTGCTCGGGATGGCGCACCACGACTGCATCGACATAACCGCTGATGACGCGGCTGGTATCGGCGATCGACTCGCCCTTGGCCATCGACGAGAAGGTGAAGCCGGTGGTATCGCACACCGCCCCGCCCAGGCGGCAGAAGGCCGCGCCGAAGCTCACCCGCGTGCGCGTGCTGGGCTCGAAGAAGAGGTTGCCCAACACGGCGCCCTCGAGCACGCGCGTGACCTTTTGCCGCCGCGCGATGGGCTCCATCGCCTCGGCCACGCGCATCACCTCCTCCGCGAGCTCGCGATCGAAGACGTCCACCGAAAGCAGGTGCGGCCTGCCGGAGCGAGTGAGGCGGGGCCTGAGGGACTGGCCGGCTTCGGCTGAGGGCCCGAGGACGGAGGCCACCATCCGCGCGACCACTTCGGGCATCGCGCGTCGCTGCCGGGAACCCGCCGGGAGGAGCCATGTATCGAGCGCCCGGCGCGTCACGCCGAGCCTTGCCGCGAAGGCATCCCGCGTGAGGTCGAGGCGCCGCATCGCCTCCCGGAGCACGGCTTGCTGGTCGGGCATCTTTGGCCAGTAATGTACGCAACGCGCGGATACTCGCACGGTTTCCAACTTGTTGCATATATGCGCTTTGCGCATGTTGAATCCATGCGACGAAACGTGGTCGGACGCCCATGGACATCATCCCTGCCCTCACCGGGTCCGCCTGGCTGGACACCCTTGTCGCCCTCGCCGCTGCCGCCATCGTGGCGCTCTGCGCGCACGCTGTCGCAGTGGTCCTGCTGCGCCGCATCCTGCGCTCTCGGCCGACCGCCACGCGGTTCCTGCGCCACCTGCGGGTGCCTTCGCGCTGGCTCGTGGTGCTGCTGGGGTTCCAGCTCGTGTTGCAGGCGACTTCCCCGGAGCTCGTGCATCGCGCGGCGGCAATCCACGGACTTACCTTGGCCATCATCGGCGTTTCTTCCTGGCTGGCGGTGTGCGCGGTGGACGCGCTCACCGAGGCGATCGTGGCGCTGCACCCGATCGACACCGCGGACAACCTGCAGGCTCGCCGCGTGGCCACGCAGGCGCGCGTGCTCGGGCGCACGCTCCAGGTCCTGGCGATCATCCTCGGCATCGCCGCCGCCCTCATCACCTTTCCCGGCGTGCGCCAATTCGGCGCCACCCTGCTGGCCTCGGCCGGCGTGGCGGGCATCATCGCCGGCCTGGCGGCGAGGCCTGTTCTCGGCAACCTGTTTGCCGGCCTGCAGCTGGGCTTCACGCAGCCCATCCGCATCGGCGACGTCGTCATCGTGGAGAACGAGTGGGGCGTGATCGAGGAGATCGGCGCCGCGTTCGTCGTGGTGAAGGTCTGGGACGAGCGCCGCCTCGTGGTCCCGCTGCAGCACTTCATCGAGAAGCCGTTCCAGAACTGGACACGGTCCTCGGCGCAGATCATCGGGACCCTGTACCTCTGGGTCGACTACGCGATGCCGATCCAGCCGGTGCGCGAGGAATTCCTGCGCCTGTGCAGGGAAGCGCCCGAGTGGGACGGGCGCGTCGCCTCACTGCAGGCGACCGAGATCACCGACCGCGCGGTGCAGTTGCGCGGCATTGCCTCCTCGGCCGACGCCGGCCGCAACTGGGACCTTCGGTGCCGGCTGCGCGAAGGCCTGCTCGATTTCCTCCAGCGCGAGTACCCGCAGCACTTGCCGAGGGTGCGGGCCGCGGCGGAAGTGCGCGAGTTCGCCTCCTAGCGGATTACGGGTTAGCCGGCTGCAGGGTTTCCGGTGAAGGGCTGGAAGGCGCGGTGGGCGCTACGTTGCTTACCTGCGCGACCGCATGCAGGGCGCTCGAGCGCAGGCGCTCGCGGCCGTTGCGCCGGTATGCGCCGGGGGTCGCTCCCACGTGCTTGCGGAAGACATCGGTGAAGTGGGCCTGGGTCTGGTAGCCGACGCGCGTCGCGATCTCGGCGAGTGAGAAGTCGTTGGAAGCGAGCAGCCTGCGGGCGAGCTCCATGCGCCTCGTGGTGATGTACGCGTGCGGCGCGTGCCCGGTGGACTTCTTGAACATGCGGGAGAAATGAAACGGGCTCAGGTGCGCCGCCGCGGCGAGCTCGGCAACCTGGATCGGCTCGGCGAGACGCGCGTCGATGATGTCCAGCACCTGTTGCAGCTGGTATGCGCGAAGCCCCGCGCCGGGTGATTGGCGATGCTCGATGCGTTCCACTGGCCACCTCCTCGTTGTATCGATCGTCCCGGCGCCGCGCAAGGCGCGCGGGCCCTAATGCAACTACCGCCGGGAACCGCAAAAGTTCTAACGGTGAAGAGCACATTCCTGCTGTCCTCGACGCGCACGGCCCGGCGAGGCCCGGATCACGCAACGAAACGACAAGGGATCACGTATCGGTCGCAAGACGGGAGTGCTGCTGCCGCCTTTTCCGTGCCGGCGCCTGCGGGCCGGCAGGCGCGCCGCCCCGCCGTCCTGCCGGACGACTCAGTCGGCGCCCGAACGGGCCAGGACGCGCAGCTCCTCGGCCTCGAGGCGAGGGCCTTCCAGCGTGCAGCGGCTGTCCTGGGTCTCGGCGGTGCGGAAGCGGGCCATGATGGGCTTGAGCTCCTCCTTCACGTGCGCCTCGCTGTAGCCGTTGAAGAGGTGGCCAAGCAGGCCGCGCTTGAGGTCGCTCGTGCCCAGCGCCCAGTCCGCCACGGGAAACGTGAGGTTCATGTTCACGTGCATCATGATCCCCATGTTGTGGTGCGCCGTGTGGTGGCGGCGGATCGTGTTGATGAAGGGCGCGTTGCGCACGAACCAGTTCTCCGGCACGTGGCAGCAGAAGTGGAAGAACTCGTAGACCAGGTAGTGGCCCATCATCGTGATGAAAACCACGTAGCCGGCATTGGCGTTCCAGGCGAGGGAGGTGAGCCAGCCGAGGAGCGCGCCGGCGGTACCCAGCACCACCAGCAGGCGCCACGGGAAGAAGACGATGCGGAATTCCTTCACCGAATGGATGATGTGGTCGTTGTCGGTGAAGTACTGGTGGTGCTGGCGCGTGTGGCGGTCGTAGATCGCGCGGATCGCCCAGACGTCCTTGAGGCGGTGCATGACGTGCTGGTGCATGCCCCACTCGATGAAATTGCCGGCGATCGCCACCGGGATCACCAGCAGCCATTCCCAGCGGGCATCCTGCATGCGCGAGACGCACCACCAGATGGCCGCGCCGCCGACGCCGAACGTGACGGCCACGTGCAGCAGGCCGTTGTACCAGGGGCTCACCTCGGAGAGGTACTTCTCGCGGAATTTTCGCTGCCGTTCGGTCATCATGGGAACCTCTCGATGCGTGGGGTTGCTGCGCTGGACGCCCGCTGATATATTAGTTGTCGATCAGCCGGGTTGTCAATAACACCAGGAGAAAGCGTGTCCGCAACGCCACCCGCCGGTGCCGCATCGGCCAAGCCCGAGCGGAAGAAGCGCACCATCCAGGAGATCCGCGACTCGAAGCACACCGGCGAGAAGATGGTGTACATGTCGGTGCCCGAGTACACCGCCGCGCGCTGGGCCGAGATGGCGGGCGTGGACGTGGCCGTCGTGGGCGACAGCCTCGCGATGATCGCCCACGGCCATCCGAACACCATCCCGGCGACGATGGACATGATGGTCATGCACTCGCAGGCGATCCGCCGCGGCGCGCCGAACACCTTCGTGCTCGGGTGCATGCCCTACCAGAGCTACAACACCGTCGAGCGCGCCCTGGTCAACGCCACGCGCTTCATGCAGGAAGCGGCGTGCGACGCGGTCAAGCCCCAGGGGGGCAAGTCGCAGGCCCACATCCTCAAGGCCCTCGTGGACTCCGGCATCCCGACCGCCTCCCACATCGGGCTCACGCCGCACACCATCGCGATGATGGGCGGCTTCAAGATCCAGGGGCGCACGGCCGAGGCGGCGATGAAGATCCTCGAGGACGCGCTGGCCATCCAGGACGCGGGCTGCTTCATGCTGGAATTCGAGGCCGTGCCGGCGAAGATCGCCGCGGTGATCTCGAGGCAGCTCGAGATTCCGACCATCGGCATCGGCGCGGGCGCCGGCACCGATGGCCAGATCCTGCTCTGCCACGACCTCCTCGGGGTCTTCACCGACTTCAAGCCCAAGTTCACCAAGCGCTTCGCCAACCTGACCGAGGTCGCGGTGAAGGGCATCACACAGTACATCTCGGAAGTGAAGGCCGGCACCTTCCCCGACGACGACCACAGCTACGGCGTCGACGAGAAGGAGTACGAGAAATTCCTCGGCCTGGTGGAAAAGCGGAAGCAGCACTGAGATGGACCGCCGCGGCAAGCTGCCCCCTCCCGCGGCCAACAGCCTGACCGACCTCGCCTACCTGCACCTCGAGGAGATGATCGTCACGCTGAAGCTCGCTCCCGGCCAGGTCGTCTCGGAAGCCGAGCTCTCCACTGCTACCGGCATCGGCCGCACGCCGATCCGCGAGGCGCTGCAACGCCTCGCCCGCGAACGCCTGGTCTCCATCCTGCCTCGCCGTGGCATCGTCGTCTCCGCCATCGACGTGAAGAGCCAGCTGCGCCTGCTCGAGGTGCGCCGCGAGCTCGAGCGGTTGATCGCGCGCAGCGCCGCGCGCCGCGCGACCGAGGCCGAGCGCGAGGGCTTCCGCGACCTGGTGCGCCGGTTCGAGAAGTCCGCCCGCACCGACGACGACGTGGCCTTCATGCGCGCCGACCGGCAGTTCAACGAGCTCTGCTCGGCGGCCGCCCACAACGAGTTCGCCGCGGGCGCCATGGGCCTCATGCATTCGCTCTCGCGGCGCTTCTGGTACATCCACTACAAGCAGGCGGCCGACATGCCGATGACCGCGCAACTTCACGCCGACATCGCCCGCGCCATCGCCGAAGGCGACGAGGAAGGGGCGGCCAGGGCGACCGACCGGCTCATCGACTCGGTCGAGAAATTCACCCGCGACACAGTAAGCACCGACGTTTGAAACTGCGCCCCGCTTCCCGGGGCGAGGCCTGGAAGCTCAACCAAGGAGGAGGAGAGCAAATGAAGAAACGCGATTTCCTGAAGGCCGGCGCCGTCGCGAGCGCGATGGCGGTCCCGGCGGTCGCCCACGCTCAGGCGGGCGGCACCTACAACTGGAAGATGGCCACCGGCTGGGCGAGCGGCCCGCTGATGGACGTGGGCGCCAAGCTCTTCGCCGAGCGCCTCGACCAGATGTCCGGCGGGCGCTTCAAGGTGCAGGTGTTCCCGGGCGGCGCGCTCGGCAACGCGCTCAAGGTGCCCGAGACCGTGAAGAACGGCGTGGCGGAGATGGGCCACACCTGGATGGGCTACGACTGGGGCAAGGACCCGACCACCGTGCTCTTCGGCGGCTACGCGGGATCCTTCGACACCGAGCGCATGCTGCACTGGATCTACGAGGGCGGCGGCCTCGAGATGCAGCAGAAGTTCCGCGACGAGACCGAGGGCATCATCTCGATGCCGCTCTTCATCCGCACCGCCGAAGTGTTCCTCCACTCGCGCAAGCCGGTGAAGACGCTCGCCGACCTCAAGGGCCTCAAGCTGCGCACCGCCGGCGCGTGGCTGGAGATGGCGCGCGACCTGGGCGCGGCTCCCGTGACCACTGCCGGCGGGGAGGTCTACCCGATGCTCGAGCGCGGCGCCATCGACGCCACCGAGTGGGGCACGTTGTGGGAGAACATCACCCCGGGCTTCTACAAGGTCGCCAAGCACCTCTCTTATCCCGGCGTGCACCAGCCCACGGCGCCCTTCGAGCTGTGCATCAACAAGGAAGCGTGGAACAAGCTCTCCGCGGCCGACAAGAAGCTCATCGAGACGGTGGCGAAGCTCGTCACCTTCGAGAGCTGGCTCAAGATCGGCCAGGAGGACGCCAAGGCGCTCGACTTCTACAAGAAGGCCGGCAACATCATCACCGAGCTGGATGCCGAGGTGCAGTACAAGGCCCGCGAGATCGGCCTCACCTGGGCCGACAAGACGTCGAAGGAGAACAAGTACCCCTGGTTCGCCCGCGTGCACGCGAGCCAGAAGCAGTTCGACACGATGTGGAAGGGCGCCGACCGCTGGCGGACGGTGAAGGTGAAGGAGTAGTGGATTTCCTGGTCCGCAATATCGAGAGGGTCACCAGCTCCATCGGCGTCATGGCGTCCTTCGCCCTGGTGCCGCTGGTGCTGGCCACCTGCTACGAAGTCTTCGCCCGCTACATCTTCGGCGCGCCCACCATCTGGGCCTACGAGATCGGCTACATCCTCACCGGCGCCCACTTCCTGCTCGCCATGGCCTTCGCGCTGAGGACCGACGAGCACATCCGCATCGACATCTTCAGCGGCCATTTCTCGCAGCGCACGCGCGCCGCGATCGACCTCGCGGCCTACGCCGTGCTGCTGCCGCTGATGAGCTGGATCTCGTGGGCCCTGTGGCTGCACCTCGCCCAGGGCTACGCGAGAAATGAAAGGAGCGGCCAGTCGGCGATGAACCTGCCGGTGTGGCCCTTCCGGGTGATCTTCCTCGTGGCCTTCGTGCTGCTCGCGCTGCAGATCCTGGCCGAGGTGGTCAAGTCGGTGCGGCGCTTCCGCAAGGGCGGGCCCGCCACGGGGAGCACCTAGTTGGAGTACTTGCCGTTCGTGATGCTGCCGGTGGCCTTCCTGCTCATGTTCCTGGGCGTCCAGGTCGCCTTCGCGATGATGATCACCGCGGTGCTCTTCGGCCTCGTCATCTTCGGCAACCGCGTGGTGTTCCAGTTCGTCGACAAGGTGGAGGACATCTCCTCCAACTTCGTCTTCGCCGCCGTGCCTCTCTTCGTCTTCATGGGCGCGATGCTGGAGAAGTCCGGCATCGCCGACAAGCTCTTCGAGGCGATCCACATCTGGACGCGGCGCCTGCCCGGCGGCCTCGCGCTGGCCACCATCTCGATGTGCATCATCTTCGCGGCCTCGTCGGGCGTTATCGGCGCGACCGAATCGGTGGTGGGCCTGCTCACCATCCCGATAATGCTGCGCTACGGCTACGACAAGGGGCTCATCTCGGGGACGATCTGCGCCGGCGGCTCGCTCGGCACCATCATCCCGCCTTCGGTGGTGGCGATCGTGATCGGCCCGCTCGCCGACGTGTCCGTGGGGGACCTCTTCTACGGCATGGTCTTCCCCGGACTGCTCATGGGCGGGCTCTACCTCGTGTACATCCTCGTCCTGTGCACGGTGGCGCCCCTTAACGGACCGCGCATCCCGCCCGAGCCCGGGGACCCCACCTTCAGCGAGAAGCTGTGGATTACCACGCGCAACCTGGTGCCGCCGCTCTTCATGATCTTCGCCGTTCTGGGCTCGATCATGCTGGGCTGGGCCTCGCCCACGGAGGCTGCCGCCATCGGCGCCATCGCCTCGGTGATCCTCACCGCCCTCTACGGGCGCTTTACCGGGCCGGGTTTCTACGACGCGCTGGTGAAGACGGTGAAGATCACCACGATGATCATGACGGTGCTGCTCGCCGGCACGCTTTTCACCGGCGTCTTCGTGGGCGGCGGCGGCATCAACACCGCCAACCTCCTCATCCAGAAGCTGCAGCTCACGCCGTGGATGCTGCTGGGCCTGATGATGCTGATCATCTTCATCGCCGGCTTCTTCCTCGACTGGATCTCGATCGTCCTCATATTCGTGCCGCTCTTCACGCCGCTCGTCAAGGCGGCGGGCTTCGACCCGGTGTGGTTCTGCATCCTCTTCCTGATAATGATCCAGACGAGCTACCTCACGCCCCCGATGGCGCCGGCGATCTTCTACCTGCGCGCGGTCGCCCCGCCCTCGATCACCATTCGCGACATGTATCGCGGCGTCGTGCCCTTCATCGCGCTGCAGATCGTAGTCCTCGTCGTCACGATGGCGTTTCCCAAGCTGGTCACCTGGCTGCCCACCATGATGCTCACGTCCAAGTAAGGAGCATTCCAATGACCCCCGAGCAGATCCTGGCCATTCCCCCGCGCGTGCTCACGCAATCGCAGCGCGAGTCCTACTTCACCGAGGGCTACATCCTCCTCGAGCGCATCATCGGCGACGACTGGCTGAAGAAGTTGCGCGATGCCACCGACGAGCTGGTCGAGAGGAGCCGCAAGGTCACGAAGTCCGATGCGGTGTGGGACCTCGAACCCGACCACTCACCCGATGCGCCGCGCCTGCGCCGGGTTTCCGCGCCGGTCGACCAGCACCCCGTGTACTGGGACTACGTCTCGAAGTCGATCGTGGGGGATGTGGTGGCCGACCTCGTCGGTCCGGACGTGAAGTTCCATCACTCGAAGCTCAACTTCAAGTGGGCCAAGGGCGGCGAGGAGGTGAAGTGGCATTACGACATCTCCTTCTGGCCGCACACCAACTATTCGCCGCTCACGGTCGGGACCTACATCTACGACACGACGATGGAGATGGGCCCGGTCGGTATCATCCCGGGCAGCCACCTGGGCGACACGATGTTCACGCAGTACGACGACACCGGGAAATGGGTGGGGTGCCTCTCGCCCGAGGACGTGGCGAAGATCGACGTGAAGAAGGCGGTGTACCTCACCGGGCCCGCGGGCTCGCTCACGCTGCACAACTGCCGCACGATCCACGGCTCGCCTAAGAACAGCTCCGACCTTGGCCGCCCGTTGCTGCTATACACGCTTTCCTCGGCGGACGCCTTCCCCTACACCGTGAACCCCATCCGCTCGTCGAAGGACCAGGCGATCATCCGCGGAAAGCGCGCCCAGTTCGCCCACCACGATCCGCGCCCCTGCCTCATGCCGCCGGACTGGTCGGGGGGCTACACCTCGATCTTCGACCTGCAGCAGAAGGACACCCGCGAGATGGCCGGGATGAAGATGTAGAATGCGGGCCATGAGCTCGAGCCCCCAGGCCTGGCCGGAAGACGCGTGCGCCCAGAGGGTGCTCGCGACTCGCCCCCTTGGCGCGATCGACCGCGGGCTCGAGGATCGCACCCTGGATTCGCTCGCCGAGGCCCTCGCTCGCGGCGAGCGTGAGGTGCTGCAGCGCCTGGCCGATGCGGCCCTGTCCCTGTGCGGCGCGCAGAGCGCCGGCATCAGCCTCATCGAGCTCGACAATGGCGCCTCGATCTTTCGCTGGCACGCCGTCGCCGGGCGGTGGTCGGGATACCTGATGGGGTTCATGCCGCGCAAGGCGAGCCCGTGCGGCGTCGTCGTCGACCGCCATGCGCCGCAGCTGATGGCCAACCCCGAGCTCTACTTCCCCGAGATGAACAAGGCCGAGCCCCTCGCCGAGGAGGCGCTGCTCGTGCCGTTCGATGTGCTCGGCGAGACCGTCGGCACCGTTTGGGTGGTCTCCCACGACCCGTCCGTGAAATTCGCCGCCGAGCACCTGCGGGTCATGCAACGCTTGGCTAACTTCGCCGCCGCTGCCTATCTCGTGCGCGCAACCCTGGCCCAGTCCCTGGAAGCGCGCGAGGAGCTCACACGCGCCAACGATCGGCTCAATCGCGAGAACGAGCGTTTGCGGGCGCGGTTGGCAGAGCAGCCCGTCGCCAGGTAGCCGCCGCCACTAGGCTGCGAGCTTCCAGCGCCTTGCGAGCAGCAGGCGCAGCTTCTTGCACTCCTGCTCCGAGAGCCGCTCCATGCACGCCTTGAGCGCTGTCTCGTAGTCCTCGAGCGCGCTGCGCGACTGCGCGGCGAAAAGCGCCTGCTTCATCTCGTAGAAGAGCGCGCTGTACTCGCCCAGCATCTCGTGGATGACCGGGAAGGACATGCGGTGCGCCTTGCAGGGGCCGAGCTCCAGGAACGCCTCGCGATGCTCGGGGGTCGGGTAGCCCTTGTGGCCGGCGAAGCCGTAGCCCGGATATTCGCGATCGAGCGCTTCCATCATCGCGTCGCGCGAGGTCTTGGCGATGATCGAGGCGGCGGCGATGCTGAAGTTGATGCCGTCGCCCTTGTTGAAGGAATTCTGCGGGGCGGTGATCCCGGGGACGGTGCGCGCATCCACCAGCACGTGCTGCGGGATACGCGGCAACCCTTCGACCGCGCGGCGCATCGCGAGCAGCGACGCATGGTAGATGTTGATCGCGTCGATTTCCTCGACGGTGGCGATGCCCACGCTCACGCCCGAGGCCTTGGCGCGGATCTCGGCCGCCAGCCGCTCGCGCGTCGGCGCGTCCAGGCGCTTGGAGTCGTCGATGCCCTCGATGTCGGTGTTGGGCGCGAACATCACCGCCGCCGCGACGACGGGGCCCGCCAGCGGGGCCACGCCCGCCTCGTCCACGCCCGCGATATCCGTCACGCCCGATTTCCACAGCACCAGCTCGAAGTGGCGCATGGCATCGAGGCGCACGCGCTCCTTCTGCTCGCGCTCGAAGCGCTTCCTGAGCGCCGCGTGCAGCTTGCGCACGCCCAGGCGCGAGTCCTTCTGCAGCCGGTTGAGGGTCTGGGCCGAGACGGGGGCGGGGTTGTCGACGAAACGCTTGCGGATTTCCTCGACCGAGAGGTCTTCGAGACGTGCCATTGCCCGACGATTCTAGCAGCGGCCCGCCCTCATTTGACCACCCTGAAGGTGGCCTTTCCGGCATCCTTGCCATCGACGAAGAAACCGACGCGGTAATCCCCGACCGGCCAGCCGGCGGTGGGCTTGCTGAACGAGCAGGTGAGGTCCTTCTGGCCGGGCCCGCCCTTGCCTTCCCAGGAATCGATCTTGTAGTTGGGCGCAACCCCCTCGACTTTCACCGCGATCCAGTCGCAGCGCAGGGGCTTGCCCGGGGCGATGCCCGCCACCTTGGCGGACGCGAACACCTTCGGCGTATCGGGCTTGAAAACGGACTTCTGCGCGCCACCCTTGGCGTCGGAAACGCGAATGTCGGCAAGCGTCTGGGCGTGCAGGGAGCTGGCGGCCAGGAGGGCGGAGGCGATGCAGGCGGGACGAATCAAGGGACGCTCCTCTTGCCAGGGTTGCGGGATCCCTTTATACCTCGGCCCATGGATATCAGGAATCTGGCAGCGCTCCTCCTGGCCTTGGCCTCCCCGGCGCTGGCCGCGACCACGACATCCGTCGTCGACATTCCCAGCCGCGGCGGCAGCCAGCGCATCCTCTACGTGGTTCCCGACGCGCCGCGCGCGTTCCTCGTCCACGTGCCCGGCGGCGACGGCGTCTTCGGCATCCAGGCCGACGGCTCCATGGGCACCATGACTGCCACCTGCAGCCCGGTGAACCACCAACGCCAGGCGTTCGCGGCCGCCGGCATCGGCATCGCGTTCGTCGATGCCCACAGCAGCGGCTCGGTGCGCGAGTACGCCGATATCCTCGAGGTAGTCCGCTACGTGCGCGCGCGCCACGACGTGCCGGTGTGGATCATCGGCGGCAGCGCCTCGACTGCTGCAGTGGCCTTCGCGGCCGCCACCCTGCCGGAATCCATTCCCGTGGGGGTGGTGTTCTACTCGACGTCGCAACCCTTCAGCTCGGCGTTCGCGCAGATCCGCCGCCCGGCGTTCGTGGTCTACCACTCGGGCGACTCCGGACAATTCGGCAACCAGGTCTACAACGCGCTCACCGCGGCGCCCGTGCGCGAACGGCTGTCGCTGTCTGGCGGCACCGATGCAGGCTGCGGCTTCCACCTCTTCAACGGCCAGGAAAGCGCCTTCTCCGCGGCGGTCGTGAGCTTCATCGATCGCCATAACGCGGCGACCGCGATCGCGCAGCCGAATTACCAGGGTCTCTGGTGGCGGTCACCCGCGGGCTCCGAGTCCGGGTGGGGCGTGAACATCACGCACCAGTCCGATACGCTCTTCGCAACCTGGTTCACCTACGACACCGACGGCCGGGGAATGTGGCTCGTCATGTCGGCGGGCACCCGCACCGCGCCCGGCGCCTACTCCGGCAAGCTCTATCGCACGACAGGGCCCGCCTTCAGCGCGACGCCTTTCAACCCGGCACAGGTGGGCGTCACCGAGGTCGGGACCGGCAGCTTCACCTTCACCGACACGAGCAACGGCACCTTCGCGTATACGGTGAACGGGATCTCGCAATCGAAGCCGATCACGCGGCAGGTTTACGCTTCGCCCGTGCCGGAATGCTCGACTTCCACCAGCGCCGGCGCCACCCCGAATTACCAGGCGCTGTGGTGGGCATCGCCCTCCGGAGCGGAGTCGGGTTGGGGAGTGAACATCACGCACCAGGGCGAAATCCTCTTCGCGACCTGGTTCACCTACGACACGGACGGGCGAGGGATGTGGCTCGTGATGTCCGGAGGCGCACGCACGGCCCCCGGCACCTACTCGGGCGAGCTCTATCGCACGACAGGCCCCGCCTTCAACACTTCGCCGTGGATGTCTTCCGGGGTGGTCGCCACGGCCGTCGGCACCGCGACCTTCACTTTTTCGGGGGCCGACAACGGGACCTTCACCTACACGGTAGGCGGCGTGACGCAATCCAAGGCGATAACGCGCCAGGTGTACGCGACGCCGGCTACCGTTTGCCGCTGAAAGCTCAGGCCGCCTTGGCCGCGCCGGGCGCGGGCGCGGTGTTGGCTTCGATCCAGCTCGAGAACGCCTCCATGAACTTGCGCAGGAACTCGCGCGTTTCGTCGCTGGAGAGCGAGCCCTTGTCGTCCAGTGACCTGGAGATGTTGCTCACGTACGCCTCGGGTTGCTGCATCGCCGGCATGTCGAGGAACACGAGCGATTGGCGCAAATGGTGGTTGGCGCCGAAGGCCCCGAGGGCGCCCGGCGTCACGCTCACCACGGCGCAGGGCTTCTTCGCCCAGGCGCTCTTGCCATAGGGACGCGAGGCCACGTCGATCGCGTTCTTGAGCACGCCGGGCATGGAACGGTTGTATTCCGGCGTCACGAAGAGCACGGCGTCGGCCGCCTTGATCCGGTCCTTGAACGCGACCCACTCCGCCGGGGGGTTCTCGTCCAGGTCCTGGTTGTACATCGAAAGCTGCGCGATCTCGACGATCTCGCATTCCAGGCCGGGCGCGAGCCCGCACATCGCCTTCGCCACCATGCGGCTGAAGGAGCCCTTGCGGATGCTGCCCACGATGACTGCGACCTTGCGTTTCTGCGCCATTACCGTCTCCTCGAGTGAATTTTTCGCCCCCGTGCGGCTCGAAGGCGCATGCCGCGCAAACCCGAAGGTCCCCGCGACCCGCCTCCCAGGCGAGTCGTCCGCCACGACGACGAGGGGGGTGCCAGCCTTTTGACCCGCGCGGTGCTGCGCGGTTTCGCCGCCGTGCACGCGCTCCTTGCGATTCTTTTCGTGCTGGCCTCGGTCGTGCTCATCGTCGTCACGGTCCGGATGGCGATACGGGTGATCGCGCACGGCCTCGACGAAAATGCCGCCCTGGAGGTGATCCAGATGATGGGCATTGCGGCCGTGGCGGTGGTCGCCCTGCAGATAGCGCAGACGGTCGCCGAGGAGGAGGTGATCCGTGAGGCCCACGTGAGCGGGCCCACCCGCGTGCGCCGCTTTCTTTCCCGCTTCCTGGTCGTCATCGTGGTGGCGCTTTCGGTGGAAGCCCTGATCGCCACGGTAAAGGCCTTGCGCGAGGACCCATCGCAGTTGCCGTTTGCGGCGAGCCTGGTCGCCGCCGTCGGCCTGCTCCTCGCGGGCTGGGGGGTGTTCGTGCGGCTGAACCGCTCGGCCGAGGAGCTCGAGCCCGAGGCCATGGCGCAGGCCAAGAGCGAAGACGAGAAGCTCGAAAAGTGATCGACTGGCTGCCTTCGCAGGCGACGCTCGCGATCGCCTGCGCCTTCCTGGTGCTGCTTACCGCGGTGCTGGTCACCTTCATCTGGTCGATCAAGCGCCACCGCGACCCGCGCATCCACGTCGATTGCGATGCCCCGATCCAGGACCTCGTCCCCTCGCTGGCCGGCCTCACCCATGGCATGGAGGCCGAGGGCAACTCCGTGGACATCCTCGAGGACGGCGACTTCTTCGAGGCGATCATGCAGGCCATCGACAACGCCGAAAGAAGCGTGCACCTCGAGGTCTTCCTCTGGAAGGAAGGCAAGCTGGGCGAAAAACTCGTCGAGAGGCTGTGCGCGAAGGCGAGGCAGGGCGTCACCGTGCGCGTCGTCGTCGATGCCAACGGGTGCAAGGGCATGGGCGACAGCGCCTGCGAAAAGCTCGTGGGCGCCGGGGTGAAGTTCGCGCGCTTCCATCCCTGGAAGCTGCGCAACATCGGCGTGATGAACGAGCGCGACCATCGCAAGATCCTCGTGATCGACGGCCGCATCGCCTTCGTTGGCGGGCATTGCGTGGTCGACGAATGGGGCGGCTCGGGCTACGGCAGCAAGCCCTACCACGACATCTCCGTGCGCCTTTGTGGCCCCGCCGTGCACCAGGTGCAATCGGCCTTCAGCGAGAACTGGGTCGAGGTCACGGGCGAGCTTTTCGCGGGCGAGGATTACTTCCCGAAGATGCAGCCCTGCGGCGACCTCAACGTGCACGTCGCGCGGGTCAAGCCCGAAGGCTCGGCGCCGGCGGTGAAGATCCTGCACCACATGGCGATCGCCACGGCGAAGAAGCGCCTGTGGATCCAGAACCCCTATTTCCTTCCGGAGCCCGACGCCATCGACGCGATGCGCAGGGCGGTCGGGCGCGGCGTGGACGTGCGCGTGATGGTGCCGACCAAGGAAGCCTCCGACATGCCGCTGGTGCAGATCGCGGCGCATCGCAACTTTTCGCGGCTGCTGGCGGCAGGCGTTCGCATCTTCGAGTACCCGACCACGCTATTGCACCAGAAGACCATGGTCGTGGACGGGGCGTGGAGCGCCGTGGGCAGCACCAACTTCGACGACCGCGCCTTCGAGATCAACGACGAGATCACCCTGGGCATCGTCGGCGAGCCGTTCGCGAAGAAGATGGAGGCCATCTTCGAGCGCGACGCGAAGGTCTGCACGGAAGTCGATGCGAAGGAATGGGAGAAGCGCGGCTGGGTGCCGCGCGTGAAGGAGCACTTCTTTTATTTGTGGAACGAGCTGCTGTGAGGCGCGTGCGCCGCTATCGGTAGTAGTCGTCGCAATCGCGCCGGCCGATCATGACGCAGATGTCGCGCCCCATGGGCAGCGAGTACTCCTGGGCGGCAATCACGACATTGCTCTCGGGCCGGACCACCTTGAGGTTCACGAACACGGCCGAGGCCGCACGGCTGTAGGTTCCCACGACCACCGCCTGCGCCTGGTGGGAGGTGGCTATCTCGCGCAACTCGCGCGCGAGCATGAGCTCGCCCTCCTGGCGCTTCATGTACACCGCGTTCTGGAACTTCATCTCCACCATGCGGAAGCCGTTCTGCGTGAAGCGCGCCGAAACGCTTTCCGAAAGGAAACGCCCGAGCGTGGACGATCGCTCGAGGTCGTCGATGTCCACTACCGTGGCGACGATGATCGGGCGAGTGGGATCGAGCTGCGCTCGGCCGCCTGCCACGAGCGCGTCCGCCGCGAGGTAGTTGGCGCCGAAGACGGAGGCCGGAACCGCTTCGCCTTCCGGCGCCCAGGTGGCGCAGCCGGCGACCAAAGTCGCGGCGGCGAGAAGGGGCAGGCGCATCACTGTCGCCTTCCCGGGGCCGCCTCGACGCACCGGCCCGGCGAGCATTCGCCCACCACGGGAATGGTCCACGTCCGCGCGCGCGCGGGATCCTGCCCGCCACAGAAATAGTGCCCTGCGTCGGCATCGGCGGTGTAGTAGACGCGCGTGCTGCGTGCGACGTACGCCTGGGCCGGGGTCATCGCCGATACCGTGACCACGAGCTCGTTGCGTGGCGTGGGCCCGGCCGCGAACTCGGTGCGAAACCAGTTCGTGTCCCACCCGGCGGTGCGTCGCGCCTCCGCGCCTTGCGGGTCGATCAGCGAGCTGGTATCTCCCAACGCCCACAGGCCCGGCCCCAGTTGGACCGCGCGGCCCGCGTAACGATACTGCGGCCGGTTCGGGGCGAAGGCCACGGCCTGTGCATCGACATCCACGATCAGCGCGTTCGCGGCCGGCGCTTCGGTCACCTGGTAGCCCAGGCCTACCAGCGCGGTCAGGAAATCGTTGTGGAACACGCGCGTGAACGTGGTCTCGCACGCCCTCGGCGCGCAGCCGCTCGCGTTGCAGCTGCGGCGAAGATGCAGCAGGCCTCCGCGCGGCAGGCCCTTCACCAGCGCCTCGGCCGACTCCTGCGCCACGCGGCGCCAGTGCTCGGCGGCCTGCAGCTTGAGCTGGTTGGAGGTGGGGAAATTGGCGGCGATGGGCACTTCGTTGCGCTCGGGATAGTTGCCCGGCCCGGCGCTGTGGATGCTGCGGGTGGCGCAGCCGGCCAGGGCCAGGGCCGTCACGGCGGCCAGGACGATGTTGTTGATATTTGGCGACACGAGAGTCTCTCCGGAAGGGCCTGCTACAGGCGACGGATCAGCGAATAGAGCGGCGCCGCGCGAAGTAGCCAGCGCGCGATGAAGCGGGGACCGATGAGGACAAGGCCTGCCGCGGCTGCGCCTGTCAAAACGGGATGCGCGCGCGCAAAGGCGATGGCGCGATCCACCGCGCCGAGGCCTTTCGCCGCAGGCTGGACGCGTAGCGAAACGAGCGCCCGCTGCGCGATGGAACGCCGGACCAGGATGTCGCGGCGCTGCTCCAGGTTGCGCAGTTTTCCCATCATGGCTTGAGCGCGTGCAGGTCGCGCTCGAGCTCCTTGAGGCTCGCATCGAACGGCCGGGCCCGCGCTTTCGCGAGCTTGCGGACGAAGTACGCCCCCGCGGCGGCCAGGACGAAAAAGCCGAGCGCGATCAGGCCGGCGGCGAACGCGCGGTTCTCGGGCGCCAGCGAGACGATGAGCGAAATGCCGGCGAAAGCCACGGCACCCACCACCAGCAGCAGGACCGCCATGCCGGCGAGGAGCGCGAAGAAGAGTCGCGCCAGCTCGAGCTGCATCTCCGTGCTGAAGAGCTCGAGCCGCGTGCGGCCGAGGGCCAACGCATCGGCAAGGAGGGCCTGCGCCGATTGCAGCAACCGCATGGCAGGCTACTTGCGCGCGATCAGCACGCCGAGGATGAGCCCCGCGCACGCGGCGACACCCAGGGATTGCCACGGATGCTTTCGGACCTCGTCCTCGATGCGCACGCCAGCGTTCTGCAGCGTGACGCGCGCGGAGCGCAACGACTCTTCGGCCCGCGCCCGCGCGCGCATGACGGATTCGCCGGTGTTCTCGGCCGTGGCCTTGAGGAGCTCCTCGGCATCGGCGACGACGGTGCGCAAGTCCTGTACCAGCTTGTCGGTGCTCACGTCCATGGGTGGCCTCCGGTGGGAAGAAGGGCGAGTCTAGCCTAAACGCGCGAGCGCATGAGGTGGCGGTCCCACACCTCCTTGCACTCCTATCCACCGGCATGACCGTGCTCGCACGCCCGGCGCGAACAAAAAAGGGCTTGGTTTTCGAAACCAAGCCCTTGCAATTCTGGCGCGCCCGGCAGGATTTGAACCCACGACCCCCTGGTTCGTAGGGTTTGAACCAAGGGTAAGTCATTGATTCACAACCCTCGCAGAGCTGCCCGTTGCATCAGTTCTGCTCTACAGCGATCGACAGTGTTCCACAAGGCCTTGCAGAAGTCTTGCTAGCCAATCCGTCCCGAGCCCTCACCATCCGCGGGCAACTTCCGCTGCCTAGAGCGCTCGCTAACCCTGAGTAGGGAACAGATGCCTAGGCATCTGCTCCCGACAGCACCTCGCCCTCCGTTTCCGGAGTCCAGGGAGTTGCTCTTTCACAACCTGCGCAAGGGGTCAGGCTGTGGTTGTGCATTTGGAAGCTTCTTCAAAGTGCGGCCGTCGCAGAGCTCAAAGTTGGCGTTCCGCCACTGCACTTTATCAAAGCTTCTCAGGTTGTCGACATGAGCCCCCAAAAATGTCCGCTTTCCCTCATAAACGACTCCAAACGTGAGCGCGGCAGAGTCTGGATTCCGAATTAATCCAACGAGTTGGGGAGGTCCTCCCACCGTGTAATCCACCGGATGTGCGAGGGCATCACAGAAGCAATGAAAAACCGCACGACTGGTCCTCCTGTTTGGTCCATCTCGATACCGAACAAGGTTTTCATTGAAAGCGCGTGCGCCGGTCCCCTCCACAAATAGGACATCCGACGCAGCGGGCATCTGCTTCTCCTCCCCTCCCCATTTTCCATTCGCCCAAGAGATCGAATGGCAGAAGAAGACGCCCTTTGCATGAGGATCGCGCGATCCATGAACGATCGTCAGCTTGTTCACCGCCAAACCCGCGCGCGCGGCTGGGTAGTCCGCGACGAGGTCGTTAAGCTTGTCGACAATCGCTTGAAACTTCTGCTTCGGAGAGAAATTCGGGGCAAACAGGAGACCGGCGTCCGCCAAGTTGACGATCTGATTGAGTGCCAGCGACGGGAAGAGAACGTCCCCGCAATAGCCAAGAATGTCAGGCCATCCAGAAAATGCAAAGACCTTGCGACCCGAGTCGAAGACGGTCGACTTGTCCCAGGAAAGTCGGCTGTCACTTGCAATATAAAGGGAGGATGTCCCATGAGGGTCAATGCCAGCCCAACACACAAGGAGAGTCATGGCAATGCCGCCTCTTCATAGTCGACTGTCCGTGAGCAAGCGCTAGGGCAGCTGTTCAGGAACCCGCTCATTTTCGCTCTAATTGAGTCCACGCAACTAGCAGGAGCGGACCACAGGAGATATGGGTATACGCGGAACGTGCTGCAGCGCGAACCCGCCGCAAAACGGGCGGTCAAGTTTCAAGCAAGCTGGCAAGGGAATCAACGGCGAAACCCGTAACTCGCAAAGTCACACTATGGCGGTGCTAGCGAAGGTGTAACTGGCGCGACTAGGCCGGCAGAATAAGGACCGCACCACATGACCGACAGAGCACCCAGCTTCGCGACATGACTGCGTCGAAAGAACAGTGGGAAGAGGAAGCGATAGAGAGATTCATGCGCCATCTCGGCGATGTGCGTCAAACCTCGTACGCCATCACCGGTCGCGACGTCCGCCCCAACCCTTCGTCGAAGAAGGACTTCGACTACCAACTCGAGGATGCCGGAGGGAGAAAGGTCGCCGTCGAGATTTTCAGGCTTGTGGAGGACGGAAAGGCTCTTGCCAAAGAGAAAGTGTGGAGCGAGGTGGTCGGAGTTCTCAAAGACGAGCTCACTCGGCGAGGCATTGAGGGCTTCCTGATCTCCACGCCGTACTTCACGCTCAAGAAGGCAGACCTTCGTACCTTCTCAATCGACTTGGCTGATCGTCTCGAGGCGACCATCGCGTCGAACCCGACCTCTGACGATTTTGAGGCCGACGGCTTTCAATATCGTCGAATCCCCAGCCTGAAGACCGTCACTTTCAGCGGCACCGCTGAAGCGCGTTGGGTTGATTCAAAGGGGACTTCGCTTCGAGCCTTCTTGGATCTCCTGCCAACCAAGAACCTCCAGCTGGCGACGAGCGGGCACGAGAGAATCATCCTTGTACAGAACTGGGCATTCTTCGTTGAAGGCAACGATGCGATTCATGCTCTAACGCAACTCGACTTCGGCAAACTCGAGAATATCGATCTCGTCTACTTCACCTCGGGTCAAGGGCATTTCCGCAAGATCTTCGAACGGACGATCTACGACGCCATACGTAGTGTGTCCGTCGACGGCGACGTATCGCCTCTGTTGGTCGAGACCCTGAGTTGCCAGCTCGGAGACAACGACAGGCGGGCTTTCGAGTACGTGAAGCGCAGGACAGTCGCGGTTGGCGGCACGGACTGGCTCGCAGACAGACACGCGCGTGAGAACCTCGCTCGTATCGCGCAGCAGTTCGTCAAGGACGGCGCAATTGAGGATGGAGTCTGGATTCTGCGAGCCCTGTGTAACGACCCCGATCCCGATCCTTCTGGCGAAAACGACCCCAGCGATTCCGAGGGACGATTCAACTACCACCTACAGACCCTTCGGGGGGAGGATGTTGGCCTCATCACCACGGTTCGCGGGCATCTTTGCTGGCTCATGATGAGAATCGTCGAACTCAACCGCCCTGATCTCTATGGCGAGATCGTCGATATCATCGAGCGATACTTACGCGAACCGAATCTGTACATCCGCATACAGGCAATACACGTTCTGCAGTGCTTCGTGCAAAGGCGTAGGTGCACCAAAAACTCCGATGGCTCAGCATTCGACTGGGCACCTGCAGAGCAGCAGCGGGTTGGGCGGCTCGCGTTTGAGGCGCTGCAAGCGAATCGCGAGTTCCCCCGCGTTTTGCGAGCCCTTGCCCAGGTATTTGGCAACTACCGGGACTTGACGGCCCAAGAAGCCTTCGAGGTTCTCTCTGTACTACTCGATGCTAATGCCGACTACCTTGATCGCGAGCTCGCCGCCCTCCTCATGTACTTCGCCTTCTTCCGCAAGCATCATTACGAGGACTTAGGAGATTTCGATCCAACCCCCTTCGAGAACCTGTTACAACAGCAAATTCGACGCGGCTCGAATTCGATTCGATCTTCCCTGGCGTGGCACTTTTGGAAGGTTCTGGAGCAGGACGCCATTCACTTTGCGGAGATTGAGGAATACTTGCCCCTCTTCTGGGAATCGCGATATGACGATGGCGCCGCGTCGATGTTCGGACTCCTCTATGAGCAAACCTCCCGCAAGGCGCCTGATGCGACCATCATCCTCTTCGAGCTGATGATCGATCGATTGGCTGACAAGCTTGCCAATGCCGCGGAAAACAACGGAACGCATTGGGTTAGCGGAGGCGAACACGTGTATCCCCTCTTGCACCGGGATCCGAAGCGATTGATCCGGGTCGCCAAAACCCTCAAGACCATTGCCTTCCTTGGTTGTCACGTAACAGATCTTCGAATGCTCTTTGGTGAATTTAGAAATGTCGATATGACGGCCCGCGAGTACACAAAGTCGGCCCTTCAGCAGATCCACGCTGAGATCAAGTCATTGAATCCGGCCTATCCCGATGTCGACTGGGGTTAGATCGGGCGCATAGCGCTGCATGAGGGCTCCGCAAGATACCCACCCCTCACTCGCCTTACTTTGCGGCCGGGAGAGATGGCATGCCCATCTGCGCCTGGTCGCAATCGATGACAGCCGCGAACACGATCCAAGAACCTGAGCTTGTCGGTGCGAGAATGGCGAACTAGCTGGTAAATCGAGCTTGCAATGAATCATTTCTCGTTCATCGTCAACGACGAGCCGTACAGCCTCTGGGATCCTGATCCCGCGACGAGGACCACAGAGTTCCTGGACTCGATCGATCCCGCCTTCTTCAGCTACCTTGCCGAGGCGCACGCAGAGAAGCTCGACTCGGCCGAGCATAAGCGCCGTGTGGCCACCGCTACGCGCATGGCCTACCTGCACGGCATCGAGACGCTGATGACCCTCGCTGCCGCTGCGGTGCAGGCGCCGCAGGCGCCCTACGCATGGGTCGCACTCGCCAAGACTGATCTGCTGCGCGGGGTGATCGAGCGCATTTCGAAGGGCGATCCCACGCTCCACAGCGAGATCACCCAGTGGAATCGGACCTGGGCGGGCCTGGCCCAGCGGGTGTTCGCGCATTGCACGCAGGAGAACGGCTGGCCGAAGACGGCCGAGTCGTTCGGGCGGCTTTGGAGCATCTTCGCCGGCGAGTTCCTCAACGAGATGAGCCAGGCCGAGTACAACAGCCTCAAACACGGGTTTCGCATCCGATCCTCGGGGGTCAAGATCGCATTCGGCTTGGAGCACCAGTTCGGAGTTGCGCCGCCCCCTGAGGAGATGAAGTACCTCGGCGGCTCAGACACGGGCTCTACCTTCTACGCGATCGAGAGAGCCGGGCCCGACGTGCCAGGCACGCGCAGCAAGCGATCGCGCCGGCACACTGTGAACTGGGAACCCGAGCCGATGATCCGCGGGCTGCAGCTCATTGACGTCTCGATCCGCAACATCGTCGCCTTCATCCGGATCGCTAACGGTGCCCAGCCGCACAAGATTCAGTTCCACAGACTGGAAGGGGTCGAGGATCTCCCCGCTTTGCTGGACGACTCGATCAGCGTGCGCACCTCGAGCTTCGATACTTACATTCCTGATGCAGAGATTCCCGCGACGACGAGGAAAGAGCTGCTAGCGGAGATCGAACAAGCATTCGCGACGGCCCAGCCTTAGCCTTATCCATCTCCTTCAATTTCGCGCGACGACTTTGGCCGAGATCGCGAACATACCGGCATCGTACCCACCGTCAGACAGCGGTCTTTTCGTCAAACTCTCGGTGCAAAAACCTCACTGCGGAGAAAGTGGCGCGAAACGGGAAGAGGTTGACAAAGAGCAGCAGTAGACCAGGGTCGGCCTTCAACGCTGCGGGAACGTCTATCGCCATGGATTCCTGACAGATTTCCTGAAGCTCGCTCCATCGCATCATCGGCGGATACATCTTCGTCTCATTCGTCGCTGCATCCCCCGTACGGTAGAGGCCGAACTGCCAGGCCTGATCCGGCACAACGCGCTCATGCCCGATCTTTGTGAAATCCGGCCAGAGCTCCTGGCAAACCATCTTCAAGTCTGACCGAACGAGACACATCAACAGGCTTTCGCATGAGTAGCTATGACCTTCGAAGCTGTCACCTTCGAATGGGTCGGGACAACCAAGAAGCTCGCGGTATTGATGCTGCGCCACCTCCTCCGCGTCGTAATACGGGGATGCCAGCGGCTCTCCGTCATCACCTAACTTGTTGCGCAGCAGGGCCGCCAGAACTTTCGCGACGATCATGTCGTTGCCATCTGATGGCGCGACCATTTTGCGAAACCAAATGTAAGTCAAGAAACTCGGGATCGCCCCTTCACCCCAAAGCCACCTAGGAGGGAGAGCTTGGGGAATGAGCTTCTCGACGAGGGCCTTGTGGTGAGGCCGCGTCCATGTGCTTCCCTGTGACCAAATCCAGTAGACCGCCATGAGGGCGGAGATCAGAAGCAACCGCGGCCGATAGAAAGCAAATTCACTGTACGGATCACCCTCGAACATGACTCTCCGCTCAGATGCTTCCTCGCAGAGCAGTCCAAGGAGATCGTAGATGCTATCTCGTGCCGAAAGCACGGCCTCACTGCAATGCTTCGAATAGTCGATGCCATTCTTCTCGCAAGCGGCAATCGAGTAGGTAGCAAACATGGTCCACGCAGTGATCTCCGCGACATGGTTCCTCTGACGCGAGAACGAATGAAGCGCTACGGCAGTCATTACGCCCGCACTCGTCACCCGGCGACTCAATTCCGCGCTCTTGAGCTCGCCCTCGAAGTTCAGCGTATTGCGCAGAAGAGGATCAAAAATCTGGACTGGGAACATCTCATCTCCGCTGCAATTGAGCAGCTTTACGAGATTTCCGAAGTCCTGCATCTCGGAAGGCCATAGGGACAGCCCAAGCGACTGCGCCCAGTCCAACAGCTGCCCGCGCGTAATTGTTCTTATCTTTCCTGGAGGATGGCCGCGCTGAACGAGGCTCGCGTTGAGAAGCTGAATTTGGTGATAGACGGCCTCATCGATATCGCCGTTGGTAACCAGGTAGCACTCTTCTGGAACCCTTCCCTCAAAGCCCGCGATCGCTACGGCCAGCGTCGCAAGCTGTTCCAGCTGGCCCCGAATGCTATCGAAGTCCCGCGGTTTAAGCGTTCCGTCAGGATGCCCCTTGAGTTGATAGCCAACGAGCTTGCCATCAGGAGAAACCGCAATAACATCCTTGCCGAACTCAAGCGGCGTGTGCTCAGTGCTGTGCACGATGTGAAACCCCTGCCCGGTCAGCATCTGGCAGAAGCAGCGTTGATAGCTCCGCTCGCTGGCGCTATCCAACCAGTTTTCGACAAGCCTCTCTAGCACGCCATTCTTCTCTCTTCTTTGCGATCACCTCATCAAGCCGTATCTGCAAGTCGGGATCGTTCTGAAACTGCTCGTCTATTGCCTTTTGCCGCTCGGCAGTGAAGAGCCCCCCGAAGACATGGAGTTGGTGGGGTTGACCATCGGAGTGGAACTCCATCTGAAGCGTCTCTAGAACCTGAAGCATGAGCTCGGCGTCGAGCGTCTTGCCCTTGGCATCGACACTCTGACTGTCTGGAATCTCCTCGCCGATCCGCTCCAAGGCGAACCCCGTCTGCTGGCGCACCATATCCAGAATCATCTCGTCGAACTTGGCCATCGTCTTCTGGAGGGTCAGTTCAGGTATTTCATCGAACTTGATTTCCATCGTGCTGGAGAGGAGCTGGACGGCACTGCTCGATTGAGATTGATCAGCGCGCGCAACCCTCATGCCTCTGCCCTCGTGCAGAAAACGAACTTGAACTTCAGCAAGCGGAGACACCGCCCGCGCACGCCGCCGGGCGTATGTCTGGAAGAACCGGGCAAACATCCTCTTAGTCTCTGAAAACTCGGGCAGCATCTCCGTTCCTACTTTTTTCGATTGGGCTGGCTCTCAACCAGCTTTCTTGCTCTTAGCACGACTGCCCCTGCCGAATCCCGAATCAGCTTCGGAGCAGACCGCTCCGCATAAAAGACTAGCGAATTCCACCCGAAGAGCGCTGAGACTGAGCGCCACCCGGAATTCTCAAACGCCGCGGGATTGGGCATTGCACCCCTGCCCAGCAAGGTCTCCAAGAGGTTTACATACACCAGCAAGTCTAGCGACCGCTGGAGCTTGGGGTCGTACTTCCGCCGCAATTTGTGAACTTGCGACTGCACGAGTTCGCCGACTTGGAGGGGCGTGATGTCTTTGGGACTGTACTCTTTCATCAATTCCGCCGGGTCCTTGGCGCCCAGCGCCTCTTCTAGCGCTTGACGGTACTCGTGGTGACGCCGCCTTCCAGCATCAAGTACCTCCTTTACCTCGAACCGCGCATCGCGATAGATGACGTCGGGCGGATCCTCATCGGGTGAAACAAAGGATCTACTCCAGGGCCGAACATTGAGGTTCCGCACAAACTCCTGGCAACACCAGCGCTCTCGCTCGCCTTTGTTGCTCGAGCTGAAGTACTCAACCGATTGTCGGAGCCCGTCTCGCATATCTTCGAGAAGACGCTGCTTGACGTTTCGAGAAGCCATCAGGGCGCCCGCACTACCTCACCTAGAATTTTCTGTTGCCGGCGGGCTATGAAGCCGCATCCGGATCCGATTCTCCGGCTGCTACGGCCTCTGCTGCCTTCGCCTTAGCCCGCCCCTCGCGTACGGCCTCCTCGTGCTCGAAGTACCCTCGAATGGCTTTGATGGCAACGCGCAAATCGCTTCGACGAATCGCCAGGTCCTTGTAAAACGCCGTCGTCTCACCGTATCGGCGAAACTCTCTTGCGCCTTGGGAAATGTTTCCTTGGGGGAAAAGCCACAGTGGCAGAGGGTCAAGAACTGTCGCGGGAGGGTCTCGTCCGTAGATCGTCACCACTTGGCTCAAGTGCGTTCCCACTTCGTCCAAAACACCATCGCCGTCTGCGTCACTTCCAGCTACGTTCGAGTAGCCCTTGGAGAGTGCGCCGAGACCCAAATGCCGCAGCTCGTTGTAAGCCTTGATCGATGCCTCATGCAGAGAGTAGAAGCCCGTGTATAGGTAGATTGCGTATCCGATCGATATGAGCAGAACAAAGAGAACGATTGCTCCAACGACGATCCATATCGTGGGCATCCCCTGCAGGTACCCAACGCGAGCTACGGCGCCGGTGGTTAAGGTGCTATAGACCCAGACGAGCGTGTGGACCCCCTCTAGACCACGCCACAGAGGGTGATCCATCGTCTTTAGCAGCCAGTTGGGCATCCCTACCTCTCCCGCGCGAGCTCTGGCTTCAATTGCAGTATCTTTTCTGCAACCGACATTGGGTCGTTGGCGTCCTTAGGTGCCGTCTTTCGTAGGTCATCGTAGGCAGCGCGGATGACCGGCAAGGAGGGCTTGCGTAGACCGTAGTCCTCGAGCGTGCTTCTATCCGCAAGCTCGTCACACACATTCTCGAAATCCCGCCAAGCATCAAATTCGGCGTCCGGTATGTCTGCTTCTCGAATCGTCGTCTCTGCTTCTTCGTATGTCAGCCCAGACGGGATCTTGAGTGAAAAGAACCGATAGAACTCCTTCTGCATCCCATCTGCAGGGCGGCCGCGCCATGCAGTGAGCTTCTCCGGGTCTTGGAAGAGCTTGCTGATCTCGTGACGGACTCGCGTCTCGTTCTTCTGCTCCGGCGACAACTTCATCTTGAAGAACTTTAGAACATCCATATCGGAGCTCTCCGGATCCTCAAACAGGCCGATGATGTCGGAGGCTGCGCCCTTCGTAAGCTCCCCTCCCGACAGGCGAACACCCATCCTCTGCAACCGGGTCAATTGCTTATCCGTCGCCGGATCAAAGAACCATTTCGGGAAGTAACTCAAGGCGCCCGCCGCTTTCGCCGTTTCAGCCTCTACCCATCGCTCACGCAACCATCCGATATTTGAGTCAAGGACCGATTGCTTGCTCGTGGCTTCGACCCGCTTGGCCCCTCCTCTAGAGGCGTCGCTCTTCGGCTCCGACCCGAGAGTGGCAAGCGCTTTCACACCAAGCCACAAGACGACGATCACAAAGACGCCGACGATCAATTCCATGCCCTGCGCCCTCCTCCGCCGCGCAACTCGTCCGAACTAACCTGGAAACCTCAGTCTCAGATATGCCCAGCTGAACCGGACAATACTCAGGCTCAGCAGTCCGAGCGCACCCCAGCCAAAGACCGTGGTGAACAGCCGGACGACTGGCGCCGCCACCCCTGCCTCCGCGGCCCCCACGATGGCACAGACGACCCATCCCAGGCCCAGCACTAGTCCGAGCGACGCCGTGGCCGCAGCTCGGCGAAATGGCCCAAGAATCTCCGCGATCTCGGAGTCCTCATCCCGCCGCTTGCGTTTCATCTCGATCTCGCCTTTCCTCAGTTGGCTGCCACTGAGCGTATACTGCTCCAAGCTCATCAGGTGAGCTACCGGCACCCGGTGGCGGTGTTGTCTGGCGTGCCGAAGGCGAGCGCGTTAGACCACTCTACGAAGAGTGATGGACAATGGGCCATGGCGCGCCTGTTGGATCGAATCCGATGTGACCCCCACGATTCGGAAATTGTCTATCTCGAGCTGGAGCGCGCCTATCGCGAGTTACTTCGTTCTAGACGCCAGCCGGCCAAGTATCGACGTTCGTTCGAGGAGTACGTTGGTAAGACCCAACAGCTCACCGAAGTCATGCGGGTCGAATACAAGCGGAACACGGGAAAGCCGTGGGCGGCCCGGCTGTTTTCTGGATGGACGCCACAAACCGAAGCGCTAAAGGCCATACGTCGCGCGACGTTTCATCAAATGCCGCTGCTCTTGGATACCGTCGAGATTGGCGTCTACCCACGCGAAGCCGTCGAGCGGATGTTCCCGGGAAGCGGCCATCATCGTACGGAGCGCCATCGGAACTCGCCCTATGGAATCATCAAAGGCACGTCTTTCGTCGAGCGTCCCTTTGCTCGGCGGATCATCACGTCTGGGATGGGAATTCCGAAGCGATCGGGCAGGCCCCAATCTGCTGGCGACTTCTGGTTTCCGTTGAAGACGTTTGTCGGGTACGAGATATCGCACCGACTCGTGGATGAGGATCTCCAGAAGGCCCTTTCAAAGGCTGGAACACGAGACGCCGGCGTGCTGGCGCTCAGGACGTTTCCGGTCTACAAGCGCTATTTCTTGGCGTACGTAGCCAAGCTTCGCAGCGATAGCTTTCTCTAGTCCAGTCCAGGCCAAACCCGACAGTTTCCTACGAGAAGGTGAACCGCGCTGACGCTTCGATGCGCAACAGTGCGGACAGGTATTCGCGGTCCAGCTGTCGTTTCACGAGCAAGCAACCGTCTGGCTCCCAGTCGCCGAGCACAGCGAAATGTACCTTCGCGGAATCTAGTGCGGCAAAGGCGTCATTGAGCCGCCCTTCTTGTTGCTTGATATCGGTCACGATCCAAGCGCCCTGGAGTATCTGATCTGGGTCTGCTGGACGAAACTTCTGTTCAACACTTCGAAACATGAGCGCCGCGTCGTGCGCAGGCGGTTGCACCTCGGGTCCGCCTTGATGCATCTCCATCTGTTGAAGAAAATCAGTAGTTCTACGCTTGACATCCAAGAGAACGGGACGCTGCCCAACTGGCCGGACATGCCAATCGATTGTGGTGTTTCCCGCTCCCATTCCTACAACCTCAAAGTCCATTGGTACGTCGGAGGCGGTGCGTCGGCCCGGAATCATCTCAGCCAGGGCTATTCGATGCATCGCTGCTACGGCCAAGCGATTGAGGAAAGCCTCTCGCTGATTGCCGTGCACTCGCTGATGCACAGTTTGAAGCGCTTGAAGCAAGTGATTCACGGGGAGCCAGATGTTAGTGCCGACAACCTGCTCGGCTCCAACTTCAAATGGCTCCCCAAATTCATACCGCCACAGACCAGTGAGGTTGTCGAGAAAGCACTCGGCGGCGCTTAGGGGGGCACGAAGAAGGTGAACAAGTTCGGCGGCGTGGGCAGCCGGCTCCCCGGCTGCTGTTGCTTCACTTGTCAGGCGCTCCGGCAGCGTACCTTTTGCCCCGACCGCCCAAGGGGCCAAGGTATCTACAAGCACGCCAAGTTCGCGGTTCGACGGCTCATGTTCGAGCAGCACAAGGGGCTAGTCACGAGGCGCCGCACGGCCGCAATTCACTGGACAGCAAGGCGCACCTGCTTGCCAATCTTCGACAACATTCCTACCAGTGCGTCGATCGTAAACTTTTCGACCTTATGATTGACCACGTCGGAGACTCGAGGACGAGTCACCTGCAGCACTCGAGCTGCCACTGCCTGAGTCACGCTCGTTTCCTTCATCCACACGGCGATTTCGTCCATCAGCTGCTGCTTTAGGCGAATCGACTCGTCGATCTGGGCATCAGCCTCCTTAAGGAGGCGCTTCGCCTCTTTCGGCGTAAATCCAAGATCCAAAAAGACATTCCCGTCGGCCTTCGTCCGATGACGGGATTTCGTATCAATCGTCATTTCCGCTCCTTCCTTTCACGCAGAACCGCGCGATAGCGGGTTTCTGCAATCTGAACGTCCTTCTTGCTCGTCTTTCGTGTCGCCTTCTGAAAGCTGTGAAGGACGTAAATGGCCTCTTCAAACTTTGCCACGTACATGACCCTGAACCAGCCATCCGCGCAATCGATGCGGATCTCGTTCGCACCAGGCCCGACCTCGGGAAACGACCGCCAGTCATCTGGAGCCTGGCCGCGCTGCAGCTTCCGAAGGTCATGACCCGCCTGCTTACGAGCCTCTTCGGGAAACTCGCGCAGATCATCGAGTGACGAACCTCGCCAGTCGATTGGCTTATCCATCTGCCGTCATTGTATCAAATTTTATACATACTCTCAAGGCTTCTTCTTCGTA
Source organism: Usitatibacter sp. (assembly GCA_035626705.1). GTDB lineage: Bacteria > Pseudomonadota > Gammaproteobacteria > Burkholderiales > Usitatibacteraceae > Usitatibacter. The sequence goes on along the minus strand of DASPNE010000005.1, from coordinate 71,381 downwards.
GAGGGCTAGAGCATGACCGCCACACGAACCCCCGGTATCACTCTCAACTCGGCCGGTCACCGGATCATCGACAAGGAGCATCGAGGTGTTCGAATCTTTGCGCGTCTCGGCGCCGTTAGCGATCAAGAAGCGGAGGACCGGCTGCATCAGGAGATCGCTAGGGTCGAGGCTGAGCTTTACGAAAAGGCAAATAGACGCCCACGGTTTTCGGATTGCGCAGCTCAATACCTTTTCGACTCCCGTGGGAAGCGAAGAGTCTCGGACAGTGCGAGGCACGTGCGGCAACTACTCTCCTACGTCGGGACGCTCGAACCCAGGCTGGTCCACGACGGTACGCTCCGAGCGTTCGTAGCGGACCGGCTGTCCGTAGGCGTAAGCCCCACAACCATCAACCACGGATTGAAGGTCGTCCGGACCATCCTCAACCGGGCGGCGCGCGTCTATCGCGATGACGAAGGCAAGCCATGGCTCGACTGTGTGCCACCGCAAATAACCCTCCTTCCCGAAAGCCGTCGGCCACCCTACCCGATCACATGGGAAGAACAGGACCGCTTGTTCCCCCGACTTCCGGCTCATCTGGCGCGGATGGCCCTCTTCGCTGTCAACACGGGCTTACGCGCGGGCAATGTCTGCTCCCTCCGATGGAGTTGGGAAGTGTTCGTGCCGGAAGTAGGCCGCAGCGTATTCGTGATTCCAGCGGAGGCTTACAAGACCAAGCGCGCGCATGTCGCGGTCCTAAACGACGTCGCTTGGTCGATCGTCCAGGCCCAGCGCGACAAGGACAAGGTTTGGGTCTTTCCGTATCGAGGAAAGCCCGTCGGGAAGATGAACAACACCGCATGGAAGAATGCCCGCAAAGTGGCAGCCGCCGCCTGGAAAGGCGAATTCGGACTCGATGCGCCTCGAGATTTTTCGCGGGTGCGAGTTCACGATCTGAGACACACATTTGGAGCGCGGCTGCGCGCCGCAGGGGTCTCTAGGGAGGACCGGGAAGTGTTGCTCGGCCACGCAAGCCGCTCGATGGCGGGTCACTACGCGAGCGCCGATATCGGGCGACTGATCTCGCAGGCGAACCTCGTCTTGAGGCGCCCGGGAACGTGTACCGTTCTACGGGTGGCGAATGCTTGACTGGGCGCTGTGGACAACGGGTCCCGCAAGGGTCCCGCAGAAGCGATTAAGGCCAGCGAAGCTGGCCTTAACTATTTGAATTTGGCGCGCCCGGCAGGATTTGAACCCACGACCCCCTGGTTCGTAGCCAGGTACTCTATCCAACTGAGCTACGGGCGCGAAGAACAGGAATTATAACGGTTTTTCCCTCTTATCGCGACGCTCCGGAGGGGCTTGCGCGAAGTCGCGCAGGCGGCGATGCTCGCTGCGTACAGCGTAGGCCCGCCACGATCACAAGAGGAAGAAGCCATGAAGAAGCTGCTCGCCACTGCCCTGCTGTTCGTTCTCGCGCTTGCGGCGCGCGCCGAATATCCCGAGAAGCCGATCCGGCTCGTGGTGCCGTTTGCGCCCGGGGGCGTGACCGACACGAGCGGGCGCGTGGTCGCCGAGGCGCTTGCGCGCCGGCTGCGCCAGTCCATCGTGGTGGAGAACAAGGCGGGCGCCTCGGGCAACATCGGCACGCAACAGGTGGCCGGCGCGGCGCCAGACGGCTACACGCTCGTGCTGGGCTTCGATGGCACGCTCGTCATCAACCCGCACGTGTTCAAGAACTTCCCCATCGACGTGCAGAAGGACCTGGCGCCCGTGGGCAAGATCGGCGATGCCACGCTGATCGTCGTGGCGCACCCCTCCTTTCCCGCCAAGTCCCTGCCGCAGCTGATCGCGCACTCGAAGACGCAGCCTGGAGGTGTTTCCTACGGCAGCTCCGGCGTGGGCGGCACGCCGCATATCGTGGGCGAGTTGCTGCGGCAGAAGACGGGCGCCAATCTCACGCACGTGCCGTACAAGGGCGGCGGGCAGGCGATGACCGATGCGCTCGGCGGCAACATTCCGCTGGTGTTCACGGCGGTGGCGGGCGCCATGTCGCACATCAAGGCAGGTCGGCTCGTGCCGATCGCGGTGTCCTCCGAGAAGCGCACGCCCTCGCTGCCCGAAGTGCCTACGTTCATGGAAGCCGGCATTCCCGACCTCGCCGCAAGCTCGTGGGTGGCGATCCTCGCGCCGGCGAAGACACCACGCGCTGTGGTCGAGAAGCTCAACAAGGAGCTCAACGCCGTGCTGCGCGAGCCCGCGATCGTGGAGAAGCTCGCCTCGCTGGGAATCGTCGCCACGCCCGGAACGCCCGAGGAGCTCGCCGCCCAGATCACCACCGACTTGCGCAAGTACGGCGAGGTGGTGAAGGCGGCGGGGATCAAGCAGGACTAGATTGGGCACCCGCCTTGCCTACACCGAGGTCCGCACCTTCATCGCGGCGACCAGGCGGTCGTTGGAATCGAAGAGCCGCTTGACCAGCTGGCGCACCATGGCGCGCCCGAAGGCAACCTGCAGGGACTGCGAAGCCTCGCGCAAGGCCGCCGGTGCGAAGGTCGTGACGACCGCGGGGGTCACCGTGCGCACGCTGGCCGAGCGCGGCCGCTCGGTGCCCTCGATGTAGGCGATCTCGCCGAAAGACTCGCCGGTGGGCACGCGACCGATGCGCACGCCCTTGCGCACCACCTCGAGCTCGCCCGCCTCGACGACGAAGACGGTGGTGTCTTCGGTGCCTTCGGTGATGACCTCGTGTCGCGCGGGGAGCTCGTGCACGACGCCGATGCGCACCGCCTCCCAGAGCTCGGTCTCCGAGAAATGCTGGAAGAAAGGCACGCGCCGCATGATCTCGAAGCGCGCGCTCTCGCCCACGCCTTCGGTCTCGCCCAGGTCGGGGAACGCCCCCGAAAGGGCATCGCGGAAGGCCTGCCAGGAGGCGAAGCGCTGCCGCGGATCGCGATGCATCGCGAGCTCGACCACATCGCGCAGGGCAGCCGGCACGTTCTGGCGGCGCGACTCGAGCGGGACCGGCGCGCCGTGCAGCTTCTCGAAGATCATCGTCGCCTGAGAATCGCCCCGGTGGGGGTAGGCGCCCGTGAGCAGGTTGTACATCATCACGCCCGTGGCGTAGATGTCGTGCTGCACGTTGGGCTCCGCACCTTCGAAATGCTCGGGCGGCATGAAGGGCAGCGTGCCCACCCCGATGACCTGGGTCGCGTCGCTGGTCGTGAGGTAGGAGGCGCCGAAGTCGCTCACCTTGGGCGTGCCGTCCTCGGCCAGGAGCACGTTGTCGGGCTTCACGTCGCGATGCAGCAGTCCCTGGGTATTCGCGTACTCGAGCGCGTGGCACACCTTGAAGACGACGTCGGCCACCTTCGGCATCTCGAGCAGGTTGCCCTGGCGCGTGTGCGCCTTGAGCGTGCCGCCGCTCACGAGCTCCATCACGAGGAAGCTGCGGTCCTCGTCGGTGCCCGCTTCATAGACTTCGAGGATGTACGGATGCTTGAGCCGGCCGGCGAGGCGCATCTCGTTCACCCAGAGGTGCTCGAGCTGTACCCGCTCCTCGCTCGGCGCCCCGGCGGTGCGCACCACCTTGAGCGCCACCTGCCGCTGGTGGAACCGATCGACGACCAGGTACACCTCGGCCATCCCGCCCTGGCCGAGGGGACGCACGAACTCGAACCGCTGGGCGAGCCCTCCCGAAAATGCAGACGGCGCTGAAATGGGAAACCCTCCTTGTTTTGCCGCCAACTTAACCGGCAAGCCGGCCGGCGGCAAGGCGAGGAGGGTTACGTTTGTGAAACCTGGAAACCCGGGACGGACCTGGAATTGGCGAATTCCAGGTCCGTCCCGGGTTTCAGCGAGCCGTGCGGGCGCGCGTGCGGGCCGCCTTGCGGGCGGAAGCCGAGCGCTGGGCGCGGGTACGGCTGCCGGCGGCGGAGCGGGCCTGCCGCGAGAGCGCGCGATGCGAGGCGGCGCGGCGAGGCTGGCGCTTGAGGGCGCGCTTCGCGGCGGCGGCCCGGCGTGGGGAGCTGCCGGTGCCGCTGCGCGCCGAGGCGCTGCGGCGCGCCGGGGCGCGGGCGCCGGAAGCCTTGGTCGAGCGGCTGGCGGCCTTGCGCTTGGCCGAGCGCGCGGGTTTCTCGGCAGACTTGCCCTTCGCCTTCAGGTCGACGCCCGAGCGACGCGCCTTGTTGAGCCCGATCGCGATCGCCTGCTTGGCGCTCTTGGCGCCGTGCTTGCCTTCGCGGATGTGGTGCATCTCCTCGCGGACGAACTCGCCCGCCTGCGTGCTGGCCGACTTGCCCTGTCGCTTCGCGCGCTGCGCGCGTTGCTTCGTGGCTTTCTCAGGCATGGGATTTCACCTTCGGTTGTGGAACGAGCAAGACGCACAGCAATGTGCGTGCCCATGGGATTGGCGAGCGCTCACGCTCTGCGCGCGCCTACACAAAGCTCGCGCAGCCGCGCCGAAACGGAAAGGTTTTCGCCCGGGAGGAAAATATTGACGCCGCCACCCCGCGCGGCAACGAGCGATCACCAGCCGCCGAAGCGCTCCCACGTCGCGACCATTTCGCCATCGCGGATCACGTGGTACTCCGCGTGCTGGGCGGCAGTCGCGCAGGCATGGTTGGGCAGGATGCGCAGGAGCGAGCCCACCGGATAACGCGCGAAATCGATCGGGCCGCCGTCGCGGCGCGCGACGATGCCGTGCTCCTGGTTGGCATCGATCGTGACCAGCTCTTCGAGGGGCCGGCAGTCGGCGTCGCACACCAATCCGTAGCCCTGATCGATTTTCTGCTTCGCAGTCCCACGGTCGCGCGAAAGCGCCATCCAGCCGGCGTCGGTCAGGATCCAGCCCTTCTCGCGCTGGTGGCCGATCACGCTCGCCAGGACCGACACGGCGATGTCGTCGAGGGCGCAGACACCCAGGCCCGCCATGACCAGGTCGTGGAAGACGTGGACGCCCGCCCGCACCTCGCTCACCCCGGCGAACGAAAGCGCGAACGTGGCCGTCGGCGTCGAGCCCACGCTGACCACCGGCGAGGCGAAACCACGCGCGCGCAATGCGCCGGCGCTCTCGACCACCGAGCGCCGCTCGCGCTCGGCCACCTCGCGGATCTCATCGACCGATGCGCAGTTGTACGAATCGCCCGCGTGCGTCATGACGCCGTCGAGCGCGGGACCGAGGACCTCGGCGACCTGGAAGAGCGCCCCCTCGCCCGGCCGGATTCCCGCCCGGTGCCCGTCGCTGTCGATCTCGATCAACGCGCGCAGCGGCGCCTGCTGCAACGAGGCCGACTCGCGCAAGGCACGGGCGCCCTCGACGCTGTCCACGATCACCGTCACGCGCGCGCCGCGGGCCGCGAGCCGCGCGAGCCGCCGCACCTTCCCGGGCACGATGCCGACGGCGTAGAGGATGTCGCGAAAGCCATGGTCGAAGAAGTATTCGGCCTCCCGCACGGTGGATACGGTGATCGGGCCGGTTTCCGCGCCGAGGGCGAGTTGCGCCACCTCGACGTTCTTGGCGGTCTTCACATGCGGCCGCAGCGTCGCGCCTTGCGACTGGACGCGGCTGCGCATGCGCTCGCAGTTGCGCTTCACCTTGGCCTCGTCGAGCAGCAGCGCCGGGGTATCGATGTCCTGGAGCATGGCGTCGTTCAGAGATGGGCGAGGACTTCGCTGCGAAAGCCCTCGCGGAAGCGGGATTCCCCGCCCTGGGCGGGGTGGCGGATGTATCCGGCGCAGGGCGCCTCGGCCCAGCGCGCGAGCGCTTCTTCGGCCACCTTGCCGATGGCGTAGATGCGTAGCTCGTGCGTGAAGCAGGCCCGCATCGCGGCGAGCGCATCGCGGCCCTGCTCGACCTCGGTGCGCCGCGGCTTGCGATTGCTCGAGGGACCGCACGGTCCGTCGCTTGCCGAGGCACGTTCCGCGTCCCGGTACGGATGCCACGGGAACGCGTTCCAGAGGACTACCCGGTGCGCGCAGCCCGCGCGGTCGAGCTCATCCCAGACGACGGCGGCGCTGCGCTCGCGCATGGGCTTGCTCGCGGAAGCGGCGCTCGTGAGCGCGAGCGGGCGGCGCGCGACCAGGTCGGCCTTCTGCCGCAGCTCGACTTCGGAGCAGAAAGCGATGCCGCTGAAGCGGCAGCCGCGGTGGCTGGGCGCCTCGCCCAGCAGCATCGCGCGGGCACTGCTCGTGCGCATCTCCAGGTACGCCGCCATGTTGTCGCGACGCTTGCGCGGCGCATCGCGGCGAGGCGCAAGGTCGCGCTCGTCATGGTCGCGCCAGGGATTGAACACGCAGGGACAGTCGGTGGGGCCGGCCTCGAGCAGGCCGATGAAGCGCCGGATGGAATCCACCCGGTAATTCTAGGGGAAAGGGATCTACCCCTCCTTTTTCACCGCTCCGTGCTGCCGCGCCTCCGCAAGGAGCTGTCCGCAATCGCTGTCCTTGCCGGGGCCGGTCTCGATGAGCGCCAATGCCGCGAGCGGCGGTGCGATCGCGCCCAGCGCCGCACCCAACGCCGCGCGCGCGACCAGTGGCCCGGCCTTGGGCCGGATGCCGGGATCCTTCATCGGACCCTTGATGTAAAGAGGCGTCCGCAGCGCGAGCGGGCTGGGATCCTTGGGGTAGGGCTTGGTCTCGAGGTCCAGGCGCTCGCGCTTGAGGTCGATCGCGCCGTCGACCTTGACGATCGTATCGCTCGTGTCGATCACGAAATCCCGCGTGTTGGCCACGCCGTCCTTCACCTCGAAGCCGGTCACCGCGCAACGCAGCTCCACTTGCGAATGGTTGCGCCCGAGCAGCATCACCGACTCGGCCACGTCGAGCCCCAGCAGCTCCACCAGCAGGGCGCTGATGCGCCCGCCGTTCACGGCGAAGGTGGCCTTGCCGTCGCTGCTGCCCAGCAGCGCCGCGACCGACTGGCCATGGCCCACGAGGTCGGCGCGCCCGTAGAGCGTGCCGAGCGCCTCCTGCATCGACTGCAACTCGGGAAAGAGCTGGCGCAGCTGCAGGCCCTGCACCTCGACCTTGATGAGGCCCTCCATCGGCTGCTTGCGCGGATCCAGCGTGATGTCGGAAGTGACGCGACCCTTGGCCATCGTGAAGTTGAGCGGCTTGAGGCGCAACACCGAATCCTTGAGGACGAGGTGGGCCTGCAATCCCTCCAGTGGCAGCTGCTTCGGCCGCTGCACGCGCTTGGCCACGAGCTTCACGTCGGCGTCCATTTTTCCCCACGCCTGGGTGCCGAACTCGTCGTCGGGAAGGATGCGGTCCGAGACCTTGCGCTGCGCCGACTTGGCCTTCTGGTGCGCGGCCGCGGTTTCGCCCGCGCCCGTCTTGGGTGGCGCCCCGATGAGCGGGGCGAGGTCGTCGAAGTCGAGCAGCTCCGAGCGCAGGTTCGCCTGGAAGAATGGCCGGGGTTCGCGCTTGGCATAGATCACGTCGCCGGCCAGGTCGCTGTCGCCCACCTTGCCCTTGAAGCCCGTGAAGTGCCACTTCTGCGCTTCGTGCTTGAGGTGCCCCCTTATGTTGTACGGCGGCGAGTCGGGCAGCACGATGCCGGTCAGCTTGTTCAGGTCCTTGAGCGTCGCACCGGCCAGTTGCAGGTCGAAATCGAGCGAGGTGCCATCGGTGGCGAGCACGCCTTCCGCCCTGGCCTTCGTCTTTCCGGCCGTCGCTTCGCCCTCGAAGCGCAGCGGCGATTCGTGTTGCGTGGCGAGCCCCGGAATCCGCGCCGAGGCCTTCATCGCCTCACCGCGGAAGGCGCCACGCGCATCGGCCCGCAACATGCCCTCCTCGCCGAGCGATCCCTTCACGTCGATGGCTAGGTCGGTCTTCTCGCCGGCGTCGAAGAACGCGATGTGGCCGTCGTCCAGGTAGATGCGCGTGAGGATGAGCTTGCTGGGCTCGTCCGATTCCCTGCCGAAGCGCCAGGTCGCGCGCTCGCCGTCCATTTGCAGGCCGGCCTTGGCCTGCCGTGCGCCGAGGTAGGGGAGCACCACCAGGCCGCGGAACAGCGGCGGCACCGCGACGCGGGCGTAGAGCCCCTGGGCGTTGATGAGGTCGGGATCGCGCGCCCACGGCGGATTGGAGATGCGCAACCGGGCGAAAACGACTCCCGGCGGCCACCCCCAGCGCAGCGAGATGCCTTCGATCTCGACCTGGCGATCGAGGCGCGCGCTCGCCATGGCCTCGATGCGCCGCTCGGCCCACTCGGTCTGCACGAGCACCGCCAGCCCTGCCACTGCCAGCACGGGCAGCAGGACGATCACGGCGATGATGAGCAGGACCTTGCGTCGGCGCGTCATGGTTTTCCCGGGCTTTGCCATGGGAGCTTCGCAGGTCAACCGGGTTTCCCCGAGCCGTGCCAACTATCGGATCAATGCTCCATCCGGACCACGCCGGCGTACCATGGCCGCACCATCCCAGGTAGGAGGAAGCCATGGAACCCGTAGGCGTCTTTCGCAGGGCGGTCGCAGTGATCATCGATACCATCCTCTTGATGATCGTGGCCTACGCGCTGGCCGCGGCCACCGGAAGCACGAGCGACCAGGGTTTCAACCTGCAGGGCGCCCCGGCGCTGCTGCTGTTCCTGATCTTCTTCGGTTACTACGTGGTGATGGAGAAGACCTCCGGCGGGACGCTGGGCAAGAAGGCCATGGGGCTCGTGGTCGTGAAGAAGGACGGCGAGCAGATGAGCTGGGGCGCGGCGATCATCCGCAACCTCCTGCGCATCATCGACGGGATCGCCGGCTACCTCGTGGGCGCCATCGCGATCTGGGTCTCGAAGGACAAGCAGCGCCTTGGCGACATGGCCGCCGGCACGCTGGTGGTGCGCGCGGAAAAGTAGGCGCGCGGCGCTTCAGTCCTTGCGGGCGAAGCGCTCGAGCGTCGAGACCGCCACGGCGAAGACCTCGTTGGCCGCGGCGCCCGCCGGACCCGTGAGGTCACGCACCCGCTCGAACTCGGCGAGCAGCTGGTCCACGTGTTCCCTTGGCGCGGTCTTGGCGAGCGCGGCCAGCATGAGCATCGTGACGTGCATGTGCGCCTTGTTCACGGCGGCGGCGCTCTTGGCCGCGGCGAGCGCCTCGCTTGCCGTGTTGGCGGCATCGATCCACTGGCTGCTGTTGCCCTTCTCCGACATGGCTTCCTCCCCGCGCTGAAGGGCGCAGGTTACACGATAGGCGCCGACGTCCAGGGCGCCGGCGCGATGGATACCGATTGTTACCGCGTGTGCGAGGCGCCGCGCAGCTCGGCTAACCTTTCGCATGCTCTCCGTCCTCCTCGCCGCCCTCTGGATCGGGCCTGCCATGTCGGGCTCCTGGTACTCGCCGGATCGAAACGGCGAGGGCTTCACGCTGCAGGTGCTGGACAACGGCACCGCGCACGCCATCTGGTTCACCTATCCGCCCGAGGGCGCCGCCGGGCAGCAGGCGTGGATCTACGCGTCCGGCGGCCAGATCGATGGCGACCGCATCGTGTTCGAGAACGCGATCACCACGCGGGGACCCCGGTTCGGCGCCGCTTACGACCCCACCCAGCTGCAGCTCATCCCCTGGGGGCGCATCGAGTTCCAGTTCACCACCTGCAACGCGGGCAACGTCACGTACACGGGGCCGGCGGCATGGGGCTCCGGGACGCGAAACGTGACGCGCCTTTCGGCGCTGGCCGAGCTGGAGTGCACCGGCAAGCGGCGCGTGCACGCAAGCGGCGCGCGCACCCTCGCCGGCCTGGGCAACCGCAGCGGCGCCTGGTTCGATCCCGCGCACAACGGCGAGGGCTGGAACGTGGAGGAGCTGCCCGATGGCAGCTCGCAGGTCTACTGGTTCACCTACGACGCCAACGGCGAGCAGGCCTGGACCGTCGGCATGTCTCCCACCTCGGGCGACAGCATGACCATCGAGCAGAACCTGCGACCCGTGGGCACGCGCTTCGGCACCGGCTTCAACGCGAGCCAGGTTACCTTGCAGCCGTGGGGCCGGCTCGAGCTGCAGCTCACGAATTGCGCGGGGCCCGGCACGGCAAGTTGGCAATCGAGCGATACTGCCTTCGGCAGTGGCACCCTGCGGCCACAACTGCTCACGCTATTGGCGGGGACGGCTTGCCTCGACGGCACCCCCGCCGTGCCGCAGTCGCCCACCTGGTCACAAGGCGCGACCGAGCCAACTCCGGTTTCGGAAAGCGCCAACGCGATCGTGGGCAATTCCGTCTACATGGCAGGCGGCATTCCCACCACCCGCGCCTTCAAGCGTTATGACGCGGATACCAACCAGTGGACCGTGCTGCCGCAGACGCCTGCCGGGCGCGACCATGGCCTGGCGACCACCATCGGCGACAGCATCTACGTGACGGGCGGCAACCACAACGGCGGCGGCGACCACAGCGCCAATGGATGGCGGTACGTGATCCCAGAGAATCGCTGGGAAGCCATCCCGCAGCTTCCCGGGGTCAAGCAGGCAGGTGCTGCGACGCTCGGCGGCTTCGCCTATTTCGGCGATATCTTCGGCAACCTGGTGCAGTTCGACCCGCGCACGCTCAAGACGCGCAACATTCCGGCCGCAGCCGGCCCCGGGATGCGGGACCATTCCCAGCTCGTGGCCTTCCAGGGCGAGCTGTGGATGATCGGCGGACGGCAGCCGGCGACCGGGCGCGTCAACATCTACGATCCGGCGAGCGAGACGTGGCGCCTCGGGCCGCAGCTCGCCGTCGCGCGCGCGGGCTTCGCCGCGGCTGCGACACGCGAACTCCTGTTCGTGGCGGGTGGGGAGCTGCTCACGCCGCCCTTCAGCGTGCTCACGAGCGTGGAGGCGATCGCCGCGGGTTCCAGCAGTTGGCAAGCGATGCCCAACCTGCCCGTGCCGACGCACGGCTTCGGCGCGATCGCAACGGCCAACAAGTTCATCACCGTCGGCGGGAGCACTGTCGCCGCCGAGCAGATCAACCCGGGGATCGTGCATATCCTCAGCTGGTAGGCGCGCGGCGGACGGCCCAAATGAAGAAGCCAAGCGCATTTGCGGCTTGGCTTCGGATGTGGCGGAGAGAGAGGGATTCGAACCCTCGATACGGGTTTAAGCCCATATAACGCCTTAGCAGGGCGCCCCCTTCGGCCTCTCGGGCATCTCTCCGGCGAAGCGAAATTATACCCGCCCTTCCTTCCCCTTGCCCCTTTGCCCTTCCACCTGTTCCTTGGCCCGCATCTTCGCCGCGATGTAGGCCGAGTGCGGGACGTAGAGCAGGTCGGCGATCTTCCGCACCAGGTGCTGCTCATGGGCGCTCAGGACCTCGTCGGCGTAGGCGGCGCGCCACATGAGCTCGATGAGGTGCTGGCGGTCCTCCTGGCCGAAATGCTCGCGGATGAGCGAGGTGAACTGGAAGTAATCGGTCGCCTCCTTCGCTTCGGCCTCGGCGAGGGAGAAGAGCGAGGAGGCCTGCTCCCCGGAAAGGTGGAAGCGGCTGCGGATGGCGGCCAGCACCGCCTCGCGCTCGGCGGGCGTGATCTCCCCGTCCAGGCGGGCCACCTCGGCGAGCAGGGTGGCCGCGGCCAGCTCCAGCGTGTGCTCCTTGGGGCCCGGAGAGGGCTGGGCGAGGTTCTTCTCGAAGAAGTCGCGGATGGCGGCGAGCATGGCTCTCGGACAAGGCTTTGTGGGCGCGGTTTCAAGGAACGCATCGACGGCACGGGGGTCCGAAATTCCTCGGACCATGGACGCCAAGCGCAAACGCATAGCGATCATCGCCGGCGCAGTGGTCATCGCGCTGGCCGTCGCCCTTTCGCTCGCGTGGAAGTACACCTCCCTGGGCGACGTGCTCACCCTCGCGAACATCACCGGGATGATCGAGGCGGTGTCGGGCAAATGGTGGGCGCCGGTGCTGGTCGTGTTGCTCTACACGCCTGCGTGCCTGGTCATGTTCCCGCGCGCGCTCATCACGCTCGCCGCGGCGGTGGTCTTCGGACCGCTGAAGGGCTTTGCTTTCGCCATGACCGGCGTAGTGCTGAGCGCCTTCCTGCTGCACTGGGCGGGCGGCCACGTGAAGGAGTCCACCGTACGTCGCATCGCCGGGCCGCGCATCGAGAAGCTCAAGAAGATGCTGCGGAAGGAGGGGCTCTGGGCGATCACGCTCGTGGGCCTGCTGCCGGTGGCGCCCTTCTCGGTCGAGATGATCGTGGCCGGAGCCCTGCGGGTGAAATACCGCCACCTGCTGCCCGGCGTCGCCCTCGCCCACCTTCCCGGCACCATCGGCACCACCCTCATCGGCGACCAGGTGATGGCCGCGATGACCGACGGGCGCCAGATCAACCGCCTCGTGATCGCCGCCGTCGTCGTGATGGTGGTCGCCGTCGGCTTCGCCACCCGGCGCGCCTGGCGCCGCCTCGAGGCGGCGTGATTGTTACACGCTAGAAGAGCTCCTTGCGGAAGAAGCTGTAGACCAGCGCGTTGAATTGCGCCTGCTGCGCCGGCGTGGTGCCGGAGCCGTGGCCGCCCTCGATGTTCTCGAAATAGAGCACGTCGTGGCCCTGCTCCTTCATCTTCGCCACCATCTTGCGCGCGTGCCCCGGGTGCACGCGGTCGTCGCGCGTGGTGGTCGCGATGAAGAGCTTGGGATACTTCCTGCCCTTCACGACGTTCTGGTAGGGCGAATACTTCGAGATGAACTCCCAGTCCTTGGGGTCGTCGGGATTGCCGTATTCGCCCATCCAGGAGGCGCCCGCGAGCAGCTTGTGGTATCGCTTCATGTCGAAGAGCGGGACCGTCGCGACCGCCGCGCGGAAGAGCTCGGGCCGCTGGATGAGGGTGGCGCCGACCAGCAGGCCGCCCTGGCTTCCGCCATAGATACCCAGGTGCCGCGGTGAGCTGATGCCGCGTTTCACCACGTCCTCGGCCACTGCGATGAAATCGTCATGCGTCTTGTGCCGACCCTCGCGACGCGCCGTGAGGTGCCACGCCGGGCCGAACTCCCCGCCGCCGCGAAGGTTCGCAAGCACCCAGACGCCGCCCTTCTCGAGCCAGGCCGCGCCAACGTTGGCGCTGTAGGAGGGCGACTGCGAGATCTCGAAGCCGCCATACCCATAGACGATGGTGGGGTTCTTGCCGTCCAGCTTCGCGTTCTCGCGCATGACGGCGAAATACGGAATGCGCGTGCCGTCCTTCGAGGTCGCCTCGTATTGCTCGACCTTCAGCCCCTGGGCGTCGAAAAACGCCGGGAGCGACTTCAACTTCTCGCGCTCATCGCGGCCCGCGTGCCCGAGCGACAGGCTGGAAGGTTCGAGGAAGCTCGTGATCGTGATCCAATAGTCGTCGTTCACTTCCCGGTCGTAGGCGGATAGCCCGATTGACGCCATCGGCGGCACGGCCACGGGCCGCAGCTTCCACTTGCCGCCATCCAGCCGCGCCTCCTCCACGCGCCCCTTCACGTTGTCGAGGATGTCCAGCAACAGGTAATTGCGGGTCACGGTGAATGCCTGCAGGGACACGCGCTCCGAGGGCTCGAACACCACCTCGAAGTCGCGCCCGCCGGCGATGAACTTGTCCAGGTCGGTGGAGACGAGCGAGCCCGCCTTGAAGGTGCGCTCCGCCGGCTTCCAGTCGCTGCGAAGCCGCGCCACCAGCATGCCGTTGAAGGTGGCCACCGCCGCATCGCGCGGCGTCTCCAGCATCACCCAGCGGTCACCGCGGCGGATGTGCTCCTCCTGGAAGCGGGTGCTGATGACGCGCGAGATGATCTCGTACTTGCGCCCGGGCTCGTTCACAACCGTGGGCCATGCCCCGATGTCGTCCTCCTTCGCCTCGAAGAGCGTCTTGGCCTCGGCGAGCGCCGTGCCGCGCTTCCATTCCTTCACCACCCGCGCATAGCCGGACTTGGTGAGCGTGCCGGGACCAAAGTCGCGCGAGACATAGATCGTGTCGGCGTCGCGCCACGCCACGCCACCCTTCGACTCGGGCAGGAAGAAGCCGTCCTTCACGAACGCCTTGGCGACGTTGTCGAACTCGCGCACTTCGACCGCGTCGGCGCCACCGCGGGAGAGCGAGACGAGGCAGCGGCGGTATTCGGGATAGAGGCAGGTCACGCCCTTGTAGACCCAGGGCTGCTTCTCCTCGGCCGAGAGCCTGGTGATGTCGAGCACCGTTTCCCAGGCGGGCTCGGCCTTGCGATACTCGGCGAGCTGGTGCGGCGGATGACGCCTCTTGGATAGGTCGCGTCCTGCCAATAGTTGTAGAGATAGTCGCCGCGCTTCACGACCGAGGGAATGCGCTCGCGCGACGTGTAGATCGCGAGGAATCGGTCGTAAAGCTCCTTGTATTCGGGCGTGGCCTCCAGCACCGGCTGCGTGCGCGCGTTCTCCGCCTTCACCCAGGCGATGGATTTCTCGCCGGTCACGTCCTCGAGCCAGAGGTAGGGGTCTTCCTGGGCCTGGGCCATCGTCGCCGCCATCATCAAGGTGAGGAGGAGCCGCCTCATGGCTTCATGTTCTCCTGCGTGGGCGGCTTGTCGAGCTCGAAGGTGCGGTGCAGGACGCGCACGGCGAGCTCCATGTACTTCTCGTCCACCACCACGGAGGTCTTGATCTCGGAAGTCGAGATCATCTGGATGTTGATGCCCTCGTCGGCGAGCGCCTTGAACATGCGCGAGGCGATGCCGGCGTGCGTGCGCATGCCGATGCCCACAAGCGAGACCTTTGCGATGCGGTCGTCCCCCACGATGCCGCGCGCGGAGATGGCGGGTTGCACCTTCGTTTCCAGGATCTGCATCGCGCGCTTGTATTCGTTGCGATGCACCGTGAAGGAGAAGTCGGTGAGACCCTGCGTGGACGCGTTCTGGATGATCATGTCCACGTCGATGTTCGCCTCGGCCACGGGCCCGAGGATGCCGAAGGCTATGCCCGGCTTGTCGGGCACGCCGAGCACGGTGATCTTGGCTTCGTCGCGGTTGAACGCGATGCCCGAAATGATGGCCTGTTCCATGGTTTCGTCTTCCTCGAACGTGATGAGGGTGCCCATGTCGGTCGAGCTCACGTCCGTGAACGACGACAGCACCCTCAGCTTCACCTTGTACTTGCCGGCGAATTCCACCGAGCGGATCTGCAGCACCTTCGAGCCGAGCGAAGCCAGCTCGAGCATCTCCTCGAAGGTCACCGTGTCCAGTCGCCGCGCCTCCGGCACGATGCGCGGGTCGGTGGTGTACACCCCGTCCACGTCGGTATAGATCTGGCACTCGTCGGCGTTCAACGCCGCGGCCAACGCGACACCGGTGGTATCGGAGCCGCCGCGCCCAAGCGTCGTGATGTTGTTGGCCTCGTCGATCCCCTGGAAACCCGCCACGATCACGACGCGGCCCGCGGCGAGGTCCGCGCGGATGCGCTGGTCCTCGATCTTGAGGATGCGCGCCTTGGTGTACGCCATGTCGGTCGTGATCGGCACTTGCCAGCCGGTGTAGCTGCGCGCTTCCAGGCCCAGCGCCTGCAGCGCGATCGCCAGCAGGCCGATCGACACCTGCTCGCCGGTCGAGGCGACGACATCCAGCTCGCGCGGCGTGGCTTCGGGATTGAGCTCCTTTGCGAGCCCAAGAAGGCGATTGGTCTCGCCGGCCATGGCCGAAGGCACGATCACGAGCTGGTGGCCCTCGGCGGCGAAGCGTGCGACGCGGCGGGCGACCTCGCGGATGCGCTCGGGGCTGCCCATGGAGGTGCCGCCGTACTTCTGGACGATCAGTGACACGGGTTCGTTGCGGACAAAAGCGGCTATTCTATCCCGGCCCACCCTCGATTCCGAATGAAGGAACACCTCCGGCCACAGAGCGTCGCCCTGGTCGCCCTCGTCTGTGGCGTGGCTGCCACGCTGGCGGCCTGGTACCTGGTGGGAAGGGCGGTCGAAAGCCAGCTGCAGCGGGAGTTCGAGGCGAAGGCGCAGATCGCCGCCTCGGCTGTCGAGCGGCGCATCCAGCGCTACATCGACCTGCTGTACGGCCTCGACGCCATGGCCAACCACGAGCAGCAGCTCTCGCGGCTCGATTTCCATACCTACGTTGCGGGCCTGGACGTGGGCCGCCGGCAGCCGGGCGTGCAGGCGCTGGACGTACGTCGCACGGGTCCGCGCCGACCGCACGCTCGATCCGAACGGGTATCCGGATTTCGATATCCACCCCGAGGGACGGCGCGACGAGTATTGGGTGATCGAATTCCTGGAGCCGCTCGCCGGCAACGAGGCCGCCTTCGGGCTCGACATCCGCATGCGCCAGGCCCGCGATGCGGCCGAGCGCGCGCGCGACACGGGCGCGCCCGTCATGACCGGCCGCTACCGCCTGGCCCAGGAACCCCGCGCGAGCTACGGCCTCGTGATCTACCTTCCGGTGTACGGGATGAAACGCCCGACCACGGTTTCCGAACGGCGCGATGCGCTAAACGGCTTCGTGAACGTGGTCCTGCGCGTGGACGACATGATGGCGGCGATGCTCGCCGATCCGGTGGTGCAGGGCTTGCGCATGCGCCTGCACGACCGCGGCGCGCTCGACCGCGCCATCGAGCCGCTCTCCGAGCAGACCCGCATGTACCAGACGCCGGGCCCATTCCTCGACGATCGCGAGCCCGGGCGCTTCGAATGGCGCGCGCGCGAGCTGATCGACTTGCCGGTGGCGGGCCGCCACTGGGGCTTCGAGTTCGAGAGCGATCCCGACATGGCGCCGCACCTGCGCCCGCTGCCCCTGCTCGTGTTGCTGGCAGGGCTCACGGTATCGCTCCTTCTCTACGGCATCCTGCGAAGCCTCGTCAGCCGCCGCAGCGAGGCCGTCGCGCTCGCCGAAGTGGCCACGCGGGAGCTTCGCACCCAGCTCTCCTTCACCCAGCAGCTCATCGAGGCGATCCCGAACCCGGTGTTCTTCAAGGACCCGCAGGGCATCTATCTCGGCTGCAACCATGCCTTCGAGGAATACGTGGGCCTCGCGCGCGAGCAGATCGTCGGGCGCAGGGTCATGGACATCATGCCGGGCGATCTCGCGAACAAGTCGATCTCGTTCGACGCCCAGCTCTTCGACAAGCCCGGCAGCCAGGCCTACGAGGCGCATTTCGCCTCGAGGGAGGGCGTGCCGCGCGACGTGATCGTGAACAAGGCCACGTTCTTCGATCCCTCGGGTGCGGTGGCCGGGCTGGTCGGCGTGATCGTGGACATCACGCAGAGGAAGCAGCTCGAGGCGGCCACGCACGAGAGCAACGAGCGCCTGCGCGCCGTGATCGAGGCCGCGCCGCTCGCCATCGTCGCTCGCGACCGCGAGCGCCGCGTGATCATCTGGAACCCCTCGGCCGAGCGCATGTTCGGCTGGAAGGAATCCGAGGTGCTGGGAACCGTGGCGAGCATCGTGCCCGAGCCGCTGCGCGAGGAGACCGAACGCCTGCGCCTGCGCGCGAGGGCCGGCGAGACCATCTGGATCGAGGAGACCCAGCGCATGGCGCGCGATGGCCGCCTGCTCGATGTTTCCCTCACGATGTCCCCGTTGCATGGCGCAGACGGGTCCGTCGAAGGCACCATGGTGATGATCGCGGACATCTCGCGGCGCAAGCAGGCGGAGGCCGCGTTGCGCCAGAGCGAGGCGCAGCTTCGCCTCGCCATGGAGGCGGCACAACTCGGCATGTGGTACTGGGAGTGCGATACCGACCGCTTCGACTACTCCGAAGGGCTGGGCACGCTCTTCGGCCGTCCGCGAGACGCCGCGCCGGTCGATTACCGCGTGCTGCAGGAGGCGATGCACGCCGAGGACCGCGAGCTATTCCAGGCTACCTTCCGCCACGCCCTGCGACAAGGCTCCGATTTCATGCTCGATTACCGCGTCGTCTGGCCGGACGGCTCCGTGCACTGGGTGGCGAACCGGGGGCAGGTCCATCGAGGGTCCGACGGGCGCGCCCAACGCGTCATCGGCGTCGCCATGGACATCACCGAGCGCAAGCTCGCCGAGCAGCGAATCGCGCACATGGCGCACCACGATGCGCTCACCGGCCTGCCCAACCGGGTGCTGCTGCGCGATCGCATCGGCCAGGCCATCGCGCACGCGCACCGCGCCGGCCGCCAGATCGCGGTGCTTTTCATCGACCTCGACCGCTTCAAGACCATCAACGATTCGCTGGGACACCAGTTCGGCGACCGCCTGCTGCAATCGGTCGCGAGCCGCATCCTGGTCTGCGTGCGCGAGGGCGACACGGTAGCGCGCGTGGGCGGCGACGAATTCGTGATCGTGATCCCCGGCATCGACCAGGCCTCCGACGCCTCGGTAGTCGCGACCAAGATCCTGGAGGTCCTGGGGCATGCGTTCCACCTCCACGGCAACGACGTGCACGTGGCCGGGTCCATCGGCATCAGCCTCTATCCCTCGGATGGCACCGACGCCGAGACGCTCATGCGGCACGCCGATACGGCGATGTACCACGCCAAGGATTCGGGTCGCGCGAATTTCCAGTTCTTCACCGAGCACATGAACGTGGCGGCCCAGCAGCGCCTGTCGCTGGAGAACTCGCTGCGTCGCGCGGCCGAGCGCAGCGAGTTCGAGCTGCATTTCCAGCCGGTCTTCGATCTGGGAGACCGCTCGGTCGCGGCCTTCGAGGCGCTGCTGCGGTGGAACATGCCGGAGCGCGGAATGGTCTCGCCGGCGGAGTTCATCACCGCCGCCGAGGAATCCGGCCTGATCGTCCCGGTCGGCGAATGGGTCCTGCGCGAGGCCCTGCGCCAGGCGCGCACCTGGCAGGCATTCGGGCGGCCGGTGCGCGTGGCGGTGAACGTCTCGGCGCGCCAGCTCGCGCGGCAGAACTTCGTCGAGCGCCTGCGCCGCATCATCGAGGAGGTGGCGATCGAGCCCGGGCTCATCGAGCTGGAGGTCACCGAGAGCGTGATCATCGAGGGCGCGGGCGAAGCACGGGCGGCGCTCGACCAGATCGCAGCCCTGGGCGTGGGCATCGCGATCGACGACTTCGGCACCGGCTACTCGGGCCTCGCGTACCTCAAGCGCCTGCCGATCGATACGGTGAAGATCGACCAGTCGTTCGTGAGCGGGCTCACGCAGAACCGCGACGATGCCGCGATCGTCACCGCGATCGTGGCGATGTCACGCAGCCTGGGCCTGGAGGTGGTCGCCGAGGGTGTGGAGACCGAGCACCAACTGCGCGAGCTCGAGCGGCTCGGCTGCCGCCTCGCGCAGGGCTACTTGCTGGCGCGCCCGATGTCCGCAGCGGCGACGCGGGAATTCCTGGAGCGGGCGAGAGCGGGCGTCAGCTAGCCCTCATCCCTCGTCCCTGCCTCTCAGTTCGCCGCCAACCCCTTCAAGTCCTCCGCGAACACGCTTTTCGCCTGCGTCTGCCGCAAGGTGTTCACGAAGCGCACCTTGATCGCGTCGTTGCCGGGCCATACCGTTTCCAGCCAGTTCATGCCCGCGTGGCCGTGGCCGGTGTATGCGTAGCGGTTCATCTCCGCCGAGACCGCAGCGAGCACGCCGTTCTCGAAGTAGTCCTCCCACTTGAGCTTCTCGGCCGAGCGGCTCGACTTCACCGCCGCGAGGCGTGCCTTGATCTGCCGCGTGCGTTCCTGGCGGCGAGCGCTCGAGTACTCGCCGCAGCGCTCCTTCAGCCACAGGTTGGCGCTGCCTTCGGGCGCGGTGCAGATGGGCGGCGGCTGGCCCGGGAGCCGCGACTGCATGAGGTCGCGCGCGAATTGCAGGCGGCCCTTCTGCCCCACTTCCAGGATCACAACCGGGAAATAGGAGTTCGCGTAGGGGGCGAAGGCGAAGGCCGAAGAATCGTCCGCGGAGATCATCACCGGGTTCTTGCGTCCCTGCACGTCGATGAACTCGCCGCCGCCGACATTGCCCGCCGAGTACACCGCGATGCGCCGCACCTGCGGCTTCAACCGCAGCACCTGGTGCGTGGTACAGCAGTGCGCGCCGCCGCTGAAGCTCGACAGGTGCAGGTCGGGATTCTTGTCCCCGTCCAGGTCGCGGCCGATGGAGTGCACCGTCCACCTGGACCCGGGATCGGTCTCCTTCGGGGTCGTCTGCCACAGCGGCTTGCCGTTCTTGAGCACGACAACACGCTCCTCGGCCGCCTTCGCATCGGTGGCGCCCTTCACTTTCGCGACCGCGATCTCCAGGTCCTGGAAGGGCTTCACTTCGGCGGCGGCTTCCAGCCCCTGGGACTCCAGCCAGGCTTTCGCATCCTGCGCCGCCGCGGGCAGCGCCGCCGCCAGCGCAGCCGCGAGCAACATCGCGCGAACCATCACTGCCTCCCGTGGAACCTTTTACTCACGG
This sequence comes from Usitatibacter sp., assembly GCA_035626705.1. Classification (GTDB taxonomy): domain Bacteria; phylum Pseudomonadota; class Gammaproteobacteria; order Burkholderiales; family Usitatibacteraceae; genus Usitatibacter. The sequence goes on along the minus strand of DASPNE010000005.1, from coordinate 51,131 downwards.
GGCTTAACTTAACACGCGAGCGGCTCACGCCGTCGCGGCGGCGCGCTGCTCGATCAGTTGCTCGGCCTTCAGGATCGCCTCGTAGGCCTGGACGATGCGCGAGGCGGCGTTGTTGGTGCCGAGCGCGGGATTGCCCGACGCCTTGAAGTCGACGTGGGGGGCCGCGAGCTGCACGGCAAGGGCGAATCTCTCCTGCTTTTCCATGTTTTCCTCCGCTGGTTGGGAAACTCCGCGTGCATTTTGCGCTACTTGCGCTCCGGGATGATCTGCACCGGCACGGGCTTGGCCGAACCCGGCTTGGGCGGCGCGATCTGCGCCTGCCGCACGTGGGAATGCAACGTATATATGACTGCCGCCGCGGCGGCCATGGCGAGGCTTGCGCCGAGCAGCACGCGCCCGAGGATCCGTCCCCATCTTTGCAGCCGCGAGCCGCGGCGATCCTCGAACTGGCCGATGACCTCGTCCAGTTCCTTCTCGACGTCGAAAGTGAACCGGTCACGGCGTGGTGGTGGGCGTTGCATCGGGGGCGCTTCCTCGATCATGGCGAGACGTCGGCTTTTTCCGACGATCGCGCCCTGTGCGTTTCCGATAGTCGGCCGTCCGCGCATTTTGTCAGATGGCTTCCATCGCCACGACTTTTAGCCTTGCCTACCCGCAATTATCGCGCGTCGAAGCGTGCGATGGATCGCGCGAGCCCGCCTGTGGCTCGCGTCGGTTGCGCGCTTTCAGCCGAGGACGTGAATAGATCGCCTCGAGTGGCGGCGCGGCGAATCGGGCGGGGACTGGCATTACTCGGCGCTGTTGAAGTACTTCCCGCAAGCCCCGCGCAGACTGCACGTCCAGGTGAAGCGCAGGGGCGCTTCACGCTGAGCCGGATCGAGCTCCGGCTATTTCGAGTCGGCCCGGGCGATGAGCGCCTGGAATCCCTTCTCGTATTCGGTCGTGTCCTGGCACTGCATGCGAAGGATGCGAATCGTCGCCGCAAGCTCCGACTCGTTGAACGCCTGGGCTTCGCGGCCCGGCGTCTCGAGCTGGATCCGCGCGGGGGCACCACTTGCGCCGGTGTCGATGAGGCGCCAGTTGCTCGATTCTTCCACTTTGCCTCCTGGGTGAGAGTGGAATGGAGTGTGCGCAATGCCTGGCAAGAGCGACAGGGGCCGAACGCTTGATTCGTCGTAGGCGCCCACTTACAGCTCGATCATCGGCCGTAACGCCTACTTCTTCGCATCGCCCGTGATCAAGTACTCGTCCTGCGTCCTGGCGCGCTCGGCCAGAGTCTTCTCGTAGAGCGCCTGGTCGCCTTTGAACGTGCTTCCCGCGTAAGACCGGATCTCATCCTCGCCCGCGAAGGGCTTCGGACCGTCCTGCGGAATTTCGCCGCACGAGGCCAACGCCAAGGTGACGCCCACGATGGCGGCATTCGCCCATATCTTGCAGCCGAAGGTCGGCCTGTCCTGGAATTTCATGTTCGTTCTCCTCGAGGAAATCACAGACCAGCGTTGGCGAGGACGACGCACCCGACGGCCAGCGCGGATGCGATGAGGCAGGCGATGACCACCGGCAACCCAATGACGAGCGTCTTCATTTCAGCGCTCCGGGCTGTCGCGCGGGCTCAGTGCGCACACCGACCCCTGCCTCGAAAACCATCTTTCCTCCCAGCCAGCCCGACACGGCGAGCAGGAGGATCGCGATGAGCGACAACGTCGTCGGCAGCGTCAGGTCCCGCGGGTTTTCGTGGCGTATCGTGAGATTCCAGAAAAACATGCCCACGATCGCGAAGTTGAGCGCCATGTGCACGAGCGCCGTTCTCTTCACCGGCCCCGCAGGAAGCCACAGCATGTCCATAAGCCCTGGCAGCGCGGCGGCGATGCCTCCCACGATGCCCGCCAGCATCGTGTAATAGGAAAGGGCCAGCCAGGGCGTCGTGGAGCCCGATGCGACCCGGACGATGTCGAAGGCGAAGGAGAAGATGAAGCCGCCGATCACGATCGGCACCATCATCGCGTGGACCGGATGGCCACGAATGCTTGCGGGCGTTTGCATGGATGTTCTCCTGATGAAGCTCCATGCTGGACGCCGGTAGTGGCCAAGTAAAACGAATCTTATTGCTGCTTCAGTGCAGCTATTTTCATCAACAGGGCTGATGATCGGCCGCCCTGGTCGAGCGCTGCGACAGGCGGCGCAGGCAGGGTTTCCACTTTCTCGCGGGAAGTCCCACTATGGATGCTTCTCGACTTCGAGGCAGGGATAACGGCTCGCCACGTCTGGCTTCTACCGGACGAGGAAGCAGTGGTCGGTGTTTTAGTCCAGTACGAGACCGACCCTTGACTTCTACATCGACACAGTGGCCGTTCTGCCTTCTAACAACAAGTTGGAGCGGTCGCTACAGGTGCTTGGGCAAGCCAAAGCAGGCTAAAGGGCGGCGAGTGACGGCGACGCAATTCACGCAACCTCGGTCCACTAAGTCATCTTGATCGGCGCGCCCAGCGCCTTCCAGCCCGAGTGGCCTGCCGTCATGTAGCGGGCGTCGAAACCCGCCTCGCGCAAGACGCGCGCGGTGCGGCAGCCGACATGGAACCCATAGGCACAGTAGACGACCACGGGCTGCTCCTTCGAGAGCTCGCCGATCCACTGCTGGACGCGCTCGGGATCGCGCCACGTTGCCCCTTGCGCGATGTCATGGGTGCGGGAGACGAAGTGGAGCGGCCGCGCATCCACGATTTGCACCGGCGCGCCCGAATCCACGAGCGCCTTCACTTCCTCCACGCCGATTCCAGGCACGTCGGAAAACTCCTCCTGCACCAGCGGGCGTGGCGGCGATACGCGCGTGGCGTCCTCATAGAGGTCCTGCACCGCCTTCCAGCTCACGTTGCGCAGGAAGGTTTCGGCATACGCCTTGGCGTTGGCGCCGAAGTCCATGTGGTAGGCGTGCTCGTACATGTCGAGGGCGAGGATGGGCACGCCGCTCGCCACCGCCTGCGTGTGCTCACCCGCGTACTGGTTGATGAGGCGCCCGTCTCGCGGCACGTACGCAAGCAGCACCCAGCCCGATCCGCCGCCCAGCGCATAGCCCATGGCGAGGAACTCCTCACGCCACCGCTCGTAGGAGCCGAAATCGCGGGCGAGCGCCTCGCGCATCGCCGCAGTGGCGACCCCGTCCCCACCGAGGTTCGAGAAATAGAGCTCGTGCAGCAGCGTGGAGTTGAGCGCGACCAGCTGCTCGCGCTTGAGCCCTGCCAGCGCAAAACCCGGCGCCGTCGTGAAATCGAGCGCTTCGAGCTGCGCCGTGATGGCGTTCAGCTTGCGCAGGGCGCCGCCGTAGTTGTTCTCGTAATGGCTCTCGATGAGCGGCAGCGAAAGCCCGCTGAGGGTCCACGGGCGGCAGTGGATCTGCTTGAGTTGGTAGCGCATGGCGGTCTCCAGGATCCGGCTTTCCGGACCTTCAGCAGCACTTGGGCGACGCGCCTTGGCTTCGCCGGGCGTCTGCGATGGCCCGGCGTGGAATGACGCGGATCATGCCGCTAGGCGACCAACGCTTCAAACGTTTTTTCCTGGGGATTGCCCCAGCTGCGCTAATGAACCGGCGGCGGAGCCGGCTTCATTTACCTTGGCTTTCTGGTCCGCGAGCGCCGCAAAGCCTCCGAATCGGCCCGCGCCTCGGCGAGCAGCCACTGCCGGAACATCGCGATCTTGGGCAGCTCCGCAGTGGCCTTGGGGCACACGATCCACATCGCGAAAGGCGCTGCCATGGCCTGGTGGAACGGGCGCACGAGCCGCCCTCCGAGGATGTCCCAGGCGGCAAGCGCCGTGCGCGCCATCGCCACTCCCTGGCCCTGGATCGCCGCATCGATCGCCATGCTGGCCTGGCTCAGCACCGTTCCTCGCGTGCCGTCGACACCCTTCACGCGGAAGTGCTCGAGCCAGCGGCTCCAATGCGTCGCATCGTTCACGTGCAGGAGTCGATGGTGCGCAAGGTCTTCGGGAGCCTTGAGGGCGCGACGGCCCCTGGCCAGGGACGGGGCGCAGACCGGGAAGATCTCTTCTTCGCACAGCTTGGCCACGTGCAGCCCGGGCCAGGTGCCGTCGCCGTGCCTGATCGCGATGTCGATGTCCTCCCTCGCGAAATCGACGTGATGCATGGAGGCGCTTATTCGCAGCTCGACCTCGGGATGCACTTCGGAGAAGCGGCCCAACCGATGCACGAGCCACTTCGTCGCGAAGTTGGGCGAGGTGCTCACGTTGAGCACGCCCGTGGACTGTCGCTGGAGCAAACGCTCGGTGCCCGCCGAAAGCCGGTCGAAGGCGTCGCGGACGACCTCGAGGTAGCTGCGGCCGGCTTCGGTGAGGCGCAGCTTGCGGCCATCGCGGCTGAAAAGGCGCAGCCCCAGCTCGTCCTCGAGACCCTTGACCTGCTGGCTCACCGCGCCCTGCGTGACGAAAAGCTCCAGGGCCGCGGCGGTGAAGCTCTCGTGACGTGCGCTCGCCTCGAAGGCACGCAGCGCGTTCAGGGAGGGGAGACGCCGTCGCATTGCTGGGAAATCTGGTGGAAGGACCCGTGATGCTGCGCGAATGCTGAGAGAGAGTTCCTGGCGGAGGGTGTGAGATTCGAACTCACGAGGGGATTGCGCCCCTGCCGGTTTTCAAGACCGGTGCCTTAAACCGCTCGGCCAACCCTCCATCCTTCGCCGTTGCAAATCCAACTGCCGGTTTTGGTGCGCACGTAACCTGAAGGTTAGTGCGCCCCGCGCTGGCCAGAAGCGGCCAGCGCCAAGACCGGTGCCTTAAACCGCTCGGCCAACCCTCCATCCTTCACCGTTGCAAATCCAACTGCCGGCTTTGGTGCGCACGTAACCTGAAGGTTAGTGCGCCCCGCGCTGGCCAGAAGCGGCAGCCGTCGGCCAACCCTGCATGCAGCAAGCAAAATTCTAACAAAATCAATGGGCTATAATGCGGCAGGCAATGGAAATAATTGCTGCAGGGCTTGAAACTGCCCGCCTCCTCCCATACTCTAACCGTGGGTCCATTTGGGCCTGCTCATATTCGCAAGGAGTCCATCGAATGCAACCGCAAACCCCGTTGATGGCGCAGCAAGCGTCCGGCACGCTGGCACTGGCCCAGAACCGGGTCCTGCGCAACACCTACCTCCTGCTCGCGCTGTCCATGGTGCCGACGGTGCTCGGCGCGTGGATCGGCGTGAAGACGGGCTTCACCTTTTTCGCCGCCAACCCCGCGATCGGCTTCGTGGTTTTCCTCGCGGCAGCGTTCGGCTTCTTCTTCGCCATCGAGAAGACCAAGAACAGCGGCTGGGGCGTGGCGCTGCTGCTTGCGTTCACGTTCTTCATGGGCCTCATGCTCTCGCGCCTGCTGGGCGCGGTGCTGGGCTTCTCGAACGGCGCTACGCTGATCGGCCTCGCCTTCGGCGGCACGGCGGCGATCTTCGCCACCATGGCCACCGTCGCGGGCACGATCAAGCGCGATCTCGCGCCCCTGGGCAAGTTCCTGTTCATCGGCATGATCATGCTGCTGGTCGCGGCCTTCGCGAACATCTTCATGCAGATCCCGGCGCTGATGATCGTGATCTCGCTCGTGGCGATCGCCATCTTCTCGGCGTTCATCATGTACGACATCAACCGCATCATCACCGGCGGCGAGACGAACTACGTGACGGCGACGCTGGGGATCTATCTCAGCGTCTACAACGTGTTCGCCAACCTCCTGGCGCTCCTGGGGATCTTCGGGGGCAACAACGACTGAGTGGCCGGACAGCCACTTCGGGGCGCCTTCGGGCGCCCTTTTTATTTGCGCCTAGGACAGTTGGCGGATGCGCCACCCTCCGCCGACGGGCACTATAGCGGCGGGTTCAATACCAATAATCGAATTCAGGGTGGCCAATGTCCGTTCGTCTCGTCGCGTCGATCGTCGTCCTCGTCCTGGCCGCGTCCCACGCAACCGCGCAGGTCACGCGTGTCTACCTCCGCAAAGGCGTGACCCATCTGCAGACAGGGCCCGCCACGACGACCCCCATAACCGCTTACTTCAACGCCGATGTGGATGGCATAGGCATCGGCGGCATTGTCTCGCCGGTCGTCACCGGGCCCTTCAACCTCGGCGCGCTGGGTCCGCAGCACAACAACGGGACGCTGGTCTACAACCCGGGCGACAACGGCTGGCGCTGGGGAACGGGCGGCGTGGATTTCGTGACCGATTCGCTTTCGACGGTGAACGGCCTTTTCGGCGACGGCACCTACACCTTTTCGGTGAACGGCAACCAGGTTCCGCTCAACCTGAACGGCGGCTCTTACCCCGTGGTCCCCGTGGTCACGCTGGCCGGCGGGCGCTGGGTTGACGGCTACTACCGCCTCGACCAGGACCAGCCCCTCACCGTGACCACGAATACCTTCGTGGGCTACGGCACCTTTCGCAACTCCGTGATCTGCTCGTTCTTCCGAGGTCCGGGCTTCCTCATTCCCTTCCAGAACGTGATCACCGAATGTCCCGGCTTCCTGCAGCGCTCCTCGGATACGCCGAACCAGAGCTTCATGACCTACACGGTCCCCGCCAGCGCCTTCCTGCCGGGCGAGGACTACACGTTGACCACGTCCTTCAACGCCATCGTCGATACGCGCACTGTCGCGGGGCTGCCGGGCGCGACCAACACCGCGCGCTACATCACCGCCGCCAACGTGAAGATCAAGACCTCGGCGCCGGTCTTCCCGATGACGGTGCACGCGAGCATCACGCCGACTTCCGCGACTGCGAGCGCGGACATCCTGTACCGCCCGGAAGACGTCGGCAAGAACGGCAGCGTGTTCGTCTTCGCGCTGGCGCCCGCCACGATCGTTTCCGGCGCGGACACCCGGGAGACGATGAAGATCGGCTATGCACGCACGGAGACCAAAGCCGATACCCCCATTGCATGCGTCCTCGCACAGCTCAACGCGGCGGGGCAGATGGTGGCGGTGACCTCGGCGAACCTCGCGGCCTACCTGACCAGCGTGCTGGGCGCGCAGGGCGCCTCGGTATCGATCCTCAACGGCGTGCCGACCGGCAACGTCTCCGGGGCCACGTTCTTCGTGGGCTATGGGCCCAGCGCCACCACGATGATCAACACGGGCGTCAACCGCGCTGCCGTGACCATTCCGGGATCGCTTACCTGCGAGCCCAAGGCGCCCCAGACGGGTTGGTGGTGGAACCCGCTCGAAGACGGGCGGGGGTTTTCGCTCGAGGTGCGCGGCAACAACATGTTCTTCGCCTCGTTCCTGTATGACGTGTCCGGACGGTCCAACTGGTACGTCTCCACCGGCCCGGTCTCGCTGGAAGGCTCCCTCTACAACGGCGATCTGCTGGCGGCGAGCGGCGGCCAGACGCTGGGTGGCGCGTACTCGCGCTCGCCCACGCTCGCCAACCTCGGTCCGATGACGCTCACGTTCAACAACGGTTCCACCGGGACACTCGTGTGGCCCGGCGGAACCGTCCCGATCCAGCGCTTCAACATCGTGCCCGACGGGCTCACGCGCCCGCCCGTCGCGGGGCAGCCCGAGAACGGTTGGTGGTGGAACGAGCAGGAGTCCGGCCGCGGCTTCTTCATGGAGTGGCAGGGCGGCACCCTCGACATCGCCGGCTATATGTACGACGACCGCGGCGATCCGGTGTGGTATCTCACGGTGGGCCCCATCGGCGGCACGGAAACGGCGCGCCAGTTCCAGGGCAACTGGTGGAGCTACTCCGGCGGCCAGGCGCTCACCGGGGCATGGCGCCAGAATTCACGCACCGACAGCAACGTGGCGCCGCTCTCGATCACCTTCAGCGGACCCGATACGGCGCTGATGACCTTGCCCAACGGACGCACCACCCAGCTCAAGCGCCATCGCTTCTGACCCCATGAAGACCGTACTCGCCGCCCTCACCTGCTTCGCTGCACTTTCCTCGCTCGCCTTCGACCTGCAGGGCCATCGCGGCGCCCGCGGCCTGCTCCCGGAGAACACCCTTCCCGGCTTCCAGAAGGCGCTCGACCTCGGCGTGGACACGATCGAATGCGACATGGCGATCACCCGCGATGGGGTGATCGTGCTCTACCACGACCTCTGGCTCAACCCGGACATCACGCGCGGACCGGACGGCAAGTGGCTCGAGCAGCGCGGACCGGCGATCGCGGAGCTCACCTTCGACGAGCTGCAGAAGTACGACGTGGGCCGCATCAAGCCGGGAACCGAATACGCGAGGCAATTCCCCGACCAGGTCCCCGTCGATGGCGCGCGCATCCCGCGGCTAACGGACCTTTTCGACCTGGTCAAGAAGTCCGGCAACACCAAGGTGAACATCGACTGCGAGACCAAGCTCACGCCGTTCCAGCCGGCCGCCACGCGCGATCCGGACGAGTTCACGCGCATGGCCATCGCGGAAATCCGCAAGGCCGGCATGGCCGAACGCACGATGGTGCAGTCCTTCTATTGGCGCACGTTGCAGCTCATCCAGAAGGAGGCGCCGGAGATCCGCACCATGTACCTCAACAACGCGCGCTCGGTCGCGGCGCGACGGGGTGGCGTCGAAGGATCGCCTTTCCTGGCAGGCTTCGACCCGGAGGCGCATGAAGGCTCGGTCCCGCGCGCGGTCAAGGCGGCGGGGGGGCGCATCTGGGCTCCGGACCACGCGACGCTCACGCCGCAGCTGCTCGCGGAAGCGCGCTCGCTCGGCCTGGTGGTGATTCCCTGGACGGTGAACGATCCCGCGAAGATCCGCGCGCTGCTCGAAATGGGCGTCGACGGCATCATTTCCGACCGTCCCGACCTCGTGCAGCAGCAGCGCTCGCTCCTGAAGAAGTAACGCCCTCAGGGGCGCCTGAAGAGTGCGATCGACTCCACGTGCCCGGTGTGCGGGAACATGTTCACTACCCCCGCCGAAACGAGCTCGTAGCCCTTGACGTTCACGAGCACACCCGCGTCGCGCGCGAGCGTGCCCGGGCTGCAGGAAACATAGACGATGCGCGAAGGCGCGCCGGAATCCGGCAGCGCCTTGCAGATCTCGAGCGCGCCATCCCGCGGCGGATCGATGAGCAGCTTGTCCACGGGACCCAGGCGCCGCAACGCGCCCTCGGCATCGGTGTAGAGGTCGTGCGCGACGAAGGTCGCCTGGCCCTCGAGCCCGTTGGCGCGCGCATTCTGCGTGGCGCGCGCCACCAGCGAAGCCGATCCTTCCATGCCGATCACCTGCGCGCCGCGGCTCGCCAGGGGCAGCGAGAAATTCCCCAGGCCGCAGAAAAGGTCCCCTGCGCGCTCGCCCCGCCGCGGATCGAGCAATTCCACGGCGCGCTTCACCAGCACGCGATTCACCGCCGCGTTCACCTGGGTGAACTCGGTGGGCCCGAAGCCGAGGCGTAGGCCGAACTCCGGCAACGCGTAATCGAGCGCCGGCATCTTCTCCGGATACCAGGCATGCGCGGTGTCCGGCCCCTTGGGCTGCAGCCACCACTGGATGCCGTGGCGCTCCGCGAAGTCGCGCAGCATCGCCGCGTCCTCCGGCGGAATGGGCTCGAGGTGGCGCAACACGAGGATGGTCACGTCCTCGCCGACGGCAAGCTCGATCTGCGGGATGCGGTCGCGCAGCCTCATGCCCGTGAACATCTTGCGCAACCCCGGCAGCAGGCGCGCCACGTGCGGCGGCAGGACCTCGCAGGAGTCGGTGTCGGCCACGAAGCTCGAGCGCTTCTCGTGGAAGCCCACCAGCACCCCGCCCTTCTTGGCCACGTAGTGCACCGAAAGCCGCGCGCGGTTGCGATAACCCCAGAGCGGGCCGACGATGGGCGGAAGAACCTGCGAGGGCTTCACCTTGCCGATGCGCGCGAGGTTGTCCTCGAGCACGCGCTGCTTGGCGGCGACCTGCGCGTGCGGCTCGACATGCTGCATGGCGCAGCCACCGCAGGTGCCGTACCAGCCGCAGCGCGGCTTCACGCGCTGGGTGCTCTCGCGCAGCACCTGCGTCACGGTGCCCAGGTCGAAGTGGCCACGGCTGCGTCGGCGCGTGAACATGACGCGCTCGCCGGTCACGCCACCATCGATGAAAGTGACCTTGCCGTCGACGTGCGCGACCCCGACGCCCTCGTGGTCGATCGACTCGATGACGGCCTCGGAGGCCGCCGGCGTCACTCGCAAAGCGGCTTCACGGCGCCGAAGGCCTGGCGCGTCACCTGCTTGGTGTTGCCAAGCCCGTTGACGGTCCAGGTGAGCGTGGCCCGGTTGCCGTTGGAGGGCGTGAAGGTCATGGTGCCGACCTGCGTCGCGGTCGCGGGCATCCAGGCAGCGGCGTTGAAGACCGGACCCGAAGTCCGATAAAGCGGGCCGCTGAAGCCGCCGACCGCCGTGGGAGCGCCGGCCGACATGACGAGCCACGTCGGCCGCCCGCCGGAATCGTAGGTGAAGAGCGTGGCGAAGAGCGTGTTGCCCTGCTGGGTGAGGTTCACGCCCCAGCCCGGTTCGGCGGCATTGGACCAGAGGTCCTGGTAGTTCTGCTCGAAGCTGCGGTCGAAGGCCGACCAGGTGCACTCGGAGAGGGTCGAGAACTCCTGGCGCGTGAGCGCCTTCGTGACCTGCGTGCCGTTCACGCTGTAGGTGAGCGTGGCGCCGTTGTTGCCCTGGAAGGCGATCCGCATGCGGCCCACCTCGGTTGACGTAGCCGGGCCGAACGGGCCGGAACCGGCCGTGCGATAGAGCGCGCCTTCGTACGAACCATCCGCTTGCCGCGCGCCATCGGACATCACGAGCCACATCGGGCCGGAGGCGTCGTAGGTGAAGAGCGTAGCGAAGATCTTGTTGCCCTGGTGGTTCACGTTAAGGCCCCAGCCGGGCTCCGCCGCGTTCCACCACAAGGCCGTGCGGTTGACCGAGTCCACGGAGTCGGCGCGGATGCGAAGGTTGTAGCTGCCCGTTCCGGCGGAGTCGAAGTGGCCGACCTGCACGAAATACGTGCCGGCATCCAGGCGCATCGTGAGGCCGAAGTGGTTGTCCGCGGTCTGCGCGTCGTCGTTGGCCTCGAGGTTGTTGCCCTGGCTGTCGAGGATGTTGCCCACGGTGTCGAGGTTGGCACCCTCCGTCCACGCGCTCACCACGGCCGGGGCGCTCAGGGAGAAGAGGTAGAGGTCGATATCGCCCGCCGCATCGATGCGCCGGCCGTCGAAGGCGAGCGGCGAGGAGCGCAGGTCGATGTGGGTCGACGCGGCATCCATCGGGCCAGTGAACTCCTGCGGCCGGTTGGGCGCATCATCGGCCGGCACCGACTGGTTGCGCAGGTAGCGATCGATCTGCGGGTGGAAGAGCTCGAGGCGGCCATAGAGCGCGTTCTCGTCGGTGTTGGTGCAGCTCATGCCGGGCCCGTTGCGGATGGTGGTGCCGGAGAGCACGCCACGCAACTGCAGCGCGCCGTTCGAGAGCGTGAACAGCCCCGAGCCGCTCGAGCCTCCCTGGATGATCCCGCGCGTGAAGGTGATGGCGTACATGTCCTGGGGACGCCCGACGATGCGCAGCTCCTGGCCATTGACGCCCAGCGCGATGCGCGCGGTGTCGCCCGTGGGATGGCTGATGCTGGTGATGGCATCGCCGATGCCGAGGCGGTTCGCGTTCCAGCCGGCGTAGACCGCCCCCGGGGGAGGGGGCTGCTGCAAGAGCATCAGCGTCGAATCCACGTTGTGGTTGCCGAACACGAACTGCATGCCATTCGCCTGCTGCACCTGGTTCGGATTGAGGCCCGAAGACGCATCACAGGCGGTGAGGTCGTAGAACCACCAGCTCGTGACCGTCGCGGCCACCTCCGGATTGCTCACGCAATGGTTGGCGGTGAGCACGAAGGGCTGGCCCGAGGGGCTGTTCACCAGCGTGGCGGTGCAGAGGAAGCCCGAGCCGCCCTCGATGAAGTTGATGCGCATCACCGATTTCTTCGCCTCGCGGATGGCGGCGTCGAGCGTCGGATTGTCGGTGGTGCAGTTCGTGGGAATGGTGCAGCTGCCCGCGGCCTTCGTGGTGGGCGAGGTGGTGAAGTGCAGGAGCGAGGTGACCGTCACCGATTGCGGCGCCCGGCTGAAGAGCTCGATCTCCTGCGAGTCGCCTTCGGTCCAGGGAGTCCACGCTTCGCGGCGGCCGGGCTGCACGGTCATGGCGACGATGCGGCCATCGCTGCCCTGGGCTCGCATTTCGAGGGGTGCAGTGAGCGACGAAACCTCCAGGCGCACACGCAGGCCTTCGGCATCGGTGGAGGCGGCTCGAAGCCGCGTCACGAAACCATCACGGATCGGCTGCCATTGCTCGAGGACCTTCGCCTTCGGCAACTCGCGCACGGTGGCCACGCGAAGGCGCCCGCCCGCCTGTTCCTCGACAGCCGCGGACTTGGGCAGGGCAGCGGCGATCTGCACCCGATCGAGCACCGCGAGGCCGGGCGCGCGGAAGGTTTCGGCGGCCGCATTGCCGGTGAACGGGACCGCGCGAGAGGGCATTTCGGTCGCGGCGAAAGCCGTCCCGGCCAGGGTGACGAGCAGGACGGCAAGGGGGGTCCGGAGGAGGCGCATCTGGGGCGGAATCTGCTGAGATTTCAGGGGGTTATGGTAGCATGGGCAAGTACGGATTAACGCGCCACCGCGCGTTTCCGATGACATCTTCAAGTCCTTGATCAAGTTCTGCAATTCCTGCGGCGCGGCGGTCACACACCGTATCCCGGAGGGCGACAGCCTCGAGCGCGCCGTCTGCGACGCCTGCGGCATCGTCCACTACCAGAACCCCAAGATCGTGGTGGGCTGCCTGCCCGTCCACGGCGAGCGGATCCTCATGTGCAAGCGCGCCATCGAGCCGCGCTATGGCCTCTGGACCCTGCCCGCGGGCTTCATGGAGAACAACGAGTCCGCCGCCGAGGGCGCCGCGCGCGAGGCGATGGAGGAAGCCAACGCCAACGTCGAGATCCAGGACCTCTATACGGTCTACTCGATCCCCAACATCAGCCAGGTGTACATGATGTTCCTCGCGCGCCTGGTGGATCCGAACGTCTCGCCGGGCATCGAGAGCCTCGAGGTGAAGCTCGTGACCGAGGAGGAGATCCCCTGGGACCAGCTCGCCTTCGCGATGGTCAAGCGCACCCTCGAGCATTTCCTCGAGGACCGGCGGGTCGGCGTGTTCAGGACACGGTTCGGGGATATCCGGCCGCCCCAGCGTTAGCCGGCGTTCCGGGCTTGGCCCGGCGCGGCATCACGCCACCTTGAGGACTTCCTGCTCGGCGATCACGAAGACCTGGTCGCCACGGCGCGGCAGCACCTCGGCATTCCCGGTGAAGGCGCCGAAGGCCGGTAACACGCCATAACGCTTGCCGAACCAGAAGCAGGGCAGGCGCAGCGACTTCTCACCCGCCCCGGAGAGGCGCACCGCGGGGTGGATGTGGCCCGACAGCGCGTAGCCCGTGCGGCTGGGGCCGGGCTCGTGGTTGAGCGTGAAGGGGCCCAGCGTCTCGCCCGCCTCGATGCAGCGCGCGCCCCAGCCTTCCGGCGGGTCGCCCGCCTTCAGGTCGTGGTTGCCGCGCACGATGGTGAGGCGCAGCGTGGGCCTCGTGCTGCGCCACGCAGCGAAGCGCTCGAAGGTGCGGGGCGTTCGGCCGAGGGCGCTGTGCATGAAGTCGCCGAGGAAGACCACGTGCTCGGCGCGGGTCCGGGCGATGGCGCGATCGAGGCGTTCCACGTTCTCGGTCGTCGTGCCCGCGGGAAGCGGGATGCCGGAGCGGCGGAAGGCCGCAGCCTTGCCGAGGTGGAAATCCGCCACGAAGAGCGTGCCCTTCGCCGGCCAGAAGGCGACGCGCTCCGGGAGCAGGAAGAGCGCTTCGCCTGCGACTTCACATTCGGTCATTTGGAGTTTTTTTCACCACAGAGACCACGCGAGACCACAAGAGGAAAGACACGCTACGCATGTCGTGCCTTCGATCAGCTCATGGACACGCGCAAGAGTACTTCTCCGTGGTCCCTGGGGTCTCTGTGGTTGCAGGTTTCATCCAAACAAATCTCCCTGCCCGACATCGTCCGGGGGCGCGGCCTTGTCGAACTCGAGCTGCATCCGCTTCACCCTGTCGGCGAGCTTCTCGCTCGTGAGCTTCTCGCGGAAGCGCCCGACCATGATCGGGAAGGCGAAAGGCGAAGGCTTGTGCGTCTGGCGCAGCAGGATGGGCGTGGCGGCGATGCGGCGCAGCGCCTCGGCGAGACGCGAAAATTCGAGCTGTCGTTCGAGCACCTCGCGCTCGGCCTGGCCCAGCAGCGGGTTGGCCGGATCCCAGCGCGCGAACACTTCCCAGATGAGCCCGCTCGTCGCCTGCACCTGCCGGTTGGTCTTGGGCTGCCCGGGATAGCCCTGGAAGACCAGGCCTGCCACACGCGCGATCTCGCGAAACTGGCGCTTGGACAGCTCCGCCGCGTTGAGGCTAGCGAGCATGTCTTCGAGGAGGTTGTCCGTGGACAAGACTCCCGCCTTGAGGAGCGGCAGCAGCTCGAAGCGCTCCCGCGACAGCAGCTCGAAGCCGTAGTCGGTGAAGGAGAGACTGAAGGTGGCGGCCCGCGTGCGGCCGAGGCGGTACGACAGCAGCGCCGAAAGCCCCATGTGCACCTGCCGGCCTTCGAAGGGATAGAAGAAGATGTGGTGGCCTTCGCGAGTCTGCGTCTGCTCGACCAGCATCTCGTGGCGCTTGGGCACGCGCGACCAGGCGTGCTGCAGGCGCAGGAGGCGATCCACGGCGCGCATTTCGGGGACGTACCCCGGCAGACCGGGGTCAGACCACTTGGCCATTCCTGCTGCCGCAGGCGGCCGGGCCAAGTGGCCTGACCCCAACCACATCTCCAGCAACTCCCGGATGCTGTCCGCCACCTCGCTCGAGAGCGGGCACTTGCCGCCATCCCAGCGCGGGATGACGGCGGAGCCGGGGCGGCCGGGGCGCACGTAGGCGGTCATGTTCTCCACGCGGATGAACTCGAGCAGCTGGCCGGCGAAGATGAAGCTGTCGCCCTTGCCGAGGCGAGCGATGAAAGATTCCTCGACGTTGCCCAGCCGCTTGCCGCGCATGTACTGGATGTTCACCGCGGCGTCGGAGACGATGGTGCCGATCGACATGCGATGCCGCTTGGCGATCGCGGGCTCCGGCACGCGATAGACGCCGTCCTCTCCGCGGACGACCTTGTGGTATTCGGGATAGGCCTTCAGCGCCTCGCCGCCGCGCGTGACGAAGTCGAGCGCCCATTGCCACTCGATGTCGCGCAAATCGCGGAATGCCCGCGTGGACCTGACCTCGGCTTTCATCTCCGCCTCCGTGAAACCCTCGCCCACGGCGATGGTGACCAGGTGCTGCGTGAGCAGGTCGAGGGGACGATCCACCGGGCGACGCGCCTCGATGCGGCCCGCCAGTGCCGCGCGCCTTGCCGCCGCCGATTCCACGAACTCCAGGAGGTGCGAGGGCACGCACGTCACGCGGCTCACCTGCCCCGGCGCGTGGCCCGAGCGGCCGGCGCGTTGCAGGAGCCGCGCGACGCCCTTGGGGCTTCCGATCTGCAGCACGCGCTCGACCGGCGAGAAGTCCACGCCCAGGTCCAGGCTGGAAGTGGCGACGACCGCCTTGAGCTTGCCTTCCTTGAGCCCCTGCTCGACCCACTTGCGCACGTCACTGTCGAGCGAGCCGTGGTGCAGGCCGATGAGCCCGGCCCACTCTGGCTTCGCCTCGAGCAGCCCCTGGTACCAGATCTCCGCCTGCGAGCGCACGTTGGTGAAGACGAGCGTCGAGCGCGCCGAGTCGATCGCCTCGACGACGTGGCCCAGCATCGCGAGCCCGGTGTGTCCCGCCCACGGGAACTTGTCCACATCTTCGGGGATGAGGGTGTCCATGACGATCTTCTTGTCCGAGAGGCCCTTGACGATGCGGCGACCCTCTCCCAAGGGAGAGGGAGGCTGCGGCACCAGGCGCTCGAGCGCCTCGTCGAGATTGCCCAGCGTCGCGGAAAGGCCCCACGTGCGCAGGCGCGGGTTCCACTTGCGCAGGCGCGCGAGGGCGAGCTCCGTCATCACGCCGCGCTTGTTGCCGAGGAGCTCGTGCCACTCATCGACGACCACGAGCCGGAGCTCGGAGAGCTTCTCGCGCGCGTCGGCGTTGGAGAGCAGGAGCGACAGGCTTTCCGGCGTGGTGACGAGCGCCGAGGGAAGGCGCCGCGCCTGCTTCGCCCGCTCCGCACTGGTGGTGTCGCCGGTGCGCAGGCCAATGGTCCAGGGAAGCTGCAGGCCTTCGACCGCGCGCTGCAGCGAGTAAACCGTGTCCGCGGCGAGGGCGCGCATGGGGGTGATCCAGAGGACACGCAAGGGGACGGACCCCGGTTCACGCCTTTGCTTGGTTTGGGGTCCGTCCCCGGTTTGTCCTTCGCTTTCCCCTTTCCCCTTTCCCCCTTCCCCTGCTTCTTCCATCCACTCGGCCAGCGCCCCCAGCCAGGCCGCCAGCGTCTTTCCCGTCCCGGTGGCCGAATGCACCAGGCCGGACTCGCCGTTCAGGTACGCGCGCCAGACCTCGCGCTGGAATGCGAAGGGCTGCCAGCCGTTGGCCGCGAACCACGGCTCGAGGCGAATGAGCGCATCGCCGCCGGCCGGCGTGGACTCGGGAAATGCCTCGCGCTTCAACGTCCCTGCACGATGGGCAGCACCCTGCCCTCGGATTGCGCCGGCGAGGGGACGCCGAGCACCTGCGCCAGCGTGGGCGCGATGTCCACGATCTCGACGCGGGCATCGAAGCGGCCGGGCTTCACCCACGCGGGGCCGTAGAAGGCGAGCGGCACGTGGGTGTCGTGCTCGTGGGGTGCGCCGTGGGTGGCGGCGCTGCCGCTGCCCGAGGAGATGATCCACCACGGCTTGAGGGTGACATGCAGTTCTCCGGAGCGCTGCGAGTGCGCGGCCTTGCGCATCGCCTCCACGAAAGGCTCGCCCTTGCGCGCGCCGCTGGTGAGCTCGTTTAGCGTATAGACGGCAGCGATCGCCGGCTCGGCCAGCAGGATCCTGCGTGCCTCCTCCACGACGGGCTTGAGATCGACGCCCTTTTCCGCCGCGAGCTTGCGATTGAATAAAACCGTGCTCGCCGAGCGCGCCACGATCCACTTCCCCGGGCCGTACTTCTTCTCCAGCGCGGCGCTCGCCTTGTTGACCGTCGCCGTGAGGTTGTGGCGCCCCGCGTCGCGGCCGACCGTGACGCTGTGCTCGGGCGCGGGCGTGAAGCCGTGGTCCGACGTGAAGACCACGAGATAACGGTCCTTGCCGACGCTGGAATCCAGGTCGCGGAAGAACGCTTCGAGCGCGCGGTCGAGGTGCAGCACGTGGTCGTGGGAGAGGCGCGATTCCGCGCTCCACGAGTGGTTCACGTAGTCGTGGCCCGAGAGGCTCACGGCGAGGATGTCGGGCGCATCGTCGGCGCCGAGGGATTCGCCGGCGATCGCCGCGCGCGCGAACTCGAGGGTGAGCTGGTCGCTGAAGGGCGAAGCGATGATGTCCTTGTAGAGGCGCCCGCCCGCGGCCGGCAACCCTTCGCCCATCTTCTTCGGCAGCTTGCCGCCCTTGGCCATCCACTTCTGCTCGTCGGGCACGGAGCGCGCGTAGGCCGAATCGGCGAGGAGCGGCTTCCACTCCATGCCGAAGAATCGGTCGGCGGGCTTCCTCGCATGGAAGGCGTCCACCCAGGCCGGGTGCGACTGCATGTAATAGGTGGACGAGGCGAACTGCCCGCTGTCGTCCATGTACATGTAGGCGACGCCGGTCTTGCCGCCGGGCAGGATCGCGCCGCGGTCCTTGCCGGAGATCGCGATCACCTTGGAGCGCGCGTTGACGCGCTTCAGCACGTCGCCCACGGTCTCGGCGAGCAGGTTCTTCGGGCTGGTGCCGTCGAGCGCCTCGGTCTTGTGGCCGATGTACTTGTGGGCTGCGTCGCCGGTGCAGTATTCGCGCGCGCCGGTGTTCGGGTCGCGCCACTCGTTGCCGATGATGCCGGTGCGGTGCGGATAGGCGCCCGTCAGCATCGTCGCGTGTCCGGGGGCGGTGGCGGTATGGGCGTGGCCGTAGTGCGCCTGCGCGAACCACGCGCCGCGATCGAGCAGCCGGCGCAGGCCGTCGGGGGCCAGCTGCTCGCGGTAATCGACGAACTGGCGATGCGGCAGGCCGTCCACGGCGATGAAGACGACGAGGCGCGGCGGCGCGGACGCGATCGAGCCGGAGCCGCCGCCGGGCGAAACGCAGGCGGCGAGGACGAGCGCGAGCGACGCCAGGGCGGACGCCGCGAGCAGGCGGAAACTTTTCATCGTGTTTTTCTCCTCCGAAGGAGCCTCGATTATCCGGCAAACACGCGCCGCGCGGCGACGATGGACCGGGCATGGATCGCCACCGAATCCTCGATGTCGCGCGCGTATCCGCCGGCCATCGCCAGCGCCACTGGAACGCCGCGCGCGGCCAGCGTCCGCAGCACCAGGTCGTCGCGCCGCGCGAGACCGGCCTGGGTGAGCGCGAGGCGCCCGAGGCGGTCACCCTCGTAGGGATCGGCGCCGGCGAGATAGAAGGCGAGCTGCGGGCGACTGCGCTCGAGCGTCTCGTCCAAACCGCGCTCGAGGTGCCACAGGTACTCGTGGTCGCCGGTGCCGTCGGCCAGCTCGATGTCGAGGTCGCTCGCCTCCTTGGCGAAGGGAAAGTTGCGCGCGCCATGGATCGAGAAAGTGAAGACCGAGTCGTCGCCGGCGAAGATCGCCGCGGTACCGTTGCCCTGGTGCACGTCGCAGTCGATGATCGCCACGCGCTGCAGGCCCGCCTCGGCTTGCATCGCCCTCGCCGCGATGGCCGCATCGTTGAAGACGCAGAAGCCCTCGCCACGGTCGCGGAAGGCATGGTGCGTGCCGCCGGCGAGGTTGGCCGACCAGCCGCGCGAAAGCGCCTCCCGCGCCGCGGCGAGCGTGGCCCCGCTCGATCGCCGCGAACGCTCCACCATGCGTTCGGACCACGGAAAGCCGATGGCGCGGATCTCCTGCGGCGACATCGCGCCGGTGGCCACGCGGCGGAGGTAGTCCGCGCAATGGACGCGCGTGATCTCGGCATCGCTCGCGGCATCCGGCACGCGGAAATCGCGCTCCTCGAATTCGCCGGAGTCCAGCAGGCGCGAGCGCAGGCGCGCGTACTTTGCCATCGGGAAACGATGGTGAGCCGGCAGCGGGAGGATGAAGCCGTCGCTGTAAAATAACGTCATGGATCCGGGATGTTAGCGTGAGGTTCGGGTACTACGACAAGCTGTCGGCGCAGTCCAGGCGGACCTACCGCAAGAGCGACGCCCTCCTCCATATCGACATCCCCGCGGTGGGCGCGCTGGTGCCGATGGCCCAAGTCATCGAGCCCGCGCTGGCCACCGCGGACCGGGCCGGCGTCGAGCGTGCCTGCCAGGCGCTCGTCGATGCCATCAACACGCGCCTTGCGACCCCGCCCGTGCGCGTGAAGGTTCTGGAGCGCCGTCCGGCCAACCAGGCCTACGAGCTCCAGGGCCTGTACGAACCCGACGAAGTCACTGGCGGCATCGCGCGCATCTCGCTGTGGATGCGCACGGCGCAGCGCTTGCAGGTCGTGAAGTTCCGCACCTTCCTGCGCACGCTGGTCCACGAGGTCGTGCACCACCTCGACTACGAGCTCTACGGCTTCGAGGAGACGTTCCATACGCAGGGGTTCTACACGCGCGAGTCCGCGCTGGTGCGGGAGCTGCTGGGCGAGCCGCCGCGCGGATCCTAGCCGGCCGGCATCAACCTCAACCGGTGCACCGCGCGGACTTCCTCCTGCTTCGTGCGGATGGTGATGTACTCCACCTTCGCCCAGCGCTCGGCGAAGCTCGCGTACCACGCCGAGAAGACGTTGCCCGACTGCCCCGTCGACTGCATGAAGAGCGACTTGTCGAGGTCCGAGAGGTCGTAGATCGCGCGCAGGCTGGCGGCATGCCGGTTGGCGTAGGGGCGAGCCTCGTCGCGGATGGTCATGTGCCCCACGTTGACGGTGAAGCTGTCGCCCGGAGTCTCGGGGGAAATGTTGAAGAGCCGCGACACCACGGGAAAGAAGCCGAACGGCCGATGGTCGCTCGCGGCCGGGTGCGCGCGGCCCCAGCGCCACGAGGACGGCGCGCCGAAACGCTTCTCGAGATCGAGAGCCGCAAAGTCGAAAGCGCTAGCGGCGAGGGAATCGCAGCTCTCCCCGGCCGGCGTGCGCACGTCGTCGCACCAGCGCTCGAATCCACCCTGCCCCTTCATGACCGGCACCATGAATCCCGCGCGCTGGTCCCACGAGTCCTTGAAGAGCTCGCCCAGCTCGTCGGCGTAAACGAGGCGCGTGAGCTCGCGATACCACGCCATGAAGACGAGCGGCGCCGCGCCGCCCACGGCCATGTCGCCTTTCCAGCCGGCGAGCATGGCGTGCGCCTTGCGGCCTTCCTCGCGCTCGGGTTTCGCGGCGAGCGCCACGGGCAGCAACTCGCGCGCGAGGCGCGACAGCGTATCGGCCTGGATGCGTCCGAAGGTGTGCAGCGTGTGCTTCGGCGTTTCCGCGAGCAGCTCCTCGATGCGGTCGGCGCGATACGGCAGGAACCAGTCCACCGACAGGAACGGCCGGTAGCCCTGCGGCGTGATCTTGTGGTTGGCGGTGACGATGCGTTGCGACTCGGGATCGTGCACCGCGGGCATGTCCTCGAAGGGCAGCAGTCCCTGCCAGTCGTACCTGGCGATCCATCCGGGCACCGGCACGCGGCCCATCGCCTCGTTGTCGGGATGGCGCACCGGGACCAGGGCAGGGGCAACGAAGCCGATGTGTCCCTCGCGATCGGCGAAGACGATGTTCTGGTGCGGCGCGTGGAAGTCGCGCAGCGCCGCCAGGAACGCCTCGCGGTCCTGGGCGCGGTTCAGCGCGAAGCCCGCGCGTGCGACCGCATTGGATTCGCTCAACGCGGTCCACGAAAGCGCGAGCACGTGGCCCTTGGGCGCGCCCTCTCCCAGCGACTTCACCGCATCCGACAGCACCGGGCCGTGGCGCGTCGAGCGCACCTTGATGCGCCGCGCCTCGCCGCGCACGTGGATGACCTCCTCGCGCACCTCGAACTTCTCGCGGCTGCCTCCCGGAACCATGTAGCTCTCGGGGTCGCCGGGGGCCACTTTCTCGACGAAGAGATCCTGGGTGTCGCTGTTGGTGGTCGTCATGCTCCATGCGAGCTGGTCGTTGCGGCCCAGCACGACGAAGGGCAGACCCGGCAACGTGCCGCCGACCACGTTGTTGCCCGGCCAGGAAACGTGCGCGAGGTACCACAGCGCGGGCGACTGCAGGCCGAGGTGGGGATCGTTCGCGAGCAGCGGCTTGCCCGTCTGCGTGCGCTGCCCGGAAACCACCCAGCTGTTCGAGCCGATGGCTTCTTCGGTCGGCGGCGAGAGCTCGAGCAATGCCGTCGCCGTCGGCATGACCTCCTTGTAAAGCTCCCTGAAGTCGGGCAGCGGCGCGGCGGTGTCGCCTGGGTAGGGCGGGATCAGCTCGTTGGCGCGATCGGTGCCGAGCTTTGCCGTATAGCGTAGCCGCCCCAGCTCGGAGCGCCAGTTGCCCGAAAGGTCCCATGCCATCACGTAGAGCCACGCCACGCTGTCCGAAGGCGCCCAGGGTTCCGGCCGCAGCATGAAGGCCTTGAACTCGATCGGGAGCACAGGGTCGGTGGCGAGATAGGCGTTCACGCCGGCGGCGTAGGCCTCGAGCAGCCCGCGCGTCTGGGGATCGGCGAGCGAGACGGCGCGCTCCGCGGCGCGGCCCAGGCCCAGGGTGCGCATGAGCTTGTCGATCTCGAAGGCGCGCTCGCCCAGCAGCTCGGCGATGCGACCCTTCGCGACGCGGCGCTGGAATTCCATCTGCCACAGGCGATCCTGCGCATGCGCGTAGCCCAGGCCGAACCAGGCGTCGCGCTCCTGGCGCGCGTAGACGTGCGGCACGCCCTCGCGGTCACGAAGGATCTCGACCTCGTCGCCCAGGCCCTTCACGAAAAACTGCCCGTCCAGCGCCGGCAGCGAGCGATGCAGGTAGACCCAGGTCCCCACGGCCGCGAGCACGAGCAGGAGAAGCAGCAATCCGAGGAGGCGGATGGCGAGCCTCACGCGATCCGGGCCTCCATCAAGCCAGCGGTGCCGCCTTCAGCACTTCCTCCATCGTCGTGAGCCCCTGCGCGACCTTGGTCGCGCCGGACACGCGCAGCGGCCGCATGCCGGCCTTGTAGGCCATCGCGGTCAGCGTGACGATGTCGGTCTTCTCCGTGATGAGCCGCTTGATGTCGCGCGTGACCTGCATGATCTCGTAGATGCCGATGCGGCCCATGTAGCCGGTATTGCGGCACTCGAGGCATCCCACCGGCCGGAAGACCGTCTCCGGCGGCGGCGCCTTGAAGGGGGCGAGCACCGAGGCCCAAAGCTGGTGCTCCTCCTCCCGCTTGAAGGGCACCTTCTCCTTGCAATGCGGGCAGAGCGTGCGCACCAGGCGCTGCGCCATCACGCCGAGCAGGCTGGAATTGATCAGGTAGGCGGGCGCCCCCAGGTCGAGCATGCGGGTGATCGAGGACGGCGCGTCGTTCGTGTGCAACGTGGAGAGCACCAGGTGGCCCGTGAGCGCCGACTGGATCGCCATGTCGGCGGTGTCGAAATCGCGGATCTCGCCCACCATGATGATGTCCGGGTCCTGCCGCATGAGGGCCTTCACCCCGGCGGCGAACGTGAGCTCGATCTCCGGCTGCACCTGCATCTGGTTCAGCCGCGGATCGATCATCTCGATCGGGTCCTCGATGGTGCAGACGTTGACCTCGGGTGTCGCGAGCTGCTTCAACGTCGTGTAGAGCGTGGTGGTCTTGCCCGATCCCGTTGGGCCGGTCACCAGGAGAATGCCGCCCGGCGCGCGGATGAGGCTTTGCCAGATGGTGTGCTCGTCCTCGGTGAAGCCCAGGTCCTTGAAGTCGCGCATCAGGACCTCGGGATCGAAGATGCGCATCACGATCTTCTCGCCGTGCGCCGTGGGCAGCGTGGAAAGCCGCAGCTCCACCTCGGATCCGTCGGGCATGCGCGTCTTGATGCGCCCGTCCTGCGGGCGGCGCTTCTCGACCACATCCATGCGGCCGAGGATCTTGATGCGCGCCACCATCGCCACCAGCACCGGGAAGGGGACCTGGTACACCTCGTGCAGCACGCCGTCGATTCGGAAGCGCAGGACGCCAACGTCCCGGCGGGGCTCGAGGTGGATGTCGGAGGCGCGCTGGTCGAAGGCGTACTGCCACAGCCAATCGACCAGGTGGACGATGTGGTGGTCGTTCGCGTCGAGCGTGCGCCCCGCCTTGCCGAGCTCCACCAGCTGCTCGAAGTTGGACAGGCCCTGCTGCGGCACGCCCGACGCCTCGGCGCGCTTCATGCTCTTGGCGAGGTTGAAGAACTCGCCCTGATAGCGCTCGATATCGATCGGGTTGGCGAGCACGCGCTTGATGTTGAGGCGCAGCATCTGCGCGAGCTCCGCCTCCCAGGCCGTCATCAGCGGCTCGCAGGTGGCGATGGTCACGTCCTTGCCGCTCACTTCCACCGGCAGGATGCTGCGCCGCTGCGCGTAGTCCGAGGACATCACCTGCGTGACGGCGCGCAGGTCGATCTTCAGCGGATCGATGTGGTACACGGGCATCTTGAGGCGCCCGGCCAGCCAGTCGGTGAGGTTGTCGCCGGTGAGCAGCGGGTGCGGCGGCGCCTTAGCCCGCAGCGCCGCGTTGGCGATCGTGGTGATCGGATGGCGCTGGACCGTCCCGCCCACGCGGGCTTCCTGCATGAGCTTTCCGACCGCCTCGGCCTCGACCATGCCGTCCTGGACCAGCCAGTCGAGCACCTCCTTCAGCTGCAGCTTGCGGTCGACGCGGGAGGGGGAAACGGAGGCCATTGGCTGGGATTATAAGACCGGGGTCAGACCACTTAGTCCGCTTTTCGCCCGGCGAAAGCGGACTAAGTGGTCTGACCCCGGTCCAAGTGGGCTTCCAGCAGCTCGACGGCGTCGTCGACGGTGCTGGCCTCGGAAGGGGCCTTGTCCTTGCGCATGCGAAGCATCCGCGGGAAGCGCACCGCGATGCCGGACTTGTGGCGGTTGGAGCGCTGCAGGCCCTCGAATCCCAGCTCGAAGACGAGCTCGGGCTTGACGGTCCGCACCGGGCCGAATCGCTCGGTCGTGTTCCGGCGAATGAAGGCGTCGACCTCGCGGATCTCCTCGTCGGTGAGCCCCGAATAGGCCTTCGCGAAAGGGACCAGCTCGCCGGCCTTCCAGATGGCGAAGGTGTAGTCGGTGTACAGGCTCGCGCGCTTGCCGCTGCCCTTCTGCGCGTACACCAGCACGGCGTCGAGCGTGTAGGGCTCGACCTTCCACTTCCACCAGTCGCCGCGCGTGCGCCCCGTGCCATAGGGTGAGCCCCGGCGCTTGAGCATGAGCCCTTCGGTGCCGAGCTCGCGGGACTTCGATCGGGCGACGGCAAGCGTCTCCCACGTGGGGGCGCGCACCTGCGAGGAAGTATCGAAGACGCTGCCGCCCGGAATGGAGTGGACGATGTCCTTGAGCCGCGCGCGGCGCTCTTCCAGCGGTCGCGCCCGCCAGTCTTCACCCTCGAATTCCAGCAAATCGAAGGCGAGGAAAATCACCGGCGACTCCTCCAGCACCTTCCGGCCCGGGTTCTTGCGGCCGAGGCGCTTCTGCAGCGCCGCAAACGGCATTACCCGGTTGTTCTTCCACGCGAGGACCTCGCCATCGAGCACGCACCGCGGCAGCTTCGGCGCATCGGCCATGATCTCCGGAAACTGGCCGGCGATCGGCTCGTCACCACGCGACCAAAGAGCCACCTGCCCGGGACGCCGGATGAGTTGGGCGCGAATGCCGTCCCATTTCCATTCCGCGAGCCACTCCTCGCGCGGACCGAGCCTGGCCGGGTCGCCCTCGAGCGGATGGGCGAGGAAGAACGGGTACGGCTGCGCGGCGCGCGTCTCCATTTCGTCGGGTGACGTGATTCGCTGCCACGTCTCGACCGTGGGCGACCACTCGCCGGCGAGGCGGTGCGCGACGACTTTCGCGTCGAGCGCGAAGCGTTGCGCGATCGCGCGGGTGACGAGCAGGGCAGAGACGCCGACCCGGAACGCGCCCGTGATGAGCTTGTTGAAGACGAACCGCTCGGTGCCGCGAAGCGACGCCCAGCATGCGAGGAGCCGCGCCTTCTGTTCAGCCTCACCCAGCTCTCGCAGCGCAAGCAGGCGCTCCTCGATCCAGGTGTGCAGCGGCGCTTCATCCCCGCCTTGCGGATCGGGCAGCACGAGGGCGATGGTTTCGGCCAGGTCGCCCACCGCGTCGTAGCTTTCCTCGAAGAGCCAGAGCGGGATGCCCGCGGCCTCGGCGGCCCACGCGTGGAGGCGACGGGTGGGCACGGCCTGGCGCGGTCGATGGCCGGTGAGGAACCATGCCGCCCAGGCCGCGTCCTCTGGCGGCGCGCTCGCGAAGTACTCCGCCAGCGCCGCGGTCTTGGCCTTGGTGCTGGTGCTGGAGTCGATCGCTTCGAAGAGCGCGGCGAATTGCTTCATTGTGGCTTACGACCGGCTAAACCCCTGGAACACGGATGAAACGGATGGAACGGATAAACACGGATCACGATGGGGTTGTGGACGGCTCCTCCGCGCCCGCCTCGCCCTCGAACTCGGTCTTCATCGTGTGCGCCTCGAGCCCCTTCTCCCTCAGCCACTGGACCAGCGGGGCCGTGTGGCCATGCGTCACGAAGATCCGCTGCGCCCCCGTGGCCGCGATGGCGCGGTTGAGGCTCGGCCAGTCGGCGTGGTCGGAGAGCACGAAGCCCTGGTCGACGGCGCGGCGGCGCCTGGCACCGCGGATGGCCATCCATCCGGAGGCGAAGGCGTCGGAATAGTCGCCGAACCGCTTGAGCCACGGAGACGATTGCGCCGAAGGTGGGGCCACGACGAGGGCACCGGCGAAATCCTTTTTCGCCTCGAAATCCGTGACCATCCTCGTTTCCGGCAACGCCACCCCGCATTCGCGATAGCCGCGGTTCAAGGCCTCGACCGCCCCGTGCACGACGATGGGGCCGATGGACGCGTCGACGCTCGCGAGGATGCGCTGCGCCTTGCCGAAGGCGTATCCGAACAGCACGCTCGCGCGTCCGGCTTGCCCGTTGGACCGCCACCACGCGTCGATTCTGGCGAACGTTTCCTCGGGCGTGCACCAGCGGTAGATCGGCAGGCCGAAAGTGGACTCGGTGATGAACGTGTCGCAACGGATGGGCTGGAAGGGGTCGCAAGTGGGATCGGGGTCGAGCTTGTAGTCGCCGGACACGACCCAGACCTCGCCGCGATGCTCAATGCGCACCTGGCTGCTGCCGAGCACATGGCCGGCCGGGTGCAGCGAAACCTTCGCGCCGTTCATGTCACGGGTCTCGCCGTAGCGCACGCCTTCGATCGACGCCTCCGGCCCGAGGCGCGTCTGCAGCACGGGCTTTCCGCGCGCGGCGCACAGGTAGGAGGCGCTGCCGGGCCGGGCGTGGTCCCCGTGCGCGTGCGTGATCACCGCTCGGTCCACCGGTTGCCAGGGATCGATGTAGAAATCGCCAGCGGCGCAGAACAGGCCGCGGGAAGTGGGCGTCACCAGCATCGCGGTGGGACCGCCGGCGCCCGCCACGGTTTCAACTCCCGGCGAGCGGCTTGTCCGGGTCGTCCCAGCTCTTGGGGTCCTCGAGGGGCTCGAGGTGGGTGAGCACCTCGACGTGCGGCAGCCGCGCGTGCACGTCGTTCTCGAGGCGCTCGACCAGGTCGTGCGCGGCCTGCACGCTCATCTTGCCGGGCACGAGCACATGAACGTCGACGAAGCTCTTCGCGCCCGACATGCGCGTGCGCAGCGCGTGATAGTCCCCGCCCTGCTGCTTGACGGTCTCGAGCACCTCGACCACGACCGCGCGGTCCTCGTCGGGGATGGCGCGGTCCATCAGGCCCTGGAACGAGCGCCCGATGAGCGAGCCGCCGATCCAGATGATGTGCATCGCCACCGCGATGGCGATGATCGGATCGAGCCTCAGCCAGCCGGTGAAATGCACCAGCACGACACCCACCAGGACGCCGGCCGTAGTCCATACATCGGTCATCAGGTGGCGCGCGTCGGCCTCGAGCGTGATCGAGCGGTGCTCGCGCGCGGCGCGCAGCATGATCGCGGCGCAGCCCGCGTTGGCGAGCGAGGCCAGTATCGACAGCGCGAGCCCGACTCCGACCTGCTCGATCGGGTGCGGCGCGAAAAGGCGGGGAACCGCGGCCCAGACGATGCCGCCGGCCGCGACGAAGATGAGCGTGCCCTCGATGCCGCTCGAGAAGTACTGCGCCTTCTCGTGGCCGAAGTTGTGCTCGGCGTCGGGCTTGGCGGCGGCATACGCGAGCACGATGAGGGCAACCAGCGCCGCCATGATGTTCACCACCGCTTCGATCGCATCCGAGAGCAGCCCCACCGAGCCCGTCATCGCGTAAGCCGAGAACTTGAGCGCGATCGTGAGGATCGAGGTGGCGACCGAAAGCCAGGCGTAGAAGGTGGGTGAGCGCATGCGCGCGATTCGCTGCGGGAGCGACATCAAGCCAGCTCCGGGCGCCCCTTGTAGTGCTCCAGCGCCTCGGGGTTGGCGAGGGCCTCGACGTTCCTCACGGGCTGGCCATGCACCACGTTGCGCACCGCCAGCTCCACGATCTTGTTGCTCTTGGTGCGCGGGATGTCCGGCACCTGCAGCACCACCGCGGGCACGTGGCGGGGCGTCGTATTGGCGCGGATCGTGTCCTTGATCTTCTTCACCAGAGCCTCGTCGAGCGCCAGGCCCTCGCGCAAGCGCACGAAGAGCACCACGCGCACGTCGCGCTGCCAGTCCTGGCCGATGACGATCGATTCGACCACCTCGTCGAGCTTCTCCACCTGGCGATAGATCTCGGCGGTACCGATGCGCACGCCGCCGGGGTTCAGCACGGTGTCCGAGCGTCCGTAGATGACGAGGCCGTCGTGCACCGTGAGCTCGCACCAGTCGCCGTGGCGCCATACGCCCGGAAAGTGCTCGTAGTAGGCGGCGCGGTACTTCGAGCCGTCGGGGTCGTTCCAGAAGCCCAGCGGCATCGTCGGGAAGGGCGCCGTGCACACGAGCTCGCCTTTCTGTCCGCGCGGCATCGCGCGCCCCTCGTCGTCGAAGATCTCCACGCGCATGCCGAGCATGCGGCACTGCAGCTCGCCGCGCCACACCGGCAGGATCGGCGAGCCCCCGGCGAAACAGGCGACGAGGTCGGTGCCTCCGCTGATCGACGACAGCGCCACGTCCTTCTTCACCTTGCCGTACACGTAGTCGAAGCCTTCGGGGGCGAGCGGCGAGCCGGTCGAAAGCATGATGCGCATGTGCGAGAGATCGTGCGTGCGCATCGGTTCCACCTCCACCTTCGCCGCGGCGTCGATGAACTTGGCCGAGGTGCCGAAATGCGTGATGCGCTCCTCGGCCGCGAAGTCGAAGAGGATGGCTCCGCGGCCGAGCAGCGGCGAGCCGTCGTAGAGCATCAGCGTCGCGCCCGCGGCGAGGCCGGAAACGAGCCAGTTCCACATCATCCAGCCGCAGGTGGTGAAGTAGAAGACGCGGTCGCCGCGCTTCACGTCGCAATGGAGCACGTGTTCCTTGAGGTGCATGAGCAGCACGCCGCCCGCCCCATGGACGATGCACTTGGGAACGCCCGTGGTGCCGCTCGAATAGAGGATGTAGAGGGGATGGTTGAACGGCATGCGGGCATAGCGGATCTCGCGCGCCGGGAAAGCCGCCACGAAATCGGCCAGCGATGCGGCGCGCGGCACGGGCTGGACATCGGGCCTTTCCGCCACGTACGGCACCACGACGACCTTCCTCACGCTGGGCAGCTGCTTCACGATCTCGGCGATGCGCGAAAGGGTCTCGATCACCTTGCCGTTGTAGTAGTAGCCGTCGCAGCAGAAAAGGACCTTCGGCTCGACCTGGCCGAAGCGGTCGAGCACGCCCTGCACGCCAAAGTCCGGCGAGCACGAGGTGTACGTGGCCCCCAGGCTCGCGGTCGCGAGCATGGCGATCACCGCCTCCGGCATGTTGGGAATGAACGCGGCGACGCGATCGCCCTCGCCCACGCCTTCGGCGGCGAGCGCCTGCTGCAGGCGCGAGACGGCCTCGCGCAGTCCGCGGTGGCTCATGCGGCGGCGCGCCTTGTCTTCTCCGCGGAAGACGAGCGCATCGGAATCCGGAGCCGCGCCGCGATCCCGCAGCAGGTTCTCGGCGAAGTTGAGCCTCGCATCGGGAAAGAAGCGCGCCCCGGGCATCCTGTCCTTGTCCGAGATGACGATCTCGCCGCGCGTCTCGGCGATCACGCCGCCGAAGTCCCACATCGCCGTCCAGAAGTCCCCGGGACGGTCGATCGACCACTGGTATAGCTGCGGGTAATCGGCGAGCGCCAGCCCATGGCGCTCGTTCACGAGCTTCATGAAGGCGGTGATGTTCGCCTGGGCTACCTGCTGCGGGGTGGGGGACCAGAGGGGTTTGTCGCTCATGGGGGCTAGTCCAGCGCTCCTTCGGAGGCCTTGATGTCGTGGTCGTGGGTGATTGCCGCCT
Organism: Usitatibacter sp.; assembly: GCA_035626705.1. Classification (GTDB taxonomy): domain Bacteria; phylum Pseudomonadota; class Gammaproteobacteria; order Burkholderiales; family Usitatibacteraceae; genus Usitatibacter. Next base: position 21,425 of record DASPNE010000005.1, on the reverse strand, counting down.
CGAGGGCGGCCTCGAGCCCGCGAACCATGGTCGCGAGGGCAAGCGCCGGCATGGCAGGCTTGTCGAGCACCTGTTGCTCGGCGTACGGCACGTGGATGAAACCCGCGCGGCAGTCGAGGGCGCTCGCCGCGATGAAGTGCAGCACGCCGTACATGAGGTGGTTGCAGACGTAGGTGCCCGCGCTGTTCGAAACCATCGCCGGCACGCCTGCGCCGCGCATGGCGGCGACCATGGCCTTCACCGGCACGGTGGCGAAGTAGGCCGCAGGACCATGGGGCGCGATCGGCTCGTCGATCGGGCGCTCGCCACCGTTATCGGCGATCCGGGCGTCGTCCACGTTGATCGCGACCCGCTCCACCGACATGTGGGCTCGGCCGCCCGCCTGCCCGATGCTCACGACCACACGCGGCCGATGCTCGCGGATGGCGGCGGCGACCACCTCGATCGCGCGACGAAACTCGCAGGGCGCCTTGCACGCCACCACCCGCGCGCCCCCCAGCAGCTTGCCATCGAGCTGCCGGCAGATCTCCCAGGAGGGGTTGAGCGATTCGCCGCCGAAGGGATCGAAACCCGTGACCAGGATCACCTGCGTCGCCTTTGGCGGAAGCTTATCGGCGCGCGAATGGCCCGCTCGACGAGCGTCGAGGCGAAGGCAATCCGGAACCGGCGCGCCTTCTCGCGGGCGCCGCCGCGCGAGCGGCGTGGCCGCGGGCTGCGCCGGCGCCACCGCCGGTCGCGGCTTGCGTTGGTCGCGCTTGCGCCGCCGCAGCATTCGCGCCTAGCGGGCGGTCCAGCCGCCGTCCACGGAGATGGAGGTGCCGTTCACCTCGGCCGCGCCGTCGCTCGCGAGGAAAAGCGCCGTGGCTGCGATCTGCTCCACGGTGACGAATCGCTTCGTGGGTTGCGGCGCGAGGATGATCTCCTTCGCGGCCCGCTCCTCGGAGACGCCCGCCTCGCGCGCGCGGTCCTCGATCTGCTTCTGCACCAGCGGCGTATGCACGAACCCGGGGCAGATCGCATTGGCGCGGATGGCGGTCTCGGCCACTTCCAGCGCCACCGTCTTGGTGAAGCCCATCACGCCGTGCTTGGCCGCAACGTAGGCGCTCTTGTTGGGGGAGGCGATGAGCCCGTGGGCGGAGGCGATGTTGATGATGCGGCCCCAGTTGCGCTTCTTCATCCCGGGCAGCGCGGCCCGCGTGCCGTGGAACACCGAGCTCAGGTTGATGGCGATGACCCAGTCCCACTTGTCCAGCGGGAATTCGTCCACCGGAGCAACGTGCTGCACGCCCGCGTTGTTGACGAGGATGTCGATCGCGCCCAGCTCGCGCTCGGCGGCGGCGACGAGCTCGGCCACCTGGGCAGGCTTCGACATGTCGGCGCCGTGGTAGCGCGCCTTCACGCCGTGGGATTTCTCGAGGCCCGCGCGCAACGCCTCGATCTGCGCCGCATCGCCGAAGCCGTTCAGCATCACGTTGGCGCCTTCGCGCGCGAAGGCTTCGGCGATCGCGCGGCCGATGCCGCTCGTGGAACCCGTGACCAGCGCGGAGCGCCCTGCCAGCTGTTTTGCCATGTCGTCTATTCCTGTTCGTGACCGAAGGCCGGGGACCGTCCCCGGGCGGATGAACCCGAACCCGCCCCTGTGGACGCGGGTCGCAACATTTCCACGTGGAGGATGCCGTCCTCGTCGTAAGGCTCCGAGACGGTGCGGAAGCCGAACTCGCCGTAGAAGCGTTCGAGGTATTGCTGCGCGCCGATTCGCAGCGCCTGGCCGGGCCAGAGCCGCTCGGCCTGGCGCACGGCCTCGCGCATGAGCTGGCGCCCGTATCCCGCCCGCCGCGCCGCTCCTGCAGTGATCACTCGGCCGATGGAGGGCTCGGGAAACTTGATGCCGGGGGGGACGAGGCGGCAGTAGGCGACGAGGCGTTTGTCCAGAACCGGGGACAGTCCCGGTTTATCGGGCTCAGCTTCGCCCGGTAACTCCGGGACGGTCCCCATGAGATGCCAGCATTCGGGATCCACGCCGTCCACGTCCTGGAAGACGCAGTCCTGCTCGACGATGAAGACGCCGACGCGCGCCTGGTACATGTCATGGACCTCACGGGGAGTGAGGTCGTCGAAGCGGGCGAGGCGCCAGGTGATCATGGGAAGGCAGGAGTGGGCCCCGGGCCAGCGCTGCTGGAGCCGCGCCCGGGGAGACGATTATCGCCTACCGCCCGGCCGCCTCCGAAGCCTTGGCGACCTTGGCCAGGTGAAGCCAGGTCTCGACCACCGTATCGGGATTGAGCGACATCGACTCGATGCCCTCTTCCATCAGCCACTCGGCGAGGTCGGGGTAGTCGCTCGGGCCCTGGCCGCAGATGCCCACGTACTTGCCGTGCTTGCGGCACGCCGCGATCGCCAGGTGCAGCATGCGTTTCACCGCGGCGTCGCGCTCGTCGAAGGCCTCCATCACCAGCCCGGAGTCGCGGTCGAGCGCGAGCGTGAGCTGCGTCATGTCATTGGAGCCGATGGAGAAGCCGTCGAAGTGGCGCAGGAACTCGTCGGCGAGGATGGCGTTGGAGGGTATCTCGCACATCATCACGATGCGCAGGCCGTAGCGGCCGCGCTCGAGGCCGTTCTCCTTCATGATCTCCAGCACCTGCTCGCCTTCCTTGACGGTGCGCACGAACGGGATCATCAGCTCGACGTTGGTGAGCCCCATGGTGTCGCGCACCTTGCGCATCGCCTCGCATTCGAGGCGGAAGCTCTCGCGGAAGGATTGCGAGATGTAGCGCGAGGCGCCGCGGAATCCCAGCATGGGGTTTTCTTCCTGCGGCTCGTATTGAGCCCCGCCGATGAGGTTGCGGTACTCGTTGGACTTGAAGTCCGACATCCGCACGATCACCTTCTTCGGCCAGAAGGCGGCGGCGATGGTGGCCACGCCTTCGGCGATCTTCTCCACGTAGAAGCGCACCGGGTTTTCGTAGCCGCGCGCCTGCCGCGCCACCTGCGCCTTGAGCTCGGCCGGCAGGCGGTCGAACTCCAGGCAGGCCTTGGGATGCACGCCGATGGTGTTGGAGATGATGAATTCCAGCCGAGCGAGGCCCACGCCCTCGTTGGGAAGCTGGCAGAAGTCGAAGGCCAGCTGCGGGTTGCCCACGTTCATGGAGATCTTGACCGGAATCTCCGGCATCTTGTCGAGCTTCACCTCGACGGCCTCGAACTCCATCTTGCCGTCGTAGATGTAGCCCGTGTCGCCTTCCGCGCAGGACACCGTGACATCGCTGCCGTCCTTCAAGGCCTCGGTAGCGTTTTCACAGCCGACCACCGCGGGCACGCCGAGCTCGCGCGCGATGATCGCCGCATGGCATGTCCTACCCCCGCGATTGGTGACAATCGCCGAAGCGCGCTTCATCACCGGCTCCCAGTTGGGATCGGTCATGTCGGTCACGAGCACGTCGCCGTCCTTCACGCGCGCGATCTCGGAGACGTCCGTGACCACGCGCACCGTGCCCTGCCCGATCTTCGAGCCGATGGCACGGCCTTCGGCCAGCACCTTGCCGCGCTTGCCGATGCGATAGCGCGTGAGCGTGTCGCGCCGCTGCTCCTGGCTCTTCACGGTCTCGGGCCGCGCCTGCAGGATGTAGACCTTGCCGTCGCTGCCGTCCAAACCCCACTCGATGTCCATGGGACGGCCGTAGTGCTTCTCGATCGCCACCGCGTAGCGCGCGAGCTCCTCCACCTGCGCGTCCGTGAGCGAGAAGCGGTCGCGCTCCTTGGCATCCACCTCCACCTGCTTCACCGACTTGCCGGCCTGCGCCTGGCTGTCGAAGGTCATCTTGATGGCCTTCGTGCCCAGGCCGCGCCGCAGGATGGCGGGGTTGCCGTTCGCGAGGCAGACCTTGGAGACGTAGAACTCGTCGGGATTGACCGCGCCCTGCACCACCATCTCGCCCAGGCCATAGCTCGATGTGATGAACACGACGTCCCGGAACCCGGACTCGGTATCCATGGTGAACATCACACCCGCGGCGCCGAGGTCGCTGCGCACCATGCGTTGCACGCCGGCCGAGATCGAAACCTCGCCGTGCTTGAAGCCCTTGTGCACGCGGTAGGCGATCGCGCGGTCGTTGTAGAGCGAGGCGAAGACGCGGCGCACGGCATCGAGCACGTTTTCGATGCCACGGATGTTGAGATAGGTTTCCTGCTGGCCGGCGAAGGACGCATCCGGCAGGTCTTCGGCGGTGGCGGAGGAGCGGACCGCGAAGCTCGCCTTGTCATCGCCTGCCGAGATTCGCCGGTATTCGTCGCGCACCTGCTTTTCGAGCTCCGGTTGCAGCGGCGCGCGCTCGATCCACCCACGGATCTCGGCGCCGGCGCGGGCGAGCGCACCCATGTCGTTCACGTCGAGCTTCGAGAGCGCCGCGTCGATACGCCCCTTCAAGCCGCTGTGGCCGAGGAAATCGTCGAAAGCCGCCGCGGTCGTGGCGAACCCGCCGGGCACCCGCACGCCGCTCGCCGCAAGCTGGCTGATGAGTTCCCCCAGCGATGAGTTCTTGCCGCCGACCGTGGCGACGTCGTGCATGCGAAGGGATTCGAGCGGAAGGACGAGGCGAGGGGCCATGGCGGGATGGGGGGCGGACCGCTCGTTTCCGCTCGGGCCCTGCCCCGGTTCTAATCGTTTTCGGAGGGTTGCAATTATATAGAACGCTCCGTGACAATGTTGCGCTGCATCAAGCGCCCGATTCACCCTCCGGAAGAACCATATGTCCCATCGCAGGCGAGTCTTCTTCATCTCCGACCGCACCGGCCTCACCGTGGAGGCGCTCGGCTCGTCGCTGCTCACGCAATTCGCGGACTTCGACTTCCTGCGCCTCACGCTGCCGTTCATCGACACGATCCCCAAGGCCATCCAGGTCGTGGCGCAGGTGAACGAGGCGCATCGCGATTCCGGCCAGCGCCCGTTGGTCTTCAGCTCGATCGTCGACGAGGCCGTGCGCGCGGAGATCAACAAGTGCCACGCGCTGGTGCTGGACGTCTTCGAGCTCTTCATCGTGCCGCTGGAGAGCGAGCTGGGCTCCAAGTCTATGCACGCGGTCGGCAGGGCCCACAGCGCCGGCAACGTGAAGGACTACAACCACCGCATCGACGCCATCAACTACACGCTCGCCCACGACGACGGCGTGACGCACCGCGGGCTCGAGGAGGCCGACATCATCCTCGTGGGCGTCTCGCGCAGCGGCAAGACGCCCACCTGCCTCTACATGGCGATGCAGTTCGGCATCAAGGCCGCGAACTATCCGCTGATCCCTGAGGACCTGGAGGCGAACCGCCTGCCGCCGTCGCTCAAGCCGCTCAAGGGCAAGGTGTGGGGGTTGTCGATCACTGCGGAGCGGCTTTCGCAGATCCGCAGCGAACGCCGGCCGGACTCGAAATACGCGGCGCTGGACAACTGCCGCTTCGAGGTGGCGGCGGCGGAGAAGCTCATGCGGCAGGCGGAGATTCCGTACATCGACTCGACGACGAAGTCGATCGAGGAGATCGCGACGCACATGCTTCATGAAGCGCACCTCGTCCGGAGGGTTTATTAGGGCGCAAACACAGGGCAGGGCGATCTGTGTTTGCGCCGTGGTCCCGCAGGCAAACAGGAATGACCGCCGTCGGCTAAGATAGCCGCCGTAATCGAGGGCCCAGCCCCGACAAGGAACGTCTCCAGGAGAATCTCCATGAAAACCAACAAACGCGTCCTTCCCGCCCTCGTCTTCTCGCTCTTCGCCGCCTTCGGCGCGGGCGAAGCGCAGTCGGCCCAGTTCAGCAACGTCATCGTCTTCGGCGACAGCCTGTCCGACGCCGGCTACTACCGCGGCTTCCTGAGGAGCCTTGGCCTGCCGCAATCCGTGGTCGACGGCATGGGCCGCTTCACCACGAATCCGGGCCCGATCTGGGCGGAGCTCGTAGCGCAGTACTACGGGGTGACGCCGAATCCCTCCAACGTGAGCGGCGGCACCATCTACGCGCAAGGCGGCGCGCGCATCACGGCCACGCCCGGCGTGAGCACGCCCCCCGGCCAGGCGGAGCGGCCTATCGCCACACAGATCGGCGAGTACCTCACGGCTTCGGGCGGCACGGCCGATCCGAACGCGCTTTATGCCGTGTGGGGGGGCGCGAACGACGTCTTCTTCAACCTCGGGGCCTTCCAGGCGGGCGCCATCACCCAGGCGCAGCTGCAGGCCAACGTGCTGGGCGCGGCCGCCGCGGAGATCCAGCAGATCGCGCGCCTGCGCGCTGCGGGTGCCCGCTACATCATGGTGTTCGCGCTGCCGGACATCGGCGCCACTCCGGCCTTCGCCTCGGCGGGGGCCGCCACCGCGGGCGCGGTTTCCGCGCTTTCGGCGGGCTACAACACCACGCTCTTCACCGGGCTCGCGTCCGCGGGCATCCGCGTGATCCCGGTCGATGCGTTCTCGCTTTTCGCCGAGGTCCGCGCCAATCCCGCCTCGTTCGGCATCTCGAACATCAGCGGCATCGCATGCGGCGCGTTCCCGCCGATCACCACGGCGGCGACGGTCACCTCGCTCTTCTGCAACCCCGGCAACACCGTGCCCGGCGGAGCGAACAGCCATGCCTTCGCCGACGGCGTGCATCCGACCTCCGCGGCGCATCGCATCGTCTCCCAGCTGGCCCTGTCGATGATCGAAGGCCCCAGCCAGTACGGCCTGCTCGCCGAAGGCGCGCTGCGCTCGCGCCAGGCGCACATCCGCGCCATTGGCGACGGCGTGACCACCGCGCGGCATGGCGAGGTCGGCAGGTGGGCGGTCTTCGCCGGCGTCGACCGCTCGGAGTTCGACATCGAGCCGGGCACGGGCCTGGCAGGCCTGGATAGCCGCAGCCGCGCGGGCACCTTCGGCATCACCGGCCGCGCCTCCGAGGCGGTCACCGTGGGCCTCGCCTACGGCACCGCGCGCAACACCGGCACCTTCGGCATGAACGGCGGCGGCTACACGGCCAACGAGAAGGTCTGGTCGCTCTTCGCCTCGGCGAAATGGGGCGGCCTGTACGGCACCGGCGTGGTCTCCATCGCCGATCTCGAGTTCAACGACATCCACCGCCACGTGGCGATGGGCAACAGCATCCGCCGCGCCGGCGCCAACGGCGAGGGCTCGAACTCCTCGGCGCAGCTAACGCTCGGCTACGACTTCCCGCTCGGGCGCTTCACCGTCGGCCCGACGGTGTCGGTCACGACGCAGAACGTCGAGGTGAACGCGTTCGACGAATCCGGCGCCGGGGTCGCCAACCTGCGCATCCACCAGCAGAAGCGGCGCTCGGAAGTGTGGAGCGGCGGCGTGCGCGCCTCCTTCAACGCCGGCGCGTGGACTCCCTGGCTGCGCGTGACCGCCGACAAGGAGCGCCGCGACGACGAGCGGCTGGTGAGCGCGACGGCGCTGAGCATGGTCGCGATCGGCGCCAGCTACGATGTGCCCACGTACTCGCCGGACACGACCTTCTGGACCGCGGCGCTCGGCGTGAACGGCTGGATCACCGATCGCGTGGGCCTGAGCGTCTCGGCCTTCACCGTGCGCGGCCGCTCGGGCATCGACGAGAGCGGCGTCAACGCCATGGTAGGGATCCGCTTCTAGGGGACTGTTCCCGGAGTTTCGCGCATGCGAAAACCGGGACCGTCCCCGGTTTCATGAAGCGCGTCTTCTCGGCTTCCAACCTGCCGCAGGCGCAGCTGCTCGTGGACCACCTCGGCGGCCACGGCATTCGAGCGCGCATCCTCAACGCCAATGCGGCGAGCCTCGCAGGCGAGCTGCCCATCGATGCGTCGCTGCCGCAGGTATGGGTGGAAGACGCGGAGCAGGCTCCCCGCGCGCGCCAGCTGATCGACGACTACCTGCGCGTGCGCCCCCTGGGCCGGGCGCGGCACTGTGCGCACTGCGGCGAGGAGAACCCTTCGTCCTTCGAGACCTGCTGGGCCTGCGGCACGGAGCTGCCCCCGGGAGCCTAAGGCATGCAGCCTGCGGCGATAACGGCGGCTATCCTCGCGTTGAACTCGGGCGTATCGAAGAAGTCCTGGCGCAAGATTTCCAGGGGCAAGGCTCCGCTCGTGACGCGGTCTACCCAGAATTCGACACCGGCGAGCTCCCCGCCGCGGCGCAGGAAGGCGTAGTACATGTCGGTCACCAGCTGCGTCGGGGTTCGCTCGCGGCCCGCGTATTCCGGATTGAAGAGGAACAGTCGCGACATCTGGGCGACCTCCTCGTGCACGGCCCCGGGCCCCACGCACTGGGCGGTGCGCAGGCGCCCCACCCAGTAATGGAACGCGGCAGTGTCGGGAAGGCGGTTCAGCAATCCGCGGAACAGGTCCATGACCAGGTCGACTTCAGGCCTGGCAGGGTTTGCGCCGAGGACACGTTCGGAAAGGCCCCGGAACTCGGGCGAGAACATGAACGAGAAGAGCACCACCTCCCGCGGCATGCCCAACGCCATCTGCGACAACCAGTAGCCCTGTCCGAGCGTGTCGGGCAAGCGGTTGAAGAACGTGTTGTAGAGATCCTGGACATATTCGAGGTCGGTGCGCGCGTAACCCTGGTACTCCGGCGAGTTGAAGAAGTACCCGGCCATCACGAAGAAGGTCTCGCTCGCGTTGGCGCCGAGGCCGACCAGGCGCGAAGCTTCCGATCGCCAGAATTGGCCGCCTCCCGGCTCCGGCTCGCGCCGCAGGATGGCACGGTAGAAGTGGTCGACCAGGCTCACCATCGTGGTGCCCGAGAGATCGGCGGCAACGTCGGGAACGGCGCCGTCGTTCGCCACCCGCAGCGTGGCGCGGACCTCTACGTCCTCCGTGCCACTCGGCAGCGCGGGAAGAAAAGTCACGACGACCGAGCACGTGCCACCGGGCGGAACGGCAGCGCAATCGTGGCTTGCCGCGAATTGCGCATCCGAAACGCTCACGCCGGTGACCGCCAACGGGCTCATGCCGACGTTCTTCAGCGTGAGGGTACGAAAGGCGGAATCGCCCGGAAGAACGCGCCCGAACTCGACGGAACCCGGGTTGATCACCAACTGGTTCGAGGCAAGGCCGAAGCGAGCCTCCACGGATGCGGACGCGTGGGTCGAGAGCGTGCAGGTCGCGAAGCCCGAGCAGGCCCCCGCCCAACCGTGGAACGAAGAGCCGGGGGATGGCGTTGCTGCGAGGGACACCTCCACGACCGAGTGAAACGTGGCCGAGCAGGTCACCCCGCAGTCGATGCCGGCGGGAGAGGAAGAAACGGTGCCGGTGCCATTCCCCGTACGGGTGACCGTGAGGGTCGAGCTGGTCGTGGCATGCGTGAGGTAGGGTAGCGGCGCCGAAGTCGCGCGCGCGAAGACCAGGTCGCCCCCGTAATCCGCCTCGATCATGTGCGTTCCGGCAGCGAACCCGCCGTGGACGCAACTCGCCGTTCCGGAGGAAAGCGTCGCCTGGCAAAGGATCGTGCTGCCACGGCGGATGGACACGGTCCCCGTCGGAGTACCGTCGCCCACGCTCACCAGGAAGGTGACCGGCTGTCCCGGGAAGGCCGACGACGGCGAAGCCGCCAGCGTCACGGTGGTGCCGATGCCCGTGCGGGTGCGGCTGCGGAAGGTTGCGGAGACCCCACCGATCCTCAAGGTGGTCGAGGCCTCGGTATCGAGCGTCGCCGCCGACAAGTGGCGCACGCAAACGGCCTGGCCTGGCGAGATCGTTCCGGGGCCCGCGGTGAAATTGGCATCGCATCCGATCGAATACTCACCGCCGGTGACCGAGACCGCGGTCGGAAAGTCGTAGCGTTGCGGAGTGACGGGCGCCGAGGAAACCAGGGTCGAAGGCTGCGCTCCAGACACGGCTTCGAGCTCGAAAGCGTCGGGCACTCGATCTCCGAGCGCCACTGCGCGCACGCGGTGGTTGCCGGTATCCGCGATGAGGAGCGTGCCGCTATCGGCCATCAACGCGATGCCGGAAGGGCGATTGAGCGAAGCCTGGGCTGCCGGCCCTGCGTCGCCGGTGAAGGCGGGAGTTCCGTTGCCGGCGACGGTCGTGATCACGCCGCTGGAATCCACGCCCCGAATTCGATGGTTGCCCCGCTCTGCGATGAAAAGCATGCGCGCCGCCTCGTCATACGCGACCCCGACGGGTTCCTGCAGCTGCGCGGCCGTGGCAGGTCCGCCGTCTCCCGCGAAGCCCGGCACACCGGTGCCGGCAATGGTTCGGATGATTCCGCCCGGATCGACGTGGCGAACGCGATGGTTGGCGCTGTCGGCGATGTACAGGTTGCCGTGCGGATCGAGCGCGATGCCGCGCACGCTCAGCCCGGCGCCCGTGGCCGGCCCGCCGTCTCCGGAGTGGGCGGCCGTGCCGTTGCCGGCGACGGTGGAGATCGCGCCGCTGCGATCGACGCGACGAACCCGGTTGCTACCGCGTTCGGCGATGAAGAGGTTTTGCGCTTCATCGAAGGCGAGGCCCGAAGGAGAGTGGATTCCCGCCATGGTGGCGGGGCCGCCGTCACCTCCATGGCCCGCGATGCCGCTGCCAGCGATGGCCGCGAACGAGGGCCCAGCCACTACCCGGTGGCCGCCGGTATCGGCCACGTGCAGTGCAACCTCGGTGGCATCGGGCAGGGGTGCCACGCCGTAGGCGAGCGCCTCCGGTGCGCTCACCGACAGCGTGGCAATGGGCGAACCGCCAAATACGTTCACGGCGATGACCGCGTTCGCCTCGGCGTCGGCCACGGCGAAACTGCCTCCGCCGGTGGAAGCCACGGCAACCGGTTGCAGCAAAATGTCGCCTTCGCCACCTCCGAACACGGTGTCGATGACGCCTGCATTGACGCAGCGCACGCGATCGTTCCCTGTGTCGGCGATGCAAACGCCGCGCGCCGCGTCGACGGCGACCGCGATAGGGCTGGCCAGCGTGGCGGCGAGTGCCGGGCCGCCATCGCCGCCGAACCCGAAGCCCGCGGTACCCGCGAAACTGCGAATGGCGCCATCCGCATCCACGACCGCAACCGTATTGGCGGCGAAGGCGAGAACCACGTAGAGGTTTCCCGAGGCATCGCGCGCCAGGCCCGTGACCGGCCCGAGAGCCGCCTGCGTGGCCGGGATCGGCCCGGCGTGCACCGACGCGCTGCCACCACCGGCAACCGTAAAAATCGTCCCGGCGGCGTCCACGCGTCGCACGCGGTTGTTGGTTGCGTCGGCGATGTACATGCCACCGAGCCCGTCGGCAAGGACATCCCAGGGTTGCATCGCGGCCGAAGTCGCCACACCCCCATCGCCCAGCGGCTGGTCCTGCCCATTGCCGGCGACCGTTGTGAGCGCTCCCCCGGCCAGCTTGCGGACCCTGCGGTTGCCCGTGTCGGCGATGAGGAGTGCGCCGGCGTGGTCGAGGGACAAGCCTTGCGGCTCGTTGAGCTGGGCGGACTCGGCGCTCCCGTCGGAGTGTCCCGGGACACCGGTTCCTGCCAACGTCGTTATGACGCCGGCGGCGTCGATGCGGCGGACGCGATGGTTGCGGGAATCGGAGACGTACACGTTGCCCGCGCCGTCCACGGCGATGCCGCCGGGGGAGTGCAGCTGGGCCGCGGCGGCCAGGCCGCCGTCGCCGTGAAATCCGCTCGAGCCCGTGCCCGCAATCGTGCTCACGACTCCCTGGGGAGTGAGCTTGCGGATGCGGTGGTAGTCGCGCTCGGCAACGTACATGTTGCCGGCAGCGTCGAATGCGACGGCGTGCGGAGCGCCGAGGATGGCATCGAGGGGGCCGCTATCCGGACCGCGGCCCGCGACCGTGGAGATCGTGCCCACTGCCTGGGCGACAGCCAGAGATGCCCAACCTTGCAACGCCGCCAACAGCACCGAGCCCAGAAAGCGCCGGATTCGCATGGTTGCATCCTCCCAGGTGGACTTTATACCGCGGCGACCGGGCGCCGCCTCCATCAAACGTGGGAGGTCATGGCGAGCCAATGAAAAGGTAGACGCGTCCCTTGCCGTTCTTGGCGTCCGCCACTCCCAGGTACACGGGGCCGAGCGGCGTGTTGGCCGCCAAATAGCCGCCGATCGAGCGCTGCCATCCCGATAAGGTCGTCTCGGCGATCGGCTTGCTCATGCGGCCGGCCTCGGCGACGACGCCCGCGATCAGCGTGACGCCGTACAGCGGCGAAGCGAAGTTGAGGCGGTACTGGCCTTCGATGCGCCCGAAGGCATAGTCGCTGCCGCGCATCTGGTCGGTGGCGAATCCCGACAGGCGACGCGGACCGCCGAGGGTGAACGCATCGCCGACCGGCAGGACTCCCTTCACCGCCGTGCCACCTTCGAGGCCGCCCAGCACGACCCAGGGGCCGAGCGAGTAGGCCGCGCCCAGGCGCGCTTCGCTGCGCGAGTACTTGCCGCCGCCGCCGTCGATGCGCTGCGCGTCGAAGTGCGTCACGTCCAGCTTGATCCCGCGCGTGGGGAAGAAGGGCTGGTCGTAGGTGTCCACGGCAAGCGTCGCGATGGGCCCGCCAAGCCGCTCGGTCAGGTTGAAGAAGGAATCCGCCCCGGTGTCGAGCACGGCGCCGATGCGCCGCTCGGCCCAGCCGAAACGCGCCTGCCCATGCACGCCCAGGTTCACCCCGGCCTCGGCGCTCGCGATGTTGTGCTGGACGCGATAGACCGCCACGCGATCGCCGCCGAAGTAGAGCGGCGCCTTCTCGAGCGAAGTCGCGCCGTAGAAGCGCAGGAAGCTCGCGTGGCGCAGGTCGAGGGGTTGGTAGAACTCGGTATCCAGGCGCTGCGCGGTGCCGATCTGCGCACCGAGCAGCCATTCGCCGCCCAGCGTGTTCATCCAGGTGCTGCGGAAGAGCGCGCGAAAGTTGTACGAGGACTCGCTGCGGAAGTCCGACGCCACGTTCATGCCGAAGCGCAGGTAGTTGGGGCCCCACGGCTTCTCCACCGGAGTGATGCGAAGGACGGTGCGGTCGCGCTCGCGCGTCACGTTGTAGTCGAGCGAATGCAGGTCGCCCTGGTTGAACTCGCGCACCAGGTCCTGCGCCAGGCGCCGCGCATCGAGCGGCTGGCCCTCCTGCTGGCGGATGCCGCGGCGGATCGTGCCGGGGGTCACGAAGCGCGTGTCCTCGACGGCCACCTGGTCCACGATCGGGGGGGCGTGGGGCGTGGCGAGCCGCACGCGCTCCTGGAACGCGGCGTACTCGCGCGGCGCAAGCGACAGGCGCGCGAGCTCCGGCGCGGCGGCCAGCATGGCCTTGCGGCCGATCGATGCGGCGTCGATCTGGCGCGTGAATGCCGTGGAGGTGATGTCGCCCAGCTCGGGCCGGATGTAGATGTCGCCCGGCCGCAGCAATGCCAGCGACCGCGCCACGTTCTGCTCGGTGAGCAGGTTCACCACCTGGCCCAGCACGGTCGCCAGCCCCTTCACCTCGTCGGGCTTGTACAGCGGGGATCCCACGTTCACGACGATGAGGACGTCTGGGTTGCAGAGGTCGCGCGCCTCCTGCACCGGCAGGTTGTCGGTGAGGCCGCCATCGACGAGCTTGCGGCCTTCGCGGTGCACCGGCGCGATGAGCCCCGGCACCGACATGCTGGCGCGCATGGCGGAAGTGAGGTTGCCGCTGCGGATGGCTACCCGCTCGCCGGTGCCGATGTCGGTGGCGATCACCGCGAGCGGCATCGGCAGCTCCTCGATGGGGCGGTCGCCGAGGTCCGCGCGCACCAGCTGGTTGAAGAGCAGCTTGAGCTTCTCGCCCGCCACGGCGCCTTCGCGGAAGCGAAGGCCCTCGCGCGAGACGCCGAACTCGAGCGCCGAGTAGTAGCGGTCGTCGAGCTCCTTCCTGCGGATGTTGACCGCGTCGCGCCCGGCGGAATCGTCGAACATCGTGGTCCAGTCGGTGCGGGCCACGAGGTCGATGATGTCGGCCGGCGCCACGCCGGCGGCATAGGCCCCGCCTACCAGCGCGCCCATGCTGGTGCCGGCGATGCAATCGATCGGCACGCGCAGCTCCTCGAGCACCGACAACACGCCCAGGTGGGCGCCGCCACGAGCGCCGCCGCCGCCCAGGACGAGGCCTACCTTGGGATGGGGGGACTGGGCGAGCGACTGGAAGGCGAGGACGAGGAGAACCGCGGCGACGAGGAATGGGCGTGTCATACCTTCAGCGAGAACGGGGTGAAGCGGGTATCGACATCATAGTGGTCCACCTGTTCTGCCCGCTTGAGCCAGCCCACGATGGCGTACGTGACCGGCGTGAAGAGCACTTCCACCGAGACCTTGCCGACGAATTGCGCGAGCATCACCAGGGGCAGCTTGTCGTCGGGAATGATGCCGCTGCCGTAGAAGGCGAGCGGGTAGAAGAGGAGCGAATCCACCCCTTCGCCGAAGAGGGTCGAGCCGATGGTGCGGGTCCACAGGTGGCGGCCCTGCATCGCGACCTTCATCTTCGCGAGCACGAAGGAATTCACGAACTCGCCGCAGAAGTACGCGATCATCGAGGCGAGCGCGATGCGCCAGGCCTGGCCGAAGGCGACTTCGTACGCCGCCTGGTTTTGCCAGAAGGGCGCCGGCGGCAGCGCCACCACCACCCAGGCCATCACGGAGGCGAAGGCGAGCGCCCCGAAACCCGCCCAGATCACGCGCCGCGAGCGCGCATAGCCGTACACCTCGGTGAGGATGTCGCCGAAGACGTACGAGACCGGGAAGAAAAGCACGCCGGCGCCGAAGGTGAGCACGCCCACCAGCGGCAGGTCAACCTGCGCGATCTTGGCCGGCCCGATGAGGTTCGAGCACACCAGGATGACGACGAACGCCACCATGACGAACTCGAAGTACTTGAAGCTGCGTTCTGGAGTTTTCAAAGAGGTTTCTCCGACTCTGGGTATGGACCCTGGTTCGTGATTGCCCGGTCAGGGTCCGCCCCGGGCCTTGCCTTGTTGCCGCACCACCTCGAAAAGCGCGATGGAGGCAGCCACCGCCGCGTTCAGCGACTCGACCTTTCCCGGCATGGGAATGCGCGCGGCAACGCCGGCGGCTTGCCGCAGACGCGGCGAAATGCCCGCGCCTTCGCTGCCGACCGCGATGGCCACCGGACCGCGAAGGTCGATGTCGTAGAGCGAACGCGTGGCATCTCCGGACAATGCCACGACCTGTCCCTTGTAGCCTTGGGCGAATGCCGGCAGGTCCTGGTCCTCGGCGATGTTGAGCGAGAAGTGCGCGCCCATGCCGGCGCGAACGGTCTTGAGCGACCAGGCGAAGGCGCACCCCCTGGACAGCAGGGCGTGCGCCGCGCCTGCCGCCGCCGCGCTGCGCAGGAGCGTTCCGACGTTGCCCGGATCCTGCACATCCTCGACGAGCAGCACGAGCGGCGCATCGAAGGGCACCGGCCGGCCCGGCGGCGCGGCGGCCGCGGCCAATATGCCCGTGGCCGAATCGACGGTGGACAGGGTTTCGAAGAGCTTGTCGGAGACGATGGTGACCTTCGGCGCGGGCAGCCGAGCGACCAGCCGCGCCACCTCGTCGCGATCGAGCGCCGATTGCGACACCACGGCGGAATCGATCGCATGGCCGGCATCGACGAAGGCGCCCACGAGGTGCACCCCGTCGAGCACCGTGAGGCCGCGCTTGCGGCGCTCGGGCGCGCTCGCGGCCAGGCGCGCCATCGACCTGAACGCCGGATTCTCGCGCGAGGTGATCGCCTTCAAAACGGCAGGTCGCATTGCAGCAGCGCCACCACCGGCTCGAAGGTCCTGCGGTGGATGTCGCACGGACCCAGGGCCTTGAGCGCCGCGAGGTGCTCCGGGGTGCCGTACCCCTTGTGCAAGGCGAAGCCATAGCCGGGGTAGCGCTCTTCCATCGCCAGCATCTCGGCATCGCGCGCGACCTTGGCGAGGATCGAGGCCGCCGAGATTTCCGGCAAAAGCCGGTCGCCCCCCACGATGGCGCGGCACGGGTACTTCACGGGCGGGCGCCGGTTGCCGTCCACGCAGACTTCCGAAGGCGTGATGCCGAGCGCTTCCACCGCGCGCGTCATCGCGAGCATGGTCGCGCGCAGGATGTCGAGGCGGTCGATCTCGGCCACGGTGGCCGAGGCGATCGACCACGCGAGCGCGTTCCGCCGGATGAGCGCGCAGAGCGATTCGCGAACGGCGGCGGTGAGCTGCTTGGAATCGGCGAGCCCCTCTATCGGCCGTCGCGGGTCGAGCACGACGGCCGCGGCGAAGACGCTCCCGGCGAGCGGGCCGCGCCCGGCCTCGTCAACGCCGCACGTCAGCGCGGGGATCGGTGGCGTCGGCGGGGCGGTCATGGGCGCGAGCGTCCTTCAGGTAGGGCGACAGGGCGCGAACCAGCCGCTCGTCGTGCCCGCAAGCGAGCGAGCGGTGCATGCGCGCGAAACGCTCGCGCATGGCCTCCCGCGCCGCCTTGCTGTCGAGCAGGTTGCCCAGCGCCTGGGCGAGGTTGGCAGGGGTGGCGTGGTCCTGCAAGAGCTCGGGCACGATGAACTCGCCGGCGAGGATGTTGGGCAGCCCGAAGTATGGCAGCAGCGCCTTGCGCATCACGAGTCGGTAGGTGAGCGGCGCGAGCTTGTAGGTGATCACCATCGGGCAGCGGGCGAGCGCCGCCTCCAGCGTCGCCGTGCCGCTCGCGACGAGGGCGGCTTCGGCGGCGTGCAGGGCGAGGCGCGCATGGCCGAAAAGCACCTGGATCGGAAGCTCGCGGGCCTGCTTCGCATAAAGCCGCGACTCGAAATACTCGCGCGTCTCGCGCGTGGCGAGAGGCACGAAGAAACGGATCCCGGGGCGCGCGCGCGCGAGCTCGGCCGCGGTGTCGATGAAGAGGTCCGCATGCAGCTCGAGCTCGCTCATGCGGCTGCCGGGCAGCATCGCGACCGGCAGGGACGTGCCGCCCAGCCGCAGCTGCGTCCTCGAATCCGAGATGTCGGGTTCGAGGGGCATCGCATCGGCGAGCGGATGGCCCACGTAGTCCACGGCGATGCCGGCTTCGCGGTAGATCGCCTCCTCGAACGGGAACATGACCAGGATGCGATCGACCGAGCGCCCGATGCTCGCCACGCGCTCGGGCCGCCACGCCCACACCGAAGGGCTCACGTAGTGCACCGTGGGGATGCCCGCGGCCTTGAGCTTCGCCTCGAGCCCCAGGTTGAAGTCCGGCGCGTCGATTCCGATGAACAGGTCGGGCGGGTCGGCCAGCAGGCGCTGCGCGAGGCCACGGCGGATCCGCAGTATCGCGCGCAGGCTTCTCACGACCTCGACATATCCGCGCACCGCCAACGTCTCCATCGGGTAGAAGGAGCGCGCGCCCTGTGCCTGCATGCGCGGCCCGGCGATGCCCTCGAAGCGCAGGCCCGGCCAGCGTTCGTTCAGCGCGCGGATGAGCGAGGCCCCGAGCAGGTCGCCCGAGGCCTCCCCCGCGACGATGGCGATGCGGGTCATGCGCTCAGCGGATGATGCCGCGCGTGGAGCCGGCGAGGAAATCGACCAGCGGGCGCAGCTCCGCGGACGCGGCCGCCTGCCTCGCGATCTCCTCGCGCGCATCGGCGAGCGTGAGGCCGGACTTGTAGAGCGTCTTGTAGGCTCGCTTGAGCGCCGCGATCGCCTCGGGGTCGAAGCCGCGGCGCTTGAGCCCTTCGGCGTTGATGCCGTAGGGCGCGGTCGGGTTGCCGGCGATGGTCACGAAGGGCGGCACGTCCTGGGTGATCACGCTCGCGATGCCGGCCATGACGTGCGCTCCCACCTTCACGAACTGGTGCACGCCGACGAAGCCGCCCAGGATGGTCCAGTCGCCGACGCTCACGTGCCCCGCGAGCGTCGCGTGGTTGGCGAACACCGTGTTGTCGCCCACCTGGCAATCGTGCGCCACGTGGCAGCAGGCCATGAGCCAGTTGTCGTCGCCGATGCGGGTCACGCCGGCGTCCTGCACCGTGCCGCGGTTGAGCGAGCAGTATTCGCGGATCGTGTTGCGGTCGCCGATCTCGAGGCGCGTGGGCTCGCCCTTGTATTTCTTGTCCTGGTTCGCCTCGCCGATGGAGCAGAAGTGGAAGATGCGGTTGTCGCGGCCGATCCTCGTGTGGCCGGTGATCACGTTGTGGGCGCCGATGGTGGTGCCTTCGCCCACCTCCACGTCGCCATCGATGACGGTATAGGGGCCCACGGCCACGTTCGCCGCGAGCTTCGCCCTCGGGTCGATGATTGCTGTGGGATGGATGTGGCTCACTGACTAAACCATTTCACGCCGTGTGCGCGAGCCGATGAACAAATGTGCGGTCTTCGGCGCACAAGACATGCCCTCGCCATGGGCACGAACACCCATTTTGATCGGCGTGGCATCGGCGGGCATCGGCGTGAAAAGCGACCGCCCGCATCACTCACTTCAGCTCGCGCAGCGCGCAAAGGAGCTCCGCCTCGGCGGCCACTTCGACACCGACCTTTGCCACCGCCTTGAACTTGGCCATTCCCCGCCGTGACTGCCCCGCCTCCACCTCGAAGATCACCTGGTCGCCGGGCGTGACGGGCCGCTTGAAGCGCGCGCCGTCGATGCCCACGAAGTAGTACACCCACTTGCCGTCGTTCTTGTGCCCGAGGCTCTTCAGCGAAAGCACCGCCGCGGCCTGCGCCATCGCCTCGACGATCAGCACGCCGGGCATGACCGAGACATGGGGGAAGTGGCCGGGGAAGAACGGCTCGTTGATGGTCACGTTCTTCAGCGCCACGATGCGCTTGTCCTTCTCGAAGGAGACCACCCGGTCGATCAGCAGGAACGGGTAGCGGTGCGGCAGGTACTCCTTGATCTCCTCGATCGTCATCTCGCTCACGGTTTCCCCTCGCGTTTCTTCCTGGCGCCCAGGTGCTTCAGGTGCGCCACGTTGCGCAGCCACTCGGCATGCGGCATGACCGGCATCCCGGAAGTGTAGGTCCCCGGCCGGGTGATGGACTTGGTGACGAAGGTGAAACCCGAGATGACCGCGCGGTCGCAGATCTCGATGTGGCCCACGATGCCTACCGCGCCCCCGATCATGCAGTCGCGGCCGATGGTCGTGCTGCCGGAGATCCCGGTGCAGCCGGCGACCACGGTGTGCGCCCCGATCACCACGTTGTGACCGACCTGGATCTGGTTGTCGAGCTTCACGCCGTCGCCGATCACGGTGTCGTCGAGGGCGCCGCGGTCGATGGTCGTGTTGGCGCCGACCTCGACGTCGTCGCCGATGCGCACCGCGCCCACTTGCGGGATCTTCACCCACGCCTCCCCATCACGGGCCATGCCGAAGCCGTCGGCGCCGATCACCACGCCCGAATGCAGGATGCCGCGCGCGCCGATGCTGCAGCCATCGTAGACCGCCACCCGCGGGTGAAGCCGGGTGCCCTGGCCGATGCGCACGTCGCGGCCGATGACGCAATGCGCGCCGATGCGAGCCCCTGCGGCGATCGAGGAACCCGCGCCGACCACCACGAAGGCGCCCACCTCGGCGGCGTTGTCGATCGTGGCCGACGGGTCGACCTGCGCGGTGGCATGAATGCCGGCGACGGCCGGCGGCTCGGGATGGAATAGCGCCACGGTCCGCGCATAGTAGGCGTAGGGGTTGGGCGTCACGATGCGGGGGCCGCCGGACGCATCCCGATCGGCGGAGCCCAGGATCAGCGCACCGGCGCGGGTGCTCGCGAGCCGGCCGCGATATCGCGGGTTGGCGAGGAAGGCGATCTCTGAAGGGCCGGCGGAATCGAGGGTCGCCACGCCGGTGAGCGGCGTATCGGCATTGCCGAGCGCCTCGCCGCCCAGGCGCGCCACGATGTCACGGAGGGTCAGCGTGGTCGGGCCCAAGGCTCGGCCTTACTGGGCGGCGAGCGCCCGGATGACCCTGTCGGTGATGTCGATGCGCGAGCTCGCGAAGACCGCCTCCTGGATGATGAGGTCGAACTTCTCCTGCTCGGCGATCTGGTTGATGACGCGCGTGGCGAGGTCCTGCACGCGCGCGAGCTCGGCGTTGCGGCGCAGATTGAGGTCCTCGCGGATCTCGCGCTGCAGCCGCTGGAAGTTGCGGCTGATGTCGGCGAGCTGGCGCTCCTTGTCGCGGCGCACCGAGTCGCTCATGGTCACGCTCTCGCGCTCGAGCTCCGATTGCAGGTCGCGCCCCTGCTTCTCGACCCGGGCGAGCTCGGCATTGCGGGCGGAGAACTCGCGCTCGAGCGCCTGCTGCGCGCGCTTGGCCGGTGCCGCCTCGCGGAACACGCGCTCGGTGTTCACGAAGCCGATCTTCATCTCCGCGGCGAAGGACGGCAGCGAAAGGGCGAGCACGGCGGCGAGGAGCAGCCTAGACGTCATCCCTCGTCCCCCGTTGCATCATCCCTCGTCCCTGCCTCATTCCCGCTTCTAGAAAATCTTGCCCAGCTGGAACTGGAAGCGCTCGATGCTATCCCCGGGCTTGCGCTTGAGCGGGTAGCCCAGCGAGAAGCGTAGCGGCCCCACGGGGGAATCCCAGCTCACCGACAAGCCGGTGGACACGCGCAGGTCGCCCATGTCGAGCTTCTGCCCCGTGCCCCACACGTTGCCTGCGTCGAGGAAGATGCCAAGGCGGACGTTCTTCTCCTTGTATCCCGGCAGCGGGAAAAGCGCCTCGGCGTTGGCCACGAAGCGCCGGTCGCCGCCGATCACGTCGTCGTTCAGGTCGCGCGGGCCCAGGGTGGCGGTCTCGAAGGCGCGCACCGAGCCCACGCCGCCCGCGTAGAAGTTCTTGAAGAACGGCAGCGGCTTGCCCTTGTAGCCGTCGGCGTAGCCCAGCTCGCCGTTCAGCATGAACGTGAGCCACGAGAAGCGCTCGGGCGTGAAGAAGTACTGGCTCTGGTAGGTCGCGCGGTAATAAGTGAGGTCACCGCCGGGCAGCCCCACCTCGAAGCCGATCTCGTTCAGCCAGCCGCGCGTGGGCCACGTGAGGCTGTCGCGCGTGTCGCGGGCAAAGGAGACGTTGGTGCGGAAGGTGTCGGTGGTCTCGCCGAACGCGTTCACGAAGTCCACGTAGCGAGGCGGCGAGAGCGGATCGATCGTGAGGCGCGTGCGCTCGCCGGTGAAGCCGATGTTGACCGTGTCGTACTCGGTCACCGGAATGCCGAAGCGCACGCCAGCGCCCTGGGTGTAGGTGCGGTACTCCGCGATGTCGAGCTCGGCCGTGTCCACGTCGCGGCGGAAGAGGTCGAAGCCGCGCGAGATGCCGTCGGTCGTCCAGTACGGGTTCAGGTAGCTGAACGAATAGATCTTGTTGATGCTGCCGCTGTTCACCTGCACGGCCATGAGGTTGCCGGTGCCGAGGAAATTGGCCTGCGACACCGAGGCCTGGATCATGAGCCGCTCCGCCGCCGAGTAGCCCAGGCCGAAGTTGAGCGTGCCGGTGTTGCGCTCGTTCACGGTCACGTTCACGTCCACCTGGTCCGAGGTG
>DASPNE010000004.1:0-196042 GCA_035626705.1 Usitatibacter sp. | reverse complement strand
CTCCTGGCCCATGACACCGTCGACGGATGGACACTCAACAATTGTGCCGGCTTTTTTCACTTCGACTGTAATTCGAACGGGCGGCTGATTTGAGGCATTGGCCACGTTCGCCAACGTCGCAGTGACGGCAATGGCAAGAAGCCGATTCATTTCGCGCCTCCTTTTCAATGACGGCTAACGCTTCTGTTCAGCGGCCGGCCACCCCTGCCACTGCGCACCGGCGAGCCCGCAATCCATTGCGAGCACGGTGCGGCCACGATGCACCCCAGTCCGCTGCAACTGGTAGTTAGGCATCAGCTCTCCGCTTGGACGCCCACTCTCCCAGCAGTGCGCCAACCACCGACGCTCCAACGATGGGCGGCAGAGAAATCACCATGCCGATTGTCGTCCCCTCCAGCCCAACGAAGTCTCCGAAGCCCATCCGACCGGCAAAGTAAGGTGCCGGCGCCAATTAGCAGGACCGCCAAAACTGCGGTGGCGGCTCCGACATTGAATTTGTTTCGCGGCGCCACGTATGACGCGACGGCTGCCCCAAGTATGGGATTTGCCCAGGCGAGCGCTACGGCGACTTCGTTCGGCACGTGGCGCACAACGGCAAAGTACGCGACTAGACCAATCGACATCGCGATTAATGAAGCTAGCCACGGTTTGCCCATGCTGATGCCTAACGATTGAGTTCAGCGGCCGACCACAACCGCCCATTCCGCCCTGGCCAGCGCACACCATTCATAGCGCGCACAGGGCGGCCATGGTACCCACCGGTCCGCTGCAACGACTTGTTAGAGGGCACCCTTTCTTTCCTTGGACTGTTGCTCTTCGCGGTCGAGGGCTTCCTTGGCCAGTGTCTCCGCTCGCGAGGCCATCACTCGGGCGCTCCGCCGAGCAATCGCGATACCCGCAATCCACGCCACCACGCCAAGGAGAACAGTCCCCAAGAAACCACTTTCCGCCGTACCGGGAAGCACTGATTGGTTGAACGGAAATGGCGCGATGGATGTTATTCCGGCGAGGAACGATAAAACGAGAAGGACCGCGCCGACAGTGTAGTCGGCGCGCTGCTCCGACAATTGTTTCGCTACGTTGGGGTGAAAATCCCAACGCATAGAAGCCAGCCTGTGGATTTGCTGAGCCTCGAGTCGAGTTGCCCCCAGCGCAAACAGCACCGAGGCGGCAAAACCGAGCACCGCCGCCAGCACTTGCAATGCGGATTGCGTAGTCACTGATTCGGGTGCCCTCTAACGATTGAGTTGAGCGGCCTGGCACGGCGCTGATCCCGCGCCGGCGAGCACGCAATTTATTGCGAGCGCGGCGCGGCCACGATAACCGCAGGACCGCTCCAACGATTTGTTAGAGCGCACCTTTACGAGCCCCCAAAGTTGCGCCTAAAAGGAACACCCCGATTACCACCGGGATGAAGGCCATTGCGGCCATGGCGTTGAACCGGCCGAACAGCGCCGGAACCATGAATAGGATGCCGATGCACAGGCCAGATGTAAGGCCGGTCACCGTCGCCCAAAAGAGGACCGGGTGGGCGGCGAAGATCCGACTTGGCACGAGAACCCGCAACCAGGCGGCGACAATGCCAAAGAGCCCGAAGGTGCCGACGATGCTCCAGCCGAGGAAATGATAGCGGTCGTCTGCACTTGAGAAGGGAGTCAAAATCAACATGTAGGTGCCAAAGCCCGCAAGCGGCGCTAGCGCGATGGTTCCGAATATTCCAAAGAACGCCAGCAGCGCCCGAACTTCAACCCGATCCGCTTGCTTCGCCCATGCACGGAGCATTTTGGTGCGCTCTAACGATTGAATTGAGCGGCCGCCACGCTGCTCATCCCGCGCCGGCCCGCGCAAACATTGATGCGCGCACGGTGCGGCCGCGACGGGACTCGGTCCGCGTCGAATGACTTGTTAGTTGCCCGGCCTTCGATCATTAAGGCCCACCCATACAAAGAAGCCGCCCACGACGAAGCATACGGCGCCCGAGAAGTATGCCCCTAGCTGATCGCCGAAGATCCAAGTCAGCGGAACAGCGATGAGGTCCAGTTGGAACGGGGTCACCATGATCGGCCACTTCTGACCGATGATTGTCGCAAAGCCAAGAAAGACGATAAGCCCGCCGACAAACACTACCCAGAAAGGATTAGACGGCTCCGGCGTCGGCGGCGTAGCGCTCATTGATTCAGTCACGATGCCGCTCCGCTGAGCTCTAAGCCGGTCAACCTCGCGTGGGGAGATTGACGCCGGCGCCCCGCAGCTCGGACACAGATCGGTGCCGGATGGAGCGCTTTGGTCGCACACTCGACAAATCCACGCGTAGGCACGCATCGGGCAACTAACGATCTTGTTGAGCGGCCGGCCACGATGCGTCTCCGCACCGGCGAGCGCGCAATCTATTGCGAGCACGGAGCGGCCGCACATGATTCACGGACCGCTCGAACTTGTTGTTAGCTGGCATGTTCGTTTACCGCAGCCACGACGACAGCCCTAGGAAACCCGCTGCCACGATGTACGCGATCACGTAGGCGATCACACGGACGGCAGTATGGCTTTTTTCGACATTTCCCGCATGGTATGGATTCCAGCGACCACCCGGCAAAAGTGCCTCAACTGCACCCAGGAATATTGCCGCGATAACGGCGAACGCAGCGACCATAGCCACAATGGCGGGAACGCTCACTTTGCTTCAGGTGTTTCGCGCCGAGATGACGTTCATGCAAGCTAACGATCTAGTTGAGCGGCCTGGCACAAGCCGCTTTCCGCACCAGCCCGCGCACACATACATGCGCGCACGGTGCGGCCACGATGACCGCCGGTCCGCTCGAACGCATTGTTAGACGTCACATTGCTCACAACGGCCCCTTCCGATGTGAATAGTCGATCAACCAAGCCGGCTCCCCAAAGCGACGACGAAACACTTCCACGGCACGGAGCCGCTTGGATCGGAAACGGGCGCGCGCCGCACCTTTCGCCACAAATTCCTCGGTGCTCAATTTTTTGATCGCCAGATTTAGGTAGATCTTCGGCAGGCGCGGCCATGCGCTGGCGAGAAAGTAGTTGCGCGGTTCGGACCACCGCGGCCCCGGTTTCGTGTGTTTGAGATGGTGGAACTGCGGTTGCCAGGATTTGCGACGGGTCGTCCAAGGGCGCCATGACATTGGTTCTATGTGACGTCTAACGATGTCCTGAGCGGCCGGCCACCGCCGCCATTCCGTGCCGGCGAGCACGCCATCCCTTGGCGAGCACGGCGCGGCCACTCCGCTTCCCGGTACGCTCCAGGAGTTGGTTAGGCGTCATTCCGACTCTCCCGATGATCGCAGCTTCTGTTTCAGATAGAACGCGCCTGCCTTTGCGTTGGCGGCTACGCCTAGGTCCGGATGTGCCTTCAACGCCGAGATGGTCCTAAGTTCGTCCCCGCCGCCAAGCACCGCCGCTATCTGCACGGCACGCAGCAACAACCCAGAGTCCGTCGACGACAGAGCCTTCCTCGCAACGCCAAGTACTCGCGCCCTGTAGCCCGGGTCCTGGCGCTCGCGCTCGACGAACGTTTCCTCAAGATGCTCAACGCTGACGTATCCCGGAGGCTGACTTCGCGTCTGGCTCCAGGTAAATCGCTCGCCATGAGGTCCGTAAAGTGCGAGCCACTCCCACGTGTGATCAGTGGGATCGCCACCCACGGCCTCGATCGCTGCAGCAGTGGCCTTGTTGACGCTCATTGTCGACGCGATGGACTCAATGACGCCTAACGATCTAGCTCAGCGGCCAGCCACAACAGCTCATTCCGCCCTGGCCCGCGCACACCGTTCACAGCGCGCACAGGGCGGCCAGGGTGTTCGCTGGTCAGCTGGAGCGATTTGTTAGCCATCATCCACCTCAATGTACTTCAGGCCAAGCGCGCTCGCGAATGAACTGACCGCTTGCTCGGGCACGGAGCCGGCTACGTAGATGTGATTCGCACCGAAGTCGTGAAATGCGAGGACTTCTTCCTCGCCCCGATAGATGCTCAGGTGATCGCACAATTCTGGCTGGGCGTGACGCGACGAAAGCTCCTGCATTTCGTCGCACAGCCTTTGCGAGAATTTGCATCGGTAGAGCGTCGACATCGGCCATAGCGTCTGGCGCCCGGGCAAGTGCTTGCCTGCCTCCGCATGACGCGAAAGACACCCTTTCACTTCGTCAGCAATAAACGTGCCTTCAAAGAAGATCGTCGATGCGTCTGGGAGGCACTTTGGCAGGATGCCGAAGAAGACCTCGGTATCTATGTGCCCCTCGTCGATGTCCCACGCTCGGCCCACGGATGATGGCTAACGCTTCCGTTGAGCGGCTGACCAGCGCTGCTGTTGCGCCCCGGCGAGCACGCAGTCCATTGCGAGCACGCGGCGGCCACGCTGGTTCATGTCCGCTCCAACGCGCTGTTAGGCGTCATTTTCCGTGCCATTGCCGTGAGATTAGAAACACATCTACAGCGCCTTCGGAGCACAACTCCTCTGAGGCGTCATTGCTCGTGATGACGTGAATGATCTGGCCAGACTTATCCGCAAATGCAACCAGGTGCAGCTGACGGTGAAGCCTCGTTCCCTTTTGCTCGGAGGCTAACCGAAGGACTCGGGTCTTTGAGAAGTCCAGCCTCTCGTAGCTCGCAATGCCTGCATCTTTCAAGTGAGAAAGCGCCATCAAAGCGGGCCAATCCCGGGGACCGTCGCAATTGGGGGTTGCCGCGAACGCCGGTCCGACGGCTGCTATGAACAGGCTGCTGCGATAGTCACGGTCTTCATGACGCCTAACGATTGCGCTCAGCGGCAGGCACGGCGTCCGTTCCGCCCCGGCGAGCACGCCATCCCTTGGCGAGCACGGGGCGGCCCCCGCGTTTGCTGGTCCGCTGCAGCGCGTTGTTAGGGGGCAAGACGGTCACGGTCTGCAAACGACGGAGACATACTCCTTCGCGAAAGCAATTATGTCGAGCGTGGCCTTCCATTCAACTCCATTAGAGCGCGATCCGTACAAATAAATCGTCGGTGTGAGATAAGGCTGCAGTTCCTCGGTTTTCTCTACGTCAAAACGGACCTTCTTAGCGTGGATGATCTTGTTGCATGCCTCACGTAGGGTAAGTGGCACCTCCTTAGCTTCTCCGTCGAGGGTCTCACTAAGACTTCCACAAGGTCCAGCAAAGTTAGATAGGACGCCGCCCTCGCGATCATCAACGACTCGCGCTGTAATTGCGGAGGAAAGCAGTATCCGGGTGATTTCGTCGTCTTCGAATTGCTCAAGATGGAGAATTGCCTCCCATGTCTCGCCGGTTCCCTTTCGCAATTTCGCAAACTCGGCGCTAGCAAGGAAGATCGTGAGCAACCGATATATCTCCAACGCAGCGTGCTCAGTGTTCGGGCTGTAGCCCTGCTTGAATACTTCCTCTTGAGGCGATGTGTATTCCGCCACGCGTCTTGCCCTCTAACGCTTTGTGCAGCGGCGGGCCACGATGCCCCTCCGCACCGGCCCGCGCGCACAATTTATTGCGCGCACGGTGCGGCCCCGATGGCACCCCGACCGCTGCCACTTGTAGTTAGACGTCATGGCACGACACTCAAGTCGCTACCGTGGACATTCTTCACTGGAATGGCGTCAGGATGGACGCCCTCGAGGCAGCGTACGTTGATGGTCCACTTGTCCGGAGCGGTTCTAGGGCGGCGGAACGGCAAGATGCCACATACCGGGCAAAAGTAGTCCTTCGCGATCTTGGTGTTCCACTCGTACACGGTGAGCTGGTCGAGCGGTGTGAGGATGCGCAGATCTGCCTCCTCTACGCGGTGGTTCAAAGCACCGCGACGTCGGCATATCGAGCAGTCACACACGCGCACATGGTCGAGATCGGCGTCGACCTCGAACCGGACGCGTCCGCAGTGGCAACTCCCGCGATACGTGCTTTTCATGACGTCTAACGCTGCGCTGAGCGGCCGGCCGTCGGCGATACTTCCGCGCCGCCGAGCTCGCCATTTGTGGCGAGGACGGCGCGGCCACATTGCTCCCCGGTACGCTCCAGCGTGTAGTTAGGCATCAATTCCCTCGCGGCTCTCTTGTCCAATCTTCCGATCTGGAGCCACATTGAGGCGGCGAGATCTTCGACCTCGTCCGCAAACTCCGTCGCCTCGGCGAGATCAATTACTCGGCCGCTGCGCACCGTAGCGATGCAGTGCGCCAGTAGAGGATCGCCAGATTCCTCGCGGACGAAAATATTCATCATCACTGGATTGTGTGCGATGTCATTTCGCGTTTCCGCCAGCTTCTTCGCGCGCCTCAGCATTTGGACGAAGGTAACAACGGCGTCATTCGCTGACGCGCGCGCCTCCAGGATTTCAACGATGAGGTCGACTCTTTTCGAGAACGGCAACTTCGACGATGTATCGGAGATCTTGTCGGAGGGAAGGTGAACGAGACACTGATGCGTGACCAGTTCGAGTTCGCCAAAGCAAACGATTGCCTTTCCCACAACGGCGCGCCATTGCTCGAGTTCGCGCTGACGCTGATCGAGGCTGGTCATTGATGCCTAACGCTTCTGTTCAGCGGCCGGCCACCGCTGCCACTGCGCACCGGCGAGCGCGCAATCTATTGCGAGCACGGTGCGGCCACGATGCTCCACGGTACGCTGCAACTGGTAGTTAGATTGCACCTTCCAGCCTCTCAAATGCCCAGACGTCACAATCGCGCTCCCGCTCCTGCCCCCAATTGTTTGTGAGGTGTGCGAGTTCGTGAAGCATCAAATGCTGCGCGTATTCCGAGGCGCTGCACAGCGTTTCGCGGCACTGATCAAACCCGCGAAGCTCCATCAATGAAATGGTCGACTCAACCGTACTTTGGTCGATGGCTTGGCGCATTACGACGGCCCACTTTGATCGGTCAGGCGTGGCGATCGCCATAGCCTGCGGGTCGCCCCTTGCGTTGCTGATGCCCTGTGCCTTGGACCAATCGCCAACACTCTCGACGACGATCAACTCGACGGGCTGTGCAGCGTGCTTTGCCGCGACGGCCTGGAGCATATCCCGGTGAGAGTCAATGTCGACGGCGTACACGGTGCAATCTAACGATCCAGCTCAGCGGCAGGCACGATGCCCATTCCGCTCCGGCGAGCGCACCATCCCTTGGCGAGCACGGGGCGACCACGATGCACTCCGGTCCGCTGCAGCGCATTGTTAGGGCGCAGATGCATTTCTACGTTTCCACTGCCAAAGTTGCCACCATAACAAGGCCGAGAAGCCCAGGAACGCGACCTGAATGTCCCAGGTCCCGGGCGCAATGACGATTATTGCCACGGACAAGATGGCGAGAACCACGCTGCCCCCCACGAGTGTTCGACGCGCCCATTCTCGGCCGGTAAATAGGCCAACGGCCGAGACAACGCGACGGCGCCTAACCCCATGCCTTCGATCGCCAATAGATAGAGCACGGGCAACATGCTTCTCACGCTATCGACATACTCCGCGGTGCCAAATGGGCTTAGGGGATCAAGAACGACGGTGTTTGTCCCATTAATGCCATACACGGCGACGGCGCCGACTATCAGAAGAAAGACGCCAACGACAGTTGTCGAGATGGCTAACCACCGCTCGTTCATCTGCGCTCTAACGATTGAATTGACCGGCCGGACACGCTGCCCATTCCGCGCCGCCGAGCACGCCATCTATGGCGAGGACGGCGCGGCCACGATTCTTCACGGTCCGGTCCAATGATTTGTTAGTCGTCATCACGTTACTTCCCACTCGTCTGCCTCGGTGAACCAGCGCACCTCGCCTGCCGATGAGATAAAGAACCCATCGGCCTTCATTGCACCGATCCCGAGAAGGCGGTGACGGTACATTTGTACCGCCACGCGGATTGTTCCATCGGGCTGTGAGTCTTTCATCACCGTGAAGCGGACGCTGGAGAGTTCCTGCGGTGCACCAAGATCCACCGCCGGTTCACCGGGATACTCTGGCCACTTTGAGATGACGTCAAATCCGAGCGTCGACAGTCGCCGCGTTGCGACCGGCAAGAACTCGGTAGCTTTGCGCCAAATGGCGTGATGCTTCACTGATGACGACTAACGATTGAGTTGAGCGGCCAGGTACGAACCGCCTTCCGCCCCGGCGAGCGCGCAATCCATTGCGAGCACGGGGCGGCCACCATGCACATTGGTCCGCTCCAACGCGTGGTTAGGTGTCATTCACAGTTGATACTTCGAGATGTCCGGCGCGTCGTGAAAGACACCGAGAATGTCGACGTCTCCATCCGTCTTGATGAGATAGGCGATGCGGTATTGATCGTGATGGAGGATGCGGACGTTGCGCGCGGAATGCATGAAGCGATGCCCCAATTCTGGATACTGCGAAAGAACCTGGGCGCGCTCGAAAAGGCCCTCAACGGTTCGGCTCGCCGCATCGGGATTGTCCGCCGCAATGTACTCGAAGATGTCCTCGAGCCACCGCAGTGCTTCGTTAGTCCAGGTTATCTGCGCCATGACCGGATGCGCCGCCCCATTTCGTCGTTCGAAATGGTGCGCCGCGCATCCGAATCCGCGAGGCCGCGTTGAATCATGACGTGAAGAGCCAGCTCTCGCACGATCTCGTCGTACGAGGCGTCATCCGGCTGGCTCTCGATAAGGCGGGTTAGATCTTCCTTTGGCGTGGACATCGCTCACACCTCGACACTATGACTATCGTGCCACAGCTGTTTGCGCTTGGCGAATGACACCTAACGATTGAGTTGAGCGGCCAGGCACGGCGCCCATTCCGCGCCGGCGAGCACGCCATTCATGGCGAGCACGGCGCGGCCACGGTAATCCCAAGTCCGCTCCAACGATTTGTTAGCTCTCATGGCCGTTTCCACGGACCGGCTTCCATCCCTTCGGATCCGCATTCCAAACGACATTGCCTCGGAAAGCCTCGGGGTCGAAGTCTTTTGATTTGTGACTGCTTGGATAGAGCAAGATTCCGAGCCCAGTGTTCTGATCAATGGGCTCATACAGGTAGATGCCAGTGAAGTTGTGCGGTTCGTGGGCAAGCCACCAGTCAACCAGGGCGATGGTGTTGTCACTCACCAAGAATCGCCAATCGGTGATGTACACGAGCAGATGAAGCTCCGAGCCCGAAGGGCGGCCATACTTCTGCGACTTTGCGAAGATTTTTCCTACGATGTACTTCGCGAAGTCGTAAGAGTTATACGAATTCGGGGCCTCCGCGTAGGCACCCCTCAGGTGCTCAAGAGGTGCGAGCTCCATCAGTTCCAGCTTTCTAGTTTTTTTGTCGGCGCACGTAAGGGTGAAGTCAAGATCAGCTTCCGGATTCTGCTCGACGGCACAACCACAGTACGGAAAGACTTGGGTTCCGCTCGCTTGGGCAAGAAACCGCTTGACGATGTACTCCTCTATGTCGGGCTTTGTCGTAGGAAATGGGATGGGCATAAATTCGGCGCTCGCGTCCCCCTCTCCCGCAGAGAGCCGCATCATTCCAATTTCGCCCGTCGGCTTCTTTGGTTGCGCCATGAGAGCTAACGATTGAACTGAGCGGCTGGCCACGACCGCCATCGCGCACCGGCGAGCGCGCAATTTATTGCGAGCACGGTGCGCCCCCAATGATTCACCGTCCGCTCCAGTGATTTGTTAGATGGCTCTTTGCGCACGGAAATGGCCCCAGACGCTCGGTAGGAAGACAAACCACTGAACATACCCCGCCACAACAAAGACCACCCAAAGCAGCGCCATTTCCCAGAACGGCTGATTGGTGATGCCCATCGCCCCCGCAACCCCGTCAAGCGCAGTGATAACGATTCCAATTGGCGCGGTTAGAAAGACCATCAGCCAAAGGAACGCGATTGGCATGTCATTTATGTCCTTCTGCACCCACGCAAACACAAGCACTCCAATACAAAGAAGGAGCCAGGTGACCGCAATAACGCGCCCGGTCGTCGATGTCGGTCCTAGAGCCATCTAACGCCTTGGTGAACGGCCGGCCACGCTGCCGATTACGCCTCGGCGAGCGCGCAATCCATTGCGAGCACGAGGCGGCCACGATGTTTCCCCGGTCCGTTCCAGCTCGTAGTTAGGCAGGCCGTTCATTTCTTGGCAAAGGACAGGTGCTGTTCATCCTCGATGATCTGACCTCTGTCCCTCAGTCGAAGAAGCGCCACCTCGAGATGATCTCTGCGGTCGGATGAATAGACCGTTCCGTCATTCCTGGGCGCAGACCACGCAGCCTTAATTTGCGACTCGGTGGCTCGTCCCCCAAGTGTCCGCAGTAGCTTCTCGACCTCGACTTCATCGCGCCAGTCCGAGTAGTCACTCTTCAGCGCCCAGAAGACAATCACCGTCATCAGGACGCCCGGAACCGCCCACAGCCACTTGCCGCTGTACAACGCGATACCCGTGCAAATGGCGACGAACGTGATTTCGACGACAATCTTCAAAAAATGCAGGGCGCGCATCGGGCTGCCTAACGATCCTGCTGAGCGGCCGGCCACCACCGCTCTTCCGCACCGGCGAGCGCGCAATCCTTTGCGAGCATGGGGCGGCCACCCCGCATCACGGTACGCTCCAGCGCGTAGTTAGAGGGCAATTCTGCCGAGATCGTATGGATCTGCCCCAAATTCACGGTATGCAATGTCCTTTGAAAGGGCGATGCGGTCGCCACACTTCACAACGGCACGATACGGGCCACCCCACGGATGGACAGTGAACCACTCCACAAAGCCGCCACGGATGTCCCGACCGTACTTCAACTGGTCCGACGCTTCGACCAGGAACAGCTGGCAGGGCGGATGATCGGCCGCAGCGTGAAGATGGCCCTTGACCCGGACCCGAGCGTCCATCGTTCCTACGCAAGCGGTTGTGACGCTGACCACTGAAAGTAGAACGCCTACAACTGCGATCCTTTTCATTGCCCTCTAACGACCTAGGTAAGCGGCCGGCCCCGCTGTGATTCCAAGCCGGCGAGCACACGATCTATTGCGAGCACGGCACGGCCACGCCGCATCACGGTCCGACTTGAGCGCGTTGTTAGCCATGCGGCCCCCATTGCCGCAGCCCGCCGCCGCCCAGCAATGCGACGATGAAAGAGCAGACGACGACCACCGAAGCCGCCGCGACCGGACCCAAGTCAATGATTGAGTAGATCCCAAGCAGGGTGGCTGGAATGGCCGTGACACCACCAAGCACGATTGCCTCCGTCGAGCCGGCGAGTTTGCGGCGCACCACGATGAATGCGACCGAAGCCCCGATGGTCAGAAGAGCAGCCGCGATGATGGATCCCATAATTGCGGCTTGAGGCGTAACCCTCCACTTCACCGGATCGATAAGCCACAGCGTGAATTGAACAAAGAACACAGCTAGAAAGGCCCCGCCCCCAAACGCCAAAGCTCGCGATATCGGTTTTCGCATGGCTAACGCTTCCCTGAGCGGCCGGCCACCGCCGCTTGTTCCGCGCCGGCGAGCACGCAATCTATTGCGAGCACGGCGCGGCCACGCTGCATCACGGTACGCTCCAGGGGGTGGTTAGATTGCATTTCTACTTGCCCGAATCTGTTTCCGCAAGACACGGGCCGCTTTCGCTACTTCCCCGCCCCGCGCGACAAGGAACTCTGCATCGATCTCGGCCTCGGTCGACCGCCCGATCATGTGAAGGAGCATTGCCCGAGCGAGGCGAAGCATTTCCAGATTCTCGTTCTCCGCGAGGGCACGGCGGCCAGCCTCTAGCGCTCGCTCAACGAGCGCCCGCTTGAAGTACACGCCATCGCTCGCGGGGATATATCCGCGCTTGGGCGTCGATGCCAAGGTGGCGAACACCTCGCCGGAGAGCTTTTCGTACTCGGCTTCGTAATCCACTGGCATGGACTCGCGACAACGCCCCTAATGCAATCTAACGACCGAGCTCAGCGGACGGCCACGCTGCCCATTCCGGCCCGGCGAGCACGCCATCAATTGCGAGCACGGGTCGGCCACGATGAATCACATTCCGCTGCAGCGCCTTGTTAGACGTCATTTGCCTTGTCTCTCAGTGGAGGCAATGGTGAGCGTTCAAATATGCGACGCCGCGATATTGCGTCCCACACCGCCCAAGCCCACAGGTATCCGATTAGCCAAGCGACGCCAAGCGCGATCACCTGTCCGCCCGGAGGCAATTCCGAAACGCCGCGAAGGTACTTCAAGCTGGCGAAGTACATGCCGGTGCCGAATGTGAAGGTACCGAAAATGAGAAAGCCAGAACGAGTCCGGAGCCACAGTGCGACCTTCCTTCGCTGCTTACTCATAGCCACGGTCCTCGCAATGACGTCTAACGATTGAATTGAGCGGCCGCCACGCTACCCGTTCCGCACCGGCCCGCGCACACATTCATGCGCGCACGGTGCGGCCACGATGCATGACGGTCCGCCTCGAATGATTTGTTAGCCGTCACTCTTCTTCCACAGCGCCAACCTGGTCATTGAGTGCCACATCGCTTCGCCGAATATTGCCCCGACAAGATACGAAACGATGAGGGCAATTACAGGAACGTCGAACATTCGCGGGAGGTACAGATAATTCAACACCGCCATTCCAGTGCCAAAAGTGACGGTGCCGTAAATCACCATTCCGCGGCGAGTCCGGATCCACCGAGCAACTGCACCTCGCGAACGACTCTGAACTGGCATTGGTCTCTCTGTGACGGCTAACGATTGAGCTCAGCGGACGAGCACGATGCCCATTCCAACCCGGCGAGCTCGCAATCTATTGCGAGCACGGGGTGGCCCCGATCAATCACGTTCCGCTGCAGCGCCTTGTTAGGTGTCACGTGCACCTCGAAATGTCTTCGCCGTAAACTGCACGAACGCGGCGGTCAGTAGGTAAAGAATCGCAGCGTTGACAATGATGCTTGCGGCAAGCAGTGAGTTAACGGTGATGTCACTCATCCCCTCGCCAATGATCGCGGTCCACGGAAGACCCAGGAACAACAGCCCAAATGCCGCGGGGCCCGCATTGAGCAGCACCACTGCGAATGCTAGATATGCGGCGGAAACCACGGCTGCGACCTTGGAGACGCGATGTCTCATACGTGACGCCTAACTACGTTTCTCAGGATCCGGTAAGCACGACATCTGTCCGGTAAGTACGAGAGACGTCCGGTATGTCGGCCCCCGCGTGTCAACCGCAAGTCCTTGCTTCCGTTGATGAGTCATGTCGGAGATTCTGCAAGTTGGTAATGCCTCGGCCGCTCCGCGGGGGCTGCTCGGCGCCCTGCGCGTGGCCATCCGCAGCCGTCACTACAGTTTACGTACGGAACGCGCGTACGTGTTGTGGGTTCGCCGCTTCATCGCCTTTCACGGGCGCCGCCATCCGCGGCAGCTCGGCGCCCCGGAGCTCACCTCGTTCCTGTCGTCGCTGGCTGTGCGCGGGCGGGTTGCCGCGGCGACGCAGAACCAGGCCTTGGCCGCCCTGCTCTTCCTCTACAGGGAAGTGCTGGGCCTGGACGTGCCGTGGCTGGCGGAGGTCGTAAGAGCCAAGCGGCCCCGGCGGCTGCCGGTCGTGCTCACCTGCGAGGAGGCGGGGCTCCTGTTGGACAAGGTCGAGGGCCTTCCGGGACTGATGGCGCGGCTCATGTACGGGACCGGCATGCGCATCTCGGAATGCGTTGCCCTGCGCGTGAAGGACCTGGACCTGGCGCGCCGGGAGATCGTGGTGCGGGAGGGGAAGGGAGCCAAGGACCGCATCACCGTGCTGCCGCTCGCCCTGGTGATCCCCTTGCAGCAGCAGCTCATCGGGGCGCGGTCGGTCTTCGAGCGCGACCGCCTCGAGCAAGCCCCGGGTGTCGAGCTCCCCTTCGCGCTCGATCGCAAGTACCCCGGCGCCGCGACGAGCTGGCCGTGGTTCTGGGTCTTCCCGCAGGACCATCTTTCGATCGATCCGCGCAGCGGCATTCGTCGCCGGCACCACTTCTACGAGCAGACGCTGTCGCGCGCCATCACGCGCGCGGCGCACCGTTGCGGCTTCGCCAAGCCGGTGACCTCCCACACCCTGCGCCACTCCTTCGCCACCCACCTCATGCAACAGGGCTACGACATCCGCACCATCCAGGAGCTGCTCGGGCACAAGGACGTGAGCACCACGATGATCTACACCCACGTCCTCAATCGCGGCGGGCGCGGGGTGGTGAGCCCGCTGGACGTGGCTTCTTCCTCGTAGCGGACACCCGGGCCGGCGCGATCGCTCCCGAAGCCGCGGCGCGCATCAGCCGCCGGAAGGTGGGGCACTCGAGATGGCTCGGGGCGGGGCAGACCGCGGCGTGGCGAAGCCCGTCGCGCATGGCGCCCAGCTTGCGGATGGTGGCATCGAGCTCGTCCGCTTTTTCGGCCAGGAGCTTGCGGTCGATGCGGATCCTGCCGTTGGGTGAAAAGATGCGCGCGACCTGGTCGAGCGAGAACCCGGCCGCGCTTCCCAGCGCGATCACCGCCAGGCGGTCGAGCACCGTGGGTGCGAACAGGCGCCGCAGCCCGCGCCTCCCCACCGAGGCGATGAGTCCCTTCTCCTCGTAGAACCTCAGCGTCGAGGCCGCCACGCCCGAGCGCCGGGCGACTTCGTTGATGTCCAGGGGTTGCACCGCTTGACCTCAAGTCGACTTGAAGTGGCACTGTGCCGTCATCTTCGACTGGAGGCAAGCATGGACATATCGATTTTTCCCTCGCACGCGCTGGCGATCGGCATTGGCGCCACCGCCGTCATGGACGCGTGGACGCTGGCGCGGCGGCGCCTGTTCGGCACGCCCTTGCCGGACTACGCCCTTGTCGGGCGCTGGCTCGCTCATCTCGCGCGCGGGCGCTTCCGCCACGAGCGCATCGCGGCATCCCCGCCGGTGGGCAACGAGCGGGCCCTCGGCTGGGCAGCGCACTACGCCGTCGGCATCGGCTTCGCCGCCTTGCTTCTCGCTACCGCCGGGCACGAATGGCTGAGTCATCCCACGCTGGCGCCGGCGCTCCTCCTGGGCATCGCCACCGTGGCGGCTCCGTTCCTGGTGATGCAACCCGGAATGGGCGCCGGTATAGCCGCCAGCCGCACTCCGCGCCCCAACTCGGCACGCCTGCAAAGCCTGGTCACGCACGCCGTCTTCGGGTTCGGGCTCTACGCCGCGGCCCGCCTTTACATTTTCCTCATGGAGCTCGCACGATGAAGATCAACGCCCGCTATGCGCCGCTCGTCTTCGGCGCCCTGCTTTCCGACGGTCACGTTCGTCGCGCCGTGGGGTGCGCCGTGTGTCGCGCCGTACACGCCCTAGTGCAGGTGCGGCGGGGTGCCGCGGGGGCGCCAATGCGACTCCAGCGGGAGCACGGTGATCGCGGCGATGAATGCGAAGAGCGTTGTACCCAGCGTGAGGCGCGCTTCGCGGCTGAGCGTGCGTGCCTCGGCCTGCGAACAATTCAGCCCCTGGCGTCGATGCGCGTCGGCGCGAAAATGCTGCGGCCCAGCCATCGCCACAGGTCGCGGCCGCCACGGCCTGCGCCGAGCACCTCGAGCTCACCGGCGCGAATCTCCATCTCGGGATCGCTGTCGCCGGTCCAGATCTCGGTCAGCGCGCGCACGCTCGATTCGACCTCGACCGTCACTTCGTGCCCCGGATCGTCGCGGCACAGGTCAGTCACGCCGTTCTCGACCACCAGCCACCAAACGCGCTCGCCCTTGGGTGCATCGGTAAAGGTGAAGTGGATCACGACGCGCCTGCCCTTCGGGAATTCCTCGATCCGGGCGAAGCGGCGGATGTCCCACATGAGGAAGCCGGCGTCCATCTGGCGGCGCTTCAGGCGGCTGCCGATCCAGCGCGCGCCCCAGTGGCCGATGCCCACGACGATGGGGCGCAGCTCCTCGCCCGCCTGCGTGAGGTGATACTCGGCCCCGCCCTTGCCTTCGCGGCGCTCGACGACACCCATTTCCTCGAGCTTGCGCAGCCGCTGGGTCAGCAGCGTCGCCGACATGCGCGGCACGCCACGGCGGATGTCGTTGAAGCGCCGGCTGCCGCAGAGCAGCTCGCGCACCACGAGCGGCGTCCACACCTCGCCCAGAACCTCGGCGCCGCGCGCCACCGTGCAGAACTGTCCGTAATCGATCATGGCTTCCAGTCTATGCGAACGCGCCGCGGGCACAACTCCAGATTCTGGACTTGAGGCCGAGGCGCCGCTTGCCTAGCTTGGATGCACCGACGCGTTTGCGCGTCATCTCTTCCAGGAAAGGATTACCGCCATGGCCGCCACGATCGCCGCACCTGCCGCATTCGACGCCGAGAAGTTCAAGAAGACCACCCGCGCGCAGTGGGAAAGCGCGGCCGAAGCCTGGGACCGCTGGGGCCCGCTGCTCGCGCGCTGGCTGGGCCCCTCCACCGAGGTGATGCTCGAAATGGCCGGGATCGCCGCGGGCTCGCGCGTGCTCGACGTCGCCGCCGGCGCGGGCGAGCAGACCCTCGTGGCGGCGCGCCGCGTGGGCCCGACGGGTCGCGTACTCGCGACCGACATCTCGCCCGCGATCCTCGCGTTCGCGCGCGAGGCCGCCCGCCGCGCGGGCCTGGCCAACGTCGAGACCCGCGAGCTCGACGGCGAGCATCACGAGCAGCTCGAGGTTGGCGCCTTCGATGCCGCAGTCTCGCGCGTGGGCCTCATCTATTTCCCCGACCAGCAGCGCGCGCTGCGCGGCATCCGCCACGCCTTGAGGGAAGCTGGCCGGTTCGCCGCGGTGGTCTATTCGACGCCCGACCGGAACGAGTTCTTCTCGATTCCCGTGGGCATCATCCGGCGCCGCGCGAAGCTGCCGCCGCCGCTGCCGGGGCAGCCTGGCCCGTTCTCGCTCGGAGGCGAAGGCGTCTTGCAAAAGGCGCTGGAGCAGGCGGGCTTCCGCGATGTCGAGGTGCGCCGCGTCGCTTCCCCGGTGCGCGTGCCCACGGCCGCGGAGTGCGTGCGCTTCGAGCGCGAGTCCTTCGGCGCGCTGCACCAGATGATGGCCGGCCTCTCGGAGGCCGAGCGGGACGACACCTGGCGCGAGATCGAGGCGGCGCTGGCGCAGTTCGAGGGGCCGGAGGGTTTCGTCGGTCCCTGCGAGATGCTGGTGGGAGCGGGCCGGAAGTAGGAGCTGCGAGCGGGCTGCGCTATTGGTACATGTGCAGCCCGCCGTTCACGGCGAGGTTGGTGCCCGTGATGTAGGCCGAGCTTTCGGAAGCGAGGAACGCCACGGCGTCGGCGATCTCCTCCGGCGTGGCTAGGCGCCCCGCGGGAATCTCGGAGATGATCTTCTCGCGCACGTCCTCGCGGATCGCCGCCACCATGTCGGTCTGCACGTAGCCGGGGGAGACCGCGTTCACGGTCACGCCCTTCCTCACCACTTCCTGGGCGAGCGCCTTGGTGAAGCCGAGGATGCCGGCCTTGGCCGCCGCGTAGTTGGTCTGCCCGAACTGGCCGCGCACCGCGTTCACCGACGAGATGTTGATGATCCGGCCCCAGCCGCGTTCGACCATGCCGTCGATCACGTGGCGCGTCACGTTGAAGACGCTGTCGAGGTTGGTGGAGAGCACCGCGCGCCATTGCTCCGGCGACATCTTGCGGAAGGTCGAATCGCGCGTGATGCCGGCGCAGTTCACGAGGATGCCGATGCCGCCATGCTCGCCCTCCACCTTGCGGATCATCTCGCCCATGGCGGCGTAGTCGGTCACGTCGCCGAAGGCGAGCGCCGAGGCGCCTTCGATGCCCGCTTGCGCCATCGCCTGCCGCCAGCGCACCTCGCTGCCGGGGATGGCGTAGTTGGCGACGACGAAATGGCCTTCGCGCGCGAGGCGCTTGCACACGGCGGTGCCGATGCCGCCGACCCCGCCCGTGACGAGGGCGATCTTCCTGTCCATGTCCTTGCCTTTTCGTCCGCCTTTTGGAGGCATAAAAAAAACCCCAGGGTTGACCTGGGGTTCGAACCTTTATCCGGGAAAGCGATAAAGGAGGAGGAGATTTCCGCGGCCGATGGTGCGCCGCAACAATTTCATTCTAGGAAGCGGCGCCGCCTCGTGTCAAGCGCAATTTTGTGCATTGCACCAGGAACAAGGCGCTGCACTGCCACAACGACCGGAAATGCAATAAAATGAAGCACTTGAGCCGGGCATTGGGCACGCCGCCGCGGCTTCGCACACGACCCGATTGATGTAGCGCAGCATCGCGAAGGACGCCGCCCATGGCCACCCCCCGGATCATCAAGAAGTATCCCAATCGCCGGCTCTACGACACCGAGACTTCCACCTACATCACACTGGCGGAGGTGAAGGAGCTGGTGCTGGGCTACAAGGACTTCCAGGTCCAGGACGCCAAGACGGGCGAGGACCTCACCCGCGCGATTCTGCTGCAGATCATCCTCGAGGAGGAATCGGGCGGCGTGCCGATGTTCTCCACCGACATGCTGGCCAACATCATCCGGTACTACGGCCACGCCATGCAGGGGCTCATGGGCTCGTACCTCGAGCGCTCGATCTTCGCCTTCCACGAAGCGCAGAAGAGGTTCCAGGAGCAGGCGCAGTCGCTCTACGGCGAGATGCCGCGGATGCCATTCGTGCCCAACCAGCCGATGCCCAACGTGATGGGCAACTACCTCGAGAAGGGCGCCAAGGCGGTGATCGACATGCAGGAGGAGCTGCGCAGCCAGGCGTTCAAGCTCTTCTCGGGCTTCCCGTATTCCGCGCCCGGGGCGCAGCAGGAGGAGGATCCGCCCGCTGCCAAGCCGAAGGCCCCGCGCAAGGGGCGCAAGAGCAAGTGAAAGACGAAAACCGGGGACAGTCCCCAAAAGCGGGGACAGTCCCCAAAGTCGGCTTCGTCTCCCTCGGCTGCCCGAAGGCGCTGGTCGATTCCGAGAACATCATCACGCAGCTCAAGGCCGAGGGCTACGAGATCGAGCCCAGCTACGAGAACTCCGACCTCGTCGTCGTGAACACCTGCGGCTTCATCGATGCCGCGGTGCAGGAGTCGCTCGATGCCATCGGCGAGGCGCTCTCGGCCAACGGCAAGGTGATCGTCACCGGCTGCCTGGGCGCCAAGGGCGACGTGATCCGCAACGCGCATCCCAAGGTGCTCGCGGTCACGGGCCCGCACGCGCGCGAGGAAGTCATGGATGCGGTGCACCAGCACCTGCCCAAGCCGCACGATCCGTTCATCGACCTCGTGCCGGCTCATGGCATCAAGCTCACGCCGAAGCACTACGCCTACCTCAAGATCTCCGAGGGCTGCAACCACCGCTGCTCGTTCTGCATCATTCCTTCGATGCGCGGCGACCTCGTGAGCCGGCCCATCGGCGACGTGATGATCGAGGCCGAGAGCCTGGTGAAGTCGGGCGTGAAGGAGTTGCTCGTCATCTCGCAGGACACGAGCGCGTACGG
The DNA here is from genome assembly GCA_035626705.1 of Usitatibacter sp. Classification (GTDB taxonomy): domain Bacteria; phylum Pseudomonadota; class Gammaproteobacteria; order Burkholderiales; family Usitatibacteraceae; genus Usitatibacter. The sequence goes on along the minus strand of DASPNE010000004.1, from coordinate 176,669 downwards.
CGTGGACGTGAAGTACCGCACAGGCTTCTGGGGTGGCAAGCCCGTGAAGACGCGCATGACCGAGCTGTGCGAGGCGTTGGGCGAGCTGGGCGCTTGGATCCGGTTGCATTATGTCTACCCGTATCCGCACGTGGACGAGGTGATCCCGCTGATGGCGCAGGGCAAGATCCTTCCGTACCTCGACGTGCCCTTCCAGCATGCGAGCCCGCGGATCCTCAAGCTGATGAAGCGACCCGCCTCGAGCGAGAAGAACCTCGAGCGCGTGCGCTCGTGGCGCGAGGCCTGCCCCGAGATCACCGTGCGCTCGACCTTCATCGTGGGATTTCCCGGCGAGACCGAGGCCGAGTTCGAGGAGCTGCTCGCCTTCCTGCGCGAGGCGCGCCTGGATCGCGTTGGCTGCTTCGCCTACTCGCCGGTCGAGGGCGCCAAGGCCAACGAGCTGCGCGGCGCCGTGCCCGAGGCCATAAAGGAGGAGCGCCGCGCTCGCTTCATGGAAGTGCAGGCCGCGATCAGCCGCGAGAAGCTCGCGCGCAAGGTCGGCACCGTCACCGACGTCCTCGTGGACGAGGTCGCCGGCACCCGCGCCATCGCCCGTTCCCGCTCGGACGCCCCCGAGATCGACGGCGTGGTGCATATAAAAGGTGCGCGCAAGGCCAAGGTCGGGCAGTTCCTGCGCGTGCGGATCACCGCCGCGGACGAGCACGATCTCTACGCTAACCCTTTGAGCTAGCAAGGGAAAGTTACCGGTGGGGCGTAGGCCGGGAACGACGCCCCCTTTCCGCTTTCCCCTATCCCCCCTCAGGTTTTTCGCGCACCCGTCTCCCTGCTTCCCTGATCGCGGCCAAGCGGCCCTCGCGGCACTCTGGCGTCACTGCAACGACGCCACCGGAGACCGACGATGCGCCCCGCCCGAAACCTGATCGCAGCTCCCCTTCTCGTCGTGGCCGCCCTCGTTTCCGGGTGCGCCTCCGCCCCCGCCACCGAGATGTCCGCCGCCCGCGCGAGCATCGTCGAGGCCCGCGCCCTGGGCGTCACCGCATCCACCTCCGCCGAAGTGCAGCGCGCCGAAGCCAAGCTCGCGCTCAGCAAGCGTATCGCCGCCGCCGGTGAGTTCGGCCCGGCGCGCTGGCTCGCCGAGCAGGCCGAGATCGACGCCGAGCTCGCCGCCGCCCGGGCCGCCACGCGCGAAGCCCTCGCCGCCGTCGCCCGCCGCCAGGACGCGAAAGCGGGCCTGCTCAAGACCGCCTACTAGGAAAGGAAGACGACCATGCGCTCCCTCATCGCTCTCGCCGTCGCCGTCCTCGCTTCCGGCTGCGGCCTCACCCCCAAGGACAACGCGCGGCTCGACTCCGCGCATCGCGCGGTGGCCGCCATGCAGGCCGACGCCAGCGTCGAACGATTCGCCCCGGCCGATCTGCGCCGCGCGAGCGAGACGCTCGCCGACGCGCAGAAGGCCTCGGACACGCTGCAGGACCCGGCGCTCATCGACCACCTCGCCTACATGGCCCGCCAGCGCGCCGCGCTCGCCACCGAGCGCGCGCGCCGCATCGAAGCCGAGCGCTCGCTCCTGCCCGCCAACCTGCGCACGTCGACAACGAAATGAAGAGGCTCTACGAAGCGACGGCCACGTTGCTGCCCGTGCTCCTCGGCCAGGGCCTCATCTACCTGTACACCGCCGGCAGGCTCTCGGGCCCCGCGACGATCCTCGCGATCGTGGCGATGGCCACGCTGATCCTGTCCGTCGCCGCGGCCGCCCGCCGGCTGAGGGACGAGCGGATCCTGCGCAACCCGGCGCATTCCAGCTACGCGATCCGCCAGCTGCGGCTCGCGCAGGCACGAGGCTGAGGCGGGCCATGCTCGCCGCCGGCATCGTGCTCGCCTGCTGCTGCATCGCCCTCCTTGCCCTGCACCGGAAGGCGCAAAGCGAGCACCTGTACGCGCAGCCGCGCGTTGCGCGCAAGGCCTCTCCGGCGCGCGCGCGCGTCTGCGCGCCGCATCCAGCGCCTCGCGTCGCTTCTCCCGATCTCGATTTGCTGGAATGGGACGGCCCGGAGGCGACGACCTCGGGCGCCGCGATCGCGCTTCCGGGAGCGCCGCGGCTCACGCGCGAAGAATCGCGCATCCGCGACCGCTATGTCGAGCTGCGCTTCGCCGGCATCTTCCACAGCGCCGCCGACCTGGAGGACGTGCCCCGCGTGATCGAGGCCGCCCGCGTCTATTTCGAGGAAGACCAGCCGAATACCGCGCACGAGTTGCTCGACATCGCCCTCGAGCTCGCCCCTGGCAGCAAGGCGTTGCGCCTCGCGCAGATCGAGATCGCCTTCTTGCGCCGGGACGCAGCCGGCTTCGTCGAGCTCGCGAAGGCGCTTCGCGGCGCGGCCCCGGGCTGCCCGGAGTGGCGCGAGGTGTGCCGCCTCGGCAACGCGCTCGCGCCCGACCAGGCGATCTTCGGCGCGGTCGAAGCGCGCCGCGGCCACGACCACTACGGCCCCTGGCCCGACATGCCGAACTGGATCGGAGCCTCGTGGGACCTCACGACGGAGATCACGGCCTGCGAATTCCACCGCGCGATGGCCGATGCGGCGGCACCGGGAGAAGCCCTCGTCCTGCCAGCCGCCGCCTGAACAATACCGACAACGGAGACGAACAACATGAACAACGAGATCGAACGCAAGCTGGGAGAGGTCGAAGCAGCCGCGCGCGCCACTCCCGGGTCGACTTGCACAGCGCTGCTGGGCGAGACGCACCGCCGGGTCGAGCGCCACATGGCCATCGTGCGGGCGCGGCTGCTGGGCTCCCCGCTGCACTGGACCGACGAGGAAAAGGCCGAGGCCGCCTACGCGCACTCGGTGCACCGGCGCTTCGCGCGCACGGCCGGCTCACTGGCCGAGGCGCTCTCGCGGGTGGGCTGCGCCGACGACGAGGCGATGTGCTGCGCCCTGGCTATCGCCCTCTACTACGCGGGCGAATCCTTCAAGAGCCAGGTGGCGACCGGCGATGCCGCGCGGCCCGACTATCCGGCGATGCATGCCCTCATGCGCCTGGCGCTGTGGCGCGGGCTGCAGCGCCGCCCGATCCACCTCGAAGCCGGCGCGGAGACGCTCCAGTGCACGCCCGAGGGGCTCTACTTCCGCGCCCTCACCCTGGCGCGATTCAACGCAGGGCCGCTGAGCGCCAAGCAGATCGAGATCATGGACACCTGGATCTGCCTCTGGCTGCCGCAGCTCGAGGCGACCACCGAGGCGCCCTCGCGCTCCGCGTTGAGAGCCGACCTCGACACGCGCCACGGCCTGCGCCGCGGCCCCCGCGAGGGGCCGGGCGAGTCGCTCTACCTCGCGCAGGACCTGGTCGAGCAGGCGCACCACACGGTGGTGAAGGCGCTGCACCGCGGACGGATCGTGCCCGACAAGGGGCTCGTCTCCACCTTCCGGATCGAGGAGCACATCGCGGTGCTCGCGCAGATCCGCCGCGGCATGCAGGTCGTGCGCGGCGAGCGCATCGTCCGCCCGGAGCGCCGCGCTTCGGCGAGCGTGGTCGAGATGCATGTGGGCCATGCCGAGATCATGGCGCGCGCCTTCCTGCCGCAGGCGCCGGCACTAGCCACGACGCTGTCCCTTGCCACACGCGATGGCGCACCCGTGGGCTCCCTTCGCCGGGAACGGGACCACGACGTGATTCCCGCGACGATCTACGAGCCCATCCGCCGCAAGGTGCGCATCGTGGACGAGAGCGACAGCGGCTTCGGCATCGAGGGATCGGAGGCCGATTGCGGGCTCGCGTGCGTGGGCGACCTCGTGGGTTTCCGTATTTTCGAAGACGCACCACTCGTGCTTTGCCGCGTGACGCGCTGCGTAGCCGCGGCCAACGGCCGCATTCGCATCGGCGCCAAGCGTATCGCGGCCTCGGCGCGGCGCGTGGAGGTGCGCAACGCCCGCGGCGACACCGAGCCGATGCTCTTCGTGCTGGGCACAGACGCCACCGGGCGCCAGGACGGCTTCGTCGTGACCGACCAGGGCTTCACGCGCGGCGCCCGGGTGGAGGTCGCCCTCGGCGAGCGCTCCTTCGGGCTCACCATGAACCGGGTGCGCGAGCGTGGACGTGGCTGGCTGCTCGCCGGCTTCGAGGTCGCGGGCCAGCAGGAATCGCAGCGCTACTTCGAGGTGGCCTGAGCTCCCGCCCACTCGAGGAATTCCTCGGCCGGCATCGGCGCGGCGATGTAGTAGCCCTGGGCGATGGGGCAACCGAGCGACCACAGCAGGTCCCACTCGGCCTGGGTCTCGACGCCCTCGGCCACGGCGGGGATGCCGAGCTTGAGCGCCATCTCCAGGCTGGACTCGAGCACCGCGCGGTTGGCGGGGCTCTGCGTGGCCAGCCGCACGAAGCCGCGGTCGATCTTGAGCTCGGTGAAGGGCACGCGCGCGAGCTGCTGCATGGACGAGTAGCCGGTGCCGTAATCGTCGATCGACAGGCCGAAGCCGCGCATGCGAAGCCGCGAGAAGGTCTCGAGCGCGCGGCCCATGTGGGAGGCCTCGAGCGACTCGGTCACTTCCAGCAGCACGTGGCGCGGCTCGAGCTTCGGCTGCTCGCGCACCAGGTCGTGCAGTCGATCGGCGAGCGTCACGTCCTCGACACAGCGCAGAGAGACGTTCACCGACAATCCGGCGTCCAGCCCCGCGGCATTCCACCGGCCGCACACCGATATCGCGCGCCGCAACATGGTCTCGGTGAGCCGCGGCACCGCGCCGCTCGCCTCCAGCAGCGGCACGAAGTGCTCCGGGGCCACCAGGCCCAGCCGCGGGTGACGCCAGCGCGCGAGCGCTTCGGCGCCTACGATGTGCCGGGTGCGCATGTCCACCTTGGGCTGGAAGAACGGCTCGAATTGCGAAAGGCGCACGCCTTCCAGCACTTCGCCCAGCTCGAAGGCCTGCGGGGCCTGCGTGGCGCCGCGCGGGCTCGCGTGGTGCCGCGCGATCACCTCGGCCAGCTTGGCCGCCGTCGCCGGCTTGTCCACCGCGCCCAGCAGCCGCACCCCATAGGCCTGCGCCATCGTCTCCACCGACGCGACCACGGCGCGATCGAGGCTGCTCGAGACGATGAGCGACACGTCCACCGCGGACTCGCCCAGGTGGCGGATGAACTCCATGCCGTCCATGCCGGGCATGTCGAGGTCGCTCACCACGATGTCGAACGGCGAGGCGCTCGCGTCCATCACCTGCAGCGCGGCGCGTCCGTCCGCCGCCGTGGCGATGTGGCGCGCGCCCAGCCCGCGCAGGAAGCTTTCGAGCATCCAGCGCTGGAAGCCGTGGTCGTCCACCACCAGGAAGCGCAGCTCGCCGATGCCTTCGCCCGGCGGCCTCTGGATCCGCTCCGCAGGACTGGCCGGCGCCGAGCTCAGGCGACTGCTCCCTTCACCCTCGGCACCGCCACGGGACGCGGCGCCGTGCGCTCGAGCGAGCCGAGCCATGCATCGAGCCGCTCGACCTCGGCTACCACGGTGGGCATGGCGGCGCGGGCCGCGGCAAGGTCGCGATCGCGCCCGGCGCGCTCCAGGCGCTCGCACGCGTGTCCCAGCGCCATGGCGCCGATGGTGCGCGCTGCGCCCTTGATGCGGTGGGCGGCTTGCTGCAGCAGCCGCAGGTCCCATTTCTCCGCCGCGTTGGTGAGATGGATCACGTCCTCCGAATTGAACTCGCGGAAGCGCGTGAGGATCTCCCGCTCGGCGCGCGCATCGCCGCCCGAGACGTGCGCGAGGACCTTGCGGTCGATCGGCTCGGGCTCGGGCACGAGCGACAGCTGCGGGCGCGAGGGCCGCTCGGCCGCCAAGGCGGATGCCGGCAGCGGGACCCACTTCTCCAGCTTCTGCGCGAGCTGCGCGAGCTCGATCGGCTTGGCGAGGTAATCGTCCATGCCCGCGGCGAGGCACTTGTCCGCCTCGCCCCCCAGGGCGTTGGCGGTGCAGGCTATGATCGGCGTGCGCGCATGGCCGTTGCGGGACTCGCAGGCCCGCACGTGCCGCGCGAGCTCGTAGCCGTTCATCTCCGGCATGTTGCAGTCGGTCACGATGGCGGCGATACGCCCGGTGCTCCAGAGGTCGACGGCATCGACGCCGTTGGCCGCGCTCTCCGCGGCGTAGCCCAACGCGTTGACCTGCTTCACGAGGACCGTGCGGTTGGTCGGATGGTCGTCCACCACCAGCAGCAGCGTGCCTTCCTCCGCCGCGACATCGGTCGAGGGCGCCTGGCGCCGGCGGGGCAGCGGGACGTTGGCGGGGCGCTTGCTCGCGCGCCCGGGTGCGGCCTGGGCCACCGGCAGCGGCAGCGTGAGCGTGACCGTAGTGCCGCGGCCCGGCTCGCTCTTCATCGAGATGAGCCCGCCCATGAGCTGCGCCAGGCGCTGGCAGATGGACAGGCCGAGCCCCGTGCCGCCGTGGTACTGGCTCGCTTCCACCGCCTGCGAGAACGGCGCGAAGAGGCGCCGCTGGTCCTCCGGGGAGATGCCCATGCCCGAGTCGCACACGATGAAGCGCACGATGTCCTCGGTGCCCAGGCGGTCGGCCAGCTCGGCGCGGATCTCCACTTCACCCTCGGAGGTGAATTTGATCGCGTTGCTGGCGAGGTTGTTGAGGACCTGCTGCAGGCGCAGCGGATCGACCACCACGGCCGGGCTGATGTCCGGATCCACCCAGCGGCGCAGCAGCAGCCCCTTGCTGCTCGCGTTGCCGGCGTAGATGTTGTGCACGCGCTCGACGATGTCGGCGACCGAGGCGGGTTCGGGGCGCAGCTCCAGCTTGCCAGCCTCGATCTTGGAGAAGTCGAGGATGTCGTCGATGATCCGCTGCAGCGAGCGGCCCGATTCGCGCACCACCTCGAGCGTGTTGCGCTGCTCAGCATTGAGGTCGCTCAGCGCGAGCAGCTCGAGCATGCCGAGCACGCCGTTCATCGGCGTGCGGATCTCGTGGCTCATCGTGGCGAGAAACGTGCTCTTGGCGCGGCTGGCGGCGTCGGCCGCCTCCTTCGACTCGCGCAGCTCGCGCTCGGCGGTCTTCTCCGCGGTGACGTCGGCCCAGTAGGCGCTCCAGACGATGGAGCCATCCCGCCCGCGATCGGGGGCGGCGCTGGTGCGGATCCAGCGTATCTCGCCGCCTTCGCCGCGCACGCGGTAGTCGTGCTGGATCGGGGAGAGCGTGCGCCCGCCTTCATCGAGCGCTGCGAGCAGCCCGTCGCGATCACCCGGGAGGATGGTGCCCAAGACCACGTTCGGATCGCGCAGCGCCGCCTCCCGGTCGATTCCGCGCAGGCGTTTCACGCCTTCCGAGAGGAACTCGTAGCGGCGTGTGCCATCGGGGAAGACGCGGAACTTCACGAGCGCCCCCGGCACCGCGTTGGCGAGCCGCGTGATGAGGCGCTCGGCTCGCAACCGCGCGCGCGCTTCGCGCACGAAGCCCACGTACCCGGGAATCATCACGGCGATGACCAGGAGCACCGCCGCGACCAGGACGAAGAGCGCGCGCCGATAGGCGATGGCCGCCTCCTGCGTCCCCGCCGCGTCGCGCAGGTTGCCCATCGCCACGAAAAGCGCCCCACCCATGGCGACGATCGCCACGGCCGCCATCCAGTAGCCGAGCTGCCCGAGCGGGTTGGCCTTCGGCGTGGCCACGCCGAGGAAGCGGCGCAGGCTGTCTCGCAGAAGGCTCATGCGCCCCCCGAGCGGCGGCGCGCGTCGTCGTCCATGTCGATGAGGCCGTTGCGAACGGCGAAAACGACCAGCCCCGCCACGTCGTGGATGTCGAGGCGGTCCATGATCGCGGCGCGGTGCGTCTCCACCGTCTTCACCGAGACCTCCAGGCCGAAGGCGATCTCCTTGGTGCTCTTGCCCTCGGCGATCATCTGCAGGATCTCGCGCTGCCGGCCGGTGAGCGCGTCCAGTTGGCTTTCGCTCGCCACGCCTGCCCGCGCCATGCCCGCCATCACGAGCCGCGAGATGCTGGGACTCAGGTAGGAATTGCCCTCGGCCGCGGCGCGGATCGCGATGGCGAGCTCCTCCGGCGGCGAGCCCTTGAGCAGGTAGCCGTCCACGCCCGCCCTGATCGCGCGCCGCACGTAATCCTCGCTCGCGTGGGACGAAAGGATGAGCACGCGCGTTTCGGGCGATTCGGCCTTGATCAGGGCCGCGGCCTCGATGCCGTTCAGCTCGGACATCGAGATGTCCATGATCACCAGGTCCGGGCGCAGCTCGCGCGCGCGCGCCACCGCATCCCGGCCGTTGTGGGCCTCGGCCACGACTTCCACCCCCTCGATGCGCTGGATCATCATCCGCAGCGCGGCGAGGATCATTGCATGGTCGTCGGCGAGCAGGATGCGGGTGGTTTTCGGCATGGGAATGGCGTGCGGCCCCCTGATTCTACAAATGTTAATGCCGTTGTGCACGGCAATTAACACTTGGCAGCTGTGATGCGGGCGCATGGAGCCGGGCGCGGCCCACTCACTGCAACGAATCGAGTTTCCCTGCGTGGATGGGGCGACGCCATAGGGAGGCGCCTCGGGTACCCCTCGGGCAATCCCTTAATGCAACCAACGGTAACGAGCCTTACTCCTCGGCGCGGTCGATCTGCACCAGGTTGTGTCGCGCCGCGTACAGGGCGAGCCCGGCCACGTCGAAGATCGCGAGGCGCTGCATGAGCGCCGCGCGGTGCGCTTCCACCGTCTTGTGGCTCACGCCCAGCACGAGCGCGATGTCGCGGGTGGAGCGGCCCTCGGCGATGAGCTGCAGCACCTCGCGCTGCCGGCCGGTGAGCCCCTCGAGGGAGCTCGCCACGCCGCTCTCGGCATCGGACCCGATCACGTGGCGCGCGACGCGCGGGCTCAGGTACATCTCGCCTTTCATCACCGCACGCACCGCGAAGTCCAGCTCCACAGGGATCGCGTCCTTCACCAGGTAGCCCGCGGCCCCGGCGCGGATGGCGCGGCGCACCACCGCCTCGGATTCGTGCATCGACAGGATCAGCACCCGCGTGGCGGGCAGGTCGGCGCGTATCTGCGCCGCCGCATCGATGCCGTTCAGCTCCTTCATGCTCACGTCCAGCACGGCCAGGTCCGGCCGGTGGGCGTGGGCGAGCGCCAGCGCGTCGCGCCCGTTGTCGGCCTCGCCCACGACCTCGGCGCCCTCGATGTTTTCCAGGAGGGCGCGAATGCCCGCGCGTACCAGCGTATGGTCGTCGGCGAGCAGGATGCGGATACGCCGCGCGCTCAAGCGGCGACCTCGAAGAACGCCTCGATGCGCGCGCCCTGGCCCGGCGCGGAGCGAACCTCCAAGCGGCCACCGGCCCGGCGCGCGCGCTGCTCCATGCCGATGAGCCCCAGGTTCCCCCCGTCCGGGGCGCGCTCGCGCTGCTCGCGCGGATCGAACCCCACGCCATCGTCGGAGACGGCGAGCATGACGGCGGCAGCCTGCATCGCCAGCTCCACGCGGATGGTTGCCGCGTGCGAATGCCGCGTGGCGTTGTTGATGGCCTCCTGGCAGATGCGGTAGCAGGCGCTTTCCAGCGGCGCGGGAAGGCGCCGCTCCTCGCCGGCGAAATCGCAGCGGATGTCCATGTCGGTGATGCGCCGCTGGCCCTCGGCGAGCCAGCGCAACGCCTCGCGCAGCCCCACTTCGGCCAGCTCCGGGGGGTGCAGCTGCAGCGACATCTCGCGCACCTTGCGCTGCACGCTCGAGGTCACCTCGACGCAGTGCTCGAGCAGCTGCGCCTGCGCCGGATCGAGCCGCTCGGCGAGGCGGTGCAGGCCGATGCGCAGCGCCACCAGCGACTGGCCCACGTCGTCGTGCAGCTCGAGGGAGATCGCGCGCCTCTCCTCCTCCTGGATGTCGAGCACCCGCTCGGACAGCGCCTGCATGCGCTCGTAGGACTGGCGCAATGCCGCCGCGGAGAGCTCGCGATCGGTCACGTCCTGGACGATGCCGACGTTCTCCCGGCGGCCGGCGATCTCGACTACCTTGCTCTCGACCTCCACGTGGCGCACCGCGCCGTCCTTGCGCCGCAGGCGGAAGGTGGTGCGCAGGGGCCCCATCGCGCCGGCAGCACGCCGCGCGCGCGAGGCCTCGAGCAGCGGCCGGTCCTCTTCGACGATGAAGCGGAACAGGAATTGCGGGCCCAGCTCCTCGCGCGTGCAGCCGAGGAGCTCCAGCAGCTTGGGGCTCGCGTAGAGCACGCGCTCCTCGTCGCGGATGTAGGTGCCGACGAACGACTGCTCGGCGAGCGCGGTGTAATGGGCCTCGGCCTCCACGCGCAGCGCGCGCTCCTGCACGCGGTCGGTGAGGTCCTCGGCGACCCCGAGCACGGTCCTGCGGCCTTCCTGCTCGATAAGGCGGCCGCCGACGCCCAGGTAGATCACCCGGCCGTCCTTGCGGCGCACGCGATAGGTGGCCACGAGCGCCGAGGCGTCGCCCGCGGCGGCCCGGGCGCGGTTCTCCCGCAGCCGCTCGCGATCCTCGTCGGTCACGATGTCCGCGAGGTCCATGCCGAGGATCTCGTCGGCGCCGTAGCCCAGTATTTCGCACAGGCGCGGGTTGGCGTAGGCCACGCGCCAGCCCTCGATCACGTAGATCGCGGCGCCGGACTGCTCGACCAGCTCCCGGTAGCGTCCCGCGTTGTCCTGCATCACTGCATGTGCTGCCCGCCGTTGATGGCGATGTTGGCGCCGGTCACGAACGCCGCCTCCTCGGAGGCGAGGTAGGCGCACAACCCGGCGACCTCCTCGGGCTTGCCCAGGCGCCCCAGCGGGATCTGCGGCAGGATCTTGGAGTCGAGCACGTCCTTCGGGATCGCGAGCACCATCTTCGTGCCGATGTAGCCGGGCGAGATGGTGTTGACCGTCACGCCCTTCCTCGCCACCTCGTAGGCGAGCGCCTTGGTGAAGCCGTGCATGCCCGCCTTCGCCGCCGAGTAGTTGGTCTGGCCGAAGGCGCCCTTCTGCCCGTTCACGCTGGAGACGTTGATGATGCGGCCCCAGCCGCGCTCGACCATGCCGTCGCAGATCGGCTTGGTCACGTTGAAGACGCTGTCGAGGTTGGTGTGGATGACCGCGTCCCAGTCGACCTTGCTCATCTTGCGGAAGGTCATGTCGCGGGTGATGCCGGCATTGTTGATCAGGATGTCGATGGGCCCCACGTCCTTCACCACGGTGGCGACCATCTGCTCGCAGGATGCGTGGTCGGAAACGTCGCAGGGATAGGCACGGAAGTCGAAGCCCTGCGCCTTCATCTCCTTCAGCCACTCGCCGTACTTGGTGTTTCCGGGCGAATAGGTCACCACCACCTTGATGCCCATGCGCGCGAGCTTGATGCAGATCGCCTCGCCGAGCCCGCCCATGCCGCCCGTCACCAGCGCGATGCGTTGAGTCATGAAAAGAATCCCCTCCTGTTGTTGTTCAGGCTCTTTCCTTCACGTATCGTCCCGGCGCGGGCTCGATCGGCTTGTGCCTCGCGTCGCCCAGCTTGCGCCTCGCGGGCACCTTGCGCCCGCCGTGCTGCGCGAGCCACTGCGCCCAACCGTTCCACCAGCTGCCGGGCTTCTCCTGCGCCTTGGCGAGCCACTGGTCGGGATCGGCAGGCAGCTTGCCCCTGGGGCCGCTCCAGTAGCTGCGCTTGTTCTTTGCGGCGGAGTTGATCGTGCCCGCGATGTGCCCGCTGGCACCCAGGACGAAGGTCACGTCACCACCGAGCGTGCGCGCGCTGTCGTAGCCGCCACGCCAGGGAACGATGTGGTCCTCGCGCGCGGCGAAGACGAACGTGGGCAGCTTCACGCGCTTCAGGCTCACGGGCACCCCGCACATGGTGAGCGCATCGGGCTTGGCGAGCTTGTTTTCCTGGTAGGTGTTGCGCAGGTAGTACGCGTACATCGGCCCCGGCAGATTGGTCGCGTCGGCGTTCCAGTAGAGCAGGTCGAAGGCCGGCGGCTGCCTGCCCTTGAGGTAGTTGTTCACCACGTAAGACCACACGAGGTCGTTGGCGCGCAGGCTTGAGAACGCTCCGGCCAGCTCGGCACCCGGAACGATCCCCCCCTTGGCGAGTTGCTTCTCGCGCTTTTCCACGAAACGCTCGTCGATGTAGACGCGGATCTCGCCCACGTCGGTGAAGTCGAGGAGCGCGGTGAGCAGCGTGAGGCTCGCCGCCGGGTTCGCATTTCCTTTCCCCTTTCCCCTTTCCCCTTTCCCCTGCATCACGGCGAGGCCTGCGGCCAGGAGCGTGCCCCCGATGCAGAACCCGAGCGCGTTCACCTGTGGAGACTTCGAGATCGCGCGCACATGCTGGAGGGGCGCCACGATGCCCTTGTCGATGTAGTCGTCCCAGGTGAGTTTCGACTGCCCCTTCTTCACGTTGCGCCACGACACCATGAATACGGTATGCCCCTGCTCGACGGCGAACTTGACGAGCGAGTTCTCCGGCTGCAGGTCCATGATGTAGAACTTGTTGATGCAGGGCGGCACCATCAGCAGCGGCCGCTCGTAGACCTTGGCAGTGAGCGGGGCGTACTGGATGAGCTGCACCAGCTCGTTTTCCCACACCACGGCGCCCTTCGATACGGCGATGTTCCTGCCCACCTCGAAGGCGCCCTCGTCGGTCATCGAGATGCGGCCCTTCTCCATGTCGGCGAGCAGGTTCCTCAGCCCCTCCTGCAGCGTCTCGCCGCGGCTCTCCATCGCCGCCTTGAGCGCCTCCGGGTTGGTGAGCAGGTAGTTCGAGGGCGCGGCCGCATCCAGGTACTGGCGCATGAAGAAGCGCATGCGCTGCTTGGTAGGCGCGTCGAGCTCGGCATTCTCCACCGCCTGCATCATCATCTTCGAGGTGAGCAGGTAGGAATCGCGGAAATAGCGGAAGACCGGCAGCGCGTCCCATTCCGGCGCGGCGAAGCGCTTGTCGGGCGCGGCCTGCGGCGCGGCGCCGCCTTGCGGCGCCATCGCCTCCATCCACAGCCGAAGCTGCTCCTGCATGTAGCGCCCCTGCAGCTCCACCATCGATTCGGGCCTGGCCGAGACCGCCTCGAGCCACGCGCGGTAGGCGTCGGCGAAGCCGTTCATCACCTGTTGCGAGGCGCCCTCGCCGGTGGCGGCCCCGAGGGGCGAGTCGTATTGGCCGCGCAGGCGGGCGGCCAGCTCATCGGTGTCGGCGTGCGGCGAATTGCGGGCCATGGGGGAACTCTACTCCGGGTGAAGGACGGCGTGGATGATCCAGATGCTCGCCACGCCGAGGACGATGAAGGCCACCTGTGCCAGGCTCTCGCCCAGGGCGGTGCGCTTGTGCAGCGCGGGAATGAGGTCGGCCACCGCGACGTAGATCATGCTCGCCGCGGCGATGGCGAGGATCTCCGGCGTCCACGAGGTGACCATCGACAGGGCGAAGTAGCCCAGCAGCGCCCCCACGATGGTGGCCACGCCCGAGAGCGCATTCATCGCCAGCGCCCGCGCGCGGCTGAATCCCGAGTGCAGCAGCACGAGGAAGTCGCCGATCTCCTGCGGGATCTCGTGGGCGATGATGGCGAGCGCCGTCACCACGCCCAGCTTGGGATCGGCCACGAAGGCGCTCGCGATGATGATGCCGTCGGTGAAGTTGTGGAACGAGTCGCCGATCACGATCATGGTGCCGGTGCGCCCGGCATCGTGGCTCTCGTGGGCGTGGGCGTGCGGCGGCTCGCCCTCCTCGTGGTGGTGGTGGCGCCAGAGGAGCAGCTTCTCCAGCACGAAGAAGGCGAGGATGCCGCAAAGGATGAAGGCCGCGATGCGTGCCGGCGAAGTGGCCGCCGCGGGCCCCTGCGCGGATTCGAACAAGTGCGGCAGGATGTCCAGGAAGACGGCCCCCAGGAGCGCGCCCACGGCATAGCTCACCACCGTGGGAATCCAGCGCGCCTTCACGCGGAAGGCGACCGCCGCCGCGAGCGAAAGCGAGAGCAGCGAGCCCGCGATGCATGCCACCAGGATGGAGGCGAGGACGCTCATTCGATCCACACGAAGGCGCCCATGCGCCCGCTCTTCGGCTCGCGCCGGTAGGAGAAGAAGCGGTCGGCCTCGTGGAAGGTGCAGAAGCCCCCGCCGTGCACCTCGCCCACTCCCGCGGCGGCGAGCCGCAACGCCGCGAGCGCATACAGGTCGGCCATGAACTTGCCCGGCGTGTGGGCCTTGAATGCGCCGGCCGCCAGCGGATCACGGCTGACGAACGCCTCGCGCACCTCGGCGCCGACCTCGAAGGCATCGGGTCCGATGGTGGGGCCCATCCATGCGACGAGCGCGGCCGGCTCGATTTCCATCGCCTCGACGGCGCGCTCGATCACGCCCGCGGCCATGCCGCGCCAGCCGGCGTGCACCGCCGCCACCCGGGTGCCCTCGCGATCGGCCATCAGGAGCGGCATGCAATCGGCGGTGAGGACGCCGGCCACCTGGCCGCGGTTCATCGTCGCCGCCGCATCGGCGGTCACGTCGTCGCGGGAAGCCAGGCGATCGAGGCGCGCCACGTCGGTCCCGTGCAGCTGGCGCAGGTACACCGGGTCCGAAGGCAGGTGCGTGCGCAGGATGCGCCGGTTCTCGGCCACCTTTTCGCGATCGTCGCCGCTGCTGAATCCCAGGTTCATGCTCGCGTATTCGCCGGCGCTCACGCCACCCGAGCGCGTGGTCACGACCGCGCGGACGTTGCCCGGCACCGGCCAGTCGGGGACGATCCAGCCCCTCATCGCCTGAGCCCTTCCAGCAATGCGGCGAAGTCGGGCGGCAGGCTCGATTCGAACGCGAGGGTCTTTCCGGTTTTCGGGTGCACGAAGGCGAGCTTCCACGCGTGGAGCGCCTGGCGCCCGAGCAGGCGCTCGCCCTTGCCGGCGTAGGCGGCGTCGCCCTCGATCGGATGGCCGATCGAGGCCAGGTGCACGCGAATCTGGTGCGTGCGCCCGGTCTCGAGGCTGCACTCGAGCAGGGTGTGCGCGTCCAACCTTTCGCGCACCTTGTAGTGCGTGATCGCGGGCTTGCCGCTCGCGACCACCGCCATCCTGGTGCGCTGCACCGGGTGGCGGCCGATGGGCGCATCGACCGTGCCGCCGGCGCGCACGCGTCCGCGCACGAGGGCAAGGTAGGTTCGCTTGACGGTGCGGGCCTGCAGCTGGCGCACCAGGGCGAGCTGGGCGGGCTCGTTCTTCGCCACCACCAGCAGCCCGCTCGTGTCCTTGTCCAGGCGGTGCACGATGCCCCCCCGCGGCAACGCCGCATTGGCAGAGACGTGGTGCAGCAGCGCATTCAGCATCGTGCCCTCCCAGTTGCCGCTGCCGGGGTGCACCACGAGGCCCACGGGCTTGTCGATCACGAGGACATCTTCGTCTTCGTGCACCACCTCGAGGCCGATGGCTTCGGGCCGCGGCGCGCCGTCCATCGGGCGCGGCTCCAGGACGACCTCGACCGCCTCGCCGCTTCGCACCTTGAGCTTCGCCGCGGCGGCCTCGCCGTCCACCCGCACGTGGCCCTCCTCGATCAAGCGCGCCAGGCGTGTGCGCGATTCGTCGGGCAACAGCTTCGCGAGCGCCTGGTCGAGCCGCAGGCCGGCCATTTCCAGCGGAATCGTGAGCATCACGCGCGGGATCGAGGGTGCCTGCGCGGTATAATTTCCGCCTCTGGAAACGGGGTTCGACATGACGCGAAGTGTAACGGCAATGGCCACGCTGCTCCTGGCGCTCGCCCTCGGCGGCTGCGGCCTTTTCGCCGACAAGACCGACGAGCGCAAGAACTGGGGGGCGCCCGAGTTCTACAAGGCCGCCAAGGAGGAGTTCGACAACGGCAACTGGGAAGCCGCGATCAAGCTCTACGAGCAGCTCGAGTCCAAGTTCCCCTTCGGGCGGTTCGCGCAGCAGGCCGCCCTCGAGTCGGCCTATGCCAACTACAAGCAGGGCGAGACGGCGAATGCGCTCACCGCCGTGGACCGCTTCATCAAGACGCACCCCAACCACCAGAACATCGACTATGCCCTCTACCTGAAGGCGCTCATCAACTTCAAGGAAGACCTGGGCCCGCTGTCGCGCATCACGCGCCAGGACCTCGCCGACCGCGACCCCAAGGCCGCGCGCGAATCCTTCGAGGGCTTCAAGGAGCTGGTGAACCGCTTTCCCGAGAGCCGCTACGCCAACGACGCGCGCGACCGGATGGCCTACCTCATCGAGGCGCTCGCCCGGCACGAGATCCGAGTGGCGCGCTACTACATGGCGCGCGAAGCGTGGCTCGCCGCGGCCAACCGCGCGCAGGATGCGCTGGTTCGGTTTCCCACCTCGCCCATCCAGCGCGAGGCGCTCGACATCATGGTCGAGGCCTACGACCGCATGAACATGCCGGACCTGCGCGACGACGCGAAGAAGGTCCTGGCGAAGAACTTCCCCAATGACCGCATGGCGCGCGAAGGCGTGAACAAGAAGAGCTGGTGGAAGTTCTGGTAGGCCTTGTCGCGCCCGCCTACGCGGGGGCGACAACTCGCATCCACTCCGCCGCCGCCTGCACCATCTCCCGCATCACCTCCGCATCCTGCCTTCCGGTCCTCGCCGGCACGTGGAAGGAATGATCGGCTGCCTCGAACGTGCGCAGCGTCGCACGCTCGCCGAGCGACCCCACCACCGGCCGTAGCAACTCCATCTGCGCGAGCTCGTCGCGCGTACCCTGGAGGAAGAGCATCGGCACGGCGACATCCGCCAGATGGGCGGCGCGCTCCACCCCGGGCTTGCCTGCGGGATGCAGCGGAAATCCCACGAAGGCCAACCCGCGCACGCCGGGCAGCGGCGACTTCGCTTGCGCCTGCGAGGCCATGCGACCGCCGAACGACTTGCCCCCCGCGAAGAGCGCGAGCCCCGGAAAGATCCGCGAGGCCTCCTGCACCGCTTCGCGCACCGCTGCGTGCGCCACCGCCGGCACATCGGGACGCTTCGAGCCTTTCTCCATGTACGGGAAATCGAAGCGCAGGGTCGCGATGCCTTGCTCGCCCAGACCCTCGGCAAAGGCGGTCATGAACGCGTGCGCCATGCCGGCGCCGGCGCCGTGGGCGAACACGTACGCCGCCCGCGCGTTGGGCGGGGCGATCGCGAGCGTGCGCATCAGCCCGCCGCCAGCCGCATCAGGGATTGCGCGTACGCGGGCGCCGTGGGCTCGTGCATGAAGTACACGAACACTTCCCTCCAGCCGGTGGCGTTGAGGCGCTGGGCCCACGCGTCGAGGTCGGCTTCCGAGTAGTCCTCCAGGCGCAAGCGCACGTAGCCCCAGTCGGCGGTCTCGACCATCGGCGGCGGCGTGGCGTCTTCCCGCTCCGAAAGGACGAGGGCGGCTCCCTTGGCCTTCAGCGCCGCATAGACGCCGTCGTCGAACCACTCGTCGTTGCGGAACTCGAACGCGGCCTGGTGGCCGTCGGGCAGGAGCGCCAGGAATTCCTCCAGCCGCGCGAGGTTCATCTTCATGTTGGGCGGCAGCTGGAAGAGCACCGGGCCGCGCTTGGCGGCGAGCGCCTCGAGGTTCCTGTAAAGGTAATCCACCGAGTCGGCCGCGCTCCCGGCCTTCAGCCGCGCCATGTGCGTGATGCGCCGCGAGGCCTTGATGGAGAAGCGGAAGCGCTCGGGCGTGCACCGGGCCCACTCCTCGAGCATGGACACCTTCGGCATGCGATAGAAGGTGTTGTTGATCTCGACCGTCGGCAGCCGCTCGGAATAGAAGGGCAGCATCTCTCCCGGCTTGCACTTCTCCGGATAGAAGATGCCGTTCCACTCCTTGAAGGAATAGCCGCTCGCACCCGCGAGGACCTTAGAATTCGCCATGGCCAGGGACTCCTTGCGCGAATACTCGGCGAAGCGAAGCTTCGACGCAACACCGGAGCCGCCGGCCAGGCTCGCCACCGCGCGTCGGGGTCCCCTGCTCTTCGTGGTGCAGAAGCACGCGGCGAGGAGCCTCCATTACGACCTGCGCCTCGAGTGCGACGGCGTGCTGCTTTCGTGGGCCGTGCCGAAGGGGCCGTCGCTCGACCGCGCCGACAAGCGCTTCGCCGTGCAGACCGAGGACCATCCGTTCGAATACGCCACCTTCGAGGGGATCATCCCGCCGAAGCAATACGGCGCGGGCGAGATGATCGTCTGGGACTGCGGCGTCTATTCGCCCGACGAGGGCGGCGTGCTCTCGTTCCACGATCGCGACGAGGCGCAGAGGCGAGTGCGCGAGGAGCTGGCCGCGGGCAAGCTCTCGTTCCAGCTGCGCGGCATCAAGCTCAAGGGCTCCTTCGCCCTGGTGAAGATGAAGGAAGCCGGCCAGTGGCTGCTCATCAAGCACAAGGACCGCTTCGTGCGCGCGCGGCCGGTCACCGACGAGGACCGCTCGGTGCTCTGCGGCGCGGCGGTGGAGGAGATCAAGGCCCTCCCGGCACGGCGGATGCCCGCCGAGCAACTCATTCCCGCGGGCAAGCTTGTGCCGATGCCGGCCAAGCTCGCGCCGATGCTGGCCGACTCCACCGAGGCGCCCTTCAACAAGCCCGGATGGATGTGGGAGCCCAAGCTCGACGGCTACCGCGTGCTCGCCTTCGTGGGCGAAGACGGCGTGAGGCTGCGCTCGCGCAACGGCCTGGAGATGGCTGCGGATTTCCCGCGCGTGGCCGAGGAGCTGTGGCAGCAGGCCGCGGGCGGCGTGATCCTCGACGGCGAGATCGTGGCCTTCGACGAGGGCGGCAAGCCCTCTTTCCACGCGATGCAGGATCGCGCGAGCACCGCCGTTCTCTTCTGCTTCGACCTGCTGCACTTTGCCGGCGTGGACCTGCGCGGGCATGCCTACGACGATCGCCGGCGCTACCTGTCGCAGTGCCTCATGCCGACGCCGCTGGTGCGGCTGGTGCACGCGGCCACCGACGGCGTGGAGCTCAACCAGGCCGCGCTGTCGACGGGGTTCGAAGGCGTGGTCGGCAAGCGCCGCGACAGCCGCTACGAGTCCGGCAAGCGCTCGCAGGCGTGGCTCAAGGTCAAGCCCGTCACCACGAGCGAGTTCGTGATCGGCGGCTACACGCACCGCAGGGGCTCGCGCTCGGCGCTGGGCGCGGTGCTCGTGGGCCGCTTCGAGAAGGGAAAGCTGCGATACGCATCGCACGTGGGATCGGGCTTCGATGACCGCGCGCTCGAGCATTTGAAGGCCCGCCTCCTGCCCTTGCGGCAGGAGGAGTGTCCGTTCGACGAGCAGCCGGAGCTGAACGGGCCCACCTTCTGGACGCGGCCGGAAGCCGTGGCGGAGGTGTCGTTCCACAGCTGGACGCCCGATGGGCGACTGCGCGCGCCGGTGTTCGTGCGGCTGCGGGAGGACATGGAAGCGAAATCGGTGAAGGAAGAGCAGCGAGCCCCTCCCCGGCCCTGCGCCGAGGCGGAGGGTGACGTCGCGATCGTGCTGCGGCAACTCGACATCGCCAAGGCCGCCTGCACCCTCGCCGTCGGCCCCCATCGCATCAAGCTCACCAACCTCGATCGCATCTACTGGCCCGCCGATCCCGCGCTGCAGCAGCCAGCGCTCACCAAGCGCGACCTGCTGCGCTACCTCGCGCAGGTGTCGCCCTTCATGCTGCCCCATCTCGCCGACCGGCCGCTCACGATGATCCGCATGCCCGACGGCATCCGCGGACAGCGCTTCTTCCAGAAGCACTGGGAACAGGCCCGCCCGGCCTTCGTGGAAAGCGTGACGGTGTTCTCCGGCCACAAGGAGGAGCAGCACGAGTACCTGCTGTGCAACAACCTGCCCACGCTGCTTTGGCTCGCGCAGTCGGGCACCCTCGAGTACCACGTCTGGCATTCGCGCGCGAAGGTGGCCGCGGACGCGAAGTCGAAGGCCACCGACTACGCGAGCTCGCTCGAGTCGCTCGAGGCCTCGGTGCTCAACTACCCGGATTTCGTCCTCTTCGACATCGACCCGTACATCTACTCCGGCAAGGAAGCGAAGGGCGCTGAGCCCGAGCTCAATACGGTCGCGTTCGAGAAGGGCAAGGAGGTCGCCTTCCAGGTGCGCGAGCTCCTCAACGGCATGGGCCTCGAGCCCATCGTGAAGACGTCCGGCAAGACCGGGTTGCACGTATTCCTTCCGATCGAGCGCACGCTCGACTTCGATGCCGCCCGCCATGTCTCCGAGATGGTGGGCCGCCACCTCGTGCGGCTGCACCCCGCGGACGTCACGGTGGAGTGGAGCGTGCCCAAGCGCACCGGCAAGATTTTCATGGACTACAACATGAACGTTCGCGGCAAGACGCTCAACGTGGCTTACTCTCCGCGCGGCGAAGCCGGGGCCCCGGTTTCGATGCCGCTTGCCTGGGAAGAACTTGCCGGGGCGCACCCGCTCGACTTCCGCATCACCAATGCCGCCGAACGCCTCGCGCGGACGGGCGATCGCTGGGCCGACGTGCTCGCGCGCAAGCAAAGCCTCGAGAAGGCGCTGCGCAAGGCAAAGGTGTAGGACAAGGAAATTTCCGTCGCCAAGCCCGGTCTACCGCTGCGAAGAGCCAGCGGGAGGCAGGCGGCATGCACGACGGCAGCGAGGCAACATCCTTCGTCTTCAGCGATGCCGGCCTGCACGGCGTGTATGCCGATGCGAGGCAAGCGGTCGCGGCCGCCGTGGCGCTGTTGCGCGGGAGAGACGACGCGCGATGCGCGCTGCACGCAGGGCCCATCGAGCGGCGCGGCGGCGAAATCCACGGCATGGCCGTCAATCGCGCGATGCGCCTGCTCGCCATCGCGCAACCCGGGCAGGGCCTGCTTTCGGAGGCATTCGCCGCCCTCGCGGCCCGCAGCCTGCCCGCCGATGCCGCCCTGCTCGAGCTCGGCGTGGTTCGCCTGGCCGACCTGTGCCGCGCCGAGCGCATCTACCAGCTTTCAGCCCCGGGACTGAGGCGCGACTTTCCGCCGCCCCGTTCCCTCGACGACACGCCCAACAACCTGCCGGAGTCCCTGTGCTCCTTCATCGGCCGCGGGCGCGAGATCGGCGAGATCCGCAAGCTCCTGGGGCAGAACCGCCTCCTCACCCTGCTCGGCATGGGCGGCGTAGGCAAGACGCGGCTCGCGCTGCACGCGGCGGCCGAGAGCTTGCCCGAGTACAGCGAAGGCGCCTGGCTGGTGGAGCTGGGCCCGCTGCACGAAGGGCGCGAAGTGATGCGGGCCGTGGCAGCAGCCCTCGGCGTGCGGGCGGACGAGGGCCAGCGGTTGGGTGCAGCGGTGGCAGACCACATCGCGCAGGGCAGGCGGCTGCTCATCCTCGACAACTGCGAGCACGTGATCGAGGGCGCGGCGCTCGCCGCCCGGCGGCTGCTCATCGAATGCTCGGGCCTGCGCGTGCTGGCAACCAGCCGCGAGCCGCTGCGCATTCCGCGAGAGGCGCTCTTCCTCGTGCCGGGCCTTTCGGTGCCCATCGCGGGCCGGCGCAACCCCGCGACGGGCTACTTTGCCGCGCGCCTCTTCGCCGATCGCGCGCGCGCCGTGGCTCCCGGCTTCAACCTCGCCGCCGCGAACTCGGGCTCCGTCGCCCGCATCTGCCGCCATCTCGACGGCATTCCGCTCGCCATCGAGCTCGCCGCCGCGCGCGCCGGATCGATGCCCCTGCACGAAATCGCCGTGGGGATCGAGTCGCGCCTCGCGGCTCGCACCGGCAGCGTCCCCGCCCCTCCGCGCGAAACGATCCTGCGCCACATGATCGAGTGGAGCCACGAGCACCTGCAAAGGGATGAGCGTGTGGTCCTGCGCCGCCTCGCCGTGTTCGCCGGCGGATTCCGGCGCGAGGATGCTCTGGAGGTCTGTGCGCTGGGCGCGCTCGATCGCGCCGCGGTCGCCAAGGCCCTCCACGCGCTGGCGCACGCATCGCTGGTGATGCCCGAGCCCGGAGACGAGCGCTTGCGCACGGCCGAGGCGGTGCGCGAATACGCGCACGAGCGCCTCGCCGAGGCGGGCGAGATGCAAGCCCTCGGCGATCG
Source organism: Usitatibacter sp. (assembly GCA_035626705.1). Taxonomy (GTDB): domain Bacteria; phylum Pseudomonadota; class Gammaproteobacteria; order Burkholderiales; family Usitatibacteraceae; genus Usitatibacter. The sequence goes on along the minus strand of DASPNE010000004.1, from coordinate 154,694 downwards.
CCACCTCGAGCAGTTTGTTCGCTTCGCGCGCGAGGCCCGAACCGGCTTGGGCGGCCCCGACCAGGCCACGTGGCTCGCCCGGCTCGATGCCGAGCGGCACAACCTGCTCGCGGCGCACCAATGGGCGGGAAGCCGCCCGGAGCTGGCCATCGCGGGCCTGCGCCTCGCCAACGCGCTCAAGCTCTACTGGATGAATCGAGGTTTGCCGCGCGAGGGCCTGGCGCTCATTCACGACGCGCTCGACCGCTCGGGGCTGGGCGCGGCGGAGGCCGACCGCGCGCAGGCGCTCTTCAATACCGGCCAGATCCGCTATTTCCTGGGCCGGCATGGCGAAGCGCGGCAGGACCTCGCGGCGAGCCTCGCGATCGCACGACGGCTCGGGCCAGCCTATGTGGCGGCGGTGCTGCAGCCCCTGGGCATGGCGGCGCTCGCGGATGGCGAGGTGGTCCTTGCGCGCCAATGCTTCCAGGAGGGCGTGTCGCTCGCCCGCGAAAGCGGCGACAAGCGGTCGCTCGCCGGCGCGCTCAACGCGCTCGCCATGTCGCACCGCGTCGGCGGCAATGCCCGGCGCGCGCGCCAGCTCCACGAGGAAGTGGTCCGGCTAGCGCACGAAATCGGCGATGGCGAGGTCGAGGCGATCGGCCTCGTCAACCTGGCGATGACGCTCATCGACGAGGGCGCGCGCGAGGAGCCGCTGGAGCCGGTGGAGCACGCGCTGCGCCTGGCGGCCGCCACCGGCTCGGCGCTGGCCGCGCAGAGCCTGCTCGATGTCTGCGCCGCCCTGGCCTCGCGGCGCGGGGACTGGCGGCGCGCCGCGCGCTACTACGGCACGGCCGAAGCGCAGGCGCGCCGAAGCGGCTTGCGGCGGGACGCCGCCGACGCACGCTTCCTCGAGCCGCATGTCGCCGCCGCGCGGGCCGCCGCGGGCGAGGAAGCGTTCCGCGCTGCCCAGGCCGACGGCGCGCGTTGCGATGCGCAACAGGCGTTGCGCGAAGCGGCGGCCTGGTTGCGCCCCGCCTCGCCGGCGGCGAAACCCGCGCGCGAAAGCGTCACGGCCAGTCGTTGACGACCCCCGGATCGATCTCGCAGACCTGGCCCGTGCGATCGTTCACCACGCGCACCGTGTAGCGGAAGACGTCCGGCATGTTGTTCGCGTCGATCCACTGCCACACGCGCGGCGAGACGCGACGCCCGTCGTAGAACTCCTCGCGCCACATCGGGTTGTAGTTGTCCTTGAACTCGACCCCGCCTTCGGCCGGGAAGGAATAACCGGCAGGAAGGATTTCCCAAAGCAGCTGCACGTGGCGCCCGCTCACGATCGCCCATTGCTGGTCGATGGTGATCTGGCATTGCCCGTTCACGCGGACCTTGAGGCGGCAGGCATTGCCCTTGCAGGTCCCGGCCTTGGTCGGCTGCGGCGCATCGCGCTCGGCGTTGGGCCGCGGGTCCTCGCCTTCGGGGGGAAGGATGATCTCCTGCGCGTTCGCGCCGAGCATCGCCGAGGTGAACAACGCACAGGCCGCCAGCAAGGTCTTCCTCATCGCAACACTCCTCGGGGTGGTCGAAAGTGATGCCTGTGACAGGGAAGTGGCGGGCGAGTTTTGGACAGTAAATTTTTCTTGGATTACAATGGCTTCCCCGCGAATTTGAAGGTGACATCTCAATCCGCGCGGAAAACCTTCGGAGGTCTCCATGGCTGCACGCTCCATCGCTTCGCTCACCGTGTCCTTCGGCCTGGTCTCGATCCCCGTGCGCCTCTTCTCGGCCACGGAGTCGAGCAAGTCGATCTCCTTCAACATGCTGCACAAGGGTTGCGGCTCGCGGCTGAAGCAGCAGTACCTCTGCGTGAAGGAAGAAGTCGTCGTGCCGCGCGAGGACATGGTGAAGGGCTACGAGTTCGCCAAGGACCAATACGTGCTCTTCACGCCCGAGGAGCTCAAGGCTTTCGAGGAAGTCGGCACGCACATGGCGGAGATCACCGAGTTCGTCCCGCTCGAGTCGGTGGACCCCGTTTACTACGACAAGGCCTACTACCTCGCGCCCGACAAGGGTGGCGCCAAGCCTTACGCGCTGCTCGCCAAGGCGTTGCGCGAATCCGGACGCTGCGCCCTGGGCCGCTGGGCCGCGCGCGGCAAGCAGTACATCGTGATGATCCGCTCGACCGGCGAGGGGCTGGTGATGCAGCAGCTCCTCTACGCGGGCGAGGTGCGCTCGATGAAGGAGATCGAGATCCCCGAGACCGAGGTGAAGGACGCCGAGCTCAAGCTCGCGCAGATGCTGATCGAGCAGCAGGCCACCGACCGCTTCGATCCCGGCCAGTACACCGACACGGTTTCCACGCGCATCGAAGCTGCGATCCAGAAGAAGGTCGAGGGCCAGGAGATCTCGCTCACCGACGAGCCCGAGATCGGCGCGCAGGTGATCGACCTCATGGAGGCGCTGCGCGCGAGCCTCGAGAAGAAGCCGGCGAAGAGCGCGAAGGCGGCGGAGGCCGGGAAGGCGGCGCCCGAGCGCAAGGGGCCGAAGAGCGCCAAGGTGGCCGAAACCGTCGCGGCGGCGCCTGCAGCCAAGAAGGCTCGAAACAAGGCCTGAGGGAACGGGGTTGTCCCCCATCCCTCACCCGTCCCCCATTCCCCGTCCGTACGGCGTCCGCGACGTCGAGCGCTTGCTCGGCCTTTCGCGCGCGACCATCCAGTCGCTCGTGCGCGCCGGGTTCGTGGCGCCCGAGAAGGATTGGCGCGGAACCCTGCGATTCTCGTTCCAGGACCTGATCGTGCTGCGCACCGCGCAGTCGCTGGTGCAGTCGCGCATTCCCCAGCGCCGCATCACCCGCGCCATGCGCGAGCTGCGCAAGCACCTGCCCGCCGCGATGCCGCTCTCGGGCCTTTCCATCGGCGCGGTCGCCGACCAGGTCGTGGTGCGCGAAGGCGGCGCGCGCTGGAGGGCGGACTCCGGCCAATACCTGCTCGAGTTCGGCGGCGACCCCGCGAGCGGCGCGTTGTCGGTCATCGAGCGGCGCCCCGAGCCCACCGCCGAGGAGCGCGCCGAGTCGTGGTTCGATCGGGGCGTGCAACTCGAGCGACCTGATCCCGACGCCGCCATGCGCGCCTACCAGCAGGCGATCGCGGCCGATCCCACGCACCTCGACGCGCGCATCAACCTCGGCCGCCTGTTGCACGAGGCGGGGCGCCTGGTGGAAGCCGAGCGCGCCTACCGCGATGCCGTGAAGCTGGGCGTGATCGACCCGGTGCTCTATTTCAACGTGGGCGTCCTGTACCAGGACCTGCGCCGGCCGCGCGAGGCGATCAAGGCCTACGAGGCGGCGCTGCTCGCCGATCCCGACCTCGCGGATGCCTTCTACAACCTGGCCCTCCTGCACGAGGAGCTCGGGCACCGGAAGGAGGCGATCCGCAACATGGCGAGATACCGGAAGCTGGCTGGCTGAAACCCGGGACGGACCTGGAATTCACGCTTCGCTCGCCAGGGTGAATTCCAGGTCCGTCCCGGGTTTCAGCCGGACCCCCTCTAGACCGCCAGGGCCTTGAGCAGGGTCGCCTGCGCGTTGTTTGCCTTCCTGCGCCCGTGCTTGATGCGCTTGTAGGAGCCGTCGGCATGCATCTCCCACGCCTGCACGTTGTCGTCGAGGTAGGACTTGAGCCCCTCGGCGGCGATGCGCTTGCGCAGCTTCGCATCCTCGACGGGGAAGGCGAGCTCGATGCGACGGAAGAAGTTGCGGTCCATCCAGTCGGCGCTCGATAGCCACACTTGCGGCTCGGTGTTGCGGAACTGGAAGACGCGCGTGTGCTCGAGGAATCGCCCGACGATGGAGCGCACGCGGATGTTCTCCGACAGCCCCTTCACCTGCGGGCGCAGCGCGCACACGCCGCGCACGATCAAGTCCACCTTCACGCCGGCCTGGGAGGCGCGGTAGAGCGCATCGATGATCTGCGGCTCCAGGAGCGCGTTCATCTTGGCGACGATGCGCGCGGGCTTCTTCGCCTTGGCGTGCCGGATCTCGCCCTCGATTGCCTCGAGCACCTTCTGGTGCATGGTGAAGGGCGCCTGCCACACGCGCTTCAGCTTGGTGGCCTTGCCCAGCCCGGTGAGCTGCTGGAAGACCTCGTTCACCTCGGCGCAGATGTCCTCGCGGCAGGTGAGCAGGTCGAAGTCGGTGTAGAGGCGCGCCGTGCGGGGGTGGTAGTTGCCGGTGCCGAGGTGCGCATAACGCACGAGCTTGCCCGCCTCGCGCCGCACCACCAGGGTCATCTTGGCGTGGGTCTTGTGGCCGACGACGCCATAAACCACGTGCGCGCCCACCTCCTCCAGCTGCGCCGCCCAGTTGATGTTCGCCTCCTCGTCGAAGCGCGCCATCAGCTCCACCACCACGGTCACTTCCTTGCCCGCGCGCGCCGCCTCCATCAGGGTCTGCATGAAGATCGAGTCGGTGCCGGTGCGGTAGACGGTCATGCGGATGGCGACCACCAGCGGGTCGCGCGCGGCCTCGCGGACCAGGTCGATCACCGGCGTGAACGACTGGTAGGGGCGGTGCAGCAGCACGTCGCCCTTTCGCATCGTCTGGAAGATGTCGCGGCCCTTGGCGAGCGCCTTGGGCAATCCCGGCGTGAACGCGCGGTACTCGAGGTCCGGTCGGCTGACCTGGTCGGGGATGCTCATGAGGCGCACCAGGTTCACCGGGCCGGCCACCGAATACAGGTCGTCGCCATCGAGGCCGAACTGGGTGAGCAGGAAACGCGTCATCGCCTCGGACATGTTGTCGGCCACCTCCAGGCGCACGGCATCGCCGAAGTGGCGCTGCGGCAGCTCGCCCTGCAACGCCTGGCGCAGGTCCTTCACCTCCTCCTCCTCGACGAAGAGGTCGGAGTTGCGGGTGACGCGGAACTGGTAGCAGCCGAGCACGTTCATGCCCGTGAACAGCTCGCCCACGTGCTGGTGCAGGACCGAGGTGAGGAAGATGAAATCGTCCGGGCCCTGTGCCACGTTGCCTGGCAGCTTGATGACGCGCGGCAGCACCCGGGGCGCCTGCACGATGGCGGCGCGCGAATCGCGCCCGAAGGCATCGCGTCCCTCGAGCTCCACCGCGAAATTGAGGCTCTTGTTGAAGACTCGCGGGAACGGATGCGCCGGATCGAGCCCGATGGGTGTCAGCACGGGCATCATCTCGCGGAAGAAATAGTCGCGGATCCACTCCTGCTGGCCCGGCGTCCACTCGGAGCGGCGCAGGAAGCGGATGCCCTCCTTGGCGAGCGCCGGCAGGATCTCCTCGTTGAAGAGGCGGTACTGGCGCTCGACGATGCCCTGCGCGCGCGCCGCCACCTGTCGGAAGACCGCGATCGGCTTGAGGCCATCGGGCCCGGCGGCCGCGGCTCCCAGCTTGATCTGCTCCTTCACCCCCGAGAGGCGGATCTCGAAGAACTCGTCGAGGTTGGAGGAGACGATGCAGAGGAAGCGCAGGCGCTCCAGCAGCGGCACGGCCTTGTCCTCGGCCTGGGCGAGGACGCGGCGGTTGAACTCGAGGGCCTGCAACTCGCGATTGAGGAAGTGCCCCGGCGTATGGCGCGTCGGCCGCTTGGGCGGCGTCCTGGTCTTGCGGGTCATCGACCTTGGCGGCGTTTCGGGGCTTTTTCGTGGCGGCGCGGCGAGGTCCATCCGGGTGGCATACTGCGACCAAACCGCGCAGCGGACGTACATCGCACTTGCCCAACGAATATAGCACCCTCGCCGCGGCGGACCTCGGCTCCAACAGCTTCCATCTCGCGATCGGCCGCGTCGTGGACGACCAGGTCTATCCGCTCGACTCGCTCAAGGAAACCGTGCGCCTGGCCAGCGGGCTCTCGCCGGACAAGCACCTGGACGACAAGGCGCAGGAGCGCGCCTGCGCCACCCTCAAGCGCTTCTCCGAGCGCCTGGCCGGCATGCCGAAGGAGTGCGTGCGCGTGGTCGGCACCAATGCCCTGCGCGTGGCGAAGAACTCCGCCCCCTTCCTTCGCCGCGCCGAGGAGATCCTGGGATTTCCCATCGAGGTCATCCCCGGGCGCGAGGAGGCTCGCCTCATCTACGTGGGCGTCGTGCATTCGCTTCCGCTCGCCGCGCACAACCGCCTGGTCGTGGACGTCGGTGGAGGCTCGACGGAATTCATCATCGGCCACAAGCTCAAGGCGAAGGAGATGGAAAGCCTCTACATGGGTTGCGTGAGCTACACCGACCGCTTCTTCTCCGACGGGCGCATCGACAAGAAGGCGCTCAAGCGCGCCGAGCTCGCGGCACGCGAGCAGGTGCAGACCCTGGCCGCGCGCTTCCAGCGCGAAGGCTGGAAGGAGGCGGTGGGCTCCTCGGGGACGGCGCGATCGATCGCCGACGTGCTGCAGAAGAACAACCTCGCCTCGGGCGGCATCACGGCGGGCGGGCTCACGTGGCTGCGCGAGCAGCTGCTCATCGCCGGGGAGCTCAGGAAGCTCTCGCTCATCGGGTTGCGCGAGGATCGCATCCCCGTCGTCGCGGGCGGCGTGGCCATCATGTCGGCGGTCTTCGACGAGCTGGGCATCGAGGAGATGACCGTCGCCTCGGGCGCGTTGCGCGACGGCGTCCTGTGGGACCTCCTCGGAAGGGTGCACCATCGCGACATCCGCGAGGTGACCGTCGAGCAGTTCGCGCGCCGCTACCACGTGGACGCCGCGCAGGTGCAGCGCGTGGAAGCCCTCGCGACGAAATTTCGCGCCGACCTCGGAGCCGGCGTGCCTCACCTGGCGGCCTGGGACGACTTCCTCGTCTGGGCCGCGCGCCTGCACGAGATCGGCATCTCGATCGCCCAGGGCGCGTACCACAAGCATTCGGCCTACATCCTTGCCAACGCGGATATGCCGGGCTTTTCGCGGCAGGAACAGGGGTGGCTTTCGAACCTGGTGCTGGCGCAGCGCGGCAAGCTCGCCAAGATGCGCGCCGCGTTCGAGGACGACCCGCGCCTGGCGGCGCAGGCGCTGTGCCTTCGCCTTGCGGTGATCTTCTATCGCAATCGCCGCGACATGGAGCTTCCGGCGTTGCGCCTGCAGGCCGCCGGCGACGAGGGCTACCGGCTCGAAGTGGATGCGGCCTGGCTGGAGGACCATAGCCTCGTGGCACTCGCCCTCGAGGAGGAGCGCGAGCAGTGGCAATCGGTCGGGCTGCGCTTCACGGTGAAGCTCACCTGACCCTGGCTCGGGCGCATTGCGATCACCGGCGGCTCAGGCCGCGATCTCGGACCTGAGCGCGCTCTCGGGCGTGCCGTCCTTCCAGGGCAGCTCCACGGGATAAGGCTTCAGCAGGCAGTCCTCGGGCAGGCACTCGATCGGCGTGAAGTCGCGGTGCGCGATGTATTCGGGGCGCTTGAAGCGGCGGATGTGGTTGGATACCGCGCACAGGCTCAGGTACACGGCCACGCGATTCCACGGTGAGAGGTTCGAGGTCGACGCGTGCACCAGGCAGCCGTGGAAGAGGATCATCGAGCCCGGCGGTCCCTTGGGCGCGACGATGCCGCCCTTCGCGACCAGCTGCGAAATCGTGTCCTTGTCGATGGTCCACAGCGGATAACTCGTGGTGCTGGTGTCGTGGCCCGCGGGCAGCGCGCCCTGCTTGTGGCTGCCGGGAATGAACATGAGCGGGCCGTTGAACTCGTTCACCTCGTCGAGGAAGATGGCCACGTTCATGGCGCGCGCCTCGGGCATGAGGTCGTCGTTTTTCCAGGTGCCGTAGTCCTGGTGCCATTGCCACACGTCGCCGTCGAAGGCCGCCTTGCCGTTGATCTTGAACTGGTGCATGTACACCTTCTCGCCGAAGACCTGCATCACCGGCTCCACCATGCGCGGATGGCGGGCGAGCCGCGCGAAGGGCTCGCTGTACAGGTGCGCGGCGAAATTCGTGCGCACCGCATCACGGCCCTTTTCGCGCACGTTTTCCGGCCGCTGCATGGCATAGAGGCGCGGCACCTCGTCGGTGAGCGTGCCGATCTCCTCGGGCGTGAAAAGCGACGGGAAGAAGAGGTAGCCGTCGCGGTCGAATTGCGCGAGCTGCTCGGGGGTGAGTTTCATGGGCGTGGGGTCGCGGGGGAGGACGCCTTCATTTTGCACCCTCCTCGAGCATTTCGGGATCCATCACGACCTTGAGCACGGTGTCGCGGCGGTCTTCCCGATCGCGGGTCGCGAACCACCAGATGGCCCCCTTGCGAAATGCGATCTCCTCCGTCGTGCCCAGCAGGCGCGCGGCGACCTCACCGAGTGTCGGCTGGTGGCCCACAACGATGACGCGATCGCCTCCGGGCCAGCCGGCCTCGCGCAGGACGTCCTCCACGCGGCAGGAGGTATCGAGCGCATCGCGCGTCTCGTAGGCAGCGCCCAGCGCGTCCACCGTCTGCACGGCGCGCACGGCCGGGCTGGAAAGCACCGTCCACTCACCCTCGAGCCGCGGATGGAGCCACGCGGCGATACGCTCGGCCTGCTTGCGGCCCTTCTTCGTGAGCGCGCGGGCGGCATCGCCCTTCGGGCCGGGGTCTTCGGCGTCGGCGTGGCGCCAGAGGATCAGTTCCATTCACCACTCCTGGTTAGGCCGGGAATGAACCGCAGAGTCAAGAACCACCCAGACCACAGAGACCACCTGTGGTGAATCGTCCTTCTCCAGCTCATTCGGGCCCGGGCTCGGGGTCCGCCCGGCGCCCTCGCGTCGTGAGCGCGATGCCCACGAGTATGAGCACGATGCCGACGATGTGGTAGGGGTAGATCCGCTCGTCGAGGAAGAACCACGCGAGCAGCGCGCCGAAGGCCGGCATGAGGTGCACGAAGATCCCCGCAACGTTGGGCCCGACCAGCGCCACCCCGCGGTTCCAGAAGATGTAGCCCACGAAAGACGGAAAGATGCCCACGTAGAGCATCGCGGTGATGGTGCCGAACGTGAGCTCCACGCGCCCGCCGAGGAAGACCATCTCGAAAAGGAAGAAGGGAAACAGCAGCACGACCCCCACGCTGCCGCAGCAGGCGAGCATCGCCAGCCCCGGAAGCTCCGCGGGCTTCATGCGCAGGAAGACCGTATAGGCGGCCCAGAAGGCCATGCCCACCAGCACGATGAGGTCGCCCTTGTTGAGCGAGAGCTGCGCGAGCGCCGCCGGATCCCCGCGCGCGACGATGGCGAGGATGCCCACGAGCGAGATCGCCACGCCGGCAGCCTGCAGGCGCGTGATGGTTTCGCGATACACGAACCAGCCGAGCACGATGATCATGATCGGGATCGAGCTGTTGAGGATCACGCCGTTGGTGGCCGTGGTGTATTGCAGCCCCACGTAGGCGAAGGCGTTGTGCAGCCCCGTGCCCCAGAAGCCCAGCCAGGCGATCTCCTTCCAGCTGCGCCGCACGGCCGGCCAGTGGGCGCGGATCACCGGCAGCGCGAACGGCATCATCACCGCCACGGCCACGCTCCAGCGCAGGAAGGTGAGCGCGAATGGGGAAACGTGGCCCACCATGGCGCGCCCGATCACCCAGTTGAGGGACCAGAAAAGCGAGGTGAGGCTGAGCAGGAGGTAGGGCGAGGCGTGCAGGTTCGCCGGGAGGAGCGCCATCGCGGTGCATACTCTCACATCCGCAACGCGCCGCCTCGATGAGCGTCCAGGACATCGCCACTCCGCAGGAGCCGCCCGCGGTCCCCACGCCGCCCCCGGGGCCGCAATCGCCCTGGGAGCCGCTGCGCAATCCCACCTTCCGCATGCTGTGGCTGGTGTGGGCGACATCGAACGTCTGCATGTGGGCCAACGACGTGGCCGCCGCCTGGCTCATGACTTCGCTCACGACGTCGGCCACCTTGATCGCGATGGTGACCACGGCCTCCTCGCTGCCGGTGTTCCTGCTCGGGCTGCCGAGCGGCGCGCTGGCCGACCTGGTCGATCGCCGCCGCTACTTCATGGTCACGCAGGTGTGGGTCGCGACCAACGCCGCGATCCTCTACCTGGTCTCGATCACCGTGGGCCTCACGCCGACGCTGCTACTGCTGCTGGTGTTCACCAACGGCATCGGCCTCGCGATGCGCTGGCCCGTCTACGCGGCGATCGTGCCGGAGCTGCTCGGGCGCAAGCAGCTGCCCCTCGGGCTCGCGCTGAACGGCATCGCGGTGAACGTCTCGCGCATCGTGGGACCGTTGGTCGCCGGCGCGATCATCGCCGCGGCGGGCAGCGAGTACGTCTTCGCCATGAACTGCGCGCTGTCGATCGGCTGCGCATTCGTGCTGCTGCGCTGGAAGCGCGTCGGCAAGCCGCCTTCGGTGCTGCCCGGGGAGCGCTTCCTCGGCGCCATGCGCCTGGGCTGGCAGTACGTCCGCGAGTCGCGCCGCATGAAGGATGCGATCGTCGTCACGTGCTCCTTCTTCCTGCACGCGACCGCCTTGATCGCGTTGCTGCCGCTGGTGGCCAAGCGGATGATGGACGGCGGCGCCGGCATATTCACGTTCCTCCTTGCCGCCCTGGGCCTCGGCGCCATCGTCGCAGCGACGCAATTGCCCAGGCTGCGCCATCGCTGGAACCGCGACGAGCTGGCGCTGCGCGGATCGGTGGGCCAGTCGATCGCCACCCTCGTCATCGCGCTTTCCGATCACGTCTGGACCGCGTTGCCCGCGATGTTCCTCGGCGGCGCGGCATGGATCGTCACCGCCAACTCGGTATCGGTCGCCGCGCAGCTCGCCCTGCCCGATTGGGTGCGGGCCCGCGGCATGTCGATCTACCAGATGGCGATCATGGGCGGCACCGCCGTCGGAGCGTTCATCTGGGGGCGCCTGGCGGAGTCGACGAGCGTGCGCACGAGCCTCATCGCCTGCTCGGCGAGCATGCTGCTCGCCTTGTTCGTCACCCGCAGGCGCGTGCTCGAAGGCGAGCAGGAGGAGGACCACACCCCGACGCACCCGTGGCAGGAGCCGGTGCCGGCGATGCCGCTCGAGCCGCGCGACGGCCCGGTGATGATCACGCTCGAATACCTCATTGATCCGCAGCGGCGTGGCGAGTTCGAATCGATCATGGCCGAAAGCCGCAGCGCGCGCCTGCGGCAGGGTGCCGTGTCGTGGGGCCTCTTCGAGGACGTGCAGCGCCCCGGACGCTTCGTCGAGTACTTCGCCTGCGACACCTGGGCCGACTACCTTCGCCGCTTCGACCGCTTCACCGCCATGGACGAGCGCCTGCACGCGATGCGCCACTCCTTCCACCTGGGCGAGGAGCCTCCGCGAATCTCGCGCTTCATCGCGAAGCATCCGCCGGCGAGATAAACCGGGGTCAGACCACTTAGTCCGCTTTGTTGCGCCGCACAAACGGACTAAGTGGTCTGACCCCGGTTCACGTCACCGCCCGTATCGTCTGCAGCGGCGGCGAATCGACCGCCCGGCGCGTGCCCAGCAGGCCCGCAAGGGCGACTCCGACGGCGCCGACCAGCAGCCCCACCACGGGCAGCAGCCAGTTGACCTCGTAGGGGACGCCCAGCACGCGGTCGGAGAGCACGGCCGCGGTGCCGACGGCGCCTGCCGCCGCGATGGTGCCGGCGAGCAGGCCGATCGCCAGGAACTCCGCGAGCTGCATGATCGCGAGCTGCCGGCGCGAAGCGCCGAGCGTTCGCAAAATCGCGCCTTCGAAGATGCGCTCGTCCTGCGTCGAGCTGATCGCGGCGAAAAGCACCACGAGCCCCGCCGCGATGGCGAAGAGGAACACGAACTCCACCGCGCGCGAGACCTGGTCGGTGATCTTCTGGAACTGCGCGATGATGGCCGACAGGTCGATCACGCTCACGTTGGGGAAGCGCTGCACCAGGCCGCCGACCACCTCCTCGCGCCCTGCGGGCAGGTAGAAGCTCGTGATCCAGCTCGCCGGATACTCCTTCAGCAACGGCGGGCTGCCGATCACGAAGAAGTTCGGCTTGAACGAGTCCCAGTCGACCTTGCGGATGCTGGTCACGGGGGCGGTGAAGGCGCTGCCGGCGATCTCGAAGGTGACCGTGTCGCCCAGCTTGATGCCGAGCGTCTTGGCGATGCCCTCCTCGACCGACCATTCGCGGGACGTCGTGCCCGGCTCCCAGAACTTGCCGCCGACGATCTCGTTGTCGGCCTGGGGCTTGTCCAGCCACGACAGGTTGAACTCGCGCTCCGCGAGGCGCCGCGCGCGCTGCTCGGAGTAATCGGCGCCGCGCACCTTGCGCTCGCCGATCTGCACGAGCCGACCGCGGATCATGGGATACAGGTCGGGCGTCGCCATCTGGATCGAGGCGAAGTAGCGCTTCGCCTCCGCGAGCTGGTCGTCCTGGATGTTGATGGCGAAGCGGTTCGGCATCTCGGCCGGGAGCGATTGCTGCCACTTCACCACCAGCTCGGTGCGCACCAGGGTGAGCATCAGCATCGCCATGAGCCCGAGCCCGAGCGCCATGATCTGCACGAGGCTCGCACCGGTGCGTCGCCGCAGGTTCGCGAGGCCGTACCGCCAGGGGCCGGCGGCCGCGCTGCGCAGCCGGGTGACGAGGCGGATGAGGCCATAACCGGCGAGCGCGGCGACGAGCAGCGCCCCGGCGAAGCCACCCAGGGCGATCGCGCCCAGCTTGAGGTCTCCCGCCTGCCAGAGGATCAATCCCGAAAGCGCGGCGAGCCCGAGCACGAACGCCGCCAGGCTCACGGGCTCGGCGGCGGCGAGATCGCGGCGCAGGACGCGCAAGGTGGATGCGCTGCGCAGGCGGATGAGCGGCGGCAGCGTGAAGCCCAGCAGCAGCACCAGGCCGATCACCGCGCCGCGCACGGCGGGCATCGGCCCCGGCAGTGGCAGCGAGACGGTGAGGAACGAGGTGAGCCAGCTCGCCAGCACCGCTTGCGCGGCGTACCCCACCAGGCTGCCCAGCAGGCAGGCGGCCGCGCCCAGCGCGAGGAACTGCCACGCATGCAGGCCGAAGATGGTGGATTGCGACGCCCCGAGGCAACGCATCATCGCGGCCGCGTCGAGCTGCCGCTGCGAAAAGCGCCGTGCGGCGAGGGCCACGGCGACCGAAGCGAGCACCACCGAAAGCAGCGAGGCGAGGCCAAGGAAACGCTGCGCGCGGTCGAGTGCCGCGCGAACCTCGCTACGCGCGTCGCGCACGCCCTCGATGCGCTGCCCGCGGCCGATCTTCGGGGCCACCTTCTCGCGGAAGCGCTGCACGGCGCCGGCATCGCCCTTCACGAGCAAGCGGTAGGTCACGCGGCTGCCGAGCTGCACCAGGCCGGTGGAAGCGATATCCGCCTCGTTCATGAGCACGCGCGGCGCGATCCCGAAGTAGTCGAGCACGCTGTCGGGCTCGCGCACGACGATGGCCCCGACCTTGAGCGGCGCGCGCCCCACCTGCAGCGTATCGCCCGCCTTGAGGTCCAGGCGCGCGGCGAGCGCCACCGCGATCCACGCCGTGCCGGGCTCGGGAGCGCTCGCGGCCTCCCGGTCGGGCGCGCCCACGGCATCGGCTATGCGGATCTTCCCGCGCAGCGGGAAGCCGTGGGTGACCGACTTGATCTCCGCGAGGCTCACCCCGCGCTCGGCCGCGGACACCATGCTCGGGAACGTGCGCGTCTGCGCGACCGTGAGGCCCTGTGCCTTCGCGGCGTCCACGAATTCGCCCGGCACCGGGTGGTCGGCGATGACGACCAGGTCCCCGCCCAGCAGCTCGTTGGCCTGAAGGTCGAGTGCCGCCTGCACGCGGTCGGCGAAGAATCCGACGGTCGTCACGCTCGCCACCGCGATCAGCAACGCGAGCAGCAGGACACGCAGCTCTCCGGCCGACCAGTTTCGGCGGAGCATCCTCATCGCGAGGCGGAGGTTATTCATGCCAAGGGCAGGGCATCTGAACGAACACGGCTTCCATCAGCGGGCTCAATCTTCGTGCGTGATCTCGCCGGCCGAGATGTGCAGCCGCCGGTCGCAGCGCTTCGCCAGGTGGGCGTCGTGCGTCACCAGCACGAGCGTGGTTCCGCGTTCGTGGTTCATCTGGAACAGCAGGTCGATGATGTGCTCACCTGTCGTCGAATCGAGGTTGCCCGTCGGCTCGTCGGCGAAGAGCACGCGCGGCTCCGTGACGAACGCCCGCGCCACCGCGACGCGCTGCTGCTCGCCGCCCGAGAGCTGGCGCGGATAGTGGCCGAGGCGCTCGCCCAGCCCCACGCGCCCGAGCACGATGCGCGCGCGGCCCACCGCGTCGGGGCCGCCGGCCAGCTCGAGCGGCAGCATCACGTTTTCCAGCGCCGTGAGCGCGGGCAGCAGCTGGAAAGACTGGAACACGAAACCCACCATCTGCCCACGCAGGCGCGCGCGGCCGTCCTCGTCGAGCGAGAAGAGCGGCTCGCCGCCGATCCACGCCTGCCCGGAAGTCGGAACGTCGAGCCCGGCGAGCAGTCCGAGCAGGGTGGACTTGCCCGAGCCCGAAGCGCCCAGGATCGCCACCGCCTCGCCCGAGCGCACCTCGAAGGTCGCCGCCTTCACGATCACCAGCGTGTGGTCCGGCGTGGCGACTTGTTTGGTGAGGGCCTCGGCCTTCACAATGACGTTTCCGGCCGGCGCCCGCTCCGCGCTTTGCGCGACCGATTCCCTCAGTGCATTCATCTAGAAACCTTCCTCGGCTTTGCCGCGCGCTTCTCGCGGCCTTGCTGCTCGGCTTCGCCACGCCCGCGCTCGCGGCGCGCACGTTGCTGGTGTTCGGGGACAGCCTCTCGGCCGCCTATGGGCTTTCCGCCAACCAGGGCTGGCCGCACCTGCTGGCCAAGCGCCTCGAGCGCGAGGCCCTCGACTGGCGCGTGGTGAATGCGAGCGTTTCGGGCGAGACCACTGCCGGAGGCCTGCGCCGCCTGGCTGCGGACCTGAAGCGCCACAAGCCAGCGGTCGTGGTGATCGCGCTCGGCGCCAACGACGCGCTGCGTGGCCAGCCCGTCGAAGGCATTCGCGCCAACCTGGAGAACATGATCGGGATGGCTCGCAAGGCCCGCGCGGAGCCGGTGCTGGTGGGCATGATGATTCCTCCGAATTATGGCATCGATTACGCGGCGCGGTTCCGCGAGCTGTATCAAAGCGTTGCAGCGAAACACCGCGTGGCGCTGGTGCCTTTCCTGCTCGAAGGCCTGGCCGACAAGCCCGAGCTCTTCCTGCCCGACCAGCTGCACCCGGCGGCGGCCGCGCAGCCGCGCATCCTCGACAACGTGTGGCCGGCGCTCGAGCCACTGCTGCGCAAGCGACCGTGACCGATCTGCCCTTCCACCGAGACCGGCCGGATGCCCGCGTCGCCACGCCGCTCGCGCTGGCCGACCTGCGGGCCTTCGACGACATCCTCGACGCGCGCAGCCCGGCGGAATTCGGGGAGGACCACCTGCCAGGCGCTCTCAGCATCCCGGTGCTGGACGATGACGAGCGCGCCCTCGTCGGCACCCTCTACAAGGAGCGCTCCGCCTTCGAGGCGAAGCGCGTGGGCGCGCCGCTCGTCGCGCGCAACATCGCGCGGCACATCGAAACGCGCTTCGCCGACCGCCCGCGCAAGTGGCGCCCGCTCGTCTATTGCTGGCGTGGCGGCGGTCGCTCGGGCTCGCTCGTGCACGTCCTGCGCCAGATCGGATGGGATGCGCAGCGCCTGGAAGGCGGCTACAAGGCGTTTCGACGCCAGGTGGTGGCCGACCTCGACGAGCTGCCGCAGCGGTTCGACTACCGCGTCATCTGCGGCGCCACCGGCTCGGGCAAGAGCCGCTTGCTGGAAGCGCTCGCGCAGGAAGGCGCGCAGGTCCTCGACCTGGAGCGCCTCGCCGCGCACCGCGGCTCCGTGCTGGGCGAGCTGCCCGGCGCCGCGCAGCCCACGCAGAAGGCCTTCGAGACCGCCATCTGGAGCGCGCTTTCGGCCTATGATCCCGCCGGGCCCGTGTATGTCGAGTCCGAGAGCAAGAAGGTCGGCAACCTGCGCGTGCCCGATGCGTTGATCCAGCGCATGCGCGAGTCGCGCTGCTTCCGGCTCGAGGCGAGCGCCGAGGCGCGGGTCGAGCTGCTGATGGAGGAATACGCGCATTTCGTGGCGCAGCCCGAGAGGCTCGCGGCGAAGCTCGACCTGCTGCGAGATTTGCACGGCGCCGAGCGCGTCGAGGGCTGGAAGTCTCGCCTCGAGCGTGGCGACTGGCGCCCGCTGGTGGCCGAGCTCCTGGAGAGCCACTACGATCCCGCCTACCGCAAGTCCCTCTTCCGCAATTACCGCGATGCCGCCACGGGCACGCCGGTGCCGCTGGTGGCAGTCGATCGCGAGGCGTTCACGCGGCTCGCGCGCGCGCTCGTGGCGGCCCATGGCTAGGGCCAATCGGTTAGACTTCGCCATATAAAAACAACGGCTTCGCGAGAGGCAACGCGCCCGCGTGTCCGAACGGCCCCGCAAGATCGGCAAGTACGACATCCTCTCGCCCCTTGGCGAGGGGGCGTCGGCCATGGTTTACCTGGCAGAGGACACGTTCAACGACCGCAAGGTCGCCATCAAGGTCGCCAAGACCGACATGGACATGGGCGCCGAGGAAGCGAAGCGCTTCGAGCGCCTCTTCCTCAACGAGGCCTCGCTCGCCGGCAAGCTGAACCATCCGAACATCGTGGGCGTGTACGACGCCGTGGTCGAGGGCGACCAGCGCTACATCGTGATGGAGTACGTCCCCGGCGGATCGCTCAAGAAGTACTGCACCGAGACCAACCTGCTGCCGGTGCGCCAGGCCGTGCTCGTGATCTTCAAGATGTGCCGCGCCATGGACTACGCCTTCCAGAACGGCGTGATCCACCGCGACATCAAGCCCGCCAACATCCTGCTGAGCGAGCGCGACGACATCAAGATCAGCGACTTCGGCACCGCGAAGATCTCGCACGCGACGCATACCCAGATCGACGGTTTCCTCGGCTCCCCGGCGTACATGTCGCCCGAGCAGATCAACGAGGAGCTGCCCAGCGTGCAGACC
The DNA here is from genome assembly GCA_035626705.1 of Usitatibacter sp. Classification (GTDB taxonomy): domain Bacteria; phylum Pseudomonadota; class Gammaproteobacteria; order Burkholderiales; family Usitatibacteraceae; genus Usitatibacter. The sequence goes on along the minus strand of DASPNE010000004.1, from coordinate 137,720 downwards.
GACATCTACTCCCTCGGCGTGGTGATGTACGAGCTTCTCACCGGCAAGCTGCCCTTTCGCGCCAACAATGCGGTCACGATGATCAACAAGATCCTGAACGAGGATCCGGTCCCCATCGAGACCCTGCGCCCCGACCTGCCCGAGAAGCTGGTCGAGATCGTGAAGAAGGCGATGCACAAGGACCCGCAGGTGCGCTACGCCTCGTGGTTCGACATGGCGAGCGAGCTCGCCAACACCTTCCCGCAGCTCGAGCGCTACTCCCACGAGATCAGCTCCACGGAGAAGTTCAACAAGCTGCGCTCGCTGCCGTTCTTCCGCGAGTTCCGCGACGCGGAGCTCTGGGAGGTGCTGCGCGGCGCCGTTTGGGAGTCCCACGCCCGCGACCAGAACCTGCTGCTGGAGGGCGAGGTCGGGCAGGCCTTCTTCATCATCGTCACCGGCCAGGTGAAGGTGGTGAAGGACGGCAAGCTGCTCAACGTGCTCAAGGAAGGCGATTGCTTCGGCGAGATGGCCTACCTCTCGGGCGACCGAGCGCGCCGCTCGGCCTCGATCGTCTCGGTGTCGGAGGTGCAGCTGCTCAAGATCCAGGCTTCGCACCTGGACTCCCTCTCCGAGGGGTGCCAGCTGCGCTTCAACCGCGAATTCCTGCGCACCTTGATCGAGCGGCTCACGTGGACTTCGTCGGTCCTGGCGCAGTTCCGCCGGTAGGCAAGAGCGAACCACAGAGACCACCGGGACCTCGAGAGCAGGGAAAGCTGGCGGCGGAACTCACGGCGCTTCCATCATGGCTACGGCAAACATCAAGGCAATCCTCTGCGGTCTCTGTGGCCTCTGCGGTCCACTGCTTTCCCAGGCCGCCGACGACTGCAAGAACCTCAACGGGACATACCAATACCAGTCGGTCGCGGCACGCGACGGGCTGCCCGACTACCTCAGCAACTTCACCCAGGGCAAGGACAAGGGCAAGCTCTTCCGCCGCGAGGCCGGTGGCGGCCCCAAGGGGCTCGCCTCCTCCGCCCCCATGGCCCGCCCGAAGATCACGCACCTGGCGACGATGGCGGCGCTCATTCACGATGCGCGTGGCACGCGACTGCGCTTCATCGATGCGGAGGGCAGGGACATCGTCGAGATCGCCATCGATTCGCCGCGCTGGCGCTGCAAGGGTGGCAAGCTCGAGCGATCTTCCCAGCGCACGAGCGGACTGGGCGACGTGTTGCGCACCGAGAAGGTGGACGAGATGCTCGCCCGGGATCCCAACGGCGACCTGGTCTACACCGAGACGCTCACGACGGTCGACCCGCCGGGCGGCAAGCCACGGAAGACCGAGGCGCGATTCAGGCTTGCGCGGGTGGCAACGTAAGGGCGGGGATGAGGGACGCTACGTTCAGCCCCCGCCTTCGACCATCTCCTCCACCAGGCAGATCGCCTGAGCGGCGATGCCCTCGCCGCGGCCGGTGAAGCCGAGCTCCTCGGTAGTCGTGGCCTTCACGTTCACCGAATGCGCTTGCAGCCCGAGGTCGGCCGCGATGTTCGCCACCATTTTCGGGATGTGCGGCGCCATGCGCGGCGCCTGCGCGATGATGGTCGAATCGAGGTTCGCGATGCGCAATCGCCGGTCGGCGAGCAACGCGCCCACATGGCGCAGGAGCTCGCGGCTGTCTATGCCCTTGTAGCGCGGATCACTGTCCGGAAAGTGCCGGCCGATGTCGCCCAGCGCGGCCGCACCCAGCAGCGCATCGCAGATCGCGTGCAGCAGCACGTCGGCGTCGCTGTGGCCAAGCAGGCCCTTGTCGTGCGCGATCTGGACGCCACCGATCACGAGGCGCCGCCCGGTTACCAATCGGTGGACATCGAAGCCCTGCCCGATGCGCATGCTCACAGGTCGACCCGGCCCAGTCGCTCGAGGATCAGCTCGGCGAGCAACAGGTCCTCGGCGAAGGTGACCTTGATGTTGCTGTTCTCGCCCTGCACCAGCCGCGGCGCGCTGTAGCCCACCGCCTCCACCGCCTGCGCCTCGTCGGTCGCGTCGGGACGGATCTCGAGGCCGCGGCGCAGCAGGTCGTTGCGGAACATCTGCGGCGTCTGCGCCCGCCACAGGTTGATGCGCGGGATCGTCGCGGCCACGCGCTGGTTCTCGTCCGCGCTCTTGAGCGTGTCGGCGACGGGCATCGCCAGCAGCCCGCCGATGGGGTCGTCGCCGACCTCGTCGAGGAACTGCTCGACCAGCTCCTTCTGCACGCAGGGCCGGGCGGCGTCGTGCACCAGGACCCAGTCGTCCCTGGCCAGGCGCGGGCCGAGCTCCTTCAGCGCGTTCATCACGCTCTGCGCGCGGCTCGCTCCGCCGGCGAAGAGGGGCTCGATCTTGTCGGAAAGGCCGCTCCAGTCGTGCTCCTTCCAATGGCGGTCCAGCGGCGAGAGCACGACGCAGACGCACTCGATGCGCGGCACCGCGGCAAGCACCTCGATGGCATGGAACATCATGGGCTTGCCACGGACCGGGATGTACTGCTTGGGAACGGCGTCGCCGATGCGCGTGCCCTGCCCGGCTGCCGGGACGATCGCGAAGACTTTGGGCATGTCAGCCGCAGTTTAATCGTAAACTCCCGCACCATGAGCACGGCGCGGCGTTGGCTGGTTGCATTGGCGCTCCTCGCCGCGGGATGCGAACAACCGCCGCGCCCCGTGCCGCCCATCGCGCAATCGGGCGAGCTCGTGGTGCTCACCGTGAACGGGCCCACGACCTACTTCGAGGACTCGCAGGGCCTGCCCTCGGGCTTCGAATACGACCTCGCGACGATGTTCGCCCGCGAGCTCGACGTGCGCCTCGAGTTCGTCGTGATCGACAACCCGGCGAAGATCGACCAGATGCTGCGCGCGGGACAGGCTCACCTCGCCGCCGCGGCCCTCGCGCGCCATTTCGATTTCCCCGGCGGCCTCGCCTGGGGTCCTTCTTACTTCACGGTTCAGCACCAGGTGGTGGGCCGCGTGGGCGAGCCGCGCCCGCGAACGCTCAAGGACATCGCCGGGCGCCGCGTGGGCGTGGTCGAGGACAGCGTCGGCGAATACCTTCTCGCCGGCCCGGCCGAGCAGATGCAGAACCTCGAGCGGCTCCCGGCGGGCGCATCCACCGCGGACCTGCTGGAGCGCGTGGCGCAGCGCAAGCTCGACTACGCGCTGGTCGAATCGACGCGCTTCACGCTCGCGCGGCGCTTCTTCCCGCAAGTCGAGGTGGCCTTCAACGTGGGCAAGCCCCTCGAGTATTCATGGCTCGTGAGCACCGTCGACAAGAAGCGCATCCTGGATGCGGCGAAGCCCTTCTTCCAGCGCATCCAGAAGGACGGGACGTTGAAGCGCCTGAGCGAGCGCTATTACGGCCATGCGGCGCGCATCACGGCCCTCGACTCGGGCACGTTGCTCGAGCGCATCGGCACGCAGCTGCCCCGCCTCAAGCCCTGGTTCATGGAGGCCGAGGCGGTGAGCGGCGTCGACTGGCGGCTCGTCGCCGCCATCGGTTACCAGGAGTCGCACTGGGACGCCAACGCGACCTCGCCCACCGGCGTGCGTGGGCTGATGATGCTCACCGAGGAGACGGCGCAGCGACTGCAGATCCGCGACCGCCTCGACGCGCGCGAAAGCATCATCGGCGGCGCGCGCTACTTCGCGCTGCTGAAGGAGGCCATGTCGCCGCGCATCGAGGAGCCCGACAGGAGCTGGCTGGCGCTCGCGGCCTACAACATGGGCCTGGGCCACCTCGAGGATGCGCGCATCCTCGCGCAGAGGAGCGGGCTCAACCCCGACAAGTGGCAGGACGTGCGCCAGGTGCTGCCGCGCATGTCCGAGGCCGAGACCTTCAACACGCTCAAGCACGGCTACGCGCGGGGCTTCGAGGCGATGCAGCTGGTGGACAACGTGCGCAACTACTACGACATCCTCACGCGCATGGAGCCGCGCGACGCGCCGCAGTTGCCGCATCCGGCCGGCGCCCCGGAGCCCGCGATCGCCGCGCCGCCGGCTCAGCTCTCGACGAAGGGCACCGCCGCGGGCAGGTGATCCACCTCGTCCCACGCCTCCAGCGCCCAGGCCGGGGCCTGGAAGACCACCGCGTTGTAGGCCGCATTGGCGATCGGCACCACGTGCGGCTTGCCCACGGGGATGTCGTGGATATGGCGATAAAGCCCCGCGAGCACTCCCCCGTGGGCGACCACGGTCAGGCGCTTGCCCGGATGCTCGCGCGCGAGCGCGACGAACGCATCGCGCACCCGGTCGTGGAACTGGCGCCGGCTCTCCCCGACGGGGATGACGAAGTCGGGATCGGCCTCGGCCGTGCGGGAGAAGACGTTGGGATAGGCGCGGTCGATCTCCTCGTAGGTCATGCCCTCGCCCACGCCGAAGCTGCGCTCGCGCAGCCGCGGGTCGGGGACGATCGCATGGCCCGACAGCTCGGCGATGGCTCGCGCAGTGTCCATGGCGCGGCCCAAATCACTTGCCACGAGGACATCGAACTTCTCACGGGCCAGGCGCTGCGCGATGGCGCGCGCCTGCTCGCCGCCGGCTTCGGTGAGCGGGCTGTCGCCCTGCCCCTGGATGCGGGACTCGACGTTCCATTGCGTCTCGCCGTGGCGAACGACGATGAATCTCGTGCTCATGGGTCAAGGCGTTCAACCACAGAGACCCCCGGGACCACGGAGCAAGGATGGCCCGCGAGGGAGGATATCGCGCAAGAATCGAATTCAAGCCGTTTCTGTGGTCTCTCGTGGTCTCCGTGGTTCAAGCTTGCGGCTCCAGCTTCGTGATGCCGCCCATGTACGGCACCAACGCCTTGGGAACGGTCACCGACCCGTCGGCCTCCTGGTAGTTCTCCAGCACCGCCACGAGCGTGCGGCCGACGGCAAGGCCCGAGCCGTTGAGGGTGTGCAGCGGCTGCACCTTTCCATTCTCGTCGCGAAACCGCGCCTGCATGCGCCGCGCCTGGAAGGCCTCCATGTTCGAGCACGACGAGATCTCTCGGTAGGCCCCCTGCCCCGGCAGCCACACCTCGAGGTCGTAGGTCTTGGCGCTGGAGAATCCCATGTCGCCGGTGCACAGCAGCATCACGCGATAGGGAAGCTCCAGGCGCTGCAGGATCGCTTCGGCGTTGCGCGTGAGCTCCTCGTGCGCCTCGCCCGATGCCTCGGGGCGCACCAGCTGCACGATCTCCACCTTGTCGAACTGGTGCTGGCGGATCATGCCGCGGGTGTCCTTGCCGTAGCTGCCGGCTTCGGCGCGGAAGCAGGGGCTGTGGCAGGCGAACTTGAGCGGCAGCCGCGCGCGGTCGACGATCTCTTCGCGCACGAAATTTGTGACCGGCACCTCCGCCGTGGGGATGAGGAAAGCGTCGCGCCCCTCGATCCGGAAGCCGTCCTCGCGGAATTTCTCGAGGTTGGTCACCCCGTCGATGCAATGGGCGTTGACCATGTAGGGCACGTACACCTCGGTATAGCCGTGCTCGCGCGTCTGGATGTCGAGCATGAGCTGCGCGAGCGCCCGGTGCAGGCGCGCGACCTGGCCCTTCAGCACGACGAAGCGCGCCCCTGACAGCTTGGCGGCGGTGTCGAAATCCATGCCGCCCAGGGCGGCGCCGACATCGACGTGGTCCTTCGCCGGAAATCCCGGCGCGCGGGGCGTGCCCCAGCGGCGCACCTCGGCGTTGTCGTCGCTCGAACGGCCTTCGGGAACCTCCGGGCGTGGCACGTTGGGGATTCGCCGCAGGAAATCGTCCAGGCGCGACTGGAGCGCGCCCAGCGCAGCCTCGTTCGACTTGAGCTCGTCGCCGATGCCGCCGACCTCCTTCATCACGGCCGAGGCGTCCTCGCCCTTGCCCTTGAGCATTCCGATCTGCTTGGAGAGCGTGTTGCGCTTGCCCTGCAGCTCCTCGGTGCGCAGCTGCAGCGTCTTGCGCTCGTCCTCGAGGGCATGGAATGCGCCCTCGTCGAAGTCGAAGTTGCGGCGCTTGAGTCCGGCCACCACGGCCGGGAGGTCCTTGCGGAGCGTCTGGATATCGAGCATGGGGTCACTCCCGCGCAGGCGGGAGCCCAATGGATGTCGGAAAGGAGGATTGGTTTCCCAGAAAGCCGGGAACGACGACTAGCGGCGAGATCGGATGCAGCGCATGCGGCTATTCTGCTTTCTTCCGGGCCGCCTCGTCCAGCGAGCGCAGGTGCTCCATCCGCTCGCGGATCTTCGCCTCGAGCCCGCGGCCGGTCGGGCGGTACCACGACGGCCGTTGCATGCCCTCGGGGAAGTAATTCTCCCCCGCGGCGTAGCCCTCGTGCTCGTCGTGGGCGTAGCGGTAGTCCTTGCCGTGGCCCAGGTTCTTCAAGAGCTTCGTGGGCGCGTTGCGGATGTGCAGGGGCACGGGGCGCGTGCCGTCCTGCGCAACGAACGCACGCGCCTCGTTGTAGGCCACGTAAACCGCGTTCGACTTGGCGGCGATCGCGAGGTAGATCACGCATTCGGCGAGCGCGAGCTCACCCTCGGGCGTACCGAGGCGCTCGTAGACCTCGGCCGCATTGACGGCGACTTCGAGGGCCCGGGGGTCGGCAAGGCCCACGTCCTCGCTCGCCATCCGCACCATTCGGCGCGCGAGGTAGCGCGGATCGACGCCCCCGTCGAGCATGCGCACCAGCCAATAGAGCGCTGCGTCCGGGTCGCTGCCGCGCACGCTCTTGTGCAGCGCCGAGATCTGGTCATAGAAGTTGTCGCCGCCCTTGTCGAAGCGGCGTCCGGCGCGCTGCGCGATCGCGTTCACGAAGTCCACGTCCACGCCCCGGCGTCCCTCGACGCGGCCGGCCTGCGCCACCTGCTCGACAAGGTTCAGCGTGCGGCGGCCGTCGCCGTCGGCGAATTCCGCGATGCGCGCGCGGGCATCGGCGGTCGAGTCCATGCCCTCGGCCTCGAAGCCGCGCTCGGCGAGCCGGTCGAGGTCCCCCGCCTCGAGTCTTTCCAGCACGTACACCTGGGCTCGCGAAAGCAGGGCGCCGATCACTTCGAACGACGGGTTTTCGGTGGTGGCGCCGATGAAGGTGAAGAGCCCGGACTCGACATGCGGCAGGAAGGCATCCTGCTGCGCCTTGTTGAAGCGGTGCACCTCGTCCACGAAGACGATCGTGGCGCGTCCATACTGGTCGCGGGCGAGGCGCGCGCGCTCCACCGCCTCGCGGATCTCCTTCACGCCCGCCAGCACCGCCGAGATGCTGATGAACTCGGCGTTGAAGGCCTTCGCCATCAGGCGCGCGAGCGTGGTCTTGCCGACGCCGGGCGGGCCCCACAGGATCATGGAGTGCGGGCGGCCGGCGCGCAGCGCCACGTTGATGGGCTTGCCCTCGCCCAGGAGGTGGCGCTGACCGATCACCTCGTCGACCGTCGCCGGCCGCAGCCGTTCGGCGAGCGGCACGAAGGCTTCGCCCGAGGCCTGGAAAAGGTCGCGCTCCATGGGCGCCATTCTAGGCGCGGCGCCAGTAGCGGCGCAGCGATGCCGGCGTCTGGCGCTCGATGCCGGGCTCGCCCTCCTCCTGCAGGTAGCTGGCGAACGCGCGGGCCACGGCGGGAAGCTGCTTGCCGCGACGGTGGACGACATACCACTGGCGGCGCACCGGAAAGCCGGCCACGTCCAGCACCGCGAGGCGCCCCGACTCCACTTCCAGCCCGATGGCATGGGCGGAGGCAAAGGCCACCCCGAAGCCCGCCGCCACCGCCTGCTTGATCGTCTCGTTGCTCGAGACCTCGATGGCGACCTCGGGCTTGAGGCGCGCGCGCCGCAGCGTCTCATCCATGATCTCGCGCGTGAGCGAGCCCTGCTCGCGGGCGATGAAGCCTTCCCGCGCCACGGTGGCAAGCGACAACCGGCGCTTGCGCGCGAGCGGATGGGCGCGCGATGCGATGAGCACCACCGGATGCTGCGCGAACGGCACGGCGTCGAAATCGCTGTCCTCCGGCGGCTTGCCCATGATGGCCAGCGCGACCTGGTTGCGATCGAGCCGATGCAGCAGCTCCTCGCGATTGCATACCGAAAGCGCCACACGCACGCCCTTGTGGCGCGCGCAGAAGGTGGCGAGCAGCGCCGGAAAGAAATAATCGCCCGCGCTGATCACGCCCACGTCCAGCAACCCGCCGTCGATGCCCTTGAGCGCTGCCAGCTCGTCCTCGAGCGCCCGCAGCTGCGCGAGGACGGCGGCGCTCGAGCGCTGCATCGCCTCCCCGGCCGGCGTGAGGTAAACGCGCCGCCCGAGCCGCTCGAAGAGCGGCAGGCCGGCGTGGCGCTCGAGCTCGGCGATCTGCAGCGAGACCGCGGGCGCGGTCAGGTGCAGCTCCGCCGCGGCGCGGGCGAAGGAAAGGTGCCTCGCCGCCGTGGCGAACACGCGCAGCTGTCGGAGGGTGGCGGAACGCATCGGCGCACAGGTTAGCAATTCCTTAGCCGAACGGAAAGAAAGTTTAACTATTCCTTATGCCCGCACCCGCCGTAGGATCGCTGCATGGCCTTATTGGCCGCCCGGCTGGAGGTTTCATGCAGGTCGCGCAAAGCACGGCGGGAATCGACGCGGGGGCCCTGGCCATGGCTTTGCGGGCCTTGGGAATCTTCTATGGCGCGGAGCGCCCCCTCGCCGAGACCGTGGCCGGGGCGGCCGACGAGGCCGAAGCGGTTCGCGCCTACATCCGCCGCGAGCGGCCGCACCTGCTGCGCTGCTACGAGCTGGAAAGCCTGGTCGGCATCGTGCTGGCCGCCCGCGCCGCCAGCACCGAAGCGCCCCTCTCGATCGAGGCCTACCGCGGCTGACTAGCGGTCTTCGATGACGTCCGCCCCCTTGGGCGGCGTGAACGCGAAAGTCTCCGACGCGACGGGGGCGTTGGCCCTCAAGTCGGTGAAGCGCAGCATCGTGCGCCCACCCAGCTGGTCGTGCAGCTCCATGGCGGCGAGCGTCTTCGCCTTGAGCCCCAGCCTCACCCGCTCGAAACCGGTGTCCTGCGCCTTGGGCGTCGCCTCCACCCAATCGATGCCCTCGGCGCTCCCCGCATCGCGCAAGGTGAAGAGCTTCGTGATGTCGTCGCGTCCCGCCAGCAGCGCGGCGGGGGTGGAGGAGATGGCGCGGTCGATGCGCTTCACCGTGACCTGGTTCAGGTCGGGATCGTGGATGTAGAGCTTCGATCCATCGGACACCAGCACCTGCCGGTGTGGCCTCTCGTAGGTCCAGCGGAACTTGCCCGGCCGCGCGAAGGCGAACGTCCCGGCAGCGCGCTCGATCACCTTGCCGCCGCGGTCGAGGACCTGCTGCTCGAAACGCGCGGTGGCGGTCTTGGTGGCCGAGTTGAAGGCGAGGAAGTCGTCCAGGCCATTGGCGAGGGTGGAGGTGGCGGCCAGCAGGGCTATCGATGCAACAAAGCGGTGAATCATCTCCGGGCGGCCTCCTATGGTGATTTCCCGACGGTGGTTGGACGCGTCGGCCGCGATCGTCCAGGTCGCATCCCCGCAAGCGGGGCCCCTGCTCCGCGCCCTGGACGATCTACTTCTCCCGGTTCGGGGCGATTATCTCGCGGTTTCCGTTGGACGCCATGGCGCTCACCAGCCCTGCCTTCTCCATGTCCTCGATCAGGCGCGCCGCGCGGTTGTAGCCGATGCGCAGGTGGCGTTGCACGAGGGAGATGGAAGCGCGCTTGTTCTGCAGCACGATTTGCACGGCCTGGTCGTAGAGGGGATCCGCTTCTCCCCCTGGGACACCGGGGCCGCCGTCGGCGTTCATCTCGCCCTGCTCGGGCTCGTCGAGGATCCCGTCGATGTATTGCGCCTCGCCCTGCTTCTTGAGCGCCTCGACCACGCGGTGCACTTCCGAATCGGCCACGTAGGCGCCGTGGGCGCGTACCGGCACCCCGCCGCCGGGCATGAGGTAGAGCATGTCGCCCTGGCCGAGCAGGCTCTCGGCGCCCTGCTGGTCGAGGATGGTGCGCGAATCGACCTTGGCCGAAACCTGGAACGCGATGCGCGTGGGCACGTTCGCCTTGATGAGGCCCGTGATCACGTCCACCGAGGGGCGCTGGGTCGCCAGGATCAGGTGAATTCCGCACGCGCGCGACTTCTGCGCCAGGCGCGCGATCAGCTCCTCGACCTTCTTGCCCGAGACCATCATGAGGTCGGCCAGCTCGTCGATCACCACCACCAGCAACGGCAGCGGCTCGAGGTCCTCGGGATTGTCGGGGGTGAGCGTAAAGGGATGCTTGAGCGGCTGCTTCTTCTCGATGCCCTCGCGCACCTTCTGGTTGTAGCCCGCGAGGTTGCGCACCGAGAGCGCGCTCATGAGCTTGTAGCGCCGGTCCATCTCGGCCACGCACCAGTTGAGCGCCGCGCCCGCCTGGCGCATGTCGGTCACCACGGGCGCCAGCAGGTGCGGGATGCCCTCGTACACCGACAGCTCGAGCATCTTCGGGTCGATGAGGATCAGCCGCACCTCGCCGGGAGTCGCCTTGTAGAGCAGCGACAGGATCATCGCGTTGATCGCCACCGACTTGCCCGAGCCGGTGGTGCCGGCCACCAGCAGGTGCGGCATCCGCGCCAGGTCGGCCACCATCGGCTTGCCGGTGATGTCCTTGCCCAGCGCGATGGTGATCTTCGAGTTCATGTCGGCGTAGGCCTGGGAGCCCACGATCTCCGCCAGCCGCACCACCTCGCGCTTCGGGTTGGGGATCTCGAGCCCCATGCACGAGGTGCCCGGAATGGTCTCGACCACGCGGATGGCCATCACGGAGAGCGCTCGCGCGAGGTCGCGCGCCAGGTTCACCACCTGGGCGCCCTTCACGCCCACGGCGGGCTCGATCTCGTAGCGCGTGATGACGGGGCCGGGATAGGCCGCGACCACCTTCACCTGCACGTTGAAGTCCAGGAGCTTGCGTTCGATGAGCCGCGAGGTGTACTCGAGCGTCTCCGCGGTGGGCCGCTCGATGTGCGTGTCGGGGGCGTCGAGGAGCGAGAGCTGCGGCAGCGGCGAATCGGGCATGTCCGCGAAGAGCGGCACCTGCTTCTCGCGCACCACGCGCTCGCTCTTGGGTACCACCACCGCCGGCATCTCGATGCGGATCGGCTCGTGCTCCTCGAAGGCCTTCTTCGCCTCCTCGACCTTCTCCTCGCGCACCTGGGCCGCGAGCTTGCCCTTTTCGCGGTCGCGCCGGGCATCGATCAACCCTCGCAACGACATGAAACCCAGCTCGACGCCCTCGCCGACGGCCTCGGCGACGCGAAGCCAGGAAAGCCCGGTGAAGATGCTCGAGCCCGCCGCGAGCGCCGCGATCAGCAGCAAGGTGGCGCCAGTGAAGCCGAAGGCGAGGCCGAGGAAATCCGACAGGACGCGCCCCAGCACGCCGCCCGGCGCGAGCGGCAGGGCCGCCGAAAGCGAGTGCAGCCTGAGCGCCTCGAGCGCCGCGCTCGCGCAAAGCAGCAGCGAGAATCCGGCCAGCGCCGTCGCGAAAGTGCGCCGGCTGAGCATCTCCCACGCCTCCACGCGCCGGTAGAGGCGCAGGATGCCGTACACGGCAAGCGCGACCCACCACCACGCCGAAAGTCCGAAGAGATAGAGCAGAGCCTCGGCGATCCAGGCGCCCGCGACCCCGCCCTTGTTGGCGACCGGGGCGCCGGTGCCGCTGAAGAAGGGCCCCGGATCGGCACGGTGATAGGTGGCGAGGATCAGCGCGAGGTAGGCGGCGACGGCGAGCAGCGCGATCCAGCCGGCTTCGCGCAGCGCCCGTCCGAGGCGTGGATTGCCCGGGTGGGAGTCGGCTGCTACAGCGATGGCGGCAGCTCCCGGTTGATGATCGTTATCGCCTTCGACTCGATGGAGATGAAGCCGCGATCCGAAAGGTCCTTGAGGATGCGGTTCACCATCTCCCGCGAGGCGCCGACCATGTTGGCGAGGTCCTGCTGCGACAGCTTCTCCCCCACCACGAGCTTGCCGTTGTTGTACACGGCGAGCTCGAGGAGCGTGCTCGCCACGCGCCCGTAGACGTCCATGAGCGCGAGCGTGCCGATCTTGCGGTCGGCCTCGCGCACCCGGTGGGCGAGGATCTGCATCACCACCTTCGCGATGCGCGGCGCCCTTTCGATGCACTGCTCGAAGGCTGCATGGGTGAGCACCAGGAACGTGGCCGGCTCGATGGTGGTGACCGAAGCCGAGCGCGGCTCCTTGTCGATCATCGACATCTCGCCGAAGAAGTCGGCGGGGCCCAGGATCTTGAGGATGAGCTCGCGCCCCTCCTCGTCGCCGATGACGACCTTCACCTTTCCGGACTGGATCACGTAGAGCGAGTCGCCCATCTCGCCCTCGGTGAGCACCACCGCATTCTTCGGATAGGAGCGCTCGGTGCTGACCGCGCGCACCGTCTCCAGCTCGTGGTCGTCGAGCTGGCGGAAAAACGGCACGGCCTTGAGCCCGATGGCGCGCTCGCTGCCGGCCGGTCGCTTGGGGGAGCTGGCCATCCTGCCTAGATACCCAGAATTGCCTTATTTGTCAAACGCTTAGGGTTGGCTCCTCATTAACAGCATTAATTTCAGGGACATAGGGCGGCCGGCCGGATGCGATAATCGGCGGCTGGACACCCCCGCCCAGCACGGTCACCTCCCCCGAATGACGAACAAGCACTCACGCCTCCTCATCCTCGGCTCAGGCCCCGCCGGTTACACCGCCGCGGTGTATGCCGCCCGCGCCAACCTGAAACCCGTGCTCATCACCGGCCTCGCCCAGGGCGGCCAGCTGATGACGACCACCGACGTGGACAACTGGCCCGCCGACGCCATGGGCGTGCAGGGGCCCGAGCTCATGGACCGCTTCCTCAAGCACGCCGAGCGCTTCGAGACGGAAATCGTCTTCGACCAGATCCATACGGCGAAGCTGAAGGACAAGCCGATCACGCTGGTGGGAGACTCGGCCACCTACACCTGCGACGCGCTGGTCATCGCCACGGGAGCCTCGGCCATGTACCTCGGCATTCCCTCCGAGCAGGCGTTCATGGGAAAGGGTGTCTCGGGCTGCGCCACGTGCGATGGCTTCTTCTACAAGGGCCAGGACGTCTGCGTGGTCGGCGGCGGCAATACCGCCGTCGAGGAGGCGCTCTATCTGTCCAACATCGCGCGCCACGTGACCGTGATCCACCGGCGCGACAAGTTCCGCGCCGAGAAGATCCTGCAGGACAAGCTCTTCACCCGCCAGGCCGAGGGCAAGGTCTCGATCGAGTGGAACCACACGCTCGACGAGGTGCTGGGCGACAAGACCGGCGTGACCGGCGTGCGCATCCGCAATACCGGCGATGGCTCCACCAAGGACCTCAAGGTGCAGGGATGCTTCATCGCCATCGGCCACAAGCCCAACACCGACATCTTCGAGGGGCAGCTCGAGATGAAGGGCGGTTACATCATCACCAGGGGCGGCCTCGAGGGAAACGCCACCGCCACCAGCATTCCCGGCGTGTTCGCGGCGGGCGACGTGCAGGACCACGTCTATCGCCAGGCCGTGACGAGCGCGGGCACGGGCTGCATGGCCGCGCTGGATGCGGACAAGTACCTGGAAACCCAGGGGTGACCAAGGGACGCACGGGGGACGGGGGACGGGATGACCACCACCTCTTCCGCGAGGCGGTGCGCGGCGCGGTGCCGATCAAGCCTGCGAACCGCGTCGAGCCGCAACGCCAGAAGCCGGCACCGATCCCCGTCAAGCGCGAGGAAGACGAGCGCGCGGTGCTGCACGAGTTGCTCATGCTCACCGATGAACACCGGGGACAGTCCCGGTTCTCGCCAGCACGCGACTCCGGCTCGGTCCCCATCGACATCGAGATCGAAGAAGATCATCTCTACCTGCGCCCCGGCCTGCCACGCGACATCCTGCGCAAGCTGCGGCGCATGCACTGGGTCATCCAGGACCACCTCGACCTGCATGGCTTGACCGGCGACGAAGCGGTCGCGCAGACCGCGGTGTTCCTCGCGGACTGCCGGCGCCGCGGCAAGCGCTGCGTTCGCATCGTGCACGGCAAGGGCCTGCGCTCGCCGGGGCGCGAACCCGTGCTCAAGCGGCGCATCCGCAAGCTGCTCACGCGCCGCGGGGAAGTGCTGGCGTTCGTCGAGCCACGCGCGATCCATGGCGGTGGCGGCGCCGTGGTCGTGCTGCTCGAAGCGTGATCCGGCCCCCGACCCGCATCCTGCTGTGGATTCTCGCCGCGCTGGTCGTGGCGATCGGCATCGACAACCTCGACCGTCCGCTCGCCAACCCGGACGAGGGACGCTACGCCGAGATCGCCCGCGAGATGGCGCAAAGCGGCGACTGGATCACGCCGCGGCTCAATGGCCTCAAGTACTTCGAGAAGCCGCCGTTGCAATACTGGGCGACCGCGGCATCGCTCACGTTGCTGCCGCACGGCGAGTACGCGGCAAGGCTTTACGTGGCGCTGTGCGGGCTCGCCACGCTGCTGCTCGTGGCCTTCACCGGCCGCCGGCTGGGCACCCGGGAAACGGGCCTCGCCGCCGCGATCGCCCTGGCATCGAGCCCGTACTTCATGGTGATGAGCGGCGTGGTCACGCTCGACACCGGGCTCACGCTCTGGACCACGCTCACCTTCTGCGCCTACCTGCTCGCCGAGCGTGAGCCGACCCGCTCGCCAACGCGGCGGCGGTGGATGCTCCTCGCATGGGCCGCGATGGCGCTCGCGGTGCTCTCCAAGGGACTGGTGGGCCTCGTTTTTCCGGCCGGGGCGTTGTTGGCCCTGTGCGTCCTGCGGCGCGACCTGCGCCCGGTGGCCCGTCTGGAATGGGCGTACGGGTTGGTGATCTTCCTGGCGATCAGCGCGCCGTGGTTCGTCGCGGTCTCGTACCAGAATCCCGAGTTCCCGCGCTTCTTCTTCGTGCACGAGCACTGGGAACGCTTCCTCAGCGCGTCGCACCGGCGCACCGAACCGTGGTGGTACTTCCTGCCCATCGTGGCCGTCGGGTTCCTGCCCTGGCTGTTCGCGCTGCCCTCGGCCTTCGCGCACGGCTGGCGGCTCGCGGGCGACCCGCGCGCGACCAACGAGATGCGGCTCGCCCTCGCCTGGGCATTCGTGGTCGTCGCGTTCTTCAGCATCTCCAGCTCGAAGCTGCCCGCGTACATCCTGCCCGCCTTCCCGCCGCTGGCGCTCGTGATCGGTCGCTACCTCGTCCATGCGCCGACGCGCAAGCTCGCCTGGCAGGTGCTGCCCATGACGCTGGTGGCGATGGCGCTCGTCGCGCTGGCCCTGCAGATCGAGTCGCGCGCGCGCGAGCCCTGGACGCGCGAGCTGTACGGTCATGCCCAGCCGCTTGCGCTGATGGCCGCACTCGCGTTGCTGGCCGCCTGCGCGATCGCGGCGGCAGCCTTGTGGCGCGGACGGCGCTGGACCGCGCTGGTGGCTATAGCGATCGGAATGGGCGTAGTGCTGGACCGCATCGAGGACGCATACGAGGCGCTTTCGCCGCGACAATCGGGAAAGTCCGTGGCCACGCTGATGGCGGCGCACGCGAGCCCCGAGGCGCGGCTCTACAGCGTGCGTTACTTCGAGCACTCGGTGCCGTTCTACCTGCGGCGCACGCTCACGCTGGTCGCGTACGTCGACGAGTTCGAGCGCGGCATCGCGTCCGAGCCCACGGCGCACATCCCCACCCTCGAGGCATTCCACGAGGACTGGCTGCGGCCCGGGGAGGCGCTGGCTATAATGAACCCGGCCACTTTCGCGGCCCTCGGCGCGCGCGGCCTTCCGATGCAGCGCCTGCACGAAGACCCGCGACGTGTCCTGGTTCGCAAGCCTTGACCCCCCTCACCTTCTCCCTCGTGATGCTCGGCGTGCTGCTGAACGCGGCGGCGCAGCTGCTGCTCAAGGCGGGCACGACCCGCGTGGGCGAGTTCGCCTTCAGCGTGGAGAACATCGTGCCGGTCGGCGCGCGCATGGCGAACCTGCCCATCCTCGCGGGGCTCGCCTGCTACGTGGTGAGCGTGGTCGTGTGGATCCTGGCCCTGTCGCGCGTGCCGGTGAGCGTGGCCTACCCGATGCTTTCCGTGGGTTACGTCGTGAACGCCTTCGCGGCGTGGGCGCTCTTCGGCGAATCGCTGGGCGCGCAGAAGCTGGCGGGCATCGGTTTCATCGTCGTGGGCGTGTGGCTGGTGGCGCGGTCCTAGCCCCCATGTCGAACCTCCCATACCTGCCGTTCGCGCGTCCTTTCCTGGACGAGGCCATGATCGCAGCGGTGGCCGACACGCTGCGCAGCCGCTGGATCGCGAGCGGCCCCCAGGTCGCGGCCTTCGAGAAGGCGCTCGGCGGCTATCTCCAGGGCCGGCCGGTGCGCTCGCTCACGTCGGCGACGGCGGCGATGCAGGTGGCCCTCGAGATGCTCGGGGTAGGTCGCGGCGACGAGGTGATCACCCCGGCCCAGGGATTCTTCGCCACGGCCAACGTCATCGCCCGCACCGGTGCGCGCGTGGTGTTCGTGGACGTGGATCTCGCCACCCGCAACCTCGACATGGCCCAGGCGCATGCCGCCGTCACGCCCCGCACCCGTGTGCTGCTGCCGGTGCACTACAACGCCCCGCTCGCTCCGCAGGCGCTCTCGGACTTTCGCAGCCGCCATGGCGTGCGCGTGCTGGAAGACGCGGCGCTCGCGCTCGGTTCGCGCTCGGGCGACAGGCCGGTGGGCGCGAGCGGCGACCTGGCCTGCTTCAGCTTCCACCCGAACAAGAACCTCACGACCATCGAGGGCGGCGCATTGGTGGTGAACGATGCCGCTGAGGCCGCCGCGGTCGAGCGTTTGCGTTTCCACGGCATCGTGCGCCTGCCCGACGGCACGCGCGACGTGCCCCGGCCCGGCGCCAAGTACAACCTTTCGGACGTGTCCGCGCGGCTGGGCCTCGAGCAACTGCGCCACCTCGACGCGTGGTGCGCGAAACGCGAACGCCTGGCCGCGCTCTACATCGAGGGCTTCCGGGACGAGCCGCTCTTCGGCGCCGCGCGTTTGCCGCCCTGGCCCAATCCGGGGCACAGCTGGAACATGCTCACGGTGCTGCTGCCGCTCGAGGAGGCTCGCATCACGCGCGAGGGTTTCGTGCGCGCGATGCACGCCGAGGGCATCGGGGTCGGCATCTCCTACGAGGCCATCCACCTCGCGAGCCACTTTCGCGGGGAGGGCCATCGCGAGGGCGAATTCCCCGTGGCCGAGCGCATCGCGCGAGAAACGGTCTCGCTGCCGCTTTTCCCCGAGATGGAGGCGAGCGACGTGGAGCGCGTGCTCGACGCCGTGCGCCGCGTGGTGCGATCGGGCGCCGCACGATGAGCGCGGTGCCGGCGGTCTCTGTCGTGATTCCCGTCTTCGACGAGGAGGCAGTGCTGCCCGCGCTCTTCGCTCGGCTCTATCCGGCGCTCGATGCCCTGGGCCGCGCCTACGAAGTGATCTTCGTGAACGACGGCAGCGCCGATCGCTCCGCGGCGCTGCTGCGCGAGCAGTTCCAGCAGCGCCCCGACGTGACGCGGGTCGTCCTTTTCAACGGCAACTTCGGCCAGCACATGGCGATCCTCGCCGGCTTCGAGTTCTGCCGCGGCGAGCGCGTGGTCACGCTCGATGCCGACCTGCAGAACCCGCCCGAGGAGATCGCCCGGCTGCTCGAGCGGATGGACGAAGGCCACGACTACGTGGGCTCCATCCGCAGGGTGCGACGCGACGCGGCGTGGCGCCGCTGGGCCTCGAGCGCCATGAACCGCCTGCGCGAGCGCATCACGCGCATCCGCATGACCGACCAGGGCTGCATGCTGCGCGCATACGACCGCAACATCGTCGAGGCAATCCGCGCCTCGCGCGAGGTGAGCACCTTCATCCCCGCCCTGGCCTATGCCTATGCGCGCAATCCGGCCGAGATCGAGGTCGAGCACGAGGAGCGGCACGCCGGCGAGTCGAAATACTCGCTCTACAAGCTGTTGCGGCTCAACTTCGACCTGGTCACCGGATTCTCCCTGCTGCCGCTGCAGGCGTTCTCGATCTTCGGCATCCTCGTCTCGCTGGTGTCCGTGGCGGTGTACGTGGTCGTGATCGCCAAGCGCATCGTTCTGGGCGAGGGTGACGGCCTGCTCGTCGTATGGGATCGGGACATCCTCGAGTTCTTCCTCATCGGGGTGGTGCTCTTCGGCCTTGGCCTGGTGGGAGAGTACGTGGGCCGCATCTACCAGCAGGTGCGCGAGCGCCCGCGTTATGTGGTCCAGGCTGTGCTCGAGCAGCGCGGCGAAACCGCGGAGCCGCGCGAGCGGTGAGCCCGCGCGCGATCGTCTTCGCCTACCACGACGTCGGGGTGCGCTGCCTCGCCACGCTTCTCGCGGCCGGGATTCAGGTGGATCTCGTCGTCACGCATCGTGACGACCCTGCCGAGAACGTCTGGTTCGCGAGCGTGGAGCGGCTCGCCCGCGACAACGGGCTGGACGTGCTGAGCGATGCGGGGCCGTCCGACGAGATCTTGCGTCGCGCCCGGGACCTGGCGCCCGACTTCCTCTTCTCGTTCTATTACCGGCACATGCTGCCCGAGGCATGGCTGGGCCTCGCTTCCCGCGGCGCCTTCAACATGCACGGCTCCCTGTTGCCGCGCTACCGCGGCCGCGCGCCGGTGAACTGGGCGATCCTGCACGGCGAGGCCGAGACCGGCGCCACGCTGCACCGCATGGCCGCCAAGCCTGATGCGGGGCCCATCGTCGACCAGATGGCGGTGCCGATCCTGCCCGACGACCTGGCGCTCGATGTCTTCCGCAAGGTGACGGTGGCGGCGGAGCTGGTGCTGCACCGCTCGTTGCCGCGCCTGCTCGACGGCACTGCGAAGCTCACGCCGCAGGACCTGTCGCGGGGCAGTTACTTCGGCGCCCGCACGCCGGAAGATGGCCGCATCGACTGGAGCCGCAGCGCCGCCGAGATCCACAACCTGGTGCGCGCGGTGGCCCCGCCCTATCCGGGGGCGTTCACGATGTTTCGCGGCGAGCCCCTGCGCATCCTGCGCACGCGCCTCACGCCGCGTGCCGCGCCGCCGGGCATCCACGACGACGACTCCGGCCTGCACGCGGGCTGCGGCGACGGCCGGCGGCTCGACATCCTCGAGGCGCAGCGCCCATGAAGATCTGCATCCTCGGCGTGAACGGCTTCATCGGCCACCACCTCTCCAAGCGGATCCTCGCGGAGACCGACTGGGAGGTCTTCGGCATGGACATGGGCTCCGACCGCCTCGCCGACCTGGTGCGCAACCCGCGTTTCCATTTCTTCGAGGGCGACATCACCATCAACCGCGAGTGGATCGAGTACCACATCCGCAAGTGCGACGTGGTCATGCCGCTGGTGGCGATCGCCACCCCGGCCACCTACGTGCGCGAGCCGCTGCGCGTCTTCGAGCTCGACTTCGAGGCCAACCTGCCGATCGTGCGCACGTGCGTGAAGCACCGCAAGCGCATCCTGTTTCCCTCGACCTCCGAGGTGTACGGGATGTGCCACGACGCGGAATTCGATCCCTACGCCTCCGAGCTGGTGCTGGGCCCCATCGACAAGCAGCGCTGGATCTACGCCTGCTCGAAGCAGCTCATGGACCGCGTGATCTGGGCCTACGGCTCGCAGGGTGACCTCGACTTCACGCTGTTTCGGCCCTTCAACTGGATCGGCGCCGGGCTCGACTCGATCCACACCGCCAAGGAAGGCAGCTCGCGCGTCATCACGCAGTTCCTCGGGCACATCGTGCGCGGCGAGCCGATCCGGCTGGTGGACGGCGGCGGCCAGAAGCGCACCTTCACCTACATCGACGACGGCATCGACGCGCTGATGTCGATCATCCACAACCGCGGCGGTGTGGCGAGCGGACGGATCTACAACATCGGCAACCCGGCCAACAACTTCTCGGTTCGGGAGCTGGCCGGGATGATGCTCGACGTGGCGCGCGAATACCCGGAATACCGCGACAACGCCTCGAAGGTGAGGCTCGAACAGGTCCGCTCGGAGGAGTACTACGGCCAGGGCTACCAGGACGTGCAGAACCGGGTGCCCGCGATCGCCAACACACGCGAGGAGCTGGGCTGGACTCCCCAGGTGGACATGGCGACGGCGCTGCGGCGGATCTTCGAGGCCTATCGCGGCCAGCTCGATGCCGCGCGGGCCCTGGCAGGCGACTGACCCATGAACTACAGAGACCACTGGGACCACGAGAGGGCTCGACTCTGCGAGCCTGTGGTCTCCGCGGTCTCTGTGGTTCAATAGCTTTTTTCAGCGGATGACCATGGAACACGGACCGCTTGTCGGCGTGGTGATGGGCTCCCAGAGCGATTGGGACGTGATGCAGCACGCCGTGCGCGTGCTCGTCGATTTCGGCGTCGCCCACGAAAAACGCGTGGTCTCGGCCCATCGCACCCCGGACACGATGTTCGAATATGCCGAGAGCGCGCGGGAACGCGGCCTCGCGTGCATCATCGCCGGCGCCGGCGGCGCGGCGCATCTTCCCGGGATGATCGCCTCGAAGACCACGTTGCCGGTGCTCGGCGTGCCGGTGCCTTCGCGCCACCTGGCCGGCCAGGATTCGCTCTACTCGATCGTGCAGATGCCCAAGGGCATTCCCGTAGCCACGTTCGCCATCGGCGAAGCTGGCGCGGCGAATGCGGGGCTTTTCGCGGTGAGCCTGCTCGCCTCGACCGACCCCGCGCTCGCGCGCAAGCTCTCGGAATATCGCGAGAAGCTGCGCGAGCAGGTCGCGGCGATGCAGCTTCCGGATGTCCTCTGATGTCGCGTCCACCGGCGCGGCGCCTGCGCGAACGGTGATCCGTCCCGGGGCCACGCTGGGCCTCCTCGGAGGCGGCCAGCTGGGAAGGATGTTCACGGTGGCCGCGCGCACGCTCGGCTATCGCGTGACCGTCCTCGATCCCGACCGGCATTCGCCCGCGGCGGAGTTCGCGACCGGGCACCTGAACACCGACTACACCGATCCGGCATCGCTCGAGCGGCTCGCCGCGAGCTGCGCGGCAGTCACCACCGAGTTCGAGAACGCCCCGGCCGAGGCCCTCGACGCCATCGCCGCGCGCACCATCGTGCGTCCCGCCGGATCGGCCGTCGCGGTAGCGCAGGACCGGCGGCGCGAGAAGCGCTTCTTCGCCGGGCGCGGTTTTCCCGTGGGACCCTTCGCGGTCGTGGACTCGGCCGCCGATTTCGAATCCGCCCTCGCCGCGGTGAAGCTGCCGGCCTTGCTCAAGACCGCCCGCTTCGGCTATGACGGCAAGGGACAGGCGATTCTCGAAAGCCCCGGTGAGCTGGCCCGAGCCTTCGAAGCCTGGAAGGGCCTGCCGTGCATCCTCGAAGAGCGCCTCGTCCTCGAGCGAGAGATCTCCGTGGTCCTCGCGCGCAGCGACGATGGCGCCATCGCCGCGTTCCCCGTGGCCGAGAACCGGCATGCCGGAGGCATCCTCGACGTGACGATCGCCCCGGCCCGCATCGACGAAGCGCTCGCTGCCGAAGCCATAGCGCTCGCAACGCGCATCGCCCACGCCCTCGAATATGTCGGGGTCCTCGCGGTCGAGATGTTCGTCGTTGGTGGGCGGTTGCTGGTGAACGAGATCGCGCCCCGGCCGCACAACAGCGGCCACTACACCATCGACGCATGCCGCACCTCGCAGTTCGAGCAGCAGGTCCGCGTGCTCTGCGGGCTGCCCCTGGGCGACCCGTCCTTGCACACGCCTGCGGTGATGGTGAACCTGCTGGGCGACATCTGGCGCGACGGCGAGCCCCGCTGGGAAGCGGTGCTGCGCCATCCGGGGGCGCACCTGCATCTCTACGGCAAGCGCGAGGCGCGCCCCGGGCGCAAAATGGGCCATGTGACGGTTTGCGACGCCGTGCCCGAACGGGCGCTCGAGGTGGCGCTGGCCATCCGTGCCGACCTGGGCATCGGCGAATCCGCGTAGACGCCTTCGCGCGTCCAAGCCGAACATTTACGAAGGAGGACCCGATGTTTCCCAGGATCGTTTTCGCCGCGCTCGCGCTGCTGGCCGCACCCCTCGCTTTTTCCCTTCCCCTCGTCGGCTCGGGCACACCCGTGACGCAGACGCGCGAGGTCTCCGGCTTCCACGGCCTGCGCCTGGCCATCCCCGCGCGGGTGGAAGTCGTCCAGGGCGAGCGCGAAGGCATCACCCTGACCGCCGACGACAACGTGGCCGGCGAGGTCGAGACTACAGTCGAAGACGGCGTGCTGCACATCCGCTGGCGCTCGCGCGACCTCCAGGCACGGCTCAAGACCGAACTGCGCGTGACGCTGCAGGCCCGCATGCTCGATTCCATCGCGATCCTGGGTTCCGGCGACGTGCGCGCGCCCGCCCTCACCGCTTCCAGGATGGCCGTGAACATCTCGGGCTCCGGCGACGTGTCGCTGGGCGGCAAGGCGCAGTCGCTCGAGGTCCGCATCTCGGGATCAGGAGACCTGCGCGCGGGGAAATTCGAAGCCGAGAACGTGAGCGTGCGCATCGCCGGCTCCGGGGATGCGATCGTCTGGGCGCGCCGCGCGCTCGATGCGAGCGTCGCGGGCTCCGGCGACGTGCGCTACTACGGAGACCCCGCGATCAAGCGACACATCGCCGGATCCGGTTCGGTGCGCAAGTCGGGGGACGCGCCCGGCTGATGCTTTCCTGGTTGCGCCGCGCGGCCGGTGCCGCGAGCGTCGATATCGACGACACCCTCTGGCGACAGGCGACGGCGCCGTGGCTCTTCACGCGCGGGCTGCGCGGCGACGAGCTAGCGCGGCTGCGGGAGCTGAGCGGCCGGTTCATCGCCTCGAAGCAGTTCTCCGGCACGCACGAGCTCGAGGTGAGCGACCTCATGCAGGTCGAGATCGCCGCGCAGGCGTGCATCCTGGTGCTCGAGCTGGGCATCGAGTGGTACGAAGGCTGGAGCGAGGTGATCGTGTACCCCAGCCAGTTTGCCCCGGAGCGGGAGATCGTGGACGAAGCCGGCGTGGTGCACCTCACCCGCGACGCGATGAGCGGGGAGGCGTGGCTCGGGGGGCCCGTGGTGCTCTCATACGAGGATGTGGCCCTCACGGCCGACGAGGAGGCGCGCGTGGCCGGGTACAACGTGGTGATCCACGAGTTCGCCCACAAGCTGGACATGCGCTCCGGTGAGCCCAACGGATTTCCTCCACTGCACCAGGGCATGAGCGCGGCAGCATGGCGCCACGCGTTCAGCGCCGCGTACGCGGACTTCTGCGCCCGCGTCGATGCGGCCGAGAGGCTACCCGCGCATCGTGCGCAGCAGGCGCTCGATGCCTTGCCGATCGACCCTTATGCGGCGGAGAGCCCCGGCGAATTCTTCGCCGTGGGCTCCGAGGCTTTCTTCGAGACGCCCGAGCTGCTCGCGCCGGCATATCCGGCGGTATATGAGCAACTGCGCGCGTTCTACAAGCAGGACCCGCTCGAAAGGCTGGGAACGACAGCGAGGGACCAGGGGTGAGGACGCTTTAGCCCCCCGCCCCCGTCCCCGCGTTTCTACCGCTTGGGCTCTCCGTCGGGAGAACCGCCCTCGCCGCGCGACTTTCCTTTCGCCACGCGCTCGGCGTCTTCCATCTCGCGCGCCTCGGCATCGTTCTTCGGCGCGGCATCGCGTGCCTCGCGCTCGATGTCGTGGTGCTGGACGTGCTCCTTCAGGCCCTCGTTGTACTGCCGGGTCGCCTTGTAGTTGCCCTCGCCGTACTGTTGGCCCTCGCCGCCCTGCGGCTGCTGCTGTTGCTGCTGGCCGGGCTGCGGGCCGCCCTGTTGCTTGCGATCTTCCGGCTTCATTGCACTTTCCTTTCCATTTCGGTGGCGCTCGCGCCTTCGGCCTTCTGCTTCGTGATCGGGTCGAGCGTCGAGTAGGAGTGGTTATCGCCTTCGCGGGGGCGCGTCGTGCTCTCCTGGGACTTGCTGAGCTCGCCTTGCGCGCCCGCGGGCGGGGTCACCTGCGCGGTGTCCGCGGTCGGCTTGGAAGGATCGGCCGGGGCCTGCCCGATCACCACCGCCGAGGGGCTCGTGGGGTTGTCGCTCGGCGCACCCGCGCGCGTATCGGAGAGGTTATCCCCGCATGCGGCCAGGCCGGCGATTACGAAAGTGAGCGCGATCACGCGGGCGCCCGTGGCGTTCCAGAGCTTGTGGTTCATGGGGCATCCTCCGATTCGTCGCCGCGATGGGCGACCGACTCCAACACCTTAAAGGCGCTGGGCCGTGGGGGTTATCGGACGGATGCGGGGCGGGGCGTAGGACGAACGCCCGGCCCGGCCGAGGGCTTCGGCTAGAGGAAGAGGACGGCGGGGAACACGGCGATCGCGAGCACGATCAGGACCCACTCGCAGTTCCAGCGCTTCAGGTGGCCCGTGTAGTGCAGGATGATCGCGGCGATCGCGAACACGTAGAAGGCGGCGAGCAACATTCTTGTGGTCCCTCCCCTTGATGGCCGCAAGGATACCGCAAAGGCCCGCGTGAGCCTACTGACATTTTCGACGACGTCGTGTCCTACAAGCAAGTGGCCAGGCAGCCAATGCCCCCTAGACCGCTTCCTCGCCGGTCTCGCCGGTGCGGATGCGCACCACCTGCCCCACATCGAAGACGAAGATCTTGCCGTCGCCGATCTTGCCGGTGCGGGCGGCCTTCACGATCGCATCCATCGCCTTCTCCACCAGCGAATCGGCGACCACGACCTCCACCTTCACCTTGGGGAGGAAATCGACCACGTACTCGGCGCCGCGATAGAGCTCGGTGTGCCCCTTCTGGCGCCCGAAGCCCTTCACTTCGGTGACCGTGAGCCCGGTCACGCCGATCTCGGAGAGCGCCTCGCGCACCTCGTCGAGCTTGAAGGGCTTAACGATCGCTTCGATTTTCTTCATTGTTGGCGCTGCGCTCTAGCTGTTCGGGCGGAAGCCCGATGTTATCGGATACCGCCAGTCCTTGCCAAAGGAGCGCGGCGTGATGCGCACGCCGGGCGGCGCCTGGCGACGCTTGTACTCGCTCGCGCGGATGAGCCGGATCACCTCGAGCACGGTGGCGTGGTCGAATCCGGCGCCGGCGATCTGCTCCGCCGTCAGGTCGCGCTCCATGTAGCGTTCGACGACGGCATCGAGGACCTCGTAAGGCGGCAGCGAATCCTGGTCCCTCTGCTCGTGGCGCAGCTCGGCGCTCGGCGGGCGCTCGATCACGCGAGCCGGGATGACCGTCGCGCTCGCGTTTCGCCAGTTGGCGAGGCGATACACCAGCGTCTTCACGATGTCCTTGATGACCGCGAAGCCGCCCGCCATGTCGCCGTAGAGCGTGGCGTAGCCGGTGGCCATCTCGCTCTTGTTGCCGGTGGCGACCACCATGGCCCCCGACTTGTTGGACAGCGCCATGAGGATCGTGCCGCGGATCCTCGACTGCAGGTTCTCCTCGGTCGCATCCTCCGGCATGCCCTCGAAGGAGGGCGCGAGGCGCTCGTTGAATGCGTCGAACATGTCGGTGATCGAGATCTCGCTGTATTCGCAGCCGTGGATGCGCGCCATCTCGCGTGCGTCGGCGATGCTCATGGCGGCCGTATACGGCGAGGGCATCATCACGGCGTGGACACGCTTGGCGCCGAGGGCGTCCACGCACAGCGCCAGCACGAGCGCCGAGTCGATGCCGCCGGACAGGCCCACGATCACTCCCGGGAAGCGGTTCTTGTCGACGTAGTCGCGCAGCCCGGTCAGCAACGCGCCGTAGAGAACCTCTTCCTCGGTATGCGGCCGCGCCATCGGTCCGCTCACCTTGCCGCCGTTGAATTCCACCAGGTCCACCGCCTCGACGAAGGTCTCCCCCTGGTACGAGGGAATTCCCTCGGCGTCGAAGGCGAAGGACGCGCCGTCGAACACGAGCTCGTCCTGGCCGCCCACGCCGTGCACGTAGAGCAGCGGCAGCTTCGTTTCCTTCACCCGCGCGCCCATGCGCGTGTAGCGCTCGGCGAGCTGCGAGCGATGGAAGGGCGAGGCGTTGAGGGATACGAGGATCTCCGCGCCGGCAGCCTTGGCCTGCGCCGCCGGCTCCGGGAACCAGAGGTCCTCGCAGATGGTGATCGCCACCTTCCGTCCCTCGACTTCGAAGACGCAGGCGCGATTGCCGGGCTCGAAGTAGCGCCGCTCGTCGAACACAGCGTAATTGGGCAGCTTCTGCTTGAAGTAGAACGCCTCGATGCGCCCGCCGCGCAGCAGCGCCGCCGCGTTGTAGCGGGTGCGCCCCTCGCGGTGCGGATAGCCCACGACGACGCCCATGTCGGTGCACGAAGCGGCGAGCTTCATGAGCTCCGCGGTGCATTGGTCGCAGAAGTCGTCTCGCAGCCACAAATCCTCTGCCGGATATCCCGAAAGCGCCATCTCGGGAGCGACGACCAGCCTCGCGCCGCCTGCGCGCGCGGTTTCCATGGCCTTGCGGATGCGCGCCGCGTTGCCGGCGAAATCGCCCACGGTGGTGTTGACCTGGGCGACGGCGATCTTCATGGGGCTTGCACTAGAATCGATGGACGAAGCTCGCGAGTATAAGGTCCCTTCCTCCTTGCCCGACATCCGCATCCTCGAGTCTCTCGCGGGAATCGACCACGCGCGCTGGGACGCGCTCGCCGGCGGCAATCCGACGGTGTCCTACGCCTTCCTCGACAGCCTGCACGCCAGCGGCTGCGCCTCGCCCGCGAGCGGCTGGGCACCGCGATACCTCTCGTTGTGGGAAGGCGGCCTGCTGCTCGGCGCCGTGCCCCTCTACGCGAAGTCGCACTCCTACGGCGAATACGTCTTCGACTGGGCGTGGGCCGACGCCTACGAGCGCCACGGCCTCGAGTACTACCCCAAGCTGCTTTGCGCGGTGCCCTTCACACCGGCCACGGGGCCGCGGCTGCTCGCGGCCGATGCCGCTACGCGCGAGGCACTCGCGAAGACGCTGCTCGCGACCGCGAGGGCCTCGCACTTTTCCTCGCTGCACGTGCTCTTTCCCGCGCCGGAGGATGCCGCCGCGCTGCGCTCCCTGGGCCTCATGGAGCGCTCCGGCGTGCAGTTCCACTGGCGCAATGCGGGCTACGCTTCGTTCGAGGAATTCCTCGCCGTCCTTTCGCGCGACAAGCGCAAGAAGATCCGCCAGGAGCGCCGCCGCGTGGCCGAGGCGGATGTCACGCTCGTTCGCCGCACCGGGCGCCATGCGACCTCGGCCGACTGGGACTTCTTCGTCCAATGCTACCGGCGCACCTACCGCGCGCACCGCTCCACGCCATACCTCACGCGCGCCTTCTTCGGCCTCATCGCAGAGCGCATGCCCGACAACCTCCTGCTGGTGATCGCCGAGCGCGACGGGCGGCCGATCGCCGCGGCGCTCGACATCTTCGGCGGCGGCGCGCTCTACGGTCGCTACTGGGGCGCGATGGAGCACATTCCCGGGTTGCACTTCGAGGCGTGCTACTACCAGGCGCTGGAATTCTGCATCGAGCGCGGCATCGCGCTCTTCGAGGGCGGCGCGCAGGGCGAGCACAAACATGCGCGCGGGTTCATGCCGGAGGCCACGCGCTCCTTCCACTGGCTCGCGCATCCGGCATTCGAGCGGGCCATCGACGAGTACCTCGCGCGCGAAGGCGCCCATATCTCGGCGTACATCGACGAGTTGAACGAGCGGACACCTTTCAAGTGACAGGGGGCTGGCGGTAGCGCAGCCATGCCTGCTCCCACAATTTCCGGAACTGCAGCCAATGCGGAGAGGCCTGCTGGCCGAGCCAATCGCGGAAGACGCCCACTTCACGCTCGTATCCAGCCGTGTCGAGCGCGCCGCGGATCAGCTGGAAGCGCAGGTAGAGCAGGTACGTATTGGCCACATCGGTCTCGCAGTAATCGCGGATGGCGGCGACCTCGCCGCGCGCGAACGCTTCGGCGACCTGCGAGCCGTCCATGCCGAGCTTCCCGGGCAGGCCGCACAGTTGCGCGATTTCGTGCAGCGGCGCCCATGCGCGGTTCACGAAGCCCGCCAGCACGTCCATCAGGTCCGTATGACGGGTGTGGAATCGCGACAGGTAGTTGTTGAACTTGAACTCGCGATCGTTATCGCCCTGGTCCCAGTAGCAGCAGCCGGGCACGCCATGGACCAGCGCGCGATAGTGCAGCACCGGCAGGTCGAAGCCGCTGCCGTTCCAGGAGACCAGCTGCGGGGTGTATTTCTCGATGCCGTCGAAGAAGCGCTTGATGAGCTGGGGCTCGGGCTCCTCCACGGCGCCCAGCGACCACACTCGCACGCCCTCGTCGCTGCGCAGCGCGCAGGAGATGGCGACCACGCGCTGCACGTGCGGCGGCAGGAAGTCGCTGCCGGTGGCCTGGCGCCGGCGCTGGCTCGCCAGGTCCACGACGGCCGCGTCGCTCACCTCGGCGTCCAGGTCCCACAGGCGCCGCAACCCCGTCACGTCGGGCACGGTTTCGATGTCGAAGACGAGGATGGGGACCATGAAGTGGGACGGGGGACGGGGGAGGCGATGAACCGTCAGGCGGGGAAAACGCCCGTCGAGAGGTAGCGGTCGCCGCGATCGCAGACGATGTGCACGATGACGGCATCGCGCACCTCGTCGGAGAGCCGCATCGCCGCGGCGAGCCCGCCACCCGACGAGATGCCGGCGAAGATCCCCTCCTCGCGCGCGAGGCGCCGCGCCATCTCCTCGCTTTCATCCTGCGAGACCTCGATGATGCGGTCCACGCGCGGGCGCTCGAATATCCTCGGCAGGTAGGCCTCGGGCCACTTGCGGATGCCGGGCACCGAGGCGCCGTCCCTCGGCTGCACGCCGATCACCTGGATCGCCGGGTTCTTCTCCTTGAGGAAGCGCGAGCAACCCATGATCGTCCCGGTGGTCCCCATGGTCGCCACGAAGTGCGTGACCTTCCCCTGCGTATCGCGCCAGATCTCCGGCGCCGTGCCGGTGTAATGCGCGAGCGGATTGTCCGCGTTGGCGAACTGGTCGAGGATCACGCCCTCCCCGGCATCGCGCATCCGCTCCGAGGTATCGCGAGCGAGCTCCATGCCGCCCTTCTCCGGGGTCAGCACGAATTGCGCGCCGTAGGCCGCCATGGTCTGGCGCCGCTCGACCGAGAGGTGCTCGGGCATCACCAGCACCATGCGGTAGCCGCGCATCGCCGCCACCATGGCGAGCGCGATGCCGGTATTGCCGCTGGTGGCCTCGATGAGGGTGTCCCCGGCGCGGATCTCGCCGCGCCGCTCGGCGCCGAGGATCATGGATAGCGCCGGCCGGTCCTTTACCGACCCCGCCGGATTGTTGCCCTCCAGCTTGGCGAGCAGGACGTTGCCCGTCTTGCCGGGAATGCGTTGCAGACGGACCAGCGGCGTGTTGCCGACGAAGCTCTCCAGCGTGTCTCGCATCTCAGTCTTCCAAAATCTCCACGCGCGCGTCGTCGATGCAGGCGCGTCCGCCGCCCTGCATGGTGGCGCCGACTTCTACCAGGCGCGCGGTGGTCCCCACGGCGAAGTCGACCGACATCCGCTGCCAGCCCTGCGTCGATTTGACCAGGCGCTCGTCGTGCGCAAGGTTGCCCTGCGGCCCGTGCACCAGGATGAACGGGCCCGCGCCGTTGCCATCCGCCGCATCGACGCGCAACGCGATCGAGAACCGCACCCGCTTCCCGCGCAACGCCGGATCCTGCAGCCCATGGGTCACCAACGCCCAGGGCTCGGGCTTCACGCGCTCGATGCACAGGCTCTGGCGTCCCTGGGCGGGGCTCGCCGCCTCGAGCCGGAAGCTGAACGCGCTGGGGTCCGCGTGCATGGTGCACGCCCAATGGATGGCGCAGTTCTCCCCGGGCCGCGCGGGCTCCTCGAAGCCGGCGTTGCGCAGCGCAACTACCTGCGACTCCTTCAACGGCTCGCCCTTGGCACGGACCGGCGCGCGCTCCGGCGCCGCCGCGGCGCACGCAGTGGCCGTGAAGGCCAAGGCCGTCGCAATCGCAAGCCGGGCGCTCATCGCCCCTCCCCCGCCGCCAGGCGCGCGCGCACATAACGCGAGACCCCCTGCTCGACGTCGAGGAAGGGTTGCGCATATCCCGCCTTGCGAAGCCCCGCCAGGTCGGCCTGGGTGTAGCTCTGGTACTTGCCCACGAGCTGCTCCGGGAATGGCACGTAGACGATCCTGCCGCCTGCCCTCAGCTCCTCGAGGGTGGCGGGCGGCTCGCCGCGGGAGGCCCGCAGCGCGTTGATTGTCGCGAGCGCCACCGCATTGAAGCTCTCGGCCTTGCCGGTGCCCACGTTGAAGATTCCTGAAAGCGCGGGATTGTCCAGGAAATGCAGGTTCACGCGCACGACGTCGTCCACGTGGATGAAGTCGCGGATCTGCTCGCCGGGGCCATAGCCGTCACTGCCCTCGAAGAGGCGTACGCGGCCCTCGGCGAGGTACTGATTGAAGAAGTGGAATGCGACCGAGGCCATGCGGGCCTTGTGCGCCTCGCGGGGGCCGTACACGTTGAAGTAGCGAAAGCCCGCGACCTGCGAGCCGCCGGAGACGAGCCGGCGGCGCACCACCTGGTCGAAGAGGAATTTCGAATAGCCGTACACGTTGAGCGGCGCCTCGTGCTCGCGCGACTCGACGAAGGTGCGCCCGCCGCCGTATACCGAGGCCGACGAGGCGTAGAGGAACGGGATCGCGCGTTCCTGGCACCAGTCGAGCAGCGACTTGGAGTACTCGTAGTTGTTCTCCATCATGTAGCGCCCGTCGGACTCCATGGTGTCGGAGCAGGCGCCCTGGTGGAGCACGGCGCGGAAACCGCCATCGAGGCCGCCCCTCACCATGTCGATGAAATCGCGCTTGTCGAGGAAGTCGGCGACGTCGAGGTCGGCCAGGTTCTTCACCTTGTCGGCGCGCGCCAGGTTGTCGACGGCGACGATGTCGCGTTCGCCGCGCTCGTTGAGCGCCTTCACGAGGTTGGCGCCGATGAATCCGGCCGCCCCGGTGACCACGATGCTCATGCTTTGGAAGCCTCCAGGCTGGCCGCGAGCTCCTCGCGGTGCACGACGGCGGTGCCGAGCTTGCCGACCACGATGCCGGCGGCCTGGTTGGCCACGCGCATGGCCTCGGGCAGGCTTGCCCCCGCGGCGACCATGAGCGCCAGCACGCCGATCACGGTGTCGCCCGCGCCGCTCACGTCGAACACTTCCCGCGCGCGCGTGTGCTCGCGGTGGGCGCCGGCCGCTGTGAAGAGCGACATTCCCTCCTCGCTTCGCGTGACGATGAGCGCATCGAGCTGCAGCTCGCCGCGCAGCTGCTGCGCGCGGCGCTCGAGATCGGCCTCGTCCTTCCACTGGCCGGCGACCTGGCGGAACTCGCCGCGATTGGGGGTGAGCAGCGTCGCGCCCCGATACCGCGCGTAGTCCCAGCCCTTCGGGTCGACCAGCACGGGCTTTCCCCGGCGGCGCGCGATGGCGATCATCTCCTGCACGTGCTCGAGGCCTCCCTTGCCGTAGTCCGAGAGCACGACCGCCTGCGCTTCGCCCACCAGACGCTCGAACTCGTCCAGCTTCGCGGCCAGGACCTCATGGCTGGGGGCACGCTCGAAGTCGATGCGCAGCAGCTGCTGCTGCTGGCCGATCACGCGCAGCTTCACCGTGGTCTGGAACTGCGCGTCCCGGTGCAGGGAGGCGTCGATGCGCTCGTCTCGCACCAGCTTCTCGAGCAGCCCGGCGGCCTCGTCCTCGCCCACCACGGCGAGGAGGTGGCACCGCCCCCCGAGCGCCGTCACGTTTCGCGCCACGTTCGCCGCCCCGCCCGGGCGCTCCTCGGTGCGCTGCACCTGCACGACGGGCACCGGCGCCTCGGGCGAGATGCGGTGCACGTCGCCGAACCAGTAGCGGTCCAGCATGACGTCGCCCGCGACCAGCACGCGCACGCCGGAGAAGTCGGGCAGTGGCCTCATGCCTGGGAAGCCCTGCCGATGGGGAAATACTCGAGCCCGTGCGAGCGAACCACCGAAGGCTCGTAGAGGTTGCGACCGTCGAACACCACCGGGCACTTGAGGGCCCGGCGAAGCGCGTCGAAATCGGGACTGCGAAAGGCCTTCCACTCGGTCATGATCACGAGCGCGTCGGCGCCCTTCGCGGCATCGATCGCGGACGCCGCGAAGGACACCGCCGCATCGTCCTTGTAGATGTGGCCCGCCTCCGGCATCGCCACGGGGTCGTAGCCCACGACCTGCGCGCCGCGCTCGCGCAGCGCCTTGATGACGACGCGGCTGGGCGCCTCGCGCATGTCGTCGGTGTTCGGCTTGAAGGCGAGCCCCCACATGCCGAAGCGCTTGCCGGCGAGGTCCTCGCCAAAGCGCCGCACGATCTTCTCGGCGAGCACCGATTTCTGCCGCTCGTTGGCCTCCTCGACGGCGCGCACGACCTTGAGCTCCACCCCGTGCTCGGCCGCGGTCCGGATCAGCGCCGACACGTCCTTGGGAAAACACGACCCGCCGAAGCCCGCCCCGGGGTAGAGGAAGTGGTAGCCGATGCGCGGATCGGAGCCGATGCCCACGCGCACGTGCTCGATGTCCGCCCCCAGCTTCTCGGCGAGCAGCGCCAGCTCGTTCATGAAGGAGATGCGCGTGGCGAGCATCGCGTTGGCGGCGTACTTTGTGAGCTCGGCCGAGCGGATGTCCATGACCTGCAGGCGCTCGTGGTTGCGCTGGAACGGCCCGTAGAGCTCGCGCATCGTGGCGATCGCGCCGGGATCGTTGGCGCCGATGACGATGCGGTCGGGCCGCATGAAGTCCTCGACGGCCGCGCCTTCCTTGAGGAACTCGGGATTCGAGACCATCGCGAAGTGGATGTTCACGCCGCGCTTCTTCAGGACCTCGGCCACCGCCGCCTGGACCTTGTCGGCCGTGCCCACGGGCACGGTGGATTTGTCCACGATGACGCGCGGCCCGTCCATGTGGGTCGCGATGCCGCGCGCGGCACCGATCACGTATTGCAGGTCCGCCGAGCCGTCCTCGCCGGGCGGCGTTCCCACCGCGATCATCTGCACCTGGGCGTAGCGCGCGCCCTCGACCACGTCGGTGGTGAACGCGAGGCGGCCCGCCGCGACGTTGGCGCGCACGACCTGCTC
Organism: Usitatibacter sp.; assembly: GCA_035626705.1. GTDB lineage: Bacteria > Pseudomonadota > Gammaproteobacteria > Burkholderiales > Usitatibacteraceae > Usitatibacter. The sequence goes on along the minus strand of DASPNE010000004.1, from coordinate 104,587 downwards.
GAGGCCCGGCTCGTAGATCGGCAGCTCGCCGTTCTTGAGGCGCGCGATCTTGCGCTCGTCGACGTCCAGGCACAGCACGTCGTTGCCCACGTCGGCGAGGCAGGCGCCCGTCACCAGGCCCACGTAGCCCGTTCCGATGATGCTGATCTTCATGTCTTGTTGTTCGCCAGGGAATCGTTGATGGATTGGAGGACCGCGGGCGGATCGGGTGCCTGCGTGATGGGGCGGCCGATGACGAGGTAGTCGGCGCCGAGGCGAAACGCTTCGACCGGCGTGGCCACGCGCGCCTGGTCGTCCTCGGAGGCGAACGGCCGGATGCCCGGGGTCACCAGCAGGAAGTCCCGGCCCACGGCGCGCCGCATGGCGGGGGCTTCCTGCGCCGAGCACACCACGCCGTCGAGCCCGCAGTCCTTGGCGAGGACCGCGAGCCGCACCGCGTTCTCGGCCGCCGTGCCGCTGAATCCGACCTGCAGCAGCTCGGCATCGGCGAGGCTGGTGAGCACCGTGACCGCGATGAGAAGGGGCGGCTTGGCCAGGCCCATGACCGCATCGCGCGCGGCGCGCAGCATCGTGCCGCCGCCGCTCGCGTGCACGTTGAGCATCCACACGCCGAGGCGGGCGGCCGCGCGGCAGGCGCCCGCCACCGTGTTCGGGATGTCGTGGTACTTCATGTCGAGGAAGACCTCGAAGCCGCGATCCCGCAGGCGCAACACGACATCCGGGCCCGCGGCGGTGAAGAGCTCCTTGCCGACCTTCACCCGGCAGAGGGCCGGATCGAGGCGCGCGGCGCACTCGAGCGCCGCCTCGGCATCGGGGAAATCCAGCGCCACGATGACGCGTCGGTGGTCGTTATTGGCCAAGCTGCATTCTCGCGAGGTGGCGCCCGGCGGTATCGAGCTCGGCGGTGCGCCGCGGCGGAAAGGTCTCCCAGCCGCCGCAGGCGGGACACTGCCAGAAGAACTGCCGCGCCTTGAAGCCGCAGCTGGAGCAAAGGTACACAGCGAGCGCCTGTGCATGCGAGTGCACCAGGTTCTTCATCAGCTGCAGGTCCTGGCGCCGCTCGGCCGGGGCGCGAACGAGCTCTGCGTCGATCAGGCGGTCGAGGCCCACGAGCGTCGGGTTGCGGCGCACCTCGTCGCGTACCAGGCGCCAGGCGGCCTCGTCGCCTTCCTGCTCGGCGGTAGCCTGGTAGACCACGTTCAGCAGGTCGAGTCCCGGGTAACGGTGTTGCAGGCCCCGCAGCAGCGCCAGGCCCTCTCCCAACCGGCCGAGGGCCTTGTAGCTTTCCACCATGCCCTCGGCGGCGAGCCCGATGTACGCGGGGTCCTGCGACTCGATCGACTTCCAGGCCTCGAGCGCGTCCTCGTGGCGCCCGGCGCGCGCGAGCCATTCCCCGCGCAGCAGGTTGGCGCGCACGCAACGCCGGTTCACCTCCAGGGCGGCATCGAGGCGCGCATGCGCGGGCTCGTTGCGGCCGTGGACATGCTCGGTGATGGCGAGCTCGCAGTGGTAGTTCGCGATCTCGCGCTGGTAGTTGCGCTGCGCGCTCACCTCGAGGCGTTTCGCCGCGTCGATCGCCTTCGCCCAGTCCTTTTCCTGGATGTAGATGTCGAGCAGGTGGCGGTGCACCTCGGGACCCGCGCCGCCATCGGCCTGCGCCAGGCCGGTCAGCACCTGCTCGGCATGCTCGAGAAGTCCCGCCTTGAAATAGTCCTGCGCAAGCTCGAAGGACGCTTCACGCCGCTGCTCGGCGGGAATGTCCTCCCGGTTCACCAGGTCCTGGTGCATGCGGATGGCGCGATCGACCTCACCGCGGCGGCGAAAGAGGCTGCCCAGCGCGAACTGCAGCTCCACCGTTTGCGGATTTTCCTTGGCGACCTGCAGGAACGATTCGATCGCCTTGTCCGGCTGCTCCTTCAGAAGGAAATTGAGCCCGCGGAAATACGACGAGGGCAGCGCGCGCGATTCGGAAAGCAGCGAGCGGATGTCGATCCGGGCCGCCACCCACCCCATGCCGAAGAAGACCGGAAGCGCCAGCAGCCACCAGAACTCAAATTCCATGGATGTCCGACCCCGGCGCGGGCTCGCGCGCCGCGGGCACCGGGCTCGTGATCGCCTCGACGGCGGCCTGCTGCGCGCCGAGCTTCTTCAGCCGCGCGATCTCGCGCCGCTGCCGCACCACCGTGGGGATCCACGCGAGCAGCCCGATGACCACGCCGGCCACGAACACGACCAGCAGCGCGAAGGCGAGCGGCGCCTGCCACACCTGGCCGGGAAAGCCGTTCAGCTCGACGAGCTGCGAGTTCTTCACCGCGAACCACACCAGCACCACGACGATGAAGAAACGCAGGATCCAGACCAGTGCTTGCATGGCGGGATTTTACCTTGCGGCTATTGCTGGTACGGCATTTCACGCCGATGGGCGCCGATGCCCCGCCGATGCCCGCCGATACCCCGAAGACGTTTTTCGTGCCTTCGCTTCCAGGCCCTCGCGAGGGGCACGATCAACACCTGCCTGTTGTATCGGCGAGGCATCGGCGCCCATCGGCGTGAAATGCCCTGGCAGCGCAGCAAGAAAAACGGCGGCCCGCAGGCCGCCGTCCGATGACAGCAAAGGCCAAGCAATCACCCTTCGTGGTAATCCACGCGCTCGCGCAACTCCTTGCCCGCCTTGAAGTGCGGCACGAACTTGCGCGGGACCTGCACCTTCTCGCCGGTCTTGGGATTCCTGCCGACCCGCGGGGGCCGGTAGTTCAACCCGAAGCTGCCGAAGCCACGGATCTCGATGCGGTTGCCCGACGCAAGCGTCTGCGACATGGCGTCCAGCATCGTCTTCACCGCGAGCTCGGCATCCTTGGGTGCCAGCTGGCTATGGCGCGCGCTCAACAGCTCGATGAGCTGCGACTTGGTCATGGCGCGATTCTCCCCCTTCAATGGACCGGCCTTCCCTTATTCCTTGTCCTTCGACCCACCCAGCTTCGCCTTCAGCAGCGCGCCCAGGTTGGTGGTCCCGGCGCTCGCGCTGCTCGCCTCGGCGGTGTGCTTCTGCAGCGCGGCCTGCTCTTCGGCATGGTCCTTCTGCTTGATCGAGAGGTTGATCGAACGGCTCTTGCGGTCGATGTTGACGATCACCGCCTCGATCTCGTCGCCTTCCTTGAGGTGCGCCCGCACGTCCTCGACGCGGTCGCGCGCGATCTCGGAGGCGCGCAGGTAGCCCTCGACGTCGTTCTCGAGCTGGATCACCGCGCCCTTGGACTCGATCGCCTTGACCGTGCCCTTGACGATGTTGCCCTTGTCGTGGGTGGTCACGTAGTTGCCGAACGGGTCGCCCTCGAGCTGCTTGATGCCGAGCGAGATGCGCTCGCGCTCGACGTCGATGGACAGCACCACGGTCTCGACCTCGTCGCCCTTCTTGAGCGACTTCACCGCCTCCTCGCCGGGAGCGTTCCACGAGAGGTCCGACAGGTGCACCAGGCCGTCGATGTTGCCCGGCAGCCCGATGAAGACGCCGAAGTCGGTGATCGACTTGATCACGCCCTTCACGCGGTCGCCCTTCTTGTGGTTCATGGCGAACTCTTCCCACGGGTTCGGCATGCACTGCTTCATGCCGAGCGAGATGCGCCGGCGGTCCTCGTCGATCTCCAGGATCATGACCTCGACCTCGTCGCCCAGGCTCACGACCTTCGCGGGATGCACGTTCTTGTTGGTCCAGTCCATCTCGGAGACGTGCACCAGGCCCTCGATGCCGCTCTCGATCTCCACGAAGGCGCCGTAGTCGGTGATGTTGGTCACCTTGCCGAAGAGGCGCGTGCCCTGAGGGTAGCGGCGCGAGATGCCGATCCACGGGTCCTCGCCCAGCTGCTTGAGGCCCAGCGAGACGCGGTTCTTCTCGGCGTCGAACTTGAGGATCTTGGCGGTGACTTCGTCGCCCACCGACAGCACTTCCGTCGGGTGCTTCACGCGGCGCCAGGCGAGGTCGGTGATGTGGAGCAGGCCGTCGATGCCGCCCAGGTCCACGAACGCGCCGTAGTCGGTGATGTTCTTCACCACGCCCTTCACGACCGCGCCTTCCTTGAGCGTCTCGAGCAGCTGCTGGCGCTCGACGCCGGCGGTCTCTTCCATCACGGCGCGGCGCGAGACCACGACGTTGTTCCGCTTGCGGTCGAGCTTGATGACCTTGAACTCGAGCTCCTTGCCCTCGAAGTGCGAGGTGTCCTTGACCGGGCGCAGGTCGACGAGCGAGCCCGGGAGGAAGGCGCGGATGCCATTCACCATGACGGTGAGGCCGCCCTTCACCTTGCCGGAGACCACGCCCTTGATGATGGAGGCGTTGGCGAGCGCGTCGTCGAGGCTCGTCCACGCGGCGAGCTTCTTGGCCTTGTCGCGCGAGAGCTTGGTGGCGCCGAAGCCGTCCTCGAGGGCCTCGATGGCGACCGAGACGAAGTCTCCCGGCTTCACTTCGATCTCGCCGCGGTCGTTCTTGAATTCGTCGGTCGCGATGGTGCTCTCCGACTTCAGGCCGGCGTTCACGATCACGACGTTGGGGTCCACCGAGACGACCTCGGCGGTGATGACTTCACCGATGCGCATCTCCTGGCGGGAGAGGCTCTCCTCGAAGAGGGCGGCGAAGCTGTTTTCGGAGACGGTGCTGGGGTTGGTTGAGGTTTGGGACAACATGGAGGGCCTGACTTGGTTGGACGGCCGGAGGCCGTTGTTGGACATCGCCAGGTGCTAACTTTCGCTAACTCCCTGACACCCTTGAAAAAACTACGGCGGCCCGAGGCCGCCCGCCTTCTCCCGCCACAGGGCGAGGATCGTTTCCACCGCCGCGTCGACGGAAATCTCCGTCGTATCGAGAAAAAACGCGTCGGGATAATGCTTTAGCGGCGCCACGGGTCGCGTGCTGTCACGCTCGTCGCGCCGCCGCAGCTCCTCCACGACGTCCGCAATTTTGGCATACATTCCCTTTTCCATCAACTGCTTATAGCGCCGCTGGGCGCGCGTCCCGACGCCCGCGGTGAGGAACACCTTGAGCCTCGCGTCGGGGAAGACGATGGAGCCCATGTCGCGGCCGTCGGCCACCAGCCCTGGCGGCTGCCGCAGGGCCCTCTGGCGCCTTAGCAAGGCGTGGCGCACCGCCGGCAGCGCGGCGACCCGGGAGGCGGCAACCCCCACCTCCTCCGAGCGCAAGGCGGCCTGGACCTCTTCTCCCCCGAGGCGCACGGTGCCCACGCCGAACTCCACCTCCATGCCTTCCGCCAGACGCGCCAGGCCGACCTCGTCGCCGGCATCGATCCCGGCCCGCAGGGCCGCCAGCGCCACCAGCCGGTAGAGCGCGCCGCTATCGAGGTAATGCCAGCCAAGCCGTTGGGCGACGTGGGCGGCGACGGTGCCCTTGCCCGAGGCCGAGGGACCGTCGATGGCGATCACAGGGGGTGTCATGTGCAGGGAGAAATCTTATTCACCACAGAGATCATGAACGCATGTCTTTCATAAGCTTCTGTGGTCGCGGTGGTCTCTGTGGTGGGAAGCTTCCAGGCAGTCACGTGACGATTCTTCGGAATTCGTCGAAGTACCGGGGAAATGTCTTCGCCACGCACCCGGGATCATTGATGACTACCGGCCGCGGACCGAAGGACGCGAGGGAAAAGCACATCGCCATGCGATGGTCGTCGTAGGTGTCGACGACGACAGGGGAAAGGGAAACGGGGAAAGGGGAAAGGAAATCCCGCGGAGGCGACACCTTGAGCCAGTCAGGGCCCTCGTCCACGGTCGCGCCGAACTTGCGAAGCTCGGTCGCCATGGCGGCGATGCGGTCGGTCTCCTTCACGCGCCAGCTGGCGATGTTGCGCAGGGTGCAGGGCCCGGTCGCGAAGAGCGCCAGCACTGCGGAGGTCATCGCGGCATCGGGAATGAGGTTCATGTCGAGGTCGAAGGGCGCCAGCGGAGGCCGCCCCGACGCTTCGATCCAGCGATCGCCGTGCTCCACCCTGGCGCCCATGGCAGCGAGCACGCGGGTGAAATGCACATCCCCCTGTGCGCTGCCACGCCCCACGCCCTCGACCCGGACCGGGCCGCCGCCCAGCAGGCCGGCGGCGAGGAAATACGACGCCGAGGACGCGTCGCCTTCCACGGGCAACTCGCCCGGCGACTCATAGCCGGATCCCGCGGCAACCTCGAAAGCGCTCCAGCCCTCGCGGCGCACGGCCACGCCGAAGCGCTCCATGAGCCCGAGGGTGAGCTCCACGTATGGCTTCGAGACCAGCTCGCCTTCGATTTCCAGCCGCGACGCCTCGCCCGTCCACGGCAGCGCCATGAGGACGGCGGAGACGAACTGGCTGGAGACGTTGCCGCGGATGCCTAGCCGAGCGACTTGCGCGCGTTCGCGTGGCGCGATCGCAAGCGGCGGAAACCCCGCGCGGCCGAGCCAGTCGATGCGTGCCCCGGCGGGTCGCAGCGCGTCCACCAGGTCGCCGATGGGGCGCTCGTGCATGCGAGGCACGCCCGAAAGCGTGTAATGGCCATCGGCGAGCGCGAGCACTCCCGTGAGCGAGCGCGCGGAGGTTCCGGAGTTGCCGAGAAATATCTCGGCGCGCTTGACGGGAAACCCGCCAGCGTTGGCCACGCCGTGGACCCGGACGCGTAGCGGCGAGCCCAGGGACTCGATGCGCACGCCGAGCGCTTCGAGCGCATCGCGCATGACGCGCGTGTCGTCGGACTCGAGCAACCCGTCGAGGGTCGTTGCGCCGCGCGCGAGCGCCGAGAGCAGCAGCGTGCGGTTGGAGATGCTCTTGGAGCCGGGCAGGCGCATCGTTCCCCGCGCCGCGCGTACCGGCGGCAGCTCGAGCGAGTCCATGTTATTCGTTGGGCGCGCCACGGCGCGCGCCCCAGGCATGGCGCGCGCTGCGCGCCTCGGCCATCAGGCGCTGCAAGCCGGGTCCGTCGCCCTTCTCCACCAGCTCGCGGAAGACGGCGAGCCGCGCGCCGTAGCGGTCGAGCTCCTCCAGCAGCGCGGCGCGGTTCTGCAGCGCGATGTCGCGCCACATATCGGGCGAGCTCGCTGCGATGCGGGTGAAATCCCTGAAGCCGCCCGCGGCGAAGGCGAAGAGCTCGCTCGCATTCGCGCGCTCGGCGAGCTCGGAGACCAGGGCGAACGAAAGAAGGTGCGGCAGGTGGCTCACGGCGGCGAAGATGCGGTCGTGTTCCCCGGCGCCCAGCACGCACACGCGCCCGCCCGTCGCCTCCCAGGCCGCGCGCACGCCCTCGAGCGCATCGGACGCGGTCTCCGGCGTGGGAGAAAGCACGACGCGCGCGCCCTTGAAGAGGTCCGCCGTCGCCGCATCGACGCCGCTCGCCTCCCGTCCGGCGATGGGATGCGCCGGAACGAATCGTGGAAACAGTCCGCGCAGCTCTTCGCGCGCGGTGGCGACGACGTCCGACTTGGTGCTGCCCACGTCGGTCACAACGGCCGCCGGGTCGAGGGCCAGGGCCACGTCGTGCAGCACCGGCCCGATCGCGCGCACCGGCACGGCGACCACGACGAGGTCCGCGCCGCGCACGGCATCGGTGGCCGATTCCGCGGCGGTGTCGATCACGCCGAGCGCGGTAGCGCGCTCCAGGGCCTGCGCGTCGCGGTCGACGCCGACGATGCTCGCCACGGCGCCCGCGCGGCGAAGCGCCAGGGCGAACGACCCGCCGATGAGGCCCACGCCGACCAGCGCCACGCGCCGGAAGCGCTTCATGCCCGCCTCAGTTCCGGCCCAGGGCGCGCTCGAGCGCCTCGAGGAAGCGGGCGTTGTGCTCGGGCAGGCCTACAGTCACCCGCAGGTGCTCGGGCAGGCCGTACCCCGCGATCGGCCGCACGATCACGCCCTGGGCGAGGAGCGAGCGATAGATCGCGTCCGCCGCGCCCACTCGCACGGTGAGGAAGTTGCCATGCGAAGGGATGTGATCGAGGCCCAGGCGATTTACGCCGCGGCGCAGCTGTTCCAGTCCGGCCGCGTTCACCGCGCGGCTGCGCGCGATGAACTCGTGATCCTCGAGCGCCGCGCAGGCGGCCACCATGGCGAGGTGATTCACGTTGAAAGGCTGGCGCACGCGGTTCATCACATCGGCCACCTGCGCATGGGCGAAGCCATAGCCGACCCGCAGCCCGGCGAGCCCGTAGGCCTTGGAGAGCGTGCGCGAGATGACGAGGTTCGGGAAGCGCGCGAGCCAGGCCGGCGTCGGCGCGGCGAGCTCGTCGGGCAGGTATTCGCCGTACGCCTCGTCGAAGACCACGAGCACGTTGCCCGGCACGCGCTCGACGAAGCGCTCGAGCTCCGCCCACGGGGTGAAGGTGCCGGTCGGGTTGTTGGGATTGGCCACGAACAGGAGCTTCGTATCGCGCTCCAGCGCTGCCCGCATCGCGTCCAGGTCGGTGCCGAAATCGCGCGCGGGCACCTCGATGCGCCGCCCGCCGATCGCCTGCACGACCAGCGGATAGACCATGAAGGCATGTTGCGAGAAAACCGCCGATTCTCCCGGCCGCAGGAAGGCGCGCGCCACGAGTTCGAGCACGTCGTTCGAGCCGTTGCCGAGCACGATGTTCTCGGGCGTGACGCCGAAGCGCGCCGACAGCATCCGTTTCAGCTCGAAGCCGCTGCCGTCGGGATAGTAGTGCAGCTCCTGCAGGGCGTTGCGGATCGCGGCCAGCGCGCGCGGCGACGGCCCCAGCGGGTTTTCGTTGGAGGCCATCTTGAGGATGTCCGCCTCGGGAATCCCCAGCTCTCGCGCGGTCTCCGAGATCGGCTTGCCGGGCACGTACGGCGCGATGGCGCGCACGTTTTCGGGCGCAATGCGCTCGATGGCGAAGTTGCCCGGGTCCCCCGTCCCCCGTGCCCCATCCCCCGGTTTCATAGCACCGCCACCGGATAACTCCCCAGCACCTTGATGTATCCCGCGATCCGGCCGACCTCTTCGAGCGCCTCGGCCACCTGCGGGTCGTCGCGATGGCCCTCGATATCCACGAAAAAGAGGTATTCCCACAAGGCAACACGCGAAGGCCTCGACTCGAACTTGGTCATCGAGACGCCGCGCTTGGCGAAGGGGGTCAGCATCTCGTAGACAGCGCCGGCGCGGTTGCGCGCCGAGAGCACGAGCGAGGTCTTGTCCTTCCCGGAGGGCCCGGGCTGGTAGTCGCCAAGGATGAGGAAACGCGTGGTGTTGTTGGGCTCGTCCTCGATGTTCGCCGCGAGGATGGTGAGGCCGTAGTGCTCGGCCGCCATCTCGCCCGCGACCGCCGCCGAAAACTCCTCCTCCGCGGCGCGACGGGCGGCCTCGGCATTGCTCGCCACCGCGACGCGCTCGGCCCGCGGCAGGTTCGCATTCAGCCACTCGTGGCATTGCCCCAGCGATTGCCCGTGGGAGAAGACGCGGCGGATGTCGTCGAAGGCCTTCGGCGCCACCTTCGCCATGAGGTTGTGATGGATGCGCACGATGACCTCCCCGCAAACGCGCATCGGCGTCTGCGGCATGAGGTCGAGCGAGCGGCCGACCGCGCCCTCGGTGGAATTCTCCACGGGCACCACGCCGAAATCGGCGGCGCCGGACTCCACCGAGCGGAACACCTCGTCGATGGAGGCCACCGCCAGCGCGTCGGCGGCGAGGCCGAAATGCTTGAGGGTGGCGCGCTCGCTGAACGTGCCCTTGGGCCCGAGGTAGGCCACGGTGATCGGCCGCTCGAGCGCCAGGCACGCGGACATGATCTCGCGGAAGAGCAACGCGACGGTTTCCCCGCCGAGCGGGCCGGGATTGCGCTCCTTCACGCGCCGAAGCACCTGCGCCTCGCGCTCGGGCCGATAGGCCTGGCCCACCTTGAGCGAGCCGACCGCGCGCGCCAGGCGCGCTCGCTCGTTCAGCGCCTCCAGGATGCGCTCATCGATGCGGTCGATGGATTCGCGCAGGCGGTGCAGCTCTTCAGAGCTCATGCAGGGATGTCGCGGATCGCGAGGACGCCGGGGATGCGTGCGATGCGCTGGATCACTTCGGGGGCGGCGGGGCTGTCGAGGTCGACGAGCGTGTACGCCATCTCGCCGCGCGATTTGTTGACCATGTTGTGGATGTTGAGGCCGGCTTGCGCCATCGTAGTCGAAATCTGCCCGAGCATGTTCGGCACGTTGGCGTTGGCGATCGCGATGCGGTGCGGCGATTCGCGCGCCATCTCCACCGCCGGGAAGTTCACCGAGTTGCGGATGTTGCCGTGCTCGAGGAAGTCGCGCAGCTGGTCCACCACCATGAGCGCGCAATTCTCCTCGGCCTCCTCGGTGGACGCGCCCAAGTGCGGCAGGGCGAGCACGCCGCCGGCTCCCTGCAGCCGCTCGCTCGGGAAATCGGTCACGTACCTGCGCAGGCGTTTCTCCGCGAGCGCGTGCAGCACGGCCTCCTCGTCAACGATGCCCTCGCGCGAAAAGTTGAGCAGGACCATTCCGCGACGGGCAACCCCGAGCTTCGCCGCGTCGATGAGGTTGCGCGTCGAGTCCACGAGCGGGACGTGCAGGCTCACGAACTCGCAGTGCTTGAGCACCTCCTCGATCGAGCCCGCGCGCCGCACGCTCGCCGGGAGCCGCCAGGCGTTGTCGACGGTGATGTGCGGGTCGAAGCCGGTCACGCGCATGCCGAGCTTGATCGCCGTGTCGGCGACCAGCCCGCCGATCGCGCCCAGGCCCACGATGCCGAGCGTGCGGCCCGGCAGCTCGTGGCCGGCGAACTGCTTCTTGCCGTCCTCGACCCTCTTTTCGAAGTCCGGTCCCGGGACGAGCGACTGGACGTAGGCGGCTGCAGGAACGATGTTGCGCGATGCGGCGAGGATCGCCGCGAGCACCAGCTCCTTGACCGCGTTGGCATTGGCGCCGGGGGCGTTGAACACAGGCACGCCGCGCCGGCTCATGGCGTCGACCGGAATGTTGTTCACCCCCGTCCCGGCGCGGCCGATGGCCTTCACGCTCGCGGGGACATCCGCTTCCTGCAGCACGTGGGAGCGCAACAGGATCGCGTCCGCATCGGCAAGGCCCTTGCCGACGGTGTACGACTCGGGCGGGAAACGCTCCAGGCCCTTGGCGGAGATGGCGTTGAAGACGGCGATGCGGCGAGGCGCGCCCATGCGTGGCGCCCTCAGGCGTGCTTCTTGCGGAACTCTTCCATGAATCCCACGAGCGCCTCGACGCCTTCGATCGGCATCGCGTTGTAGATGGAAGCGCGCATGCCGCCCACCGAGCGATGCCCCTTCAACTGCGACAATCCACGCGCTTCGGCCTGGGCCAGGAACTCGGCGTCGAGCCTGTCGTCGCGCAGGCGGAAGGGCACGTTCATGCGCGAGCGGTCCTCCTTCGCCACGGGATTGGAATAGAAATCCTGCGAGTCGATGTAGTCGTAGAGCAGCGCAGCCTTGCGGATATTCACCTTCTCAACGGCAGCGAGACCGCCGCGCTCGAGCAGCCACTTGAAGGTGAGGCCGGCGAGATAGACCGAAAACGTGGGTGGCGTGTTGAGCATCGAGTCGTTCTCGGCCATCAGCTTGTAATCGAGCACGTTGGGCGTTTCCTTGAGCGCCTGCCCGATCAGGTCCTCGCGCACGATGACCAGCACCAGGCCCGCCGGCCCGATGTTCTTCTGCGCGCCCGCGTAGATGAGGCCGTAACGCGGGACGTCCAGGGGGCGCGAAAGGATGTGGGAAGACATGTCCGCCACCAAAGGCACCGATCCGGTATCCGGCGTGAAGTGGTATTCGACGCCGCCGATGGTCTCGTTGCTGCAGATGTGCACGTACGCCGCATCGGGAGAAAGCTTCCAGGTCTCGCGCTTAGGCACGTAAGTGAAGTTGCGGTCCTCGCTCGTTGCCGCGACCGTTGGCGTGGCGTACTTGCGGAATTCCGCGATGGCCTTCTTCGACCATTCGCCGGTATGCACGAAGTCGGCGCCCGTCCTGCCGCGCAGCAGGTTCATCGGCACGGCGGCGAACTGCATCGTCGCCCCGCCCTGGAGGAACAACACCTTGTAATTGGCTGGAATCGCCGCGAGCTTGCGCAGGTCGGCCTCGGCCTCCGCGGCGATGCGGGTGAATTCCTTGCCGCGATGGCTCATCTCCATCACCGACATGCCGGCCTCGTGCCAGTTGACCAGCTCCCACTTGGCCTTCTCGAGCACCTCCACGGGCATGGTGGCGGGCCCGGCGCCGAAGTTGAAGATGCGAGTCACGGCCTTGATGTCAGGCCGGGTTGCCATCGACGCCGTTCCCATTGACCCTGCCGCTTCCATTGCCGTGCCCATTGCCGTTGCCGTTTTCGCCGTTCTCGTCGTCGCGGTCGAAGATGCACTGCAGGCCGGAGAGCTTCTCGCCCTCGTCCAGGTTGATGAGCGTGACCCCCTGGGTGGATCGGCTCATCTCGCGGATCTCGTTCACCCGCGTGCGGATCAACACGCCGCCCGAGGTGATGAGCATGATCTCGTCGTCGGCCGAGACCAGCGTGGCGGCGACCACCTTGCCGTTGCGCTCCGAAGTCTGGATCGCGATCATCCCCTGCGTGCCGCGGCCGTGACGCGTGTGCTCCACGATCGGCGTGCGCTTGCCGTAACCGTTCTCGGTGGCCGTGAGCACGCTCTGGGATTCGTCCTCCGCCACCAGCAGGGCGATCACCTTGCCGCCCTTGGCGAGGTTCATGCCGCGCACGCCGCGGGCGCCGCGCCCCATCGGGCGCACGTCGTTCTCGTCGAAGCGCACGGCCTTGCCTTCGTCGGAGAAGAGCATCACGTCGTGCTTGCCGTCGGTGATGGCCACGCCCACCAGCCGATCGCCCTCGTCGAGGTCCACCGCGATGATCCCGGAGGGACGCGGGCGCGAGAAATCCGCGAGCTGGGTCTTCTTGACGACGCCCTGCTCGGTGGCGAAGAAGACGTAGCGGTCCTCGGGAAACTCGCGCACCGGCAGGATCGCGTTGATCCGCTCGTCCTCCTCGAGCTGCACGATGTTCACGATGGGCTTGCCGCGGCTGTTGCGGCTGCCCTGCGGAACCTCGTACACCTTGATCCAATAGACCTTGCCCTTGTTCGAGAAGCAAAGCACGTAGTCGTGCGTGTTGGCGATAAAGAGCTTCTCGATGAAGTCGTCTTCCTTCGTGGCGGTCGCCTGCTTGCCGCGGCCCCCGCGCTTCTGCGCGCGGTACTCGTCGAGCGGCTGGCTCTTGATGTAGCCGGCGTGCGAGAGCGTGACCACCACGTCCTCCGGCGTGATGAGGTCCTCCAGCTGCAGCTCCTCGCCGTTCACGACGATCTCGCTGCGCCGCTTGTCGCCGAACTCGCGCTTTACCTCGAGGAGCTCGTCGCCGATGATCTGCGTGACGCGCTCGGGCTTGGACAGGATGTCGAGGAGGTCCTCGATGGTCGCGATCACCTCGCGGTACTCCGACAGGATCTTGTCCTGCTCGAGCCCGGTGAGGCGCTGCAACTGCATCTCGAGGATGCGCTGCGCCTGGACATCCGAGAGGCGATAGCCGCCGGAGGAGCCCGATTCGTCCTTCACGAGCCCGAATTCGCGCGGCAGGGCCTCGGGACGATACTGCTCGGCCGAGCCGCGCCGGAGCATTTCCTCCACGAGCGAGGAGCGCCACGTGCGTCCCATGAGGCCGGTGCGGGCGATCGCGGGGGTGGCCGCCGCCTTGATGATCGCGATGACCTCGTCCACGTTGGACAGTGCCACCGCGAGGCCCTCGAGGATGTGGCCGCGGTCGCGCGCCTTGCGCAGGTCGAACACCGTGCGCCGCGTGACCACCTCTCGGCGATGGCGCAGGAAGGCGTCGAGGAACTGCCTCAGGTTGAGCAGCTTGGGCTGGTTGTCCACCAGCGCCACCATGTTCATGCCGAACGACTCCTGCATCGGCGTGAGCTTGTAGAGGTTGTTCAGCACGATCTCGGCGACCTCGCCGCGCTTGAGCTCGATCACCGCGCGCATGCCGCGCTTGTCGGATTCGTCGCGCAGGTCCGAGATGCCCTCGAGGCGCTTCTCGCGCACCAGCTCGCCGATCTTGATGAGCAGCTGCGCCTTGTTCACCTGGTAGGGCAGCTCGTCGATGATGATCGCCTGGCGCTCGCCGCGGCCGATGTCCTCGACGTGGGTGCGCGCGCGCATGATCACGCGTCCACGGCCGGTGAGGTAGCCCTCCTGCACGCCGGAGACACCATAGATGATGCCGGCCGTGGGGAAGTCCGGCGCGGGAATGATCCTGATCAGCTCCTCGATCGTGATGTCGGGAGCCTTCAGCAGCGCGAGGCACGCGTCGATCACCTCGCCCAGGTTGTGGGGCGGGATGTTCGTCGCCATGCCGACGGCGATGCCCGACGAGCCGTTCACCAGCAGGTTGGGGAACTTGGAGGGCAGCACCAGCGGCTCGCGCTCGCTGCCGTCGTAGTTGGGCCCGAAGTCGACGGTTTCCTTGTCCAGGTCGGCGAGCAGCTCGTGCGCGATCTTCGCCATGCGGATCTCGGTGTAGCGCATGGCCGCGGCGTTGTCGCCGTCCACCGAGCCGAAGTTGCCCTGCCCGTCCACCAGTGGGTAGCGCAGGCTGAAATCCTGCGCCATGCGCACGATCGTGTCGTAGATCGCGGTATCGCCGTGCGGATGGTACTTGCCCATCACGTCTCCAACGATGCGGGCCGACTTCTTGTAGGCCTTGTTCCAGTCGTTGGAAACCTCGTGCATCGCGAACAGCGCGCGGCGATGGACGGGCTTCAGGCCATCGCGGACATCGGGGAGCGCGCGGCCCACGATCACGCTCATCGCGTAGTCGAGGTACGAGCGGCGCATCTCCTGCTCGAGGCTGATCGGGTGGGTTTCCTTGGCGAACGATTCCATGGGGGGCGATGAGGGCAAGCGGGTGGGATAACTTCTTGTTTTTATTTATTTTTTCAGAAGCGCGGAAAGCGAAATTCTACCACACCGGCAGGGCACTTTCCACGATTCGGGCGATCCATCGACATGTGGTGAAAATACAACCGTGGAGCGCTTTACTGTTGCGAAAAGCCCCACTTTCGGTTGTGGACCGGAGGGGCCTTTGTGTATGATGGCGCGAGCAAGTTTTGGCGTGAGCCTCAGAGAAAAAAGTAGCGGTAAACAACCATCCAAATCCTCTTGGGAGTTCCGAACATGAACATTTCTTCGCTTGGCAGGCTGACGCTCGGTTGCGCGATCGCACTCGCCGCCGGCTCCGCAACCGCCAACGTCACCCCCAACCTCCAGGACAGCGCCGGCAATGCCGTGAAAGACGGCTCAGGCGCGTGCGTGGTCACGTCCGGTCGGGTGCTCCCTGAGTGCGCCGGTACCGCTGCGCCCGCCCGCCCGGCCGCGCCCACGCCCGCCGCGCCCTCCGCTCCGGCGGCACCGGCAACGCCCGCGGCCCCGACAACTCCCGCCCAGCCCGCGCGTCCTGCGCCGTCCTCGGTGCGGCAGGCCGTCGTCATCCAGGCCGACGCGCTCTTCGACTTCGACAAGTCCGTGCTGCGTCCCGACGGCCGCAAGAGCATCGATGACGCCATGGCCAAGTTGCGCGGCGTGGACCTCGAGCTCGTGATCGCCACCGGGCACACCGATTCGATCGGCTCCGATGCGTACAACCAGCGCCTGTCCGAGCGTCGCGCCGCCGCGGTCAAGGACTACCTGGTGAGCAAGGGAATCCCGAACTCGAAGATCACCACCATCGGCAAGGGCGAGTCGCAGCCGGTTGCGACCAACAAGACGGCCGAAGGCCGCCAGAAGAACCGCCGCGTGGACATCGAGTTCAAGGGCGTTCGCCAGTAAGCTTCACCTGCTCCGCGAAAAGCCCCGCCTCGGCGGGGCTTTTTGTTTGTTGGGCCAGCCCCTGGTTAAGCCTTTGCCTGGTGGGGACAGACCCTGGTTTTCGCCTTTGCCTGGTTCAGGGTCTGTCCCCGGTCTTGTTTCCCGCTCTCTGTGGTGAAATGCTTTCTCGATGGAAAAAGTCGACACCCTGATCTGCGCCGCCCATGTGGCGCCCGTCATGCCCCGGGCCGTGCTCGCGGACTACGCGGTGGCCGTGCGCGATGGTCGGATAGTTGCCCTATTGCCGACCGCCGATGCCCTCGCCCGTTTCGATGGGGGGAAGGTCGTGCGGCTCGACCGGCACCTGCTGATTCCCGGCCTCGTCAACATGCATTGCCATGCCGCGATGACCTTGATGCGTGGACTGGCCGACGACATGCCGCTCATGACGTGGCTGAAGGACCATGTCTGGCCGGCCGAGGGCAGGCACGTGAGCGACGAGTTCGTCCACGACGGAAGCCTGCTCGCCGCGGCGGAGATGCTTCGTGGGGGCGTCACCTGCGTGAACGATATGTACTTCTTCCCCGAGGCGACGGCTCGCGCTGCCCTGCGGGCCGGCATCCGGGCGTGCCTGGGCATCATCGCGATCGAGTTCCCCAGCGCCTATGCCGCCGATGCGGCGGGCTATCTCAAGAAAGGCCTCGCCATGCGCGATGCCTATCGCGGCGAGGCCACGCTTTCCTTCAGTCTCGCGCCTCACGCACCCTATACCGTCGGGGATGAAACGCTGCGTCGCATCGCCGTGCTGGCCGAGGAGCTCGACCTGCCGATCCATTGCCACGTGCACGAGACGCGCGGCGAGATCGAGGAAGGCCTGAAGCAGCATGGCATGCGGCCCTTCGAGCGCCTGCGCAAGCTGGGTGTCGTCGGGCCGCGGCTCATCGCCGTGCACGCCGTCCACCACGACGATGCCGAGCTCGACGTGATGGCTCGCGAAGGCGTGAGCGTGGCGCACTGCCCTTCGTCGAACCTCAAGCTGGCGAGCGGCATCGCGCGCGTGGCCGACATGCGCGCCCGCGGCGTGCGCGTGACGTTGGGGACCGACGGCGCCGCGAGCAACAATCGCCTCGACGTGCTCACCGAGATGCGCACCGCGGCCTTGCTGGCCAAGGGCGCGAGCGGCGATGCCGCGGTGGTGAGCGCGGCCGATGCGCTCGAGATGGCCACGCTGGACGGCGCCCGTGCCCTGGGCATGGACGATCGCATCGGCTCGATCGAGCCGGGCAAGGCCGCGGATCTCGCCGCGGTGGAACTTTCTTCCTTGGAGACCCTCCCCCTCTTCGATGCGGTCTCGCACCTTCTGTATGCGGCGGGGCGCGAGCACGTGACACACGTGTGGGTGGACGGCGAG
This sequence comes from Usitatibacter sp., assembly GCA_035626705.1. GTDB lineage: Bacteria > Pseudomonadota > Gammaproteobacteria > Burkholderiales > Usitatibacteraceae > Usitatibacter. Next base: position 87,371 of record DASPNE010000004.1, on the reverse strand, counting down.
CCGCGGCTCGAGCAGCGGCAGTTGCGCGGCATCGAGGAAAACGACCTGAAGGAGAAGGCCACGTGGTGGCGCAAACGGCTGCAGGCGTGAATCACGATCCCGCGGAGCTCGCGAAATTCAGCGCGCTCGCGCACCGCTGGTGGGACCCCACGAGCGAGTTCCGCCCGCTTCACGAGATCAACCCGTTGCGGCTCGCGCACATAGAGCGGATGGCCGAAGGCCTTGCGGGCAAGTCCGTGGTGGACGTGGGCTGCGGCGGCGGGATACTCGCCGAAGCGATGGCCGCGAAAGGCGCGCGCGTGACCGGCATCGACCTGGCCGAAAAGCCCCTCAAGGTCGCGATGCTGCATCGCCTCGAGAGCGGCCGCGACGTGGACTACCGGCTCGTTTCCGCGGAGGCGCTCGCCGAAGAGATGCCTGCGGCCTTCGATGTGGTGACGTGCATGGAGATGCTCGAGCATGTTCCCGAGCCCGCCTCGATCGTGCGCGCTTGCGCCCGGCTCGTGCGCCCGGGCGGGTGGGTGTTCTTCTCCACCATCAACCGCAACGCGAAGTCGTTCCTTTTCGCCATCGTCGGCGCCGAGCACATCCTGCGGCTGCTGCCCAAGGGCACCCACGAGTACCGCCGCTTCATCCGCCCTTCGGAGCTCGCCGCGTACTGCCGCGAGGCCGCGCTCGAGGTCCGGGACCTCACCGGCATGACCTACAATCCGCTCACCAAGGTTTATGCGCTGGGCCGGGACGTGGACGTCAATTACCTCATGGGCGCGCGTCGTGGGTGAGGCCGCTATCGGCGCGGTGCTCTTCGACCTCGACGGAACCCTCGCCGACACCGCGCCCGACATGGCGCGCACCGTGAACCTGATGCGCGAAAAGCGCGGGTTGGCGCCCGTTGCCTCGGTGAAAGTGCGCCCGCACGTCTCCAAGGGCGCGCGCGGAATGATCTGTTCGGCCTTCGACATGACCACCGAGCATCCCGACTACATGGCGATGCGCGACGAGTTCCTCGATATCTACAAGGACAACCTCTGCATCGGCACGCAGCTCTTCCCGGGCATGGACGAGCTCCTGGCGGCGCTCGAATCCGGGGGCGTTGCCTGGGGCGTGGTGACCAACAAGGCCGAGCGCTTCGCCAACCCGTTGATCGAGGGACTGGGCCTTTCGGAGCGCGCGGCGATCGTCGTGGGCGGGGACACCTGCCCACGGCCCAAGCCGTTTCCCGATCCCCTGCTCTTCGCTGCCGCCAAGCTCGGCGTGGAACCGTCGCGCACGCTCTACATTGGTGACGACGAACGCGACGTCCAGGCCGCACGCGCGGCTGGCATGCCGGTCATCGTCGCGGGTTACGGATACCTGGGCGACGGCCCGGCGCCGTCGCAATGGGGCGCGGATGCCGTGGTGCAGTCGGTCTCGGAGATCGACCGCTGGATCAGGGCGCGCGCCGCATGAAGAAGATTTCGCCAACCCGCCGCCGGTTGCTGCAGGCCCTGGCCGCGGCGCCACTCGCGCTCTCGGTGCCGGCGCTTGCCGCCTCCGGGCGAAACAGATTGCTGGTGATGGTGTTCCTCTACGGCGGCAACGACGGTTTCAACACCTGGGTGCCCTACACCAACCGCCGGTACTACGAGAAGCGGCCGACGATCGCGGTGCCGCGCGATGCGGTGATGAAGGTAACGGATTCCCAGGGATTCCATCCCTCGCTTGCGGCGCTGGTGCCACTGTGGGAACGGCGTGAGCTTGCGCTGCTGCAAGGCATCGGCTATCCCGAAGGCACGCAGCAGCACTACCGGGACATCGAGATCGCCTTCACCGCCAACGACACGGAGATCCTGGGCGAAGGTTGGGTTTCGCGCGCGCTGGGTGCGCGGTCCGATGCCTCCGCCGTGGCGTTCGAAACTCTCGACATCCGCGCGCTCGATCCGATGGGGCCGTTCCGCGGCGAGCGGCTCGGCACGGTCCAGGTGCATTTCGCCGACGAGCTGCTCGCGAAGCGGCGGCTGGCCGATTGCACCGTGAGCGTGAACCAACCCGGGGCAGCGCGGCTCGCGCGCGATCCGGGCGCCTTCGCCACGACCAACCTGCGCACCGTGTTTCCTTCGGATCCCTTCGGGCAGGCGATGCGCTGCGCGGTGGAGCTCGCGGCCGCAGCCCCGACCCTGCCCGTGATCCATGTCGCCCTGAACGGCCTCGATGGCGACAAGCACCATTCCGTCGATACCCACTGGAAGCAGCTCGAGTACCACGGCGATGCTTTGAAGCGCTTGGCCGAAGGCCTGTCGGCGCTGCGCTCCGGAATGATCGAGATCGGCCGCTGGGACGAAACGCTCGTTGCAACCTATGACGAGTTCGGCCGCTCCCCCATCGAGAACGAGGACCGCGGGACGCACCACGGCCTCGGCACGACCCACTTCGTCCTCGGGGGCCGCGTGAAGGGAGGGCTGTACGGCGAGCCGCCCCCGGTCCAGGACCTGCACCCGATAGGCGGGCCCGCCCCGGTGATCGACACGCGGCGCCTGTGGACCACGGTGGCGACGGATTGGTGGGGCGCGGACGCCGCCGGCATTTTCGGGCGTCGCTTCGAGGCGTTGCCCTTGCTGCGCAGCTGACGCTTTCAGGCGTCGCCGCGGCGAAGGCCGGGGCCCGATCTACTTTTTCTTCCCCACCACCAGCAGCACCACGCCCGCGGCGATCGAGGCGAGCCCCGCCCACTGCGGCACGTTCACCCGGTCCTTCTCGGCTACCGACAGCTTGAGCGGCCCGATCTCGGCCTTGTGGGTTTCCTTCGTATAGCTGAACCCGCCGTAGGCGAGCGCCAGCGCGCCCGCGACGATGAGGACGATGCCGAGGATTCTGAGAGAAGCCATGTGTTGTCCTTGTAATGGAGCGGGAACGGCCCCACCTGCAGGGTGTCCCAATGGACGAAGGATACGCTGCATCACCGCGTATAATTCGAAGTCGCTGGAGCAAGACCCCATTTCAAGGGGGCGATCCGGTTTCGACGTGGGCTCGGAAGCAGTGCAGGGCATGCCGAGGCGCGGACTACCTCGTAAATACAGCCGCTAACGACAATAGTCGCCAACGATAGCAACTACGCTCTGGCCGCCTAATACCGGCCGGACTGTGCCCCGGGTGTGCCCATGCGCCCGGCCGGGCTCGTAAAGACGGACGCACAGTCATATTCATGGGATCGCGGTAGGAGGGGCCACTTCTCTCACCGCTAAATCCAAGGTGGCTCAACGTCTCCAAGCTCGCCGGTCTGCGGGGAGGCGCGTAACTCAAATGGCCTGGCTACGCATGTAGAACTGTCTGTGGAAGGCTTGCGGACGCGAGTTCGATTCTCGCCGCCTCCACCAATGAAGCCGGGGAATCGTGGTGATTCCCCGGCTTTTTCTTTGTATGCTGCCGGGCATGGCAGCGTCCCAGCCCGATTTCCAACCGCCGCTCACGGCCGAGGCGCAGCAGTATCTCGTGGAGGCGTGCGACGAGATGGAGGCGCTGCAGGGGCTCCTGAACCGGCACTGGCGCTTCCAGTCGACCCAGGGCGTCTCGTTCGACCAGGCGACCTCTTCGCTCGTCTTCACGTACGCCGATGAGCGCCGTGTGGAAGCGCCCGCCGAGCTCCTCGGCATGTATCGGCGTCGCGACCGGACGTGGAACTGGGCGTGGGCACGACCCGAGACCGCGCAGTTCGCCCCGGGGGGCGCGATGGTGCGCGCCCTGGGCGAGCGTTTCGGCCTCGACTACCTGCTCACGCCGGCGTACCGGCTGCCCGACGCGTCGTTCCTGGGATTGCTCACGGCCGTCGGCGTGAAGGCGACCCAGGCCATCGGCCACTACATCGGCGTGCACGAAAGCGCCGACGGCGAGACCGAGATCGTCTACCTGGTGAAGCGCGCCAAGGGCAAAGCGGCGCCTTGATGCCCGGGCAACGCCCTCCCGGCGAGGGCGTGCGCGCGCGCGTGGGCCAGCTCGATCCGGTGGAGGGCCTGCGCGCGCTCGCGATCGCGCTCGTGATCGTCTTCCACTACACGGTGCTGCGCGATCCGGCGGCGAACGACCCGTGGCATCGCCTCTTGGACGGCTGGCAACCGCTGGCGGTCATCGCCCGCAACGGCTACCTCGGCGTCGACCTCTTCTTCCTGCTCACGGGCTTCCTGCTGGTGATGCCGTGGGCGCTGCAGCGGCTCGAGGGCGGACCACGGCCCAGCGTGCGCGAGTTCTATCGCCGCCGTGTGCGCCGCATCGTGCCTGCCTACTACGTGCAGCTCGCATTCCTTTTCCTGTTGTTCCTGCCGCTGCTGCATGGCCTCGCGTACTACCGCTACAACCCGGGGCACATCGCCTATAACGGCATCGCGCACGCCCTCTTTCTGCACTACACGACGCCGCTCACCAGCGCCTCCTTCGGCATCAACGGGCCGCTCTGGAGCCTCGCGCTGGAGGCCCAGTTCTACCTGCTGCTTCCGCTGCTCGCACCGATCTTCGTGCGCCATCCCTTCGGAAGCATCGTGATCGCTACCGCCATCGCAGCGGCCTGGCGTGTGCTCGCCATGACCGACATGGAGCCGATCGTGCGCTTCCAGCTCAGGCAAGGCGCGCGTTGGGGCGTGCCCGAGGAGGCGGTGCGGCACTTGATGCTCACGCAGTTGCCCGGATACCTGGCCCACTTCGCCGCCGGCATGGGTTTGGCGATGGCATGGCTTGCGTCGCGACGCGGGCACATCACAATGCCCGAGCAAGGCATGTGGCTCGCGGTGGCGATTGCCGCGGCCCTGGCGCTGTACGGGATCTACGGGCTGGGAGGCGCGAACGCCCTGGGCTTCACGGCCTCGTGGCTCGCGACACTCACCGCGTTGGCTTGCCTCGTGTTTGCCGCGGCGCGCGGGCTGCCCGAGCGCCTGAAGACGCCGCTGCTGAAACCCTGGCTCTTCGTGGGCCGCACCAGTTATTCGGCTTACCTGTACCACGTGCCCTTGCTGCTCGCCTGGAACCACTTTGGCGTGCTGCATTCGAGCGGTTGGTCGTTTCCCGCCTACCTCTCGCTGGTCCTGGTTACGTCCTGGGCATCCTACCGATGGGTGGAGCGCCCCTTCATGGCGAGGTGAACCTCTCAGCTCGAGCCCGTATCGATGCGGTCCAGGCGCCATCCACCATTGGCGTAGGGGACGTAGCTCACCGTCGAGAAATCGTAGAACGTCGCCATTACCCCGAGCGGCATGTAGTGGGAGACCAAGCTCTTGCGCGTCAGCGAGGGATCGTCGATCGGGGCGCCGCCGTGCATCAGGTCGGCAGCCCAGATGAGGACGTCGCCCTTCCGAGCCATGAATTGCCGTGTCGGGAGCCCACGCGCCTCGCACATGCGCAACGTCTCCTGCAGCACCTTGTGGTACGCGCCATAGTCGCCGTTGTGCCCCTTGGATACGCCGTTGTTCAGGACTTCGGGCAGCGCATGGCTGCCGGGCACGAACTGCAGCGCGCCCGCGCCGGGACGCACGTCCTCGAGCGCGATCCAGGAAGCGGCCAGCGACATGGGCTCGGTGAGCGTGAGCGGGCCCGTATCGGTGTGCAACGGCTCCTCCGAGCCCTTGCGCATCGACATCGTCTGGAAGACGACGGCCGGCCTCTCGTAGATGGCCTCCAGGAAGCTGCGGATGCGCGGCGCGAAGACAAGGTCCGCGGCACGGGGAAAGTAGTAATGCAGGTCGCTCACCTTCGCGACCTTGTCGTACAGCTCCTTGCCGAGCGGATGCACCTGGCCGCCGCTGTGCGCATAGATGCCCCGCGGCGGATCCGACCATGCGCGCTCGAAGAACGCCAGGTACTCGTCGATCACCTGGTGAGAGACGGCCTGTTCGAAGATCACGTAGCCATGCTCGATGTAGTAGCGCAGCGCCTCCGCCACGTCCGGATGGACCTCCCCGTCCCGCAGCTTGCGCTGCAGCACCTCGAGCGCATCGGCGCGATCGATCCAGAGGCCGCCGAACCTGCTGCGATACAGCGGAGTTGCCTCGCGGTTCCTGGGGGAGGGATTGAGCTTGAGGGCCCGGGCGAGAGCGTTGAGCATGGTGTCGTTCCTTTCCATCGGGTTGCAAGTCGCGTTTCCGCTTCGTCAATCCGCCGCCATCCTGGCGGCGTTTCCGCCGGCCATGGCCGGCTGGCCTTCGAGACAGCGTTTCACCGCCTCGAGGTACTTGTGCCCATGGCGCTCGTCGGGCTCGAGGTAAGTCCCCTCCGCCCATTCGTTCCAGGCGTTGAGGAAGATGAGCTGCTCCGGGTCGGGCCGCCGCGAAGTCACTTCGACCAGCTGCCGGAACCAGTGCTCGAAACGCTCGGGCGAGGCGCCCTTGAAAATGCGTGCGCGCTTCACGTAGCGCGCCGTGTTGTCCCAATCCACGAACGCGCCCGGGAAAGCGGGGATTCCGCCCTCGCGCTCCACCTTGAGGATCTGCTTCCAGACCATGTCGTAGTCGTAGAAGGTGAGGCCCGAGAAGAGCTTGTAGCGGATGGCCCGCAGCACGTCCTGGACCCGTTCGGGCAGCAGGCGCAGCGCGGCGACCGGCTTGCTCGTCTCCAGCACCGTGCCTTCGTAATCGGGCGAGTAGATGGCCTCGAACGGCTGGAACTGCATCGTGGCATCGAAGTGCCTCAGCACCTCCGGCAACGGGAACTCGTATTGCTTCATCGAGATGAGATAGATCCCGGGAAGTCCGCGTCGATGCGCTTCCTCCCGCCAGAAATCGAACATGTCGCCGATCTGGGTGATGCGATGCGCGCGATAGACAAGGAAAACGGGTTTTCCGTCCACCTTGATCGAGCGTGGATCGCTCCAGGCGCGGAAGAGATAATCGAAATGACGTTGCCACAGCTCCTTGTCGGGCCGGTGGGTCTGCTCCTGCAGGATGTGATGATCGCGCCCGTCCCAGCGCCGCGACCACGTCTCGTTCGCCCACGCGAGGCAGAACGGGAAGTCGAGGTCGGGCGAATCCATCACCATGTTGGTGGGCTTTTCCAGCAACTGCTTGCCGTCGAACCAGTAGTGGTAGTGGCAGAAGCCGGACAGGCCGTGGGACTTCGCGAGGTCGATCTGCCACGCGAGCGTTTCCTTGTCGGACTGGTCGTAATAGCGCCCGCCCAGCGGGACGCGCGGCTGGTAATGGCCGCGGAACTGCGGTTGCGCGCGCCGCACGTTCACCCAGTCGGTGAAGCCCCTGCCCCACCATTCGTCGTTCTCGGGAATGGCGTGGAACTGCGGGAAGTAGAAGGCGAGCAGCCGTACCTGGTTGGCCTCGTTCATGAGCCGATGAGGCGCCTCGACACCCGGTGCAGCTTGTTGACCGCGCGGCGCCACAGCGGGGCGGCGGCGGAATACGGATCGTGCACCGGAAGCGCCACGTTCATGTCCTGGAAGCGGCGCGAAACGGCCGCGCCCTTCGCCTCGAAGTAATCCGAGAAGCCCGGGACGCGCGACATCTCGACCAGCTCCATGACTTCGGCGGGGGCGTTTTTCCCCGTGACCAGCACGCCCAGGCCGTAGCAGTGCGCGAACTCGAAATGGGGATAAGCGCCCTTCACCTCGTCGAAGAGCTTGCGCACGCCGAACTTGAGCGCGGCCGGGCCCGCGTTCTGCACGGTCACATTGATGTCGTGGAACATGACGACCGAGCGGTCGGACATCTTCGGCAGCCAGGTGCGAAAGTCGTTGCCTACCGCCTCGTACGTGTGCGTGCCGTCGATGTGCAGCAGGTCGATGCTGCCGTCGGCGAACTGCGACACCGCCTCGTTGAAGTCCTTGCGCACGAGCGTGGCGGTGCCGGGATGCTCGCCGGCGAGGTAGTCGTTGATCTCGTTGAAGAGCGTCTCGTCGAAGCGGCCCATGTGGATGTCGCCCTCCCACAGGTCCACTCCATAGCAGTGTCCGCCACCCGAGGCCTCCACCGCCTGGCAGAAAGCGGCGAACGAAGAGCCGCTGTAGGTACCGAGCTCCACGGTCACGCGCGGCTTGAGCCGCCCTATCAGCTCGAAGGCGAAAGGGATGTGACCGATCCACCACGGCGACTTGAGCAACCGCGGCGAGAGCCTCTCCGCCCACGCGAAGCGCGCCGCGTAGCCCGTCTTGTCTTCCATGCAAGTCTCCTGCGTCATGTGCTGATCTTGTTCGCGGCGGGCTCGAGCTTCGCGCGCATTTCCTCCACCAGGCGCTGCGCCTCGGGCGCGCGCCACCAGCGGCGCTTGAGGTTCAACGTTTCCAGTTGCTCGCCGTACTCCTGGCAGAGGGCACGCAGCGCCGCCAGTTCCGCGCTCACGCGCTCGAACTCGGCTTTCGCATGCGCGTAGGCCTCGTTCGTCTTTCCATACGCCCCGGAGAGATCGTCGTAAGCCCCCTGCAGGTGCGCATAAGCCTGCTGCAGGTGGCGATACGGCTCGGTGAGGGCGGTCTCGGTGCCGACGCCAACCTCGAACCGCGCCATCGGCCGAGGCTCCAGCGGGAGGACGGAATGATAATCCGCCACCATGGCGCGCGCGGTTCTCGTGGAGGCCATTTGCGCCACTCGGAGGGCGACTCTCCCCAGCTTCGCCGAATCGGCATGCAAAGAGCGCACGAGCTCGACAAGCGCCATCGCCCGAGGCTCGAACAGGAAGCCGTCCATGCCATCATGGATGCGCTCGCCGAAGCTGCCGAGCGCCGTCGCCAGGGGAGGAATTCCCAACGCCCAGAGCTCGCTCAGCGTGTAGCTGAAGGTCTCCGGAACGATCGAAGCGAGGACCGCGGCGTGCGGAGCGATCTTGCCGAGAATGGCCGGAAGCTCTTCGGGCCCGTAGCGCTCGATTGTTTTCCACCCAAGGGGCCGCGCCCATTCGGGAGCGTGCGGGCCGCATCCGACGAGCGTGACTTCCGCGATACCACGAAGTCCGGGCGCGGCCTCGCGCAACAACGCCTCGCCCTTGTTCTGCGCCATGCGGCCCAGGACCACGAGCCGCAACGGCTTGCCCGACTCCACCTTCGCCAGCGAAAGCTTGTCCACCGCGAAATCGATCCCGTGGCCGATGACCCGCATGGGGTACGTCGCGAGACGCGGCTCCAGCCGCGCGAGCGTCTGCGCCACCGAGGCGGTCGGCACCACCATCTCGATGCGCCGATTCACCAAGGTCGCCACGTAGGCATCGCGCAACGCGCGCCAATCCTCATCCGAAGGACGGCCCAGAACGTCGTAGTGCGGGTTCCCGGGCCCCCAGACGTCGAGCGTTTCGCCGGCGTCGAAGCGCGGGTTGATCGACTGGCACAACGGGTAGAAGTCGTGCGCCACAACGAGCGTCGGAAGCGGTGTGCGCAGCGCATCGAGCGAGTGGCCGATGAGCGAGGAGACGATGATCGCCTCGACGCCGTACTCCCTCACCACCTGCTCGAGGATGCCCCGGTACTCGAGGCTCGAAACGGCGGTCGCGCGAATCGGGCGCGCGATGTCCCAGGTATGGATGGGAACCTTGGCGTCGGGATCCGAATAAAGCACCACCCTTTGGCCGCCGCGCTCGCCGATGCGATAGGTGGCCAGGATGAGGTTGGTTCGCGTCGTGTCCGCGCGACCGAAATCGCGCACCCACTTGTCCAGGCCGCCTCCCCAGAAATGCATGACGTGCAGCTGCACGGGCCGGGCATCGAGGGCGGGCGCGGACACCGGCGGCAACCCCACATCGATCGCCTCGGCCACCCGGCGACGCAAGCCGCCGAGGGGGCTGTGCAGGCCGAATGCCGACGCCTCGACCGGATCGATACCGGGCGCCCGCTCGAGCGCCTCGCCCTCGAAGCCCACGTAGATGAAGTCGCACATGACGACCTGGCGGCCCAAGGCGCGCCACCGATTCGCCAGGAGGTTCAGCGCAAGCGGCACGTCGTCGATCCCGGCGATCGCATCCACGCCTTCGCCGAGCGCGTCGGCGCGCAGATACGCGCATATCGGATGAAGCGCGGGCGTCTCGTAGTAGCTACGCGTTCCCATGCAGTAGGCGCTGCGATCGACGATCTCCGCGCGGCCGGCCACGGCAACACGCCGATCCTCCGGCACCAGCGCATGCAGCGCCGATGCATCGCACAGGGGCACTGCGGCCGCGATCTCCGGCGATGCGTAAGCGGCCTTGGCGAGTCGCAAGTCCCAAGCGAGTGGCAGCTGCGCTCCAGCGGTCACGCAGGCGACATCTCGGCGGGCGTGCTCGCGCGTGATGCGGCCCAACCCCGCAGCGAGCGGCTCATCGGCACCGAGCTCGAACACCTCCGCGGCGGGCAACTCCCCGATCGCGAGCGAGGCGCGCGTGGCCGCCAGGAGGGACGCATCGGCGCCCTCCGGGACGATGACCAGCACGGCCGGCCCAAGCTCCGGGATCCGCTGCATTTTCGGTATGAATCAGCGCCTTAGGAAAGGAAGCTCATTTTACAGGGACAATGTAATAATCCGGGGCAGTGCCTTCCGCCATCGTCGATATCGTGGTGCCGGTGTACCGCGGCGAGCGCGAGACACGGGCCTGCCTCGAAAGCCTGCTCGCCTCGCCCACGTCGACCGCGCGCGAGCTCCTCGTCATCGACGACGCGAGCCCGGAGCCCTCGATCCGTGCCTGGTTGCGCGAGCTGGCCAAAAGCGGTGCGATATCGCTCATCGAGCATCCGGCCAACCTCGGCTTCGTGGCCTCGGTGAACGAAGGCATGGCGGCGCACCCGGATCGCGATGTGGTGCTGCTCAATAGCGACACCGAGGTCGCTCCAGGCTGGCTCGATCGACTCACGGCGCACGCGCGCGGCGATCCCGCGGTTGCCACGGCAACGCCCTTCTCCAGCAACGCCACGATCTGCAGCTATCCACGCACCCTGGTCGCGAACGCGCTTCCCGCCGCAGAGACGACGGCAACCATGGACGCCGCTTTCGCTTCGGCAAATGCCGGGCGGTCCGCATCCATTCCCACCGCGGTGGGCTTCTGCATGTACATCGCGCGTCGTTGCCTCGATGACGTGGGCGCGTTCGATGAGGCACGGTACGGAACCGGATACGGCGAGGAGGTGGACTTCTGCATGCGCGCCGCGCGCGCGGGATGGCGCAACGTGATCGCGGGGGACGTGTTCGTGCGCCACGTGGGCGAGGTTTCGTTCGCCGGCGCGGGAGCCGAGCGTCGCCTGAAGGCGCAGGCCACGGTGGATGCGCTTTACCCGGAATTCCAGGTCGAGCTGCGCCGCTTCCTCGCGACCGATCCGGTGCGGCCGTTGCGCCGGCGAGCCGACATCGAGCGGCTTCGCCGGTCACCGCTGCGGCGCCGGCTGGTGATTGCCGCTGCCCCGTCGCAGGAGCGTGGAGATGGAGCCGAAACGCTTTCGCTTTCGCTTGCGCCCCACGGCACGCGGCACATCCGGCTGCGCTGGGAGAAGGCCGGCGAAGAGTTTTGCCTCTGGTTCCCCCACGAGGACTGGGCAGGTATCGCGGCGGTGATCGGCTTCATCGGAATTGCAGGACGTCCCAGTCCGTGGGCCGCGGCCCCGGAGCTCGAGGAAAGGTGGCTGGCGCCGCCGGAAGGGTTGGAAGCACCCGTCACGGCGCAAGCGCATCGCGCGATCGAGGCATGGATCGAGGCTCTGCGACCCCGAATCGAAGATACGGGCGCAGCGGGCTGGCTCGGGGCAACGGCCACCCGGCTGCGCAAACTGCTTTCCCGGGGCCGAACCGGTATCATTCCGTAAACCGGCTGCCTACCCACAAAACGACAAGGCCGTGGCGAGATTCTCGATCCCCAAGCTGAGCGCGAACGCCCTGATCCGCATCGGGATCGGCGTGGCGCTGGTGCTCGCTTTCCTCGTCCACGAGGCCGAGTGGACGCAGTCGCGCTTCATCAACCAGCTTGAGCTGTGGGCGTACGATGCCCGCCTTCGCTTCTTCATGCCGAAGACGCTCGACCCGCGAGTCGTCATCGTCGACATCGACGAGAAGAGCCTGAACGCAGAGGGGCGCTGGCCGTGGAGCCGCGACAAGATGAAGCTCCTCGTGCAGGCCATGTTCGAGAAGTACAAGACGCGCGTGGTGGGCTTCGACGTGGTGTTCTCGGAGCCCGACCGCAGCTCGGGGCTGGCGAGCCTCGAGGAGCTCGGCAAGACGCAGTTTGCGGACGACCCCAAGTTCCAGGCCTTCCTGGTCGAGGCGCGCAAGACACTGGACTACGACCGCCTCTTCGCCGAGGAGGTCGCGAAGCACCCGGTGGTGCTGGGATTCTTCCTTGGCGGCAAGTCGGAGAAGTCAGGGGTGCTTCCGCCACCCACCTTCGAGGAAAAGGGGCTGGGTGATCCCAACTGGGTCTTCATCCACAACCTCGCGGCGGGCTATAGCGGCAACATCGAGATGCTGCAGCAGCAGGCGACGGCGGCAGGCCACCTGTACCCCTCGCTCGACTTCGACGGCATCACCCGCCGCGTGCCGATCTTCATGAAGTACGGCGACAACTACTACGAGGCGATGGCCTTCGCCGTGGCCCGCACCTATCTCGGCAACGTGCCCGCGAAGGTGCGCGTGAGGCCTCCCACTTCGCTTGCCGGCAACCTGGCCACCATTCCTTCGGTCGAGATCGGGCCACTCAAGATCCCGCTGGACGAGCGCATGAGCGCGCTGGTGCCTTTCCGCGGCCCGAGCGGGGTATTCCGCTACGTCTCGGCGACCGACGTGATGCGCGGCAAGGTGGCCGAGGACGAGCTGCGCGACAAGATCGTGATCGTGGGCACCTCGGCCCAGGGCCTGCTCGACCTGCGCGCCACACCCGTGCGCGAGGATTTCCCCGGCGTGGAGGTTCACGCCAACCTGATCAGCGGCTTCCTCGACCAGTCGATCATGCACAAGCCGGACTTCGTGCTGGCGATCTCGGTGCTGACCATCCTGCTCATCGGCCTTCCCTTCGCCATCTTCCTGCCGCGCATGTCGGCGGTGACCTCGACGCTGGCCGTGGGCGGCGTCGTGGTGATCCTCGTGGCCATCAACGCCTATGCGTGGCGCCAGGAGCACTTCGTGCTCAACATCGCGGCACCTGTCGCCATGCTGGGCATGCTCTACCTGCTCAACATGGCCTGGGGCTTCTTCTCGGAAGCGCGCTCGCGCCGCCTCATGAGCGGGCTTTTCGGCACCTACGTGCCCAAGGAGCTCGTCGACGAGATGTCCAAGAACCCCGAGGAGTACTCGATGCGCGGCGAGTCGCGCGTCATGACGGTGCTCTTCTCCGACGTGCGCGACTTCACCTCCATCTCCGAGGGTCTCACCGCCGAGGGCCTGCGCGACATGATGAACGCGTATCTCACGGCGATGACCGAGGTCATCCAGGAGCAGCGCGGCACCATCGACAAGTACATCGGCGACGCGATCATGGCCTTCTGGGGCGCTCCGGTGGCCGATCCCGACCACGCCGCCCATGGCGTCGCGGCCGCGCTCGAAATGCAGAAGCGCATCCGCGGCCTCGATACCGATTTCGCCAAGCGCGGCTGGCCGATGCTGCAGGTGGGCGTGGGCCTCAACTGCGGGGAGATGAACGTGGGCGACATGGGCTCGCGCTTCCGCCGTGCGTATACCGTCATGGGCGACGCGGTGAACCTCGGCTCGCGGCTGGAGGGGCTCACCAAGGAGTACGGCCTGGGAATCCTGGTAAGCGAGGCGATCGTGCAGGCGGCGCCCGACTTCGTCTATCGCGAGATCGACACCGTCGCCGTCAAGGGCCGGGTCGAGGGCGTGAACATGTACGAGCCCCTCGGGAAGAAGGGCGAGGTAGGCGACACCACCATCCAGCAGGTCATGCGCTGGGAGAAGGCGCTGCAGGCATACCGCAAGCAGCGCTGGGACGAGGCCGAGTCCCTCCTCATGGACCTGCACCATGCCGCGCCCGAAGTGAAGCTCTACAAGATCTTCATCAAGCGCATCCAGCACTTCCGCGCCGAGGCGCCGGGCCCGACCTGGAAAGGCCTGTGGGTCTTCACGACCAAGTAACGCATCCCTTCGAGGATCGGGTACCGCAACCGGGCGAGGCCATCGAGGCCGCGCCGGGCGTGTGGTGGATCCGCATGCCGCTGCCCTTCGCGCTCGACCACATCAACCTGTGGCTCCTGGAAGACGGCGACGGCTGGACGATCGTCGACACGGGGTACGGTGTGCAGGCCACCTGGGATCTGTGGGAGCGACACCTGGCCGGGAGGATGGGCGGCCGCCCGGTGAAAAACATCGTGGTCACGCATTTCCATCCCGACCACGTGGGTTGCGCGCACTGGCTCGTGGAGCGCACCGGCGCGCCCTTCTGGATGACGGCGACCGAATACCTCTCGGCCCACGCCGCGCACGACGACACCGCGGGGTTCGACCGCGCGACCGGGGTGCGCTTCTTCGAGCTGAACGGCCTGGACACGACCGGCTGGAGCGAGAAGATGCGCTCGGGCAATGGCTACCGGCGCGGCGTGCCGGAGCTGCCGAAGAGCTATCGCCGCATGATGCACGGCGACAAGCTGGCTTTCGGCGCGCGCGAGTGGGAGATCGTCACCGTCTTCGGCCACGCGCCCGAGCAGGCGACGCTGTATTGCGCGGAGCTGAACGTGCTCATCTCGAGCGACCAGGTGCTGCCGCGCATTACCAGCAACGTGGCGGTGTGGGGCAACCAGCCCGAGAGCAACCCGCTCGCGCAGTTCCTGGGCTCTTTGTCGCGCCTGGGGCACCTACCTGCAGATGCGCTGGTGCTTCCGTCGCACGAACGCGTCTTCCACGGGCTGCATGCGCGCGTGGGTCAACTGCACCAGCATCACGACGAGCGGCTCACTCGGCTGCTGGAGGCGTGCGCGCGGCCGATCACAGCCTTCGAGGCGCTGCCCGTGCTCTTCAAGCGCAAGCTCGACGACCACCAGATGGGCTTCGCCATGGGCGAGGCGATCGCGCACCTGCATTACCTCGAGCACGCCGGAAAGGTGCGGCGGGAAACCGGCGAGTCCGGCGTGAGGCGTTTCGTCCGCGCCTAGGATTTCGTCGCGAGGCTTTTCATGGCGTCGGCCAGGCCGGCGACCGTCACCGGGTACATCCGCCCGTCCATGAGCCGCTGGATGTTCTGGATCGAGGTGGTCCAGCCCCAATGCTCCTCGGGGACGGGATTGAGCCATGCCGCGTGGGGCCAGGCCCGCAGCAGGCGCTCCAGCCACACGCGACCGGCCTCGTCGTTCCAGTGCTCGACGCTTCCGCCCGCTTGTTCCAGCTCGTAAGGGCTCATCGAGGCATCGCCCACGAAGATCAGCTTGTAGTCGTGGCCGTACTTGCGCATGACTTCGACGGTCGGCACGCGGTTGTGGCGGCGGCGGTTGTCCTTCCACACCGTCTCGTAGACGCAGTTGTGGAAGTAGAAGTGCTCGAGGTTCTTGAACTCGGTGCGCGCGGCGGTGAAGAGCTCCTCCACCCCCTTGATGTGGTCGTCCATCGAGCCGCCGACATCCAGGAACAGCAGAACCTTCACGGCGTTGTGCAGCTGCGCCACCATGCGGATGTCGAGCCAGCCCGCGTTGCGCGCCGTCGAGCGGATGGTGCCGTCGAGGTCGAGCACCTCGGGCGCGCCATCCCTCGCGAAACGCCGCAACCGGCGCAGGGCCATCTTGATGTTGCGCGTGCCCAGCTCGCGGTCGGTGTCGTAGTCGCGGAACTCGCGCTTGTCCCACACCTTCACGGCACGGCGGTTGCGCGAGCCGTCCTGCCCGATGCGCACGCCTTCGGGGTTGAAGCCGTAAGCGCCGAAAGGTGAGGTGCCCGCGGTGCCGATCCATTTGGAGCCGCCCTGGTGGCGCCCCTTCTGCTCCTCCAGGCGCTGCTTGAGCGTCTCCATCAGCTTGTCCCAGCCGCCCAACGCCTCGATCTGCTTCTTCTCCTCGTCGGTGAGCCAGCGCTCGGCGAGCTTCTTCAGCCACTCCGCCGGGACCTCGCTCACCAGGTCGCCGGGGATCGCCTGGACGCCCTTGAAGTACGCGGCGAAGGCCACGTCGAAGCGGTCGAAGTAGGCCTCGTCTTTCACCAGCGTGATGCGCGAGAGCGTGTAGAAGTCGTCGATGCTGCCGTGGACCACGCCCTTGTCGAGGGCTTCGAGGAGCGTGAGGAACTCCTTCACGCTCGCGGGAACGCCCGCCCTGCGAACCTGGAAAAAAAAGTCGAACAGCATTGTTACACCGGGGACAGACCCGGAATTGCACAAAAAACAAGCGAAAGCGGGTCTGTCCCGGATGTTACATGGTTCGGGGTCTGACCCCGGTTTTCCGTCATCGTCCCCGCCTCTGCAGGAACACAAGCTGCTCGAAAAGATGCACGTCCTGCTCGTTCTTGAGCAGCGCGCCATGGAGCGGCGGGATGGATGCCTGGTGCCCCGCCGGCGCGCGCAGAGCCTCTGGCGGGATGTCCTCGGCGAGCAGCAGCTTCAGCCAATCCAGGAGCTCCGAGGTCGAGGGCTTCTTCTTGAGCCCCGGCATCTCGCGCACCTCGAAGAAGACCTCCAGCGCCGCCTGCAGCAGGCGCTTCTTGATGCCCGGGTAGTGCACATCGACGATCGCCTGCATCGTCTCCTTGTCGGGGAAGCGGATGTAGTGGAAGAAGCAGCGCCTGAGGAAAGCGTCCGGCAGCTCCTTCTCGCTGTTGGAAGTGATGAAGATGAGCGGCCGGTGGCGCGCGCGCACCGTCTGCTGGGTCTCGTACACGTGGAACTCCATGCGGTCGAGCTCGCGCAGCAGGTCGTTGGGGAATTCGATGTCGGCCTTGTCGATCTCGTCCACCAGCACCACCGCCTGCTCCTCGCTTTCGAAGGCCCGCCAGAGCACGCCCTTCACGATGTAGTTGGCGATGTCGCCCACGCGCTGGTCGCCAAGCTGGGAGTCGCGCAGGCGCGAGACGGCGTCGTACTCGTACAGGCCCTGCTGCGCCTTGGTTGTCGACTTGATGTGCCATTGGTAGAGCGGCCGCCCGAGCGCGCGCGCGACCTCCTCGGCCAGCAGCGTCTTTCCGGTGCCGGGCTCGCCCTTGATCAACAGCGGTCGCTCGAGCGTGATGGCGGCGTTGACGGCGAGCTTCAGGTCCTCGTCGGCGACATACGTGTCGGTACCCTGGAATTTCATATCGGTGACAATGGCGGCGGAATTTCATTGTAACCGTCGAACCCTTTCGGCCCTTTTGTCCGTTCATAGCGTGGAGACCCCACGAAAGGCATTTCCATGACCTCCGTCCGACCCCTCGCCGCCCTGCTGTGCGCGCTCTGCCTTCCCGCGTCCGCCCAGACCGCCATCACCGTCTATTCCAGCGCCCGCCCCGGCACGCTCGACCCGCGCACCTTCCGCGGCGGAGGCGAGACCATGACCATCCCCGGTTATGCGCTGGTCCGGGAGGAACGCAGCTTCGACTTGCGCGCCGGCCGCAACCTGCTGCGCGTGGACGACGTGCCCGCGCTCATCGATCCCACGACCGTCGCCTTCGCCTCGCTCACCGATCCGGGCGGCACGCGCGTGGTCGAGCAGAGCTTCGAGTTCGACCTCACCAGCACTTCAAAGCTGCTCTCGCGTTACCTCGACCGCGAGGTCACGGTCGAGCAGGCGGGCGCCAACGGCGTGGATACGGTGAGCGGCACGCTGGTGGGCACGCAGGGCGGCCTCATCCTGCGCCAGGCCGACGGCAGCGTGCGCGTGGTCCAGAGCCACAGCGGCATCCGCCTGCCCAGCCTGCCCGGCGGCCTCATCAGCAGGCCCACGCTGGTGTGGGATATCGAGGCGGCGCGCGCCGGCCCCCATCGCTCGCGCTTCGCCTACCAGACCGGAGGCATGACCTGGTGGGCCGACTACAACCTCACGTTGAGCGAGCACGCCGAAACCTGCCGCCTCGACGTCTCCGCATGGGTCACGCTGGTGAACCAGTCGGGCGCCAGCTTCCCCGATGCGAAGCTCAAGCTGGTCGCCGGCGACGTGCAGAAGGTGCAGCCGCGACAGCCGTCCGTGCCCCAGGCGTCGGCGCTCGCCATGCGCTCCGTGGCGCGCGATGAAGGCTTCACGGAAAAGGCCTTTTTCGAATACCACCTCTACACCCTGGGGCGCGCCACTTCGCTGCCGAACAATTCCACCAAGCAGATCGAGCTCTTTCCGACAGCGGCCGGGGTGACCTGCCAGAAGACGCTGGTGTACCAGGGCCAGGCGGGCGGCTACGGGCCCTATGGCTCGCCGATGACCGACCGCGGCTTCGGGGTGCAATCCAATCGCAAGGTGGACGTGTACCTGCGCGTACGCAACGCAAAGGCGAACGGCCTCGGCATCCCGTTGCCGGCGGGCAAGGTGCGCGTCTCGAAGATGGACCTCGCCGACCGCAGCCTCGAATTCATCGGCGAGGACGTGATCGACCACCTGCCGCGCGACGAAACCGTGCAGGTGCGCCTGGGCAGCGCCTTCGACGTCGTGGGTGAGCGCAGGCAGCTCGACTTCCGCCTCGACACGACCGCCAAGTGGATGGAGGAAGACATCGAGGTGCGCGTGCGCAACCAGAAGCCCGACGAGGCGGTGAGCGTGATCGTGAAGGAGAACCTCCATCGCTGGAGCACCTGGTCGGTGCTGCGCAAATCGCACGAGTTCACCAGGGAGGATGCGCGCACCGTCCACTTCCCGCTCAAGCTCGCACCCAAGGCCGAGGCGGTCGTGCGCTACACGGTTCGCTACACCTGGTAGGTCCCGCTAGTCGCGCGGGCGCTCGAGCTGGTAGCGCAGGTGGCTGCGCACGGTGGGCCACTCCTCGCGGGTGATGCTGTAGACGCAGGTGTCGCGCAGCGTGCCGTCGGGCTGGCGCTGGTGGCTGCGCAGGATGCCGTCGAGCTGCGCGCCCAGGCGCTCGATGCCGCGGCGGCTCTGCAGGTTGAAGCGGTGCGTGCGGAACTCGACCGCGATGCTCTCGCGATCCTCGAAGGCGTGCGCGAGCAGCATGAGCTTGCACTCGGTATTCAGCGCCGTGCGCTGCACGCGCTTCGCATACCACGTGCTGCCGATCTCCAGGCGCTTGTGCGCGGCGTCCACGTTCATGTATGTGGTCATGCCGACCGGGACGCCGGCCGCATCGAGCACGGTGAACGGCAGCATGGTTCCCTTTGCCTGAGTATCGAGCCGGCGCTCGATCTCCGCCGCCATGCGCTCGGGTGCGGGGATCCAGGTGTACCAATGGCGCCAGAGCTCCCCGTCGCGCACCGCCTCGGCCAGCGCGGGCGCATGCGCCCGTGCGAGCGGCACCAGCGTCGCGTGCCTGCCTTCGAGGGTGAGCGGGGAGAGCCAGCTCACGCCGGTACGCCGGGCGCGCCGGCGATGCCGCGCGAGCCGTGCACTAGCGCTTGCGGATGACGGCGCAGGCGAGGCGGGCGCCGGCGTTGCCCGCAGGCTGTGACTTGTAGTCGTCGGGATCGCGGTGGACGATGAGGCCCTTGCCGACGATGTCCGCCTGGCCCGAACCGATCGACATCCCCGCCGTCTCGAACACGGCGCGCGCGTTGCCCTCGCCGTCGGCGCGCAGGTTGGGCATGTCGCCTGCGTGCATCGGGCCACCTGCGTGGTAATTGCCGTGGGGCGAGCCGCCGGGGTTGAAATGGCCGGCCGCGCTCATCCCGTCACCGGAGCTGCAGTCGCCCTTCTCATGCACGTGGAATCCATGCTCGGCATCGGGCTTGAGGCCGCGCACGTTGGCTTCGACGCGGATGCGGTTGCCGCGTTGGGAAAACGTGACCGTGCCGGTCACGCTGTTGCCCTTGGTCGGCTGCAGCTCGGCGACGGCGACGTTGCCACTGCCGATGCCCTGTTGCATGGATCCGCAGGCCGCGGCGAGGGTGGCCGCGGCGGCAATCATGAGAGTTTTCTTCACGCGCGCCTCCTTCTTGCGGAGCCTATTTCTTCGGAGCAGCGGCCTTGGCTTCGCCAGCCTTCGCCGCGGCCTTGGGGTCGGCGGCCTTGGGGTCGGCGGCCTTGGCCTCGCCCGGCTTGGCGGGCGCCGCGGCCGCCGCGATCGGCGTGGGCTTCGGGATCGGCTTGTTGGCCTTCTTCATGTTGGCCTGGTAGTTCTTGACGGTCTTTTCCTCGGCCTCGGCCTGGGCCTTCTTCGCGGCCTCGGCGGCGGCGGCCTTCTTGGCGTCGTCCTCCGCCTTCTTGGCGGGGTCGACCGGCGGCGGCGGCGGCAGCTTCGCCCAGGCAGCCGATCCCGCGAAGGCGGCGGCGAGCAGGAAGCCCGCGATCTGGATGCGTTTTCCCATCAGTCGTCTCCCGGAGCGGGTTGCGCCGTGCCCGTCACGATCTTCTCCGGGCGTTTTCCCTGCTTGACCTCGTCGTACCAGATGGAGTGGTGCTCCTTCGCCCAGGTCTCGTCGACGTAGCCGTCGCGCATGCCGCGATAGGCGCCTTCGACCGCGAGCCCCATGTAGATGTGGCCCAGCGACCCTGCGATGAAGAGCACCGCTGCGATCACGTGGATCACGTTGGCCTGCTGCATGGCCTCGCGCCCCTGGTTCCAGTTGGGGAAGTCGAGGATGAGCCCGGTCACGCTCATGACGATGCCGAGCAGCACGAGCCCGAACCAGAACCACGCCTTCTCCATGCCGTTGAACCGCCCCGACGGGATCTCCTTGCCGGAGAACATCCCGCCGAAGGTCAGGATCCACTTGAGGTCCCCGGCGCGCGGCATGTTGTCCTTCACGTAGATGAGGAACATCACCACGAGCGAGAAGATGAAGAGCGGCCCCACGAAGTTGTGCACGTTCTTCGAGACCACGGTGAGCCCGCTGAAGGCGCTGTAGCCCAGCCACGGCAGGATGATGTGCTTGCCCCAGAGGATGATGATGCCGGTGAGCGCCAGGAAGACGAAGCTGATCGCCATGACCCAGTGCGAAGCGCGCTCGACCGCGTTGAAGCGCTCGATGAGCCGCCCCGTGGGCGCGCCGTGCAGGCGCAGCCGGCCCTTCACCAGGTAGAGCAGGATGACCACGGCCAGCGCGGCCACGACGAACCAACCGCCGAACCGGGTGAGCGGCCCGTTGCGGAAGGCGCGCCACTCGCGCCCCGCGCCCTGGATCAGGCGATTGGTGTCCACGCCCGGCACCGATGCATAACCGGGACGCTCGCTCGCGCCACCCCAGGCCGGCGGGTTGTTCCAGCCCGGAACCGCGGTGGAGCCTTTCGACGGCGTGGGCGGTGACGATACCTTGGGCGCATCGGCCGTGGTCGCGGGCGCGGGCGGGACGTTGCCCGCGTCCTTGGTCGGCGCCGTGGTGGGCGTCGGACGGTCGGCGAGGGCCTTGTCCGATGCGGCTTTCGCGGCGTCCGGCTTCTCGACGCCGGCCGAGGGCTTGCCGGCGGCCGGCGCCTGCGCCGTGGCCGCGAGCGGCATGGCGAGCGCGGCCCCGAGGATCAGGGCGCCCAGCACGCGCGCTTTCTGGATCAGCATGGGATCTCCTCCTTGTAGGCGTTATTTGGTCTTGGCGTCGCCGGTGCGGATGTACTCGTTCTGGTAGTCGGCCCTCTTTGCCAGGTGCGATTCGTACTTGGCCTTGTCGCCCTTGAACATGTCGCTGGCATAGGCCTTGGTGTCTTCCTTGCCGGCGTAGGGCTTCGGGGCGTCCTGGGGGATCTCGTTGCACGCGGCGAGGGCCATCGCCGCGGCGAGCATGGCGAGCGCCTTCATGCCTTCGCTCCCGGCTGGTCGGAGAGCTTGCCGCTGCCGCCGTAGGCCATGGCCCAGCCCCAGATCTCGTCGCCCTTGCCGCGGGTGACGACGCGCGTCTTGTAGATGTGCGTGATGACACCGGCGTCGCCCGCGAGCAGGGCCTTGGTCGAACACATCTCGGCGCAGGCCGGCAACTTGCCTTCGGCGATGCGGTTGCGCCCGTACTTGCGGAACTCCTCGACCGAGTGGTTCTCCTCGGGGCCGCCCGCGCAGTAGGTGCACTTGTCCATCTTGCCGCGCAGGCCGAAGGCGCCCGCCTGCGGGAACTGCGGCGCGCCGAAGGGGCAGGCGTAGAAGCAGTAGCCGCAGCCGATGCAGAGGTCCTTGTCGTGCAGCACGACCTGGTCCTCGGTGCGGTAGAAGCAATCGACGGGGCACACCGCCATGCACGGCGCGTCGGAGCAGTGCATGCAGGCGACCGAGATCGAGCGCTCGCCGGGAATGCCGTCGTTCACCGTCACCAGGCGGCGGCGGTTCACGCCCCAGGGCACCTCGTGCTCCTGCTTGCACGCGGTGGCGCAGCTGTTGCACTCGATGCAGCGCTCGGCATCACAGATGAATTTCATTCTGGCCATGGTGGTCTCCTTGGTCTCTCGTCAGGCGCGCTCGATGTTGCAGAGCGTCGTCTTGGTCTCCTGCATCATCGTGACCGAGTCGTAGCCGTAGGTCGTGGCGGTGTTCACCGCCTCGCCGCGAACGATCGGCGCCGCGCCCTCGGGGTACTTCGAGAGCAGGTCCTTGCCTTGCCACCAGCCGGCGAAGTGGAACGGCATCCACGAGGTGCCGGAGTTGACCCGCTCCGTGACGAGCGCGCGCACCTTGAGGCTCGCCCCGGTCGGTGTCTTGAGCCACACCCAGTCCCAGTACTTGATGCCGCGATCGGCTGCGTCCTTCGTGTTGATCTCGACGAATGCCTCCTGCTGCAGCTCGGCCAGCCACGGGTTGGAGCGCGTCTCGTCGCCGCCGCCCTCGTACTCGACCAGTCTCCCGGAGCTCAGCACCAGCGGGTACTTCTCGTGGACCTTGTCGGCCACGGCCTTCTGCTGCACCGTCTTGAAGAGCGTGGGCAGGCGCCAGAAGGCCTTCTTGTCGTCGTGCGTCGGGTACTTCGCGACGAGGTCGGGACGCGGGCTGTAGATCGGCTCGCGGTGCTGCGGGATGCCGTCGGGGAAGTTCCACACCACGGCGCGCGCCTTGGCGTTGCCCCAGAAATGCACGTTGTGGTTGGCCATGCAGACACGCTGGATGCCGCCGGAGAGGTCGGTCTTCCAGTTCTTGCCTTCGGCCGCGGCCTGCTCCTCGGGCGTGAGCTCGTTCCACCACCCCAGCTTCTTCATGAGGACGTGGTCGAACTCGGGGTGGCCCACGGTGATCTCGGACCCATTGGGATGCGAGCCCTCCTCGGCCAGCAGGCTCACGCCGTCCTTGTTGATGCCGAAGTTGGCGCGGAAGCAGCCGCCACCGTCCATCATCTTCAAGTCGGTGCGGTAGAGAACCGGCGATCCCGGGTGCTTGATCTCGCCCTTGCCGTAGCAAGGCCACGGCATGCCGAAGTAGTCGCCGTTGCAGTCGTACCCGGTTTCCTTGTCCACCGTGGGCTTGGTGCAGCGCAGCGTCTTCGGATCGAAGGCGGCCATGTTGCGCATGTGCGCCTTCATCCGCGTGGGCGTCTGGCCGGTGTAGCCGATGGTCCAGTTGCCGGCGTTGATCTCCTTGGTCATGTCCTCGACCAGGGGCTCGTCCCAGCCGGTCTTGTCCTTGACCAGCCTGATGTTCTTCACGAACTCCGGCCCGAAGCCCAGCTTCTTCGCAAGCGCGTACATGATGGTGTGATCGGGCTTGGACTCGAAGAGCGGCTCGATCACCTTCTCGCGCCACTGGATCGAGCGGTTCGAGGCCGTCACGCTGCCGGAGGTCTCGAACTGCGTGGCGGCCGGCAGCAGGTACACGCCTTCCTTGCGATCGGGCATGGCCGAAGCGGCCGTGGGGTACGGGTCGACGATCACCATCAGGTCGACCTTCTCCATCGCCTGCTTCATCTCGAGGCCGCGCGACTGCGAGTTGGGCGCGTGCCCCCAGTAGACGACCGCGCGCAGGTTGCTGTCCTGGTCGATCATCTCGTTCTTCTCGAGCACGCCGTCGATCCAGCGCGACACCGTCATGCCGGACTTCTCCATCATGGCCTTGGAGGCGAAACGCGACTTCATCCATTCGTAGTCGACGCCCCAGACCTTGCACCAGTGCTTCCACGAGCCTTCGGCGATGCCGTAGTAGCCGGGCAGCGAGTCGGGGTTCGGGCCCACGTCGGTGGCGCCCTGCACGTTGTCGTGGCCGCGGTAGATGTTGGCCCCGCCCCCGGAGACGCCGATGTTGCCGAGCGCCAGCTGCAGGATGCAGGAGGCGCGCACGAAGGCGTTGCCGATCGAGTGCTGCGTCTGCCCCATGCACCAGATGATCGTCGAGGGGCGGTTCTTGGCGAAGGTTTCGGTGGCGGCATAGAGGTCCGCCTCGGTCACGCCGGTGACCTCGGTCACCTTGTCCGGCGTCCACTTCTTCAGCACGTCCTCGCGCACCTTGTCCATGCCGTAGACGCGGTCGTTGATGTACTTCTGGTCCTCCCAGCCGTTCTTGAAGATGATGTGGAGCATGCCGAAGAGCAGCGCCACGTCGGTGCCGGAGCGGAAGCGCACGAACTGGTCGGCCTTGGCCGCGGTGCGTGTGAAGCGCGGGTCGGCGACGATCATCTTGGCGCCGGTTTCCTTGGCGTGCAGCGCGTGCAGCATCGACACCGGGTGCGCCTCGGCCGCGTTGGAGCCGATGAAGAACATGCACTTGGTGTTCTGCAGGTCGTTGTACGAGTTGGTCATCGCGCCGTAGCCCCAGGTATTGGCCACGCCGGAGACGGTCGTCGAGTGGCAGATGCGCGCCTGGTGGTCCATGTTGTTGCTCCCCCACATGGAAACCATCTTGCGGAACATCTGCGCCTGCTCGTTGTTGTGCTTGGAAGAGCCGATCCAGAAGATGGCGTCGGGGCCGCTTTCCTTGCGGATCTGCAGCATCTTGTCGCCGATCTCGTTGATCGCCTGCTCCCAGCTGATGCGCTTGTACTTGCCGTCCACCAGCTTCATCGGGTACTTGAGGCGATGCGAGTGCTCGGTCATGCCGTGCTCGCGAACCGAGGCGCCCTTGGCGCAGTGAGCCCCCATGTTGATGGGCGACTCGAAGACCGGCTCCTGCCTCACCCAGACGCCGTCCGTCACGACGGCGTCGATGGCGCAGCCGACGGAGCAGTGGGTGCAGACGGTGCGGCGAACCTCCGTCTTGCCCTTCGCCTGTTGCGCCTTCGCCTCGCCGATCATGCCGAGCGGCAACTGGCTCGCGAAGGCGGCGGCGCCGGCGGTGATGCCGGTGCCCTTGAGGAACGAGCGGCGATCGACGGTCTTCGCCGCGAGCGAAGAGACGGCGCGGGCGAGAGGGTTGACCGGTTGGGCCTTGGCTTCCGATTTGCGCGTGAGCAGCATGGAGGGCTCCTCAGACTTCGGTGGTCTTGTAGTACTTCCGGATGTGCTCGGTCTCGTGGTAGCCCGAGGGTTGCGGCGCGACCGCGGCCTGCTTCGCGGGCTTCCCGCGGCCTTGGGTCACGATCGCGGCGGCGACGCCGGCGCTTCCGAGACCTGCGGCCATGAGGAAGTTGCGGCGGTTCGTCGATTTGGTGGTTTTCATCTTGAGCCTCCTTTCGCGAAGACTGGCTGTTTTCAATCGAGCTGAAACGAATCTGACTCCAGGGATACGAAAGCCGCCGCCATGGCGGCCACGGTGCGATAGTAATTGGCTTTCTGCGATCGTCCAACCGCCTCCAGGAAGCGGGGCGCGGCGCGCTGCAGGTGCGCCTCGAAGAACGCCTTCTGCGCGGGGACCGGGGCCGGCTCCCGGCCCGCACCGCCCGCCACGAGCACCCGCATGACCTCGAAAAGCGCCGCCAGGTGGTCCTCCGGCTCGGTCACGTCCTGCCGGTGCGCAAGGCCTAGCGTCGCCAGGTCGGCCTGCAGCCGGACACGCGGATGGTCGATGGAGGGCGCGCCCGAGTAGAAGCCGGCATAGATCGACACCTCCGACTTGCCCATGCCCTCGAAAAGCGTGTGGTATTCGTCGGCGGCGGCTTCCGGATCCATGACCGAAGAGGCGTTCACGAGGTCGCGCCAGGCAGCGCCGAGCCGCGCATTGCCGTCCTCGGGCAGCAGCGGCGCCGCAGCCAGGGTGGCGAGCAGGGCGGAATCGGGGGCCGAACGGAAAAGCCGGGCGATGAGCGCGTAGAAATCGCCGCGGGCAGCCTCTTCCGGCGGCAGCGCGCGCCTCATCGCCACGGGGGCGGCGACGGCGCTCACGCGTCGGATCCCAGGTTGAGCACCGAAACCTCGTCGCGCGATTTCATCATGTCGACCACGCGGCAATCCGCGCACATCTGCAGGCGCTTCAACGCCGGCCCGCCGGCGAACATCGAATGGCCGGCAAGGCGTCCCATCATCGCCTCGACCATCTGGCGGGTGCCGAAGGGCTTGCTGCAGCTCACGCAGTGGAAGGGCTGCGTCTCGTTCAGCACGCGCGCTTCGCGCACTGCCGGGGTGAGCAGCAGGCGCTGCGACAGCGAGATCGCGCCCTCGGGACAGGTGGCTTCGCAAAGGCCGCACTGCACGCAATTACGCTCGACGAACTTGATGAGCGGCACGTCCACCCCGTCCATCAACGCCGATTCGGGACAGGCGCCCACGCAGGCCAAACACATCGTGCACTTGGCCTTGTCCACGCGAACCTCGCCGAACGGGGCGTGGGACGGCAGCGGAATCTCGTCGACCTTGCGTGCGGCATGGCGCGCCAGGTGCTCGACGGCGAATTCGATGTTGGTGCGCTTGTCGTTGCCGGGAAGGAATGTGGCGGGCGCGGGCACGCTCGCGGCGGGCTCGAGTGCGGCGAATGCCGCATGGAGCGAATCCGGATCGGTCGCACGGATGACGCTGAAATGGCGCCCTGCATAGCCGAGGGCCGAGACGATTTCCTGGCCCAGGTGCATCTGGCCTTCGAGTGCCGCCACGTAGAGCTCGTCCTCGCCCCCCGTGCAGAGCACCACCACCTGGCTCGCGCCGAAGGCGATCGCCGGCAGCATCACATCGAGCCCGACGGCGGCGACGTGCCACGCCTCGAGGGGCAGCGCCCTGGCGGGAAGTCCCGGACCTTGGGCCGCGGAAGCGGCCAGCAGCTCGCGGGCATCCGTGCCGTTGTGGAAAACCACGCAGGCATCGCTGCCGCCGGCGGCGCGATACGCGCCCAATACCTGCTTCACCTGCGCGCCGCGATCACCGGCGCGCGGATACTGGTATCCCATGGCGCCGGAGGGGCAAACCGTCGAGCATGCTCCGCATCCCATGCACAGGTGGGGATCGACCTTGACGTGATCGCCGTCCGGGGCGATGGCCTGGGTCGAGCAGATGTTGATGCACGCGCTGCAGCCCGTCACCTGCGAGCGGCTGTGGGCGCAGAGGTTCTCGCGGTAATGGAAGTAGCGGGGCTTCTCGAATTCGCCCACCGCCTCTCGCAGCTCCGCCATGACGTCGTTCAGCGCAGCGTCGGCCGCCGGCGCGCGGAAGTAGCCCTGCGGCGGCTGGCGCATCGGGAAAAGGGGCGCCGCGCCGAAGTCGAGCACGAGGTCGAACTTGGCCGGCACGGCCTCGCCCGACCGGCCCGTCGCCGACGTGCCCAATCCCCCGAGGACCACCGTGAATTCCCCGAGGTAACCCTCGAGCGACCGAGGCGTTCCGACCCACGTCGTATAGCCCTCGGGCTTGCTGCGAGGACTCCCGTCCAGGATGGTCACGTGAAGGTCGCGCGACAGCATCGCGGCGACGGCATGCGCACGTTCAGCCTGCTCGCCTGCGACGATGAGCAGGTTGCCGCGCGAGTGGTAGGCAACCTTGCCGACGGGCTCGGGTGGCGCCAGCTCGAAAAGCGCGGCCAGCGCCGCCATCTTGGGCGCGCACTCCTCGCGAGGCGAGGACCAGCCGGTGCTCTCGGGCAAAAATGATTCGTCGCGGAGCGGGGCTCCGGGGGAGGCAGCCGCGGCGCGCGCGGATGCGGGTGCTTCGAGACCTGCGGTCATGCGCTTGACTTCTCCACCCCCGCGTCCCGCGGAAGCGCTCCTCGCGATTGAAGGCCCTGGGTATCGTTGTCCCCGGGTCCCGGCAGGAATGCCTTGTTTCGATGCATCTTACACCGTCAGGACGCCGCGCCGGTCCCCCGCGAAGGTGCGTCCGACAGGGAATGGGGGACCGCCGCCGGGTCCTGCACGAACGCCTCGGGCTCGGCTTCAACCCGTTGTTCCAGAGCAGGTTTTTCAGCCACGTCCGCCACGGCGGGGGGCGATTTCGTGTCATCTTCCCCGGCAGGTTGCTGCGCCTTCTCTTCCGGGTCACGGTATTCGCCGAGCCGTGCCACCTGGGTCATCTTCTCGAGCCATCCGTCGGGCAATGGATCGGGCTTCGAATAGTCGTCGATGTATACGTCGAGCCCGTCCATCACGTTGAAGCGTGGATCCTGGAAGAGCGTCTTGAGCGCCTGCCCGCGGACCCCGGGATCGACGCCGGAATGCATGAAGGGCGTGAAATCGGACTCCGGCGTAAGCGACTCGAGGGGCGGCAGCGCAGGCGCTGCGGCCGCCGGGTGCTCCGCGGCAACCGGCGCGTCCCCGGGGGCGGTGGCAGCGATCGGCATGGCCGGCGGCGGCGCGGCCCCAGGCTCGGGCTCCCCGCGACGCTCCGCGAGCTTGCGGCGCGACCAGCGGGAGAGGAAGTTGTCTTCGCTCATTGGTCACCCTCGGGGCGCAGGACGCCTTCCTTGCCCGCGAACGAGCGGGGCTTGCGCCGCTTGCGCGGCTCGGGGCGATAGTTCAGCTCGACGAACTGGCCCATCCATGCGGCCAGCTCCAGCCACGCCGGCACACGCTCCACGCGCTCGCCGCCATCCATCCAGCGCGCCGCCTCGTTGTAGGAGAGCGTCGTCTGGTAGGGATAGGGATCTCCCGTGGCCTCGTCGGTGCGCAGCCCCACGAACACACTCGGCTCCTCGGTGGAGACATTGAGGAAATATCCCTCGGCCTCGTCGGGATAGAGGAAGACGTCGAACCCGGGGTAGAGCATCTGCAGGAGCGAATCCGACTGCACGATCGGACGCCTCTCGCCTCCGACGTCCGGCAGGACTCCGTGCACGGACCAGCGATGGCTCTCCCAGCGGCTGGAAACGGCTTGCCGTTGCAGCACGACGGAGAGCTTGCGGCAGGGGTGATCGGGCATGGGGACACTATACAATTCAAAGCATGGCCCGGACCGTGATCGCATTGAAGCCGCAACGCAGCGCCTTGCCCATTCCGGCGCCCTCCCCCAAGGGCGCGGCAGGGTCGCTCGCGGATGCGCGCGGCCGCGCCCTCCGCGACCTGCGCATCTCGGTGACCGACCGGTGCAACTTCCGCTGCGTGTACTGCATGCCGAAGGACGTCTTCGACGCCGACTACCCGTTCCTTCCCCAGGCGGAGGTCCTGAGCTTCGAGGAAATCGTCCGCACCGCGCGCATCTTCCACGCGCTCGGCACCGAGAAGATCCGCCTCACCGGTGGCGAGCCCCTCATGCGCCGTGGGATCGATCGCCTGGTGGCCATGCTTCGCGAGGCGCTGCCGGAAGTCGACCTCACCCTCACCACCAACGGCTCGGCGCTGAAGGCACAGGCGCGTGCGCTCGCCGCAGCGGGGCTCGATCGCATCACCGTAAGCCTGGATTCGCTCGACGACACCACTTTCCGTCGCATGAACGACATGGACTTCCCCGTCGCCCGCGTGCTGGAGGGGATCGATGCGGCGGCGGCCGCCGGCCTTTCGCCCATCAAGGTGAACATGGTGGTGAAGCGCGGCGTGAACGATGCGCAGGTCGTGGACATGGCGCGCCATTTCCGTGGCAGCGGGCACGTGGTGCGCTACATCGAGTTCATGGACGTGGGCTCCACCAACGGCTGGCGCATGGACGACGTGATCCCCTCCGCCGAGGTCATCAGGCGCATCGCGGCGCATTTCCCGCTCGAGCCCGTGGAAGCGCAATACCGCGGCGAGGTCGCCGAACGCTGGCGTTACCTCGACGGGCAGGGCGAGATCGGCGTCATCTCCTCGGTCACCGAGGCGTTTTGCGCCACCTGCACGCGCGCGCGGCTTTCCACCGACGGGCATCTCTATACGTGCCTTTTCGCGCAACAGGGTTACGACGTGAAGTCGTTGCTGCGGGGCGGCAGCGACGATGCCGCCATCGCCGACGCGGTCCGCGGCATCTGGCAGCGCCGCGAGGATCGCTACTCCGAGATCCGCACCGCCGAGACCGCCCGCGCCCGCAAGGTCGAGATGTCGTTCATCGGCGGTTGACCGACGCCGATGGGTTACCGCCCCGTCCTCACGCGCAGCGCGCGCCCGGCCACCTACACGGTCCCCGCGCGCGATGAGACCGGCAATGTGGTCTCGACCCCCATCGCGGGGGAGCACCCCCTCACGCTCTACGTCGACAAGAAGGAGCTGGTGACGCTGATGACGCTCGGCGCCGCTCCGGAGGCGCTCGCCATCGGCTTCCTGCGCAACCAGCGCCTGGTGCAATCCATCGAGGAGATCGCGGCGGTGCAGGTCGACTGGGAAGTCAACGCGGTCGCCGTGACCACGCACGGCGGGCTGCGCGACCTGGAGAAGAAGACCGAGAAGCGCACCGCCACGACGGGATGCGGGCAAGGCACCGTGTTCGGCGACCTCATGGCGGACATCGACCGGATACGGCTGGAAGACTCGATGCGCTTCGATGAGGACACGCTCTTCGGGCTGCTCAATGCGGTGCGGCTGCACGAATCGATCTACAAGCAGGCCGGCGCCGTGCACGGGTGCGCGCTGGCGAAAGGGGCCGAAATCCTCACCTTCGTCGAGGACGTGGGCCGCCACAACGCCGTGGATGCGATCGCAGGCTGGATGTGGCTCGAAGGCATCGACGGCCGCGACAAGATCTTCTATACCACCGGCCGGCTCACGTCCGAAATGGTCATCAAGGCGGCCCAGATGCAGGTGCCGGTGCTGGTGTCGCGCTCGGGGCTCACTAAGATGGGCCACGAGGTGGCGACGCAAGTCGGCATCACCATGATCGGTCGGGCGGTGAACAAGCATTACCTGCTGTTCACCGGGGAGCACCGGCTGGTGGGCCCGGC
Organism: Usitatibacter sp.; assembly: GCA_035626705.1. GTDB lineage: Bacteria > Pseudomonadota > Gammaproteobacteria > Burkholderiales > Usitatibacteraceae > Usitatibacter. The sequence continues at coordinate 56,367 of DASPNE010000004.1, read as the reverse complement.
GCAAGCGGCCACGGGAGCCGCCTCGCGCGCGAGCCCTTGACGCCGAGTGGCGACGGCGGGTAAACCGGCATTTCAACCGTCGCTGGAGCCGAGATGGCCAAGACCCTTTTCTACCTGTGTGCCTGCGCATTGCTGGGGACGGCATGCGCGTTTCCCGTCATCGACACCGACATGTCGCCAGGCCTGCGCAAGGCGCAGCGCCCCACCGGCAGCAACATCGCCCGCATGACGCGCGATCCCGACCTCGAGGGCTGGCGCCAGGGTTTCGATCGCGATGCCATGCGGCAGATCCAGGCCGCGCGCCCGCTCACCATGGAAGGTGGCGGCAATCCCGTGGGCGGCAAGGCCAACTGGTACAAGTAGCCCACGCCCGCCTTCCCGTCGCAGCGATGGCATGAGCGTCACCGGCGTGGTGCTCGCCGGCGGCCAGGGCAGCCGCATGGGGGGCGTGGACAAGGGGCTGCAGGCTTTCCGCGGGCGCCCCATGGTCGCGCACGTGATCGAGCGGCTCGCCCCGCAGGTGGACGAGATCCTGGTCAACGCCAACCGCAATGCCGAGGCGTATGCGGGATTCGGCCACCGTGTCATCGCCGACGAGATCGCGGGATTCGCGGGACCGCTCGCGGGCTTCGAACGCGGGCTCCATCACGCTTCGCATCCCCTGGTGGTCACGGTGCCCTGCGATTCCCCCTTGCTTCCCGGCGATCTCGTGCCAAGGCTGCGGGCGGCGCTCGAGGAAGCGAATGCCCAGCTCGCCGTGGCCAGGACGGGCGAGCAGGCGCACCCGGTCTTCAGCCTCATGCGCCGCGACGTGCACGAGTCGCTCCGCGGCTTCCTCGCCTCGGGCCAGCGCAAGATCGACAAGTGGTATGCGGCCCTCGTGGTCGTGGAAGTCGCCTTCGACGACGCCGCCGAGGCGTTCCTCAACATCAATACCCGCGAGGAGCTCTCGAGCCTGGAAGGCCGGCGGGCCTAGGTGGCTCGGGCGCGAACGCCGTCCCGGCCGCCGCTGCCGCGCTTCGCGGTCGCGTGGTTCCCCGCCTTCCGCGGCATCGATCGCATCGAGGCCTTCCGCGCGCGCCACGATCCCATGGCCGCCCTCGTGCAGGCGCACCTCACTTTCGTCTTTCCGTTCCCCACGGCGCTCACGGCGCTGCAGCTGCAAACGCACGTGCAGCGCGTTGTCTCGCGCTGGCCACCCATCCCCGTCACCTTCCGGCGTGTACGCACCGAGGCGAACGAGTTCCTGTTCCTCATGGCCTCGCGCGGCGCGGCTTCCATCAAGGGATTGCATGACAAGCTCTACACGCGCTCGCTCGCGCCACACTTGCGCCGCGACCTGCCTTACGAGCCGCACATAACCATCGGGCGCCACGCGGACTATGACCAGTTGCAGCGGGCCCTCGCCGAGGCCGAGGAGCAATTCGGCGGCGAGATGGGCGACGTGATCCGCGAGGTCGACCTCCTCGCCGTGGGGCGCACCGGTAAAATCTCGGTGGTGAAGCGGTTCGCCCTGAACTCCGCCTGAAAGCCCCCGATGTCCAGCCTCTCGATCGCGCAGGCCTCCTGCGCAGACGACTACGATCCCAACTCCATGCCCGTGGACAAGGCGCGCGCCTTCATCCACCGCTTCCTCGAACCTGTCCGTGGAACCTTGCGGGTGCCGGTGCGCTCCTCGCTCGGGCGCGTGCTGGCCGAGAATGTCGTCTCTCCCGTGAACGTGCCGGCGCATCGCAACTCGGCCATGGATGGCTGGGCGCTGCGCGGTGCGGACCTGGCAGCCGCGGGCGAGACCACGCTCGAGGAGATCGGCGTGTCGTTCGCAGGCAAGCCGTTCACGGGCAAGGTGCAGGCCGGCCAGTGCGTGCGCATCATGACCGGCGGCGTTGTGCCCGAGGGCGCCGACACGGTCGTCATGCAGGAGCGCGCGAAGGCGAATGGCAAGTCGGTCAGCTTCGCCGCGGGGCAGAAGCCCGGCCAGAACGTGCGCCAAGCCGGCGAGGACCTGCAGGCAGGCTCGGTCGCGCTGCGGCGCGGGCGAATCGTGCGCCCGGCGGAGCTGGGGCTCATCGCATCGCTGGGCATCGGCGAGGTAGCGGTGTACCGGCCGCTGCGCGTCGCCTACTTTTCCACCGGCGACGAGCTGAAGGGCGTCGGCACCCCGCTGGGTGAAGGCGAAATCTACGATTCCAACCGTTACACGCTGCACGGAATGCTGCAGCGCCTCGGCTGCGAGGCGCTCGACATGGGCGTGGTGCGCGACGACCCCGAGTCGCTCGAGCGGGCCTTCGCCGAGGCGGCCGCGAATGCCGACGTGGTCATCACGAGCGGCGGTGTTTCCGTGGGCGAGGCCGATTTCGTGAAGGGCATGTTGGGCAAGCTGGGCGAGGTCGTCTTCTGGAAGATCGCCATGAAGCCCGGCCGTCCACTCGCCTACGGCAAGATCGGCGGCGCCCACTTTTTCGGGCTGCCCGGCAACCCCGTGTCGGTGATGGTGACCTTCTACCAGTTCGTGCGCGACGCCCTTCTCGTGCTATCGGGCGCCGATCCGGTCCAGCCGGTTCCGACCTTCCACGCCACGTGCACCGCGAAGCTCAAGAAGGCGCCCGGGCGCACCGAGTTCCAGCGCGGCATCCTCACGCGCGGCCCGGAGGGCCAATTGCAGGTGCGCCCAACCGGCGAGCAGGGCTCGGGGATCCTCAAGTCGATGAGCGATGCCAACTGCTTCATCATCCTCGGCGATTCGACCGGCAACGTGGAGCCCGGCACGACGGTCGAGGTGCAGCTCCTCGAAGGCATCGTCTGAAGCAACTGCCGAAACCCGGGACGGACCTGGAATTCACGTTTTTCTCGAATTCCAGGTCCGTCCCGGGTTTCCAAGTTCATCGTCCCAAGGTGAAGGCGAGCCACAGGGCCGCGATCGCGGCCACGTAGATCCACACCGCGCGCACAGCGCGCAAGGGCGCGAGGCGCCGATCGATCTCGGCGACTTCATCGCGACTGTGCCCGGAAAGGAAGACCACGTAGGCGAGATACGCGATCGCCAGTCCCGCGACGACGTCCACGAAGTAGTGTTGCTTCGTGTACAGCGTGGACACGGCGATGAGGCCCGCCCAGGCCTGCGCCGCGATGCCCACCCCGCGGTGGACGCGGTAGCAGGCGAGCGCCGCGACGAAGGCCCATGCCACGTGCAGCGACGGGAAACAGTTGAGCGGCGGGTCGAGGTCGTAGTTGAGCTGCAGCGCCCAGGCGAAGAAGCCGCCCTGCGCGATCTCCGGCCGTGGCAGGACCGTCGGATAGACCAGGAAGCCCACGTAGGCCGCGGCTACCACCGCGATGAAGGCGTGCAGGGCACGACGCGATAACCGCGCGCCGCGCACCACCAAGACCGGCAGGAAGGCGAAGAACCAGATCGAGCCGTAGGCGATCATCCACGCGGGCTCGGGTCCGATCGCTCGATCGAGCGCCAGCTCCGGCGTGCCGAGCGGGCGCTCCCGGTTGATCGCCGCGATGACGTGATAGCCGGGAATCATCAGCGCCAGCGTGAGCGCGGGCACGGTATTCGGATAAGGCGCGCGGCTCGCCTGTCGCGCCGCCTTGAAGCCGAAAATGCCCAGGCAGAGGATCGCCGGGATCCATTCCCACGAGGCTTGAGGACGCGCGAAAGCCAGCGCCGCGCATGCCAGGAACGACACCACGGCGAGGAAGACCCACAGCCGGCGCAGTGCGCTCGCTTCCTGTCCGGCTTCCGGTGCCAGCGGTGTGTCCACGGCCGCATTCTCGGCAACCTCCCGGCCCGCGTCCACAGGCGTTGACAAATGACTCGTGGTCATTTAACCTCGCGGCCTTACTGACCCACGGTCATTTCAAGCATGCGAACCCGGCAACGCGCCGTCGCCCTGGAGGACAAGGCCGAGCGCCGCAACGCGATCCTCGACGCCGCCGAGAAGCTTTTCCTCAAGCATCCCGAGCGCATGGCGAGCGTTTCGGAGGTGGCAGCGCTGGCCAGCCTCGCCAAGGGCACCGTGTACCTCTACTTTCCCAGCAAGGAAGAGATGCTGCTCGCGCTGCACGAGCGCCACGTCGCCCACTTCTTCACCGCGCTCATGCAGAGGCTGGCCGCGCGCGGCCGGCTCGACTTCGACGACATCTTCCCCGTGACCCGGGAGCACCTCATCCGGCGCGCGGGCTACCTCGAGCTCACCAGCCGCTGCTTCGGCCTCATGGATCGCGAGATCCCCAAGGACACCGCCCTCGCCTTCAAGGCGCGCGTGGCGGCCACGTTGCAGGCCGCAGGCGTGCACCTCGAGCGGCACTTCCGTTTGCCGGCGGGCGACGGGGTGACGCTGCTCCTGCACAGCTATGGCCTCATCGTGGGCCTCTGGCAGCTTCTGCATCCCAACGAGCGCCTGGGCCGCGCGATGAAGCGCCCGGAGCTGCGCGCGCTGGATCGCGACTACGAGCGCGAGATCGAAGCTGCCCTGCGCGCCTTGTGGAGCGGACACATGGCCGGCGTGGCCAAAGGAACGAAACGATGAAAACGTTCTGGCTCGCCGCCGCGGCGCTCGTCCTCGCCGCCTGCGGCAACGGCAAGACCGTCCAGGAAGCCCCCCGCCCGGTGCTCACCCAGACGATCGTGCCCGGCGCCGCCGCCACGCGCGAGGTTTATCCGGGCGAGATCCGCGCGCGCCACGAGATCGACGTCGCCTTCCGCGTGGGCGGCAAGGTGGTGGCGAGGCCGGTCGATGCAGGCTCGCGCGTAAAGCGTGGCCAGGTGCTCGCACGGCTCGATCCCGAGGACGCGCGCCTGGGGGCGGCCGCCGCCCGCGCCCAGCTCGCAGCCGCGGAAGGCGACCTTGCCCTGGCCCGCGCCGAGCTCGAGCGACATGCCGAGCTGCTGGCGAAGAAGTTCATCAGCCAGTCGGCCTTCGACGCGCGCCAGAACTCGTTCAACGCAGCGCGCGCGCGCGCCGAGCAGGCGAAGTCGCAGGCGGCGATGAGCGCCAACCAAGCGGAGTACACGACCCTGGTGGCCGACGCCGACGGCGTCGTCGTGACCGTCCTCGCCGAGCCGGGACAGGTCGTCGCGGCCGGGCAGCCGGTGCTGCGCCTCGCCCAGGATGGCGAGAAGGAGGTCGTGGTGAGCGCCCCGGAAAGCCAGCTCGCGCGCTTGCGTCCCGGCCAGGCCGCGGCGATCTCGCTCTGGGCCGATCCTTCCACCGTCTTCCCCGGACGCGTTCGGGAGATCGCGGGCGGCGCCGATCCCGTCACCCGCACCTACGCGGTGCGCGTGAGCGCGCCGAATGCCCCGGCAAGCGCGCAGCTCGGGATGACGGCGAACGTGGTCTTCAACTCGGCCATCGACCCGTCGCTCGTGGTGCTGCCGCTTTCCGCGCTGGCCAACCGCGGCAACGAGCCTGCGGTCTGGATCGTCGAGCCGGGGACCCACAAGGTCAAGCTGCGCAGCGTCGCCATCGGCCAATACCGCGAGGACGGCGTCACCGTGACTGGCGGCCTGCACCCCGGGGATGTCGTGGTCACGGCAGGAGTGCACAAGCTGCGCCCCGACCAGGTCGTGCGTCTGGCCGACTCGGCGGCGGCGCCCCCGGCCGCTTCGATGCAACGCTGATCGATGCGGCGCTTCAACCTTTCCGAATGGGCGCTGGCGCACCAGGCGTTGGTGCTCTACTTCATGGTGGTGCTCGCCGTCGTCGGCATCGGCTCCTACCTGCGCCTGGGCCAGGCCGAGGACCCGGACTTCACCTTCAAGGTGATGATCGTGCGCACCGCATGGCCGGGCGCCTCCGCGGAGGAGGTCGAGCGACAGCTCACCGACCGCATCGAGAAGAAGCTGCAGGAGACGCCACGCCTGGATTTCCTCCGGAGCTATTCGAAGCCGGGCGAGTCGGTGGTGTTCGTGATCGTGAAGGACTCCTCCACGGCGGCGGAGATCCGCGACACGTGGTACCAGGTGAGGAAGAAGGTGGGCGACATTCGCGCAACGCTGCCCGCGGGCATCGTGGGCCCGTTCTTCAACGACGAGTTCGGCGATACGTTCGGCAACATCTACGCCCTCACCGGCGACGGCTATACCTACGCGCAGATGAAGGAAGTCGCCGACGACATCCGCAACCGCCTGCTGCGCGTGAAGGACGTGGCCAAGGTCGAGCTGGTGGGCGAGCAGGACGAGAAGATCTACGTCGAGCTCGCCAACGCGAAGCTCGCCACCTTCGGCGTCGCGCCCGCCACGGTGTTCGCCGCGCTGCAGCAGCAGAATGCGGTGGCGGCAAGCGGCACCTTCGAGACGCCGACCGACCGCATCCACATCCGCGCCACCGGAGCGCTCGATTCCCTCGAGAGCGTGAGCGCGATCGCCATCCGCGCCAACGGGCGCCTCTTCCGCCTGGGCGACGTGGCGAGGGTATACCGGGGCTTCGCCGACCCGCCACAGCCCCGGATGCGCTTCATGGGACGCGAGGCGCTCGGCATCGCGGTCTCGATGGTGCCGCGCGGCGACATCATTGCGCTGGGACGCGCGCTCGATGTCGAGATCGCCGCCATCGAGCGCGGGCTTCCCGTGGGGCTCGAGCTCGCGCGCGTGAACGACCAGCCGGCCACCGTCGAGCGCTCGGTGTCGGAGTTCACGCGCTCGCTCGCCGAGGCGGTGGCGATCGTGCTGCTGGTGAGCTTCCTCTCCCTCGGCCTTCGCACCGGGCTCATCGTGGCGCTGTCGATCCCGCTCACGCTCTTCGTCACGTTCTTCTTCATGCTGCAGGCGGGCGTGGACCTGCACAAGATCTCGCTGGGCGCCCTCATCATCGCGCTCGGGCTCCTGGTCGACGACGCCATCATCTCGGTGGAGATGATGGTGGTGAAGATGGAGCAGGGCTGGGAGCGCGCGAAGGCCGCGAGCTTCGCCTATACCTCCACCGCGATGCCGATGCTCACCGGCACGCTCGTGACCGCGGCGGGCTTCCTCCCCATCGGCCTCGCGCGCTCCTCCACCGGCGAATACACCTTTTCCATCTTCGCCGTGACGACCATAGCCCTCCTCGTGTCATGGGTGGTGTCGGTGGTCTTCGTGCCCTACCTCGGCTACAAGCTCTTGCCCGACTTCAAGGTGAAATCCCCCTCCCCCTCGCGGGACGGCTGGGGAGAGGGTCACATATACGACCGCCCCTTCTACCGTCGCTTCCGCCGCCTCGTGGCCTGGTGCGTGGCGCATCGCTGGCTGGTGGTAGGTGCCACGGCCGCCGCGTTCCTCGTGGCGATGTTCGCCTTCCGGTTCGTGCAGCAGCAGTTCTTCCCCGCCGCGAGCCGGCCGGAGCTCATCGTGGACCTGCGGCTCGCCGAGGGCTCGTCGCTGCACGCGACCGAAGCCCAGGTGAAGAAGCTCGAGCGCCTGCTCGCCACCGACCCCACGCTGCGCGACGGCCTCGAAAACTTCGTGAGCTACGTGGGCAGCGGCAGCCCGCGCTTCTACCTGCCTTTCGACCAGCAGCTGGTCAACGCCAACTTCGCGCAGTTCATCCTCAACACCCGCGACAACGAGGCTCGCGAGCGCGTTCGCGCGCGCCTCATCGATCTCTTCGAGCGCGACTTTCCGGAAGTGCGCGGCCGCGTGAACCGGCTCGAGAACGGGCCCCCCGTGGGCTTTCCGGTGCAGTTCCGCGTGGTGGGCGAGGACAAGCAGGTGATTCGCAGGATCGCCCACGAGGTCGCCGCGGAAATGCGCGCCAATCCGTGGTCACGCGACGTGCAGTTCGACTGGGAGGAGCCTTCCAAGGTGATCCGCCTCGTGATCGACCAGAACCGCGCGCGCGTGCTCGGCATCAGCACCCAGGAGCTGTCGCAGTTCGTGCACACCGTGCTTTCGGGATTGCCGGTAACCACCTATCGCGAGGGCGACAAGCAGGTGGACGTCGTCGTGCGCGGCGCAAGCGAGGAGCGCGCGCACCTGAGCTTGCTCAAGGATCTCGCGGTGCCGGTCGGTGGCGGGCGCACCGTGCCGCTCGCGCAGGTGGCGGAGATCAACTACGGCTTCGAGCAGGGCATCTTCTGGCGGCGCGACCGGCTGCCGGCCATCACGGTGCGCACCGACCTGCGCGATGGCGTTCAGGCGCCCGTGGTGAGCAAGCAGATCGAAAAGCGCATCGAGGGCCTGCGTGAGCGTTTGCCTGCGGGTTATCGCATCGAGACCGGCGGCGCCATCGAGGACGCCGCGAAGGGCCAGCGCTCGATCGCGGTGGTGGCGCCGGTCATGGTGCTGGTGATGGTCACCGCGCTCATGCTGCAGCTGCAGAGCTTCTCGCGCCTCGCGCTCGTCCTGCTCACCGCCCCCCTCGGGCTGATCGGCGTAGCGGCCGCACTGCTCGTGTTCAACGTGCCGTTCGGTTTCGTCGCCATGCTGGGCACGATCGCGCTCGCCGGCATGATCATGCGCAATTCCGTGATCCTCGTGGACCAGATCGACCACGACATCCGCAACGGCAGCGATCCGTCCGAAGCCATCGTGGACGCGACCGTGCGCCGCTTCCGCCCGATCATGCTGACGGCCGCCGCGGCGGTGCTGGCCATGATCCCGCTTGCGCGCAGCGCCTTCTACGGGCCCATGGCGGTCTCGATCATGGGCGGCCTCGTGGTCGCCACGGCGCTCACATTGCTTTTCCTGCCGGCGCTCTACGCAGCGTGGTTCAAGGTGGGTTATGGTTCCAGCCATGAAGCGACGTGATTTCGTGCGCGCCTGCGCTGCCGCGGCCGGCGGCGCCGCGCTGCCGGATGCCTCCCAGGCCGCCCTCCTCTCCGCGCGCATGTATCGCCGCGCGAAGCTCGTCGACGAACGCAACCAGCCGATTCGCCCCGACGCCCTTGCCGCTGGAACGAATTACGTTTTCGACTACCCGTACTCTTCCACCCCCTGCTTCCTGCTGCGGCTGGACAAGCCCGTGACCGCCATCGAGCTCAAGACCGAATCGGGCCAGCCGTACCGCTGGGAAGGCGGAGTCGGCAAGCAGAAGGCGGTGGTCGCCTATTCGGCCATCTGCGCCCACAAGCTCACCTATCCCACGAAGCAGGTGACCTTCATCGGCTACCGCAGCGAGCCCAGTCCCGTGGCGCCGTCAGGCAAGGTCATCACCTGCTGCTCGGACCGCAGCGTCTACGACCCCGCGGCCGGCGCCAGGGTTGTGTCGGGCCCCGCGCCGCAGCCACTCGCCACGATCCTCCTCGAGCACGATGCGAAAACCGACGAGCTCTGGGCGGTCGGCACCTTCGGTGGCGAGATGTTCGCGGAATTCTTCCGCCGCTTCGAGTTCCGCCTGCAGCTGGAGATGGGCGGGCGGGTGCGCGAGCAGGTTTCCGGCACCACGGTAGTGAAGCCGCTGGAGAGCTTCAGCACGCAGTGGGCGAAGTGCTAGGGGACGCACCCCGAGTTTCCGGGCGACGCTCAGCCCGGGAAACGGGGTATGTCCCCGGTTTCATATCGAGAAGCTTTCCCCCTTGTTCCGTTCCATCTGCTTCACGTCCTCGACACGGAAATTCGGCGCGACCAGGCCGATGAAGGCCACGGTAAATCCCCGCAGGTAAGCGCCGCGCCGGTAGGCAAGCCGCGTCGTCTGCGCGGGAAACAGGTGCGAGCAGTCGAGCGCCACCAGCCCGTCCTCCTTGCCCTCGCGATAGGCGCGCGACGAGATGATCCCCACGCCGAGCCCCAGCGCGACATAGGACTTGATCACGTCGGAGTCAAGCGCCGAGAGCGCCACCTCGGGCGCCAAGCCCCGCGCGGCGAAGGCGCGGTCGATGGCGCTGCGGCCGGCGAAGGTGGGGTCGTAGGTCACGATGGGGTGAGCCGCGATCGCCTCCAGCGTGAGGGGACGCGCGCGGGCGAGGGGATGATCCGCGGGCACCACCACGCAATGGCGCCAGGAGTAGCAGGGCAACGCCACGAGCTCGTCGTACTCGTCGAGAGCCTCGGTCGCGATCGCCAGGTCCGCCTCGCCATCGATCACCATGCGCGCGAGCTGGTGCGGATTGCCCTGCAGCAGCTTGAGCTTCACCTCCGGGTAGCGCTTCTTGAACGCCGTGATCACGCTGGGCAAGGCATAACGCGCTTGCGTGTGCGTGACGGCCACCGACAGGTGCCCGCGCTCGCGCCCGGCGAACTCCTCGCCGACGGCGCGCAGGTTCCCGAGCTCGCCCAGGATGCGGTCGATCACCGCGACGACCTCCCGGCCGGCTTCGGTGATCGCGGTGAAGCGCCGGCCCTGCCGCACGAAGATCGGCACGCCCAGCTCGTCTTCCAATGCGCGGATCTGTTTCGAGACCCCGGGCTGCGACGTGTGCAGCGCGAAAGCGGCCTCCGAAACATTGAGGCCACGTTTCGCGACCTCGCTCACGTAGCGGAACTGCTGGAGATTCATGGGCTCGGCAGGCTTGATTCCCTATTGTTATCAACTTATCACAACTAAGTATTTTTCAGGAATATGGTGACAACCGTAGCATCAAGGCCATGTACCGATATGACCGTCTCGACCAGACCCTCGTCGAAGAGCGCGTGGCCCAGTTCCGGGACCAGACGCGGCGTTTTCTCGCGGGCGAGCTGACCGAGGACGAGTTCCGGCCGCTGCGGCTGCAGAACGGGCTCTACATCCAGCGCCATGCGCCGATGCTGCGCATCGCGGTCCCCTACGGGCTGCTCTCGTCGCGCCAGCTGCGCACCCTCGCCGCGCTCGCACGCCGCTACGACCGTGGCTACGGGCACTTCACGACCCGGCAGAACCTGCAGCTCAATTGGCCGAAGCTGGAAGACGTGCCCGAAATCCTCGCCGAGCTGGCCTCTGTGGAGATGCACGCGATCCAGACGAGCGGCAACTGCATCCGCAACATCACCAGTGACCACTTCGCGGGGATCGCACCCGACGAGATCGTCGATCCACGCGTCCTGGCCGAAATCCTGCGACAGTGGTCCACGCTGCACCCCGAGTTCGCCTACCTGCCGCGCAAGTTCAAGATCGCCATCAACGGCTCGGTGGAAGACCGCACCGCCGTGCTGCTGCACGACATCGGGTTGCACGTCGTGCGCGACGCGGCAGGCGAGCTCGGCCTGCGCGTGGTCGTGGGCGGAGGCATGGGCCGAACGCCGATGATCGGCCACGTGATCCGCGAGTTCCTGCCGTGGCGGGAGATGCTCACCTACCTCGAGGCGATCCTGCGCGTCTACAACCGCCACGGCCGCCGCGACAACCTCTACAAGGCGCGGATCAAGATCCTGGTGAAGGGGCTCGGCGTAGAGGAGTTCGCGCGCCAGGTCGAGTCCGAGTGGGAGACGGGACGTACCTCGCAGGGCTTGCTCACCGCCGATGAGCTCGAGCGCGTGGCGGCCCACTTCCCGGATCCGCCGTACGAGGCCCTTGCGGGCGACGATGCCCACTATCTTGCGCGGCGCGGCAGCGATCGCGCATTCGACCGCTGGGCCCAACGCAACGTGCACCCGCACAAGCGGCACGGCTACGCGGCGGTCACGCTCTCCCTGAAGAAAACCGGCGTGGCGCCGGGAGACGCGACGGCGGAGCAGATGGAATTCGTGGCGGACCTGGCCGAGCGCTACAGCTTCGCCGAGCTGCGCGTCTCCCACGAGCAGAACCTCATCCTCGCCGACGTGCGGCAGGCAGACCTGCATGCCGTCTGGCAGGAGGCGACGAGCGCGGGGCTCGCCACGCCCAACGTGGGCCTGCTCACCAACATCGTCTGCTGCCCCGGCGGGGACTTCTGCTCGCTCGCCAACGCCAAGTCCATCCCGGTGGCGGAAGCGATCCAGCAGCGCTTCGAGGACCTCGACTACCTGCACGACATCGGCGCGCTCGACCTCAACATGTCGGGTTGCATGAACTCCTGCGGCCACCACCACATCGGCCACATCGGAATCCTCGGCGTCGACAAGAACGGCGCCGAGTGGTACCAGGTATCCATCGGCGGACGGCAGGGCCGGGACGCGGCGCTGGGCCAGGTCATCGGCCCTTCCTTCGCGGCCGCGCAGATGCCGGAGGTGGTGGCGCGACTGCTCGATGCCTACGTGGGGCTTCGCCACGAGGACGAGCTCTTCGTGGACACGGTGCATCGCCTCGGCGTGGCGCCGTTCAAGGAACGGGTCTATGCCGGCCGGGAGCTTGCCGTTGCTGCCTGAGCGCTTCATCCGGCTCACCCCCTCGGGCGCGAGGGTCGAAAGGGATGCATGGACCTTCGTGGGCCTGCAGGGCCCGCCAGACCTCGGCGCAACGGGAAGGCTCGTGGTGCCCCTGGCCAACTTGCGCGAAGCGCGTGAACGGCAAGGTGCGGACGCGACGATCGGCGTGTGGCTGGCCCCTGGAGACGATCCCGCGAGGCTCGCGGGCGATCTCGACCACGTCGGGGTGATCGCCATCCACTTTCCGAAGCTCACCGACGGCCGCGGCTACTCCACCGCCGCGTCGTTGCGCCGCCGCTACGGTTACCGAGGGGAGCTGCGAGCCTTCGGCGACATCGGGCGCGACCAGCTCTATTACCTGCGCCGCTGCGGCTTCTGTGCGTTTTCGCTCGCGCCGCATCACGACCCCGAGGCAGCCCTGCCTTCGCTGGACACCTTCACGGTCCGCTACCAGGCCGCCATCGACGAGCCGCTGCCGCTTTTCCGGCGTCGCGCCGAGATGCGCGCATGAGCCCAGGCAAGGTGTATCTCGTGGGGGCCGGCCCGGGGGCGCCCGACCTGCTCACCTTGCGTGCGGCGCGACTGCTCGAGTCGGCCGACGTGGTCCTGCATGACGCGCTGGTGCATCGCGACACCCTTGCGCTCGCGCGCAAGGCGCGCCGCGTCGATGTCGGCAAGCGATGTGGCAAGGTCTCGACGGAGCAGCGCTTCATCCATCGCGCGCTCGTGGAAGCGGCGCGCAGCCATCGCGTCGTCGTCCGCCTCAAGGGAGGCGACCCGATGCTCTTCGGCCGCGCGCAGGAAGAGATCGCCGCGCTGCGCGCCGCCGGAATCGAGTGCGAGGTGGTGCCGGGCGTCACGGCGGCGCTCGCCGCGGCCGCGACGCTGCAGGCTTCGCTCACGCGCCGCGCCGTCTCGCGCAACGTGGCCTTCCTCACCCCGCGCGCAGGCAAGGGCGAGGCGAACGCCGACTGGCTGCCCACGGCGCTTTGCGCGGATTGCGTGGTCATGTACATGGCGGCCGGGGCTTCGCAGACGATCGCGGCCGAGTTGATCGCCGCCGGCAAGCCCGCCGCCACGCCGATCGCGCTGGTCGAGAGCGCGTCGCTGGAAGAGCGCCGCATCGGCGGCACCCTCGCGGACCTCGCGCGCGCGCCCCTGGCCGGATTCGACGGCCCCGTCGTGCTGGCCATCGGGACCCCCTTCGGCGAGGCCCTTGTCGATGGAACCCTCACCCCCATCTACTTGAGTGAAGCCCTCTGATCTCCCATCGCTCATCCCCCATCCCCCGCCCCCCATCCCCGCCTTTCATGACCGACAAGTTCACCACCGAAACCATCACCGGGGTGCGGCCCTGGACCGACAACCTCTTCTCGTTCCGCACCACGCGCGACCGCGGCTATCGTTTCGTTCCGGGTCAGTTCGCTCGCCTCGGCGTGCCTGGCGCCGCGGAGGGGTCCACCGTGTGGCGCGCCTACTCGATCGCCTCGGCGAGCCACGACGAGCACCTGGAGTTCTTTTCCGTCGTCGTGCCCAATGGCGCCTTCACCAGCCGCCTGTCGAAGCTGCGCGAGGGCGACCCGATCCTGGTGGAGCGCAAGAGCTATGGTTTCCTCACTACCGACCGCTTCCAGGAAGGGCGCGACCTGTGGATGCTGGCGACGGGAACCGGGCTCGCGCCGTTCCTGTCCATCCTCCACGATTTCGAGACCTGGCAGCGCTACGACAACCTGGTGCTGGTCCAGAGCGTGCGCACCGAGAAGGAGCTGGCGTACGAGGAGCTGATCCGGGGCTTCGACCAGAGCGAGCATTACGCCGAGTTCGCCCACAAGCTGCGTTATGCGCGCATCGTCACGCGCGAGCCTGTGCCGGGCGCCTTCGGCGAGCGGGTGACCAAGCTGCTCGGCAACGGGGTGCTCGAGAAGAACCTGGGCCTTGCCCTCGGCCACAACCGCTCGCGCATCATGTTGTGCGGCAACCCCGAGATGGTCGAGGATTGCCGCGCCCTGCTCACCGAGCGCGGATACCGCATGTCACGCCGCGGCGATCCGGGCCACCTTGCCGTGGAGAACTACTGGTAATGAACGCTCACGACATCGACACCGACCCCGAGGCGATCCTCGCGCGGGCCGCCGAGCGCGGGCGAGCGCTCGGGCTTGCGTATGCCGGCGCAGTCACCCCGGCCGAAGCCCACGCGCTCGCGAAGGCCGGCAAGGCCCGCATCGTGGACGTGCGCACCCCGCCCGAATATTCGGACGTGGGCCATGTTCCCGGAACGCCGCTGGTGGTCTGGCCCCGCTCCGGCGCGGCCGAGGACGTGCGCCGCTTCGTGGAGGAAGTCACCACCGAGCACGCGACCGACGAGACGCTGCTCTTCCTCTGCCGCAGCGGCGCGCGCTCGCACTACGCCGCGCACGTGCTGGCCCAGGCCGGCTACAAGCACGCCTACAACATCCTCGAAGGCTTCGAAGGCGCGCAGCCGGGCCAGGGCTGGCTCGCCGCGGGCCTGCCGTGGGAACGCGGCACTCCCTGACACAACGCAACCGAAAGGACACATGCACATGGCAACGCTGCGACTGGGCGACACCGCCCCCGATTTCACCCAGGACTCCACCGAAGGCCCGATCCAGTTCCACAAGTGGCTGGGCGATTCCTGGGGCGTCCTCTTCTCGCATCCCAAGGACTTCACGCCGGTGTGCACCACCGAGCTCGGCCTCACGGCGAAGCTGAAAAGCGAGTTCGACAAGCGCGGCGTCAAGGTGCTCGCCATCAGCGTCGATCCGGTCGAGTCGCACAAGGGCTGGGTAGGCGACATCGAGGAGACGCAGGGATGCGCCGTGAATTTCCCCATCCTCGCCGATCCCGACCGCAAGGTGGCCGACCTCTACGACATGATCCATCCGAACGCGAACGACACGCTCACCGTGCGTTCGGTCTTCGTGATCGACCCGAAGAAGAAGGTCCGCCTCATCCTCACCTACCCCGCGAGCACCGGGCGCAACTTCGACGAGATCCTGCGGGTGATCGACTCGCTGCAGCTCACCGACAAGCACAGCGTGGCCACGCCGGCGAACTGGAAGCAGGGCAACGACGTGATCATCGTGCCCTCGCTTCAGGATCCCGAGCTGATCCGCCAGAAATTCCCCAAGGGCTTCAAGGCGGTGAAGCCCTACCTGCGGATCACGCCGCAGCCGGAGCGCTAGGGAGCTCCAGTCACCAGCGCAGCACCTGCACGATCCCGGCGTTGCTGACCGCGCCGGGAATCACCGTGCCGCCGACGGTGAAGAAGGCGTTGCCGACGATGAGCGCCCCGAAGCCGTGCAGCGGCGTCGGCAGGTTGGGCAGCAGGCTCCAGGCGTTCTCGCCGGCGGCGATAGCCTCCACCGAGCCCAATACGCCGAACGTCCCCGAGAGCACCTCGCCGCCGGCAACGATGAGGATGGTTGGCGATGCTGCGACGGCAAAACCGGCGCGCGGGGTGCGCAGCAAAGGTCCGGCGCGCCAGGTCTGCGAAGCCGGATCGTAGATCGCCACGCGCGCCGTCTCGCGCACGCCGAGCTGCCGGCCGCCGATGAGCCAGAGCTCCCCCTGGAAAGGCACCAGCAGCGAATGGTCGCGCGGCGTGCCGTTCCCGTCCGGCGGGATCGTCTGCGCCTGCCCGGTACGCGGGTTGAATTGTTGCAGGCCGCCGTTGAAGCTGGTGAACCAGACGTAGCCTCCGAGCGTGGCCGCGCCTGCCTGCGTGACCGAGGGTATTCCCGCCAGGTTCTCCCAGCGGTTCTCGGCAATGAGATAACGCCAGCCGTTGAAGGAGTGGTCGCCGCCGCCGTTGTGGTTGCCGCCGGCCACGTAGATGGCGCCGTCGTACGCAGCTGCCAGGCCGTGGTCGCGTCCGGCGGGGGTCTGCGGCAGCACGGTCCACTGGTTGCGCGAAGCGTCGTAGCGCTTGAAGCCGCGCGTGTCACCGAAGCCGCCGGCCATGTAGATCGAATCGCCCACGACCGCGTTGGCGCTTTCGGATACGGCCGGCTGGGGCTCGGGGGCGCCGCTGGACCAGGTGGCGTTGGAGGGCACCGAAGGAGTTCCCTCGACGCAGGCCGTGCCGGCGGGCGTGGTGAGGCGCATGGGCGCGAGCGTCCCGCTGCCGAATGCCGCAATCGGCGATTGCCAGCTGGCACTCCCGTGGTTGCACCCGGTGAGGCTCAGCTGCAGCCGGCCCCAGGGCGTGAGGCTCACTTGCGCCGGATCGAAAGCGTTCCCGAAGCGCGCGCCCACGGGCCTCAGGTTCTGCTCGATGGTCATTTGCTCGCCGGCGACGGGGGAGATGCCGATGGTCCAGGCCTGCTCGCCGCGCTCATCGTAGGTGAACCAGTACACCTGGGCCCCGCCGCCGGGCAGCTCCTCGACGTTCCATCCTTCGCCGTTGTGCGAGGGATCGAACCAGGCCCCGCTGCGATTGCGCAGGCCCTGCAGGCTGCGGGCGCCCTGCGCGTTCAGGTGCCGCTTGCCGCTGCATTCGAGCTCGGCCAGAGCCGTGAGCCGCGCGAGGCGCCGGGTGCCCGAGCCCCAGGCCTGCGGTCCGGCATAGGTCACCTCCCCCTCGTTGCAGCCGCTGAAGCGGAACTCGAGCGAGCCCCATGGAATCAGCTGCAGCTGCGAGGGATCGTATTGCGCCCCGAAGCGCGGGCCCCGCGTCGTGAAGGCGCCCTCGAAGCGGATGCGATCGCCCTCGATGCGGCCGCCCGAGGCATAGATCCACGCCTGCTGCGCAGCGCTCCCCGGCGGCGGATAGGTGAACCACAACGCGTGTGCGGTGCCATCGTCGAGCACCTGCAGAGTGAAGCCTTCGCCGTTGCGTTCCGGCGTGAACCACGAGCCCGAGAGCGCGGGCCCGACCCAGAGTGCGGCTGCAAGGAGGGAGGCGATCATGGACGCAGGATATCGCCGCGGGCCGGCGCGGGCGCCGATGGTAACCTTCCGTCATGCGAAGGCTCGTCTGCGCGCTGCTCGGCGCGCTCCTCGGCATCCTGCCGGCTGCGGCCCACGACCGCCTTGGCGCCAACCTCAACCTCATCGCCGATTTCTCGCGCAACCACGAGTTCGTGGACCTCATGCGGCAGGCGCGCGAGTTCGGCAGCTTTGCGGATCCCTTCAATACCGTGATCGCCGTGGGGCCCGACGGCTGGCCCACGGGCGACTTCGGCGTGACGCTCATGGATGCGCAAGGCGGCGTGCGCGCCGCGCCGGGGACCTACAAGGTGGTCTTCAACGGCCGCGCCACCGTGACCTCGGCGGCCTCGGGCACCGTCGCCAACGCCACCTACGACGCCGCCACCAACGAGTCGCGCGTGGACGTGGTCTTTCCCGAAGGAGGCGAAACCCTGGCGCTGCGCTTCGCGGTCGCCGCCGGACCCGCGAGCAACGCCGTGAAGAACCTGCGCGTGCTGCGGCCCGGGTTCGATCCCGCCTCGCACCCGGCCTTCACGCCCGAGTGGCTCGCGCACGTGCAGCGCTTCCGCGTGTTGCGCCTCATGGACTGGCTTTCGACCAACCACCGCGCGAACTCGATCGTCACCTGGGCCGACCGCCCGACGCTCGGGAAGAAGCGCACCGAAGCCGAGGGCGCGCGCTGGGAAACCGTGATCGAGCTCGCCAACGCCGTGCAGCGCGACATCTGGATCAACATCCCGGTGCGGGCGAACGACGAATACGTGCGCAACCTCGCCACGCAGCTTCGCGACGGGCTGCCACCGAACGTGAACGTGTATGTCGAGTATTCGAACGAGCTGTGGAACGGCGCCTTCGACCAGTTCGCCATCAACCGCGACCTCGCCGCGGCGGAGGCGAGCGCGGGCGGCTCGGTGCTGCGCTACGACGGATCGAGCGATCCGACGGTGTGGGCCTTCCGCCGCGTCGCCAAGCGCAGCAAGGAAATCAGCGACCTCTTCGCCTCGGTGTGGGGAGCGGCCGCGATCAACACGCGCATCCGCGTGGTGCTGGCCGGCCAGATGGCCAACGCCTTCATCGTCGAGGAGGGGCTGGAGATGGTGCGCGTCGCGATGCAGGTTGCGCCTTCGAGCGTCTTCTACGCGATCTCGGGCGCGCCCTACATCTTCCCGTCGGCAGACAACGACGCGTCCGCCGACGAGGCGGCCGGCCTCACTTCGGCGCAGATCCTGGACGGCATCGCCGCCGGTGTCGCCAACGCGCGCCGCAGCTACCTCTACGAAGAGCATGCCGGGCTGGGCGCGTGGTATGGCCTGAAGATCCTCGGCTACGAAGGCGGCTTCGACACCTTCGGCGGCAACAACATCGCCGCCAAGCGCGCCGCCAACCTCGACCCCGCGATCCGCACGCACTGCCGCGCCCTGCTCGACGGCTGGTTCGCCGCGGGCTTCGAGGATTTCCTCTGGTTCAACGCGGGCGCCGCGAGCTACGAGACGCCCTTCGGCCAGTGGCCCCTGCTGGAGGACATGCGCGACGCGGGCAAGCCGAAGAACCAGTGCATGGACGACGTGCTCGCCGCGGCGCTGCCGGCGATCACGCTCGGGCATCCCGTCGAGAGCGCGATCCCGGCCTCCGGATTCCAGGGCGCGCCCGCCGGACAGGGCGCGCTCACGAACACGAGCGGGCCGTTCGGCTTTCCCGGCTACGTTCAATTCCTGTTGCGCGTCGCCCAGCCCGGCACCTACCAGATCGTGTTTCGCTCGCAGGGCTCGAGCCTGCCGCGTGTGGGCGTGCACCTGAATGGCGTCACGCTCGCCGAGGCGCATGCGCTTCCCGAACAAGGCTCCTTCTCCGACAGCTTGCCCCTCACGGTGACGCTGCGCGCCGGCATCAACGCGCTGCGCCTCACGCGCCCGCCCTCGGCCGGCACATGGACGATCGAGTCCATCTCCGTTCGCTCCGGCGGTACCGCGACCCCGCCCAACCACACCGCTTTGTGGTGGAACCCTTCCGAGCCCGGCTGGGGCATCAACGTGAACCACCAGGGCGATTTGCTCTTCGCCACGCTCTTCACCTACGCCGCCGACGGGCGCGACCTGTGGCTCGTCGCCTCGGGCCTGGAGCGGCGCGCCGACGGCTCGTACAGCGGCAGCCTCTTTCGCACCTCGGGCCCCGCCTTCAACGCGCAGCCCTGGGGCGCGATCACGGTCTCGCCCGTGGGCTCGATGACGCTCTCGTTCGGCTCGGCCGACCGGGGCACGCTGCAGTACACGTTCAACGGCGCGAGCGTTTCGAAAGCGATCGAGCGCCAGGTGTTCGCGGCGAGCGTGCCTGCGTGCGTGGGCGTGACGAGCTCGCGCGCCGCCGAAGCCAACGTCCAGGACCTGTGGTGGAACCCGGGCGAGCCGGGGTGGGGACTCAATCTCACGCACCAGGGCAACACGGTCTTCGCCACCCTCTTCACCTATGCGGCCGACGGACGCGACCTGTGGCTGGTCGCCTCGGGCCTGTCGCGCCAATCCGACGGCCGCTTCTCGGGCGAGCTCTTCCGCACCCAGGGCCCCGCCTTCAACGCATCGCCCTGGGGGGCCGTGACCGTGGCGCCCGTCGGCACGATGACCCTCGCCTTCAGCAACGGCGAACGCGGCACGATCACCTACACCTTCAACGGCGCCACGGTCACCAGGGCCATCGAGCGCCAGGTCTTCGCCTCCCCCACGCCCGCGTGCCGCTGAAGTTGCCCGTCCTCGGGCCGCACGACCCCTTTCCCCCGGTTTCCCGCGCGCTGCGCTCACCCAACGGGTTGCTCGCGGTGGGCGCGGACCTGTCGCCCGCGCGAATCCTCGACGCCTATTCGCGCGGCATCTTCCCCTGGTTCTCCGAGGGCGACCCGATCCTGTGGTGGTCCCCGGACCCGCGCATGGTGCTGTTTCCCGGCGAGCTCAAGGTCTCGCGCTCGCTGCGCAAGGCGCTTGCGCGCGGCCTCTACGAGACACGCTTCGACACCGCCTTCCGCGAGGTGATGCGGGCGTGCGCCGAGCCGCGCGAAGGCCAGGGGGGCACGTGGATCGTGCCGGAGATGATCGAGGCGTACACGGCGCTGCACGAGATGGGGCACGCGCATTCGGTCGAGTCCTGGCGTGAAGGCGAGCTGGTCGGGGGCCTCTATGGCATGCAGATCGGGCGCGTTTTCTTCGGCGAATCGATGTTCACGCGCGCGACCGACGCCTCCAAGGTCGCGTTGGTGCGGCTGGTCGAGCGCCTGCGTGCCTGCGGTTGCCGCCTGATCGACTGCCAGCAGGCCACGCCCCACCTCGCCTCGCTGGGCGCGCGTGAAATCCCCCGCGCGGAATTCGCAACGCTGGTACGGGAGTCGATACAATATCCCCCAACCGGCGGGCGCTGGACGTAGCCGCCGGGGTCCAGAGGGAAAATGGCGAAGCTGAACGACCTTCCGATCGCGAACCTGCAGTTCTACGCGACCGCGCCCTACCCGTGCAGCTACCTGCCGGGCAAGCTCGCGCGCTCGCAGGTCGCCACGCCCAGCTACCTCATCGACACCGACACCTACAGCGCGCTGGTCTCGGCCGGCTTTCGCCGCAGCGGCGCCTTCACCTACCGGCCCTATTGCGACCATTGCCATGCCTGCGTGCCGGTGCGCGTGGTGGCGGCGGAGTTCGAGGCCAATCGCGCGCAGCGCCGCGCGCTCGCCCGCCATGAGTCGCTCGAGTCGCGCTACGGCGAGCTCAAGTTCAACGCCGAGCACTACGCGCTCTATCGCCTCTACCAGAGCGAGCGCCACCGCGGCGGCGGCATGGACCACGACAGCCGCGAGCAGTACGCGCATTTCCTGCTGCAATCCAACGTGGCCACGCGCCTCGTCGAGTTCCGCGAGGGTGGCGAGCTGCGCATGGTGTCCATCGTCGACGAGCTCGCCGACGGCCTCTCCTCGGTGTACACGTTCTTCGATCCGCTGGTGGCCAAGGCGAGCTACGGCACCTACAACATCCTCTGGCAGATCGACGAGGCGCGCCGCCGCGGGCTTGCCTACGTGTACCTGGGCTACTGGATCTCGCAGTCGCGCAAGATGAGCTACAAGAACCAGTTCCGGCCCATCGAGGGGCTTTCCCGCGGCGAGTGGAAGCGGTTGCCTTAGGGGGTTTTTTCCACCACGCAGACCGCAGGGACCACAGAGAACCACAGGAAGAAACATCGTCTTGTTCGCGGCTACGATCAGAGCAGCCCGGAACATGCAAGCGCTTTTCCTGTGGTCTCGCTGGTCTCTGTGGTGAAATGCCGTCGATGCTGTATTCCCTTGCGCGAGCCGCGCTTTTCCAGCTCGACCCCGAAGTCGCCCACGGCCTCGCGCTGAAGTCGTTGTCGTGGATGGGACCGGCCGCGGCGCTCTTCGGCGCCGGCGCGGAGCGCAACGAAGCGCGCACGGTGATGGGCATCGACTTCCCCAATCCGGTAGGCCTGGCCGCCGGTCTCGACAAGAACGGCGAATACATCGATGCCCTGGCCGCGCTCGGCTTCGGCTTCCTCGAAATCGGCACCGTCACGCCGCGGCCGCAGCCCGGCAATCCGAAGCCGCGCATGTTCCGCCTCGAGTCGCACGAGGCCATCATCAACCGCCTCGGCTTCAACAACCAGGGCGTCGAGCGGTTGCTGCGCAACGTCGAGCGCGCGAGCTTCCGCGGCGTGCTCGGCATCAATATCGGCAAGAACTTCGACACCCCGAACGAGCGCGCCGCCGACGACTACCTGGCCTGCCTCGACGCCGTGTACGACCGCGCGAGCTACGTGACGGTGAACATCTCGTCGCCGAACACCAAGAACCTGCGCGACCTGCAGTCGCGTGAAGCGCTCGATGCGCTGCTGGGCGCGCTGATGGGCCGGCGCGACTCGCTCGCCGCGCGCCACGGCAAGCGCAAGCCCCTGCTGGTGAAGGTCGCGCCCGACCTGGACGACGGGCAGGTCGAGGCGATCGCCTCGCTCGCCATCGAGCACTCGCTGGACGGCCTCATCGCCACCAACACCACGGTCTCGCGTGAATCGGTCGCCGGCCATCGCCACGAGCGACAGGCGGGCGGGCTGAGCGGCCGGCCCGTCTTTGCGGTCTCCACGCGAGTGCTGGCGAAGCTCGCCGCCGCCCTGGGCGGGCGCATCCCGCTCATCGGCGTGGGCGGCATCCTCGCAGGCGGCGACGCCCGCGCCAAGATCGACGCGGGCGCCAGCCTGGTGCAGCTCTATACCGGATTCGTCTACCGCGGCCCCGCGATCATCGGCGAGTGCCGGGGCGCGCTCCGGATGGCGGCTAGTTCGGCACGATGAGCTGGCCGCGGATCTCGCCGGTGGGGTTCGCCGGCGTGTGCACGTTGCAGTACGTGTTGCCTTCCATGAAGCGCGCGAGCACCTCGTCGCTGATGGTGGTGTTCGCCGGAATCGCCCAGTTTCCGGGCGTGGGCGAAGTCATGCCGATCACCACGGGGCCGGCAACCGTGGGCGCTCCGCGATGCACGTGAGCGGCGATCGATTGCGTGAGCGTGGACTCGATGCGCCCTGCCACGGCCCGGTTGAACGGGTTGACCGACACCCAGCAATTGCCCGAGCCGGTCGAGCTCACCGGTGGCACTTCCGAGGCGCCGTTCAGCGTCGCCGTGCGAACCGGCTGGTAGAGCTGCCCGCGGATTTCGCCGGCGGGATTCGCCGCCGAATGGACATTGGCGTACAGCCGGCCGTTGCGAAGGTCGGCGGCCTGCGCCTCGGTGAGCACCGTGGGCGCCAGGGTCCACGTGGGTCCGCCCGTGAGCGGGAAGGTGATCGGCCCGGCCACGCCAACATCCTGGGTGTGGATATGGGCGACGGTGCCCGTGACGCCGCTGGTGGTGACCGTTCCGCTCAACGTGCGCGTGTCGGGGTCGTAGACGAAGCGGCCGGTGCCGCTCGCCGTCGTGGTTACCGCGGGCGTTTCCTGCGCCCCGGTGAGCGTGGCGAACCACACCTGCCGGCCGATCTGCGCGCGGATTTCGCCGCCCGGGTTCGCCGCGCTGTGCACGTTCACGTAGAGATTGCCGGCGAGGGCCGATTCGATCTGCGGCACGGTCAGCGTCGAGCCTGCGACGACATCCCAGACGCCGGGCGAGGTCTGCGTCATGTTGACGATGATGGGGGCGTTCACGCCCACCGGCCCTTCGTGGATGTGGGCCACGGTGCCGGTCATGCCGGTGGTGGTCACGCGCCCGCTCACCGCGCCCGTATTGCGATTGAAGGTGATGGTGCCGGCGCCGAAGGCGGACGTGGTGACCGCCGGGTTTTCCTGGGCCCCGACCAGCGTCACCTGCTTCACCACCGTGTTGGGATCCGGACCGCCGCCATCGCCGCCGCCTCCCCCGCCGCAACCCGCCGCGACCAGCGTGGCGGCGCACATGACCAGCAGCTTAGCTTTCCTCGCCAGCGTTTCCATGCCGTCCTCCTTCCCGGTGAGCGGGCGCGCGGACGCGCGTCCGGCGTGGAGGTAACAGGCGCACCCGAAGGGCTATTCCGCCCGTGAGGATCGGCATCCCGCGCGAGACCAAGGAAGGCGAGCGCCGCGTGGCGCTGCTTCCGCCGGCCGTGGCCGAGCTCGCCAGCGCGGGCCACGAAGTGCGGGTAGAGGCCGGGGCCGGCGCCGGCGTCGATTGCGGCGACGACGCGTACCTCGCGGCCGGGGCCCGGCGGGCGGATGCCTCGCAGGCCTGGAGCGCCGACCTGGTCGTGAAGGTGAAGGAAATCCTCGAGAAGGACCTGCCGCATGTCCCGCAGTGGGCCACCGTCTTTTCCTTCCAGCACCTGCCGCGCGAGCCCGCGCGCGTCCGCGACCTGGCCGCGCGCGGCATCACCGCCATCGCCTTCGAGATGGTGCGCGACGCCCACGGGCAGTTCCCGCTGCTGGCGCCCATGTCTGCCATCGCGGGCCGCATGGCGGTCGATATCGGCGCCGGGCTCCTCGGGCGCGATCCGGATCGCGTGCTGGTGCTGGGGGCCGGCCACGCCGGGCGGGCTGCGGCCGCCGAAGCACGGCGCCGCGGCGTCGGCGTGGTCGTGCTCACCCGCGGAGAACGCTCGCGCGACGCGGCTCGCGCGCAAGGCTTCGAGTCGGCGCTCGCGTCAACCGCCGCCATCGAACGCGAGGCCCTTGCGGCCGAGCTCGTGGTGGGCGCGGTCTTCGTGCCGGCG
Source organism: Usitatibacter sp. (assembly GCA_035626705.1). Lineage (GTDB taxonomy): Bacteria > Pseudomonadota > Gammaproteobacteria > Burkholderiales > Usitatibacteraceae > Usitatibacter. The sequence goes on along the minus strand of DASPNE010000004.1, from coordinate 32,021 downwards.
CAACCCACGCCCAAGCTGCTGCCCCGCCCCCTGGTGCGGCGCATGCGGCGAGGAAGCGTGATCGTCGATGTGTCCATCGACGCCGGCGGCATAGCCGAGACGTCGCGTCCGACGACCCATGCCGATCCCGTTTTCGTCGAGGAAGGCGTGGTTCATTACTGCGTGGCGAACATGCCGGCCGCGAATCCACCCGAAGCCACGCGTGCGATTTCCTCGGCAGTCCTGCCCTTCGTACGCACCCTTGCCGACCACGGGATCGAGGGCGCGGTGCTCGCGAGCCCGGCGCTGCGCGAAGCGGTCCTGCTCTGGCGCGGGCAGGTGACCCATCCGGGCATCGCCGCGGAGGCCGGCCTGCCGTTCGTCGCCCTGCACGAGGCGATGAATGCCCGCTCCGGCGTGAGAAAATGACGCGATGGATTCCCTCGCGCGGCGCATCGACGCCCTGCTGCCGCAAACCCAATGCACGCGCTGCGGCTACGACGGTTGCCAGCCGTATGCCGAAGCGATCGCAAGCGGCACGGCCGACATCGATCGCTGTCCCCCGGGCGGCGACGAGGGCGTCGAGCGCATCGCGCGGCTGCTAGGTCGCGCCACCAAGCCCCTCGACCCCGCGTGCGGCGACTATCGCGCGCCGCAGGTGGCGGTGGTGGACGAGGCGGCCTGCATCGGCTGCACCAAGTGCATCCAGGCCTGCCCCGTCGATGCCATCGTGGGCGCGCCCAGGCTGATGCATGCCGTGATCGCCTCGTGGTGCACCGGTTGCGAGCTTTGCCTGCCGCCCTGCCCGGTCGACTGCATCGATCTCGTGCCCACTCCAGCGCTGCCGCCCGCGGAGCTCTCGCGCGAGCGGCACTTCGCCCGCAAGGCGCGCATCGCGCGCGATGCCGCCGAGCGCGAGGCGCTGCTGGACGCCTGGGAATGAGCCCCGCGAAGCGCGAGGAGATCTACCGGCGCCTCGCCGCCGTGATGCCGGATCCGAAGAGCGAGCTCGAGCACACCACGCCCTACGAGCTGCTGGTCGCCGTGGTGCTCTCGGCGCAGGCCACGGACAAGAGCGTGAACCTGGCCACCGCCAGGCTTTTCCCAAAGGCGAACACGCCCGCGAAAATCGCGGCGCTTGGGGCCGAGGGCCTGGAGGAATACATCCGCACCATCGGGCTTTACCGCGGCAAGGCGAAGAACGTGATCGCGCTCTCGCAGATCCTCATGGAGGAGCATGGCGGCGAGGTGCCGCGCACGCGCGAGGCGCTGGAGGCCCTGCCGGGCGTGGGCCGCAAGACCGCCAACGTGGTGATGAACGTGGCCTTCGGCGAGCTCACCATCGCGGTGGACACGCACGTCTTCCGCGTGGCCAACCGCACCGGCCTGGCACCCGGCAAGGACCCGCTCGAGGTCGAGACGCGGCTACTGAAGGTGACGCCGCGGAAATACCTGAGCAATGCGCACCACTACCTCATCCTGCACGGCCGCTACACCTGCGTGGCGAAGAAGCCGCTCTGCTGGAAGTGCCCGGTCTACGACCCGTGCGAATTCCGCGAGAAGAAAATGTTCGCCGCCCTCGCGCCGGAAAACATGAAGCGCGTCGTCCCGGTGCTGCCGAAGGGCAAGCCGCCGGCGAAGGCGCGCGCCAAGGGCTGATGTTCAATCCCACGCGCGACCAGGCCCGCGCGTTCCTCTTCGACCTGTGGGAGAAGCACGGCGCGGGCGTGGCCTTGACGCCCCTCGAGTCGATGGCGCTCGCGGTGGTCCTCGAGCATCCCGAATACCACGCGATGCTGGGAAAGCGCGAGCGTTACCTCGAGCGCGACTGGAAGCCCGAGGGCGGCGAGACCAATCCGTTCCTGCACCTGCAGATGCACCTGGCGATCGAGGAGCAGCTCTCCATCGACCAGCCGCCCGGGATCCGCGAGGCGATCGCGCGGCTTGCGCGCAAGCGCGACTCCGAACACGACGCGCGCCACGACGTGATGGACTGCCTGGCCGAGGCGATCTGGAAGGCGCAGCGTCATGGCGCGCCGTTCGACAACGCGGCCTACCTGGAATGCCTGCGAAAGAAGGCCGCCTAGAAAGGAAAAGGCCCGGCGCACGGCCGGGCCTTCGTTGCCACCACCTGCCCGGTCAGTAGCGGACCTGCAATCCCTTCTGCGAGGCGTAATACGCCGACAGGTCGAGGATGTCCTTGGGCGTCAGGTTGGCGACCTGGGCCTGCATGATGGGATTCTTGCGCTTGCCGTTCTTGTAGTGGACGAGCGCGGTCTGCAGGTAGTCGGAGTACTGGCCCGCGAGGTTGGGGAAATCGGGGCTCGCGCTCACGCCGTTGGGCCCGTGGCAGACAGCGCAGGGCGCGGACTTCTTGCGACCGACGTCGGCGTCCCCGGAAGCGGCGAGCGCGGGAAGGGAAAACGCGAGCGAGGCCGCGAGCAGCAGGCGATTCAGCGTCATGGCGGGCCTCATTTCTTCTCGGCCACGACCGCGGGGCCGTTGGCGCCATAGTAGGCGGCGATGTCGGCCATGTCCTGGTCGCTCAGGTCGGCGACCATGCCGCGCATGGTGGCGAAATCGCGCTCGCCGTTCTTGTACGCCTTCATGGCGGCCACCAGGTACTCGGGCTTCTGGCCGCCCAGCTTCGGAACGCGATAGACCTCGGGAAACGCGGTCTTCCAGTCGGCGATGCCATGGCATCCCTGGCACTCGTAGACCTTGTTCTTGCCGGCGGCGGCATTGCCGGCCACCTTGGCCGGGGCGGGCGACTGCGCAACCGCGCCCATCGCGGCGCAGGCGGCCACGGCGGCGAAAATGCGGGGGAGGGACATGGCGGGGCTTTTCTTGTGAGGGCTTCTCGAAACCCGCGAATTATAACAGCCCGACTAAGCGAAGAGCGATTCCCAGGGCTTGGGCGGCGACAGGTGGAAGCCCTGCCCGGCCGGAACGCCGATCTGCACGAGCTTGCGCGCGATCTCCTCGTTCTCGACGTATTCGGCGATGGTCTGCAGCCCCAGGCTCACGCCGATACGGTGGATCGCCTCGACCAGCGCGTAGTCGAGGTAGTTCCTGGCCACGCCCTTCACGAAGAGGCCATCGATCTTGATCCCGTCCACGGGGAAATGCTTGAGGTAGTTGAACGACGACAGGCCGCTGCCGAAGTCGTCGAGCAGGAAGCGCACGCCCATCGCGCGCAGCGACTCGATCAGAGCCCGGGCGCGCTCGACGTTGGCGATCGCGGCGGTTTCGGTGATCTCGAAATAGACGCTCTGCGGCGGCACGCCGAACTGCGTGAACTTCTCCTGCATGAACTCGGCGAACTCGGGGCTCGATAGCGTGTGGCCCGAGAGGTTGATGGAAAACTCGGCCGGCGCCGGCGTCTCGCGCAGCTTGGCGAGGCGCCGGAAGTCGGCGAAGGCCCGCTCCACCACCCAGCGATCGATGATGCGCATGAGGTCGTAGCGCTCGGCCACGGGAATGAAGGACATCGGCAGGATGAGCTCGCCGCCGGTCTCGCTCATGCGCAGGAGCGCCTCGACCCGCGCCGGCGCCCCGGTGGCGGGCTGGTCCAGCGGGACGATGGGCTGGTAGAGCAGCGTGAACGCGCCCTCGGAGAGCGCGTCGTTGATGCGCCGCAACCAGCCGCGGCTCGTCTGGCGCATCGACTGCGACGTGTTGGCATCGTGGAACGCGAAGACCCTGTTGCGGCCCTGCTCCTTGGCGGTGAAACAAGCCGTGTCGGCCTCCGACAGCACGGCCGACATGCCGGGCGTGAGGCGCGTGATCGCCACCACGCCGATGCTCACTCCGACCTGGAACGCCTTGTCGCCCCATTCGAAGCGCCACGCCTGCACGGCATCGCGCAGCTGGGTGGCGGCCATGAGGGCGAAGTCCGCGCCGCAGTTCTCGATCAGGACCGCGAACTCGTCGCCGCCGATGCGGGCGAGCGTCTCGCCTTCGCGAAGGCTCGACTGCAGCACCGGCGTGAGGCGCCGCAGCAGCTCATCGCCCGCCAGGTGGCCGAACGAGTCGTTGATGCGGTGGAAGTGGTCCACGTCCACGTAGAGCAGCGCGTGGGTGGCCGACTGCCCCTTGGCGGTGGCGAGCGCGCTCTCCAGGCGCTCCTCGAAAGTCTTGCGGTTGGGAAGTCCGGTGAGCGCGTCGTTGCGGTTGAGGAAGAAGATCTGCTGGCGCGCGGTATCGAGGCGCTCCTGCACGCGCGCGTGTTGCGCCTGGAATTTCTGCGCGAGCCCGAGCGCTTCCTGCTTGAGCTCCTCCAGCGGCGGCGTGAGCTCGGGCAACTCGGGGCGCTCGCCGCCGCTGACGACATGGCGCATGGCGTCGCGCACCGCGTCCACCTCGCCCACCACCGCGCGCGCGGCGAGCGAGCCCAGCAGGAAGAGGCTCGCCACCGCGCCGGCGAGGGCGAGCGAAAGAGTCCACATCTGGTGTTGCGGCGTATCGAGGCCGATGAAGCGTGCGACGACGAGATAGGCCGCGCAGAAGACTGCGATCGGTATGGCGCCCAGGCCCACGAGGCGCGCGGCCAGGAGCCGCCGCGGCTCCTGCGCTTTCACGGGATTCACTGCCGCGTCAGGCGGCTTCTGCAAGGTGCAGCCACAGGCACTGGCCCTTGCTGTCGCGCTCGATGCGCTCGCACATGGCCCGATGCTCGGCCAGCTCCTCGGGGCTCGCCCTCACCACCGTGAGCAGGAGCTGGCTGGGAGCCACGTGCTCGGGCAGCGCCACCGAAGGCGCGGCGCTGAGCGCGATGTCCAAAGTCTCCTGCCCGCGGGTCATCGCGAGCCAGACGTCGGCCAGCAGCTGCGCATCGAGCAGGGCGCCGTGCAGCGTGCGGCGGGAGTGGTCCACGCTGTAGCGCTCGCAAAGCGCGTCGAGCGAGTTCTTCTTGCCGGGGTGCAGCTCGCGCGCCATGTACAGGGTGTCGGTCACGCGGCACACCGCGTCCAGGCGCGGCCGGCCGATGCGCGCGAGCTCGGCGTTGAGGAACGCCACGTCGAAGGGCGCGTTGTGGATCAGCAGCTCGGAGCCGTCGAGGAACTCGAGCAGCTCGTCGGCGATGTCGCCGAAGCGGGGCTTGTCGGCGAGGTCCTCGGCGGTGAGGCCATGGACCTGGGTGGCGCCCAGGTCGACTTCGCGCTCGGGATTGAGGAAGCGGTGGAAGTGGCGGCCCGTGGGGCGGCGGTCGGAAAGCTCCAGGCACGCGACCTCGATGATGCGGTGCCCGTCGGACGGCTCCAGGCCCGTGGTCTCGGTGTCGAGAACGATTCGTCTCACTTACCCTCTCCCTGGCCCTCCCCCGCAAGGGGAGGGAGTTTCAGATGAGCGACGCCACGCCCTTGTTGGCGAGCGCGTCGGCCCGCTCGTTGCCGTGATGCCCGGCGTGTCCCCTCACCCAGCGCCATTCGATCTCGTGCCGGGCGGCGAGGGCATCGAGCTGCCGCCACAAATCCTCGTTCTTCACCGGCTCCTTCGCGGCGGTGCGCCAGCCGCGCGCCTTCCACGATCGGATCCACTCGGTGATGCCCTTCTGCACGTACTGGGAATCGGTGTGCACCACGACGCGCGAAGGGCGCTTGAGGGCCGAAAGCGCCTCGATCACGGCCTTCAGCTCCATGCGATTGTTGGTGGTGCCGCGCTCGCCGCCGAAGAGCTCGCGCTCGGTCCCGCCGCATTCCAGGATCGCTCCCCAGCCGCCGGGACCGGGATTGCCCTTGCACGCGCCGTCGGTATAGATGTTGATGATCTCTACTTGACGATCCTCAGGTGCGCGGCGGTCTTGCCCGCCTCGTTCGCCTCGCGCTTCGCGGCGACGACGAGCGCCTTCTCCCGCGCTTCCTTCTGCCACGCGGGCGTGATGAGCCGCATGCCGCGAACGCGCTTGATCGCCTGCAGCATGTACACGGCGCCACCCACCGCCCACCAGCGATCACCCGCCGGCTCCATGAAGCCGAAGCGACGGCGCAGCCGCTCGTTGTCGAAGGGCGGCGCGTAGGCGATGAGGCGCCCGGCGTTGACATCGAAGCCGAGCAGCGCCAGCCAGTCCTTCACCCGCGGCAGCGATACGAAGCGGCCGTTCCACGGATGCTCGTCGCGCGAGAAGCCGAGCGCGCTGCGCAGCCCCCAGAGGCTCCACGGGTTGAAGCCCAGGATGACGATGCGGCCCTCGGGCATCATCACGCGGTCCACCTCGCGCAGGATCTCGTGCGGCTCCTCGGTGAACTCGAGCACGTGCGGCAACAACATGAGGTCGATCGACTGCGTGGCAAGCGGCAGCTCGTGCCCCTTGGCGAAAAGGTCCGGCTTGCCCACCGTCGAGACCCTCACGCGGTGCGTGATGCGGTTCTCGCGCAGCAGGTCGAATTCCGGCAGCCCCAGCTGCACCGCGTGGAAGCCGAAGATGTCGGGCGTCACGTCGTCCAGGTAGGCGCGTTCCTTCTCGAGCACGTACTGCCCGAGCGGGGTTTCGAACCAGTCGTGGAGCGTGTTTTTCGGCATTCCCGAATTCTAATAGACTCGGGGGCGATGCAGATACACGCCGTTCCCGCTTTCCAGGACAACTATCTCTGGGTGATCGCCGAAGACGATCGCGCGGCCGTCGTGGACCCCGGCGACGCCGTGCCGGTGCAGGCTTTCCTCGAGCGCCACGGGCTGCGGCTGGAGGCGATCCTCGCCACGCACCACCACGGCGACCATGTCGGCGGGCTTGCCGCGCTGGCGCAACGCTGGAGCTGCCCGGTCTTCGGGCCCGCCGGCGAACGCATCGCGGGCCTCACGCGGAAGCTGCGCGAGGGCGAGCGCATCACCGTGCCCGGCCTTGGGATCGAGCTCGAGGTGCTCGACGTGCCGGGCCACACGGCCGGCCACATCGCCTACGTCCATCGCGGCGACGATCCCGTGGTCTTCTGCGGCGATACGCTCTTCGCGTGCGGATGCGGCCGGCTCTTCGAGGGCACGCCCGCGCAGATGGTTTCTTCCCTCGCGAAGCTCGCCGCCTTGCCCCCACAGACGCGCGCTTTCTGCGCGCACGAATACACGATGTCGAACATCCGCTTTGCCGAGGCCGTGGAACCGGGCAACGCGAAGCTTGCCGCGCGCAAGGCGCGCGAAGCCGCCAGGCGCGCGCGCAACGAGCCCACGGTGCCGATGCGCATCGCAGACGAGCTCGAGACCAACCCGTTCCTGCGCTGTACCGAGCCGGAAGTGGTCGCCTCGGCCGAGCGCCACGCGGGCCGCGCGCTCGCCGTGCCCGTCGAGGTGTTCGCGGAGATCCGGCAGTGGAAGAACAATTTCTGATCCGGCCCGCGGGACCCGCGGACTGCGCCGAGCTGCTTCGCCTCATCCGCGAGCTCGCCATCTACGAGAAGCTCGAGCACCAGGCGGTGGGCACCGAGCCCGCGTTGCGCGAGGCGCTCTTCGGCACGCGTCCCGCAGCCGAAGCCCTCATCGTCGAGCGCGGCGGTCGGGCCGTGGCTTTTGCCCTCTACTTCACGACCTTCTCGACGTTCCTGTGCAAGCCGGGCATCTACCTCGAGGACCTGTTCGTGGAGCCCGCGCACCGCGGCAGCGGCATCGGCAAGGCGCTGCTGCGGCGCCTGGCCGCGATGGTGGTCGAGCGCGGCGGTGGGCGCTTCGAATGGCGCGTCCTGGACTGGAACGAGCCCTCGATCCGCTTCTATGAGGCATTGGGGGCCAGGATCCTGCGCGAGTGGCTGCTGGCGCGAGTGACCGGCGCGGAGCTGCTGCGCCTGGCCGGGCGCTAGCGCCAAGCTCCCCAAAAAAACTCCTTTCAGCATCAATGGGTTGAATCAAAAGGACGGCCCTGGCCGCCGTGCCCCCGTCGCGGGTAAAATGACCCACGGCCGCCGCTCCTGGCGGCCGGTTCGTTTCAGGAGTGCCGATGCTGGAAACCCTCCAGGCCGAGTTCCGCCGCCACGCCCCCGCCGTGGATTTCTGCGCGCTGCGCTACGTCGAGGAGTCGAGCGAATGGCTCCAGGTGCGCCAGGACGTGGCCGAGCCGCCGCAGCTCTCGACCAGCCGCGGAGCCATGGTCACGGTGATCGACAAGGGCGGGCTGGGTTATGCCGCGACCAGCGATCTCTCGGGCGCCGGCTTGCGCGAGGCCATCGAGCGCGCGCGGCGGCTTGCGGCACTGACAGCGGGACGCAGCGTGGTCGATTACAGCGCGGTCGAGATGCCGCGGCCGAGCGGCGAATACCGCTCACCCGCCGGGCGCGATCCCGCGAGCATGGGCCGCGGCGCCAAGTACGACCTGCTCGCGCAGGAGGCGAAGCAATGCCGCATCGACGACCGGATCGTCGACTGGGAAGCGAACCTCTGGTCCACGACGACGCACCAGGCGTACATGACGGCCGAGGGCGGCCTGGTCGAGCAGCGATTCAACTTCGTCGTCCCCAACCTTTCCGCCACCGCGCACGCCGGCGGCGAATCGCAGACGCGCACGCACGGGGGCCGCTACAACGGCTTCTGCCGGCAAGGCGGCCTCGAGGTCCTCGATGCGTTCGGGCTCGCCGGGGCCGGGCGGCGCGTGGCCGAGGGCGCGCTCGAGCTGCTCGCCGCACCCAACTGCCCCAGCGGCACCATGGACGTGCTGCTCATGCCCGACCAGATGATGCTGCAGATCCACGAGTCGATCGGCCACCCGCTCGAGCTCGATCGCATCCTGGGCGACGAGCGCAACTTCGCGGGCACGAGCTTCGTGACCCTGGACATGTTCGGCAGCTATCGCTACGGCAGCGACCTGCTGGACGTGACCCACGATCCCACGCGCCCCGAGCAATACGCGAGCTACGGCTGGGACGACGACGGGCTCGCCGCGGAGAAGCAGTACGTCATCCGGCGTGGCGTCCTCGAGCGCCCGCTGGGTGGCGCCGTATCGCAGAAGCGGGCGGGCATGCCGGGCGTGGCGAACACGCGCGCGTGCTCCTGGAACCGCGCGCCGATCGATCGCATGGCGAACCTGAACGTCGAGCCCGGCGAGTCTTCCCTGGAGGCGCTCATCGCGTCGATCGACCTGGGCGTGATGATGCGGACCAACGTCTCGTGGTCCATCGACGACTCGCGCAACAAGTTCCAGTTCGGCTGCGAATGGGGACGCATGATTCGAGGCGGCCAGCTCGCCGAGGTGGTGAAGAACCCCAACTACCGCGGCATCTCGGCCACCTTCTGGCGCTCCCTCGCCGGGGTGGGCGACGCCTCGACCTTCGAGGTGCTGGGCACGCCCTTCTGCGGCAAGGGCGAGCCTTCGCAGGTCATCCGCGTGGGGCACGCCGCGCCCGCCTGCCGCTTCGCCGGCGTGCAGGTGTTCGGCGGGGAAGCGTGAGGCCGGTGGACATGCGCCAGTACTTCGAGGACCTCGCCCGCTTCGTTGACAGCCTCGCGCGTCCGAGCGAGGTGATCATCTCGCGCTTCTCCGCGGAGGACAGCGACTTCATCCGCTTCAACCGCAGCAAGGTGCGCCAGGCCACGGGCGTGAAGCAGGTGGCGTGGGCGCTGTCCCTCATCGAGGGCACGCGCCGCATCGATGCCTCCACTTCGCTCACCGGCCGGATCGAGGCCGATCGCGAGACGCTGCGCGGGCTGGTGCAGGCGCTGCGCGAAGGCATCGCCGACGTGCCCGAGGACCCCTTCCTGCTGATCGAGACCCGCCCGCTTTCATCGAGCACCGAGCGCGCCGGGCGCCTGCCCGCGGCCGGGCAGGTGATCGACGAGGTGCTCGCGGCCGGGCAGGGCCTCGACCTCGTCGGCTTCCACGCGGCGGGCCCGATCCACAAGGGCTTCGCCAGCACGATGGGCGTGCGCCACTGGCATTCGGTCGAGAGCTTCAGCTTGGGCTGGTGCCTTTACCACGACCGCGACAAGGCGGTGAAGAGCAGCTATGCCGGCGCCGAGTGGGACAACGCGGCGTTCGCGGGACGGATGGCCTTCGCGCGCGAGCAGCTCGCGCGGCTGGGCGAGAAGCCGCGCAGCCTGCCAACCGGCGCCTACCGCGCGTTCCTCTCGCCCGATGCGATGACCGAGATCCTCTCGATGCTCTCTTGGGCCGGCTTCGGCTTGAAGAGCCGCAACACCAAGCAGAGCGCGCTCATCCGCATGGCCGACCAGGGTGCCACGCTTTCCCCGCAGGTGACGCTCGCCGAGAACACGGCCGGTGGCATCGCAAGCGGTTTCCAGGGCGAGGGCTTCGTGCGCCCCCAACGCGTGCCCCTCGTGGAAGCCGGCCGCCTCGCCACGCCGCTGGTGAGCCCGCGGTCGTCACGCGAGTACGGCGTGCCCACCAACGGCGCCAACAGCGACGAGACGCCCGAGTCGCTCGAGCTCGCGGCGGGCTCCTTGCCGCAGGCCGAGGCGCTCGCTGCGCTCGACACGGGGCTCTATATCGGCAACCTGTGGTACCTCAACTTCTCCGACCGCTCGGCATGCCGCCTCACCGGCATGACGCGCTTCGCATCTTTCTGGGTCGAGGGGGGTCGAATCCGCGCGCCCCTGGACGTCATGCGGTTCGACGACACGATCTACCGCATCCTTGGCGAGAACCTCGAGGCGCTCACGGTCGAACGCGACCTGGTGCCCGATGCCGATACCTATGGCGAGCGTTCGACGCTTTCGATGCGCACGCCGGGAGCGTTGGTGCGCGAGTTCGAGCTGACGTTGTAAGAGCGGGATGGGGAATGAGGGATGGGGGAATGGGCGTGCAGAATGCGGAAAGGACGAGCGAATGGGGGATGACGACATGAACGCGGGGCGCGGCCGACCGCTGCTGGGCTGCCTGGCGCTCCTCCTCGCAGTCGGCGCCCATCCGGCGGTGGCTGCGACGCCACCTGCGGAAACCGCCGCCGAGACGCGAGCGGCGCCCGTGGCCGGCCGCGTGGGCCCCCCCCACCTGCCTGATGCGTTCGAGGACCTCGACGACGTTCCGATGCCCGATCCCGACCTGTGGCACCGCATCCGCGTGGGCTTCCTCATGGATGCGCTCGATTCCCCGCTGGTGCAGGAGCAGGAAGCCTGGTATGCCAGCCGTCCGGAGTACATCAAGCGCTTCGTCGATCGCGGCAGCCGCTACATGCACTACATCGTCGAGCAGGTCGAAAAGCGCGGCATGCCGATGGAGGTGGCGCTGCTGCCCATCATCGAAAGCGCCTTCACGCCGCGCGCGATGTCCCGCGCCAAGGCCTCGGGCATCTGGCAGTTCATCCCCTCGACCGGCAAGAGCTACGGCCTCACGCAGAACTGGTGGCGCGACAACCGCAACGACGTGGTGGCCGCGACCGACGCCGCCCTCAACTACCTGCAGCGGCTGCACGACATGTTCGGCAACTGGGAGCTCGCCTTCGCGGCGTACAACTGCGGCGAAGGCTGCGTGGGGCGCGCCATCGCCGCCAACCAGAAGCGCGGCCTGCCGACCGACTACCTGAGCCTCAAGCTGCCGCCGGAGACACGCCACTACGTGCCCAAGCTCATCGCGGTGAAGAACATCGTGCTCTCGCCGGTGAGCTACGGCATCGAGATCGAGTCCATCCCCGATTCGCCCTACTTCACCACGGTCGAAGCGCCCGCGCGCATCGACGTGAAGCTCGCCGCGGCGCTTGCCGAGATGGACGAGGAGGAATTCGCCGCGCTCAACCCGGCGCACAACAAGCCGGTGGCCGTCTCGGTGTCGGGCACCAACCGGCTCGTGCTGCCGGTGGACAAGGTGCAGGTCTTCAAGGACAACCTGGAAGCCTGGGACAAGCCGCTGGTGAGCTGGACCACCTACAACGCGCGCCGCGGCGAATCCCTCGACGCGATCGCCCGGCGCCACGGCATGGTGGCGGCGCAGCTGCGCGCGGCCAACGACAGCCTGCGCCTGGACCGCCGCGGACGGCTGCGCGCGGGCGGCCCGGTGATGGTGCCCATCCGCGCCGGGTCCAGGGCCGTGGCCCTCGGTGAGGCGGCGGCGAAGCAGCTCGCCACCACGGTATCGATGCCTGCGAACACGGCGAAGACCTACGTGGTCCGCGCGGGCGATACGCTTTACGACATCGCGCGGCGCTTCAACACCGGCGTCGACAAGCTCCTCGCGCTCAACAAGCTCACCGCGAAGAGCATCATCCAGCCGGGGCTGCGGCTCTCGCTTCCCTGAGCGTTGTTTCCACGCCGATGCCCGCGGCAACGGCGTGAGATCTACCGCTTCCCGGTGATCTCCTTGAAGAACGCCTCGCTGCTGGGCTCGCGGCCGAGGAAGTTCTTCACCAGCGTGGTCTCCTCCGCGCTGCCGCCGGCGGAGAGGATCGCTTCCCGGTAGCGGGCGCCGACCTTGGGGTCGAGCATGTCGCGCTCGAAGGGCGTGAGCATGTCGAGCGCCAGGACTTCCGACCACATGTAGCCGTAGTAGCCGGCGGCGTAGCCCGGCCCCGCGATGTGCGAGAAGGAAGCCGGGCGCAGCACCTCGACGTGCCCCAGCCGCGTGGCCGATTCCAGCTCCTTCCACACCTGCTGCGGCGGACGCGGCTCGGTGGACAGCGCCATGTCGAAGCTCGCCAGCAGCCACTGGCCGGCGTAGCGGATGCCCATGCCGAAGCGGCGCGCCCCGTCGAGCCGCTCGATCTGCTCGCGCGTGAGCTGCGGGCACTCGGGGCAGACCTGCTTCATGAGGGCGAGCGGCTGCTCGCGGCGCACCCACTCCTCGAACATCTGCGAGGGCGCCTCGACGAAGTCGCGCTTCACCGCCGTGCCCGACTGGCTCACGTAGTCGGTCTGCGACAGGACGTTGTGCAGCACGTGGCCGAACTCATGGAAGAGCGTCTCCATCTCGCGCGGGCCCAGGCCCTCGCGGTTGAAGTTGGTGGCGAGCGTGGATAACGGCGTGCGGCCCGCCAGCCGGCTGCCGCGGCGCACGCTGCCCGCCCAGGCGCCGCTCCTCTTGCCGTCGCGCGGGAAGAGGTCGAGGTAGATGCCGGCCAGGTACTTGCCGGAGGCGCCGTCGAGCACGTCGTAGTAGCGCACGTCGGGCACCCACACCGGAACCTTCTCTTCCTTGAACCTGACGCCATAAAGCGTCTCGGCCACGCGCAGCGCGTACTCCACGGCCTTCTGCGGCGGGAAGTACTTGCGAAGGCTCTCCTGGTCTACCGCGAAGCGCTCCCGGCGCATGCGCTCGGAGTAGTACGCCGTGTCCCAGCGGGAGATGCGCGCCGAGGGCTGCGCCGTCTCCTTCGCCTTCATCGCGGCGAGCTCCTCGAGCTCCTTCTTCTCCACCTCCTCCACCGCACGCTTCACCTCGCCCAGGAAACGGTTCACGTTGTCGGGGGAGCCGGCCATCTTGCGCCGCGTGGCGTAATGCGCGTACGTGGGCAGCCCGTAGAGGTTGGCGAGCTCGCGGCGCAGCTTGAAAGCCTCTTCCAGCGTGTCGAGGTTGGCCTGCCCGCCCTTGCTGAAGCGCGCGAAGTAGAAGCGCTTGCGCGCGGCCTCGCTGCGGGCGTTGCTCATGAACTGCATGTAGGTGGCGTCGTCCAGGCCGAGGACGTAGCTCTCCCCTTCGCGCTTCTGCCGCTGCAGGAAACGCTCGGGCAGCCCGGCGACCTCGGCCGGGCTGAACACCACCCGGGTCGCGTCCTCGCGCAGCCTGCGCTCGAAGTCCTGCCTCAGCTTCTCCAGCCGCGCGAATATCTCCCTTGCGCGCTCACGCTTTTCGGCCGGCAGCGCCACGCCGCTGTCCTCGAAGCCCTCGACCAGGTTGCGGCGAAGCTTGGTTTCGGCGGCGCTGGCGGGCGTCGCCGCGCTCACCCGGGCGAAGAGCTTCTCGTTCTGGAAAAGCTCCGTCGAGAGCGCCGTGTACTGGGTGAGGCAGGGCTCCGCCGCATCGCGCACCGCCTTGTCGGGCGAGAGCGTGCCCATCGTCCAGATCGGATTGAGGGTGTCCTCGATCGCGACCTGCAACGCGTTCCAATCCGCGAAGAATCCCTCGGGGGGCTTCGCCTCCATGGCGGAGATCATGGCGCGGGCGCGGGCGAGCCCCTCCTCGCAGGAACGCGCGATGGCGGGTGCATCGAGCAGCGGGATCAAGGGACGAGCAGTGCCTTGCCCGTGCGCGGCGAATGCGGTCGCAGCCAGGGCGAAGCAGAGAATCGAATATCGCATCGGGTTATCTTTTTCCGGTGATCTCGGCGAAGAAGGCCTCGTTGGAGGGATCGCGGCCGAGGAAGCGCCGGACCATCTCCATCTCCTCCTTCTGGCCGCCCTGCGAGAGGATGGTGTCGCGGTAGCGCATGCCTACCTTGGGATCGAGCATGTCGCGCTTGAAGGCCGACAGCATGTCGAGCGCGATCACCTCGGACCACATGTAGCCGTAGTAGCCGGCGGCATAGTTGGCGGCGATGTGGCTGAACGAGGCGGGAAACATGGTGCCTTCCACGTGGCCCAACGGCGTGGCCGCCTCGAGGTTCTTCCACACCGCAAGGGGCGGCCGCGGGTTGGTCGCCAGCTCCATGTCGAAGGCGGCGTAGATCCACTGCCGCGCGTACCGGATGCCCTGGCCATAGCGCCGCGCGGATTCGAGGCGGCCGATCTCCTCGCGGGTGAGCTGCGGGCATTGCGGGCAGACCTGCCTGAAGACCGCGAGCGGCTGCTCGCGCCGCGCCCATTCCTCGAACATCTGCGATGGCGCCTCGACGAAATCGCCCTTCACGCTGGTGCCGGCATGGGGGTTGTAGTCGGCCCGGGAGAGAACGCCGTGCAGCACGTGGCCGAACTCGTGCAGCAGCGTCTCGAGCTCGTTGTGGTCGAGGCCCTCGCGGTTGAAGTTGGTGACCAGCACGGACACGGGGGTCCGCCTGGCGAGCCGGCTTGCGCCGCGCACCGGGAATGCCGCCGCGTGGTTGTACTTGCCCTCGCGCGGGAAGAGGTCGAGGTAGAAGCCCGACATGAACGCGCCCGACCTGGCGTCCACCACGTCGAAGTAGCGCACGTCCTCGTGCCAGGCGGGCACCTTGGCCTCGCGGAACTTCACGCCGTAGAGCGTCTCGGAGATGCGCAGCGCGAAATCGATGGATTTGTCGGTGGGGAAGTACTTGCGAAGCTTCTCCTGGTCGACGGAGAAGCGCTCGCGCTTCACCTTCTCCTGGTAGTAGCTCACGTCCCAGCGCTCGAGCTTCACCTGGTCCAGGGCCCTGCCCTGCTCGCGCGCCTTTTCCGCGCGCAGCTCCTCGAGCTCCTTCTTCTCCAGCTCGGTCACGGCCGCCTTCACGTCGCCCAGGAACTTGTGGACCACGTCGGGAGAGCCCACCATCTTGCGGCGCAGCACGTAATGGGCGAAGGTTGGCAGGTCGTACAGACCCGCCAGCTCCTTCCTCAGCACGAAGATCTCGTTCAACAGGTCGAGGTTCTTCGCCCCCCCTTCGGACAGCTTGGCGATGTAATAACGCTTGCGCGCGGGCTCCTGCTTCGCGTTGGCCATGAACGGCACGTACGACGGGTACTTGAGGGTGAGGACGTAGTTGCCGTCCTTGTCCTTCGTGGCGGCGTGCGCCTTGAGATAAGCCTCGGGCAGCCCTTCCATCTCGGCCGGCGCGAAGGTCACACGGGTCGGGTCATCACGCACGTTACGGTCGTAGGCCTGGCGCAGCTCCTCGAGCTTGTCGAAGATCTCCTTGGCCCGCTTGCGTTTCTCGGGCGGCAGCGCCACGCCGCTGTCCTCGAAGCCGTCCATGAGGTCGCGGCGCAGCTTCGCCTGGTGGGCATGGACCGCCTTGGCCGCGCTCACGCGCTTGAACAGCGCCTCGTTCTGGAAGAGCTCGGTGGAGAACGCGGTGAACTTCTGCAGGCAAGGCTCGGAGGCGTCGCGCACCGCCTTGTCGGGATGCACGTTGCCCAGCAGGTAGATCGGGTTGATGGTGTTCTCGATCTCGATCTGCAGCCGGTTCCATTCATCGAAGATCGCGCCGGCACCCTTCTTCGCCTCCATGGCCGCAACGGTCTTGCGCCCCTTGTCGAGCGCGGCATCGCAGTTCTTCGTGATCTCGGCCGCGTCCATGAGCGGCACCAACGGCCGCGAAGCGGCCTGCGTCGCGAGCGGCGCCACGGCTGCGAGGATCAGCACCATTGCCTTACGCATCGGAGTTCCTTCCTTCATCCCTTATTCCTCATCCCTCATCCCGGTTCACTTTCCCGAGATGTATCGAAAAAACGCCTCCGGCTTCGGATCCCGGCCGAGGAAGCGCCGCACCATCTCGGCCTCCTCGCGCTCGTTGCCCGCGCCCAGGATCGCTTCCCGGTAGCGGGCCGCGACCTTCGGATCGAGCATGTCGTGCTCGAACTGCGACAGTAGGTCGCGCGCGATCACGAGCGACCACATGTAGCCGTAGTAGCCGGCGCCGTAGCCGGAGACGATGTGCTGGAACGAGGCGGGATGCATCGAGCCCTCGACGAATCCGAGGGGCAGCTTCGACTCGATCTCCTTCCACGCGGCGAGCGGGGGACGCGGGCGGCGCGACATTTCCATGTCGAAGGACGCGAGCAGCCATTGCCGGCTGTAGCCCACCGATTGGGCGAAGCGGCGGGCCTCGTCGAGCCGGCGCACCTCGGCCGGCGACAGGAGCGGGCATTGCGGGCAGACTTCCTTGAAGAGGGCGAGCGTCTGCGCCCGGCGGCTCCACTCCTCGAACATCTGCGACGGCGCCTCGACGAAGTCCCACTTCACGGTGGAGAACGACTGCGGCGCGTAGTCGACGTTCGACAGCAACAGGTTCAGGACGTGGCCGAACTCGTGCAGCAGCGTCGAGAGCTCGGTCGCGTTGAAGCCCTGGCGGTTGAAGTTGCACACCAGGGCCGCCGAGGGTGTCCGCCCCGCCAGCCGGCTGGCCGCGCGCAACGGCGCGGCGAACGCGCCCGAGCGCTTGCCTTCCCTGGGAAAGAGGTCGACGTAGAAGTTGGCGAGGTACCTGCCTTGCGGATCGTGGACCTCGAAGTAGCGCAGGTCCGGATGCCATCCGCGAGCCTCGCCTTCGGTGAAGCGCAGCCCGTACATGCGCGTAGCGAGCAACAGCATGAAGTCCACCGACTTGTCGGCGGGAAAATACGCGCGCAGCTTTTCCTGGTCCACCGAGTGGCGCTCGCGGCGCAGGCGCTCGATGTAGTAGGCCGTATCCCAGGGCTGGAGGCGGGTTTGCGCGAGCGCCGTGCCGAGCTCCGCTGCCTTCGCCTTTCGCAGCTCGTCGAGATCGCGCTTCTCTGCCTCGTCGATGGCGACGCGGACTTCCTCGAGGAAGCGGTCCACGGCTTCCGGCGTCTGCGCCATCTTGCGGCGCAGCGCGTGATGCGCGAACGAGGGGCGCCCATAGAGCGCCGCGAGCTCATGGCGCAGCGCGAACTGGCGCTCCATCAGGGCGAGGTTGGCCTCGCCGCCCTGGCGCGAGCGGAAGCGGTAGTACTTCTCCCGCGCCGCCCCGCTTTTGGCGTTCTGCATGAAGGGCGCGTAGGACGGCTGGTCGAAGCCCAGGACGTAGTTGCCCGATGCATCGGGCTTGCGCGCCTTGAGGTATGCCTCCGGCAGCCCCGCCATCTCTTCGGCGGTGAAGGTGACCTTGGCCGGGTCGTCGCGCATGTTGCGAACGAAGTCGATCCGGTGCTTCTCGATCGCGTCGATCAGCTCCCTGGCGCGCGCGCGCTTCTCTGCGGGCAGCGACACGCCGGCATCCTCGAAATCGCGCAGCAGGTCGCGCCGCAGCTTGGCGAGCCTCGGATCGGCGGGTTTGGCCGCGTCCAGCCGGGCGAACAGCCGCTCGTCCTGGTTGATCTCGGTGTTGAGCTGGTTGAACTTCTGCACGCAGGCCTCGGCCGCGGCACGCACCGCCTTGTCCGGGTGCACCGCGGAATAGAGCCATGCCTGGTTGTTGGTGGACTCGATCTCGAGGAAGAGGCGGTTCCAGTCCTCGAAGATGCCCTCGGGGGTGGCCTTCGCCGCGATTTCCGACACCAACTTGCGCGCGCGCTCGAGGCCTTCGTCGCATGCTTTCGCCTGCCCCTGGGCGTCGTAGGCGACCACGCGCGGGGCCTGGGCCGTTGCACTACAGCTCGCCAGCGCCATCGCCGCGCCGGCCACTACCGCGAGGGCGCGCCTCATGCCAGCTGCGGCGCCTTCTCGAGCCCCTTCGGGATCGAGGAAAGCAGCTTGCGCGTGTACTCCTGCCGGGGATTGAGGTAGATCTCGTCGGAGTCGGCCATCTCCACGATGGCGCCGTCGTTCATCACCATGACCTGGTCGGAGATGTACTTGACCACCGCCAGGTCGTGCGAGATGAAGATGTACGACAGGCCGTACTCGTCCTGCAGGTCCTGCAGGAGATTCAGCACCTGCGCCTGCACCGAGACATCGAGTGCCGAGACCGACTCGTCGCAGATGAGCACGTCGGGCTTCATGGTGAGGCAACGCGCGATGGCGATGCGCTGGCGCTGCCCGCCGGAGAACTCGTGCGGATACTTGTAGAAGGATTGCTCGGAAAGGCCCACGCGCTTCAAGAGCTGGAAGGCCATGTCCACCCGCTCGCGCTCGTCGCGGCCGATCGAGTGGATCTTCATCGGCTCGACCAGGATCTGCCCCACGGTGAAGCGCGGGTTTAGCGAGGCGTACGGGTTCTGGAAGATGATCTGGATGCGCCGGCGGTAGGCCATCATCTCGCGCTCCGAGAGGGAAAGCAGGTTCCTCCCCTCGAACAGCACCTCGCCGCTCGTCGCATCGTGCAGGCGCATGACCGTGAGGCCCACCGTGGTCTTGCCCGAGCCCGACTCGCCCACGAGGCCGAGCGTCTTGCCCTTGGGCAGCTTGAAGCTGACCTCCTTCACAGCGGGCACCGCGCGCTTGCCGAAGAGCCCTTCCTTGAGGAAGAACGTCTTGGTGAGGCCCTTCACCTCGAGGATGATCTCGTCGCCGGGGCTGCTGCCGCGGCGGCGCTCTTCGAGGTGGACGCGCCCGTCGCCCTTGAGGAAATCGTCGATCACGGGCAGGCGCTTCGGCCGGCGGTCGAGCCGCGGACGGCAGGCGAGCAGCGCCTTGGTGTACGGATGTTGCGGCGACTCGAAGATCTGCCTTACCGATCCCTGCTCCTGGATCTCGCCGTTCTGCATCACCACCACGTGGTCGGCGATCTCGCCCACGACCCCCAGGTCGTGCGTGATGAAGAGCACCGACATGTGGCGCTTCTCCTGCAGGCCGGCGATGAGGTCCAGGATCTGCTTCTGGATGGTGACGTCGAGCGCCGTGGTGGGCTCGTCGGCGATGAGCAGCTTGGGCTCGCACGCGATCGCCATGGCGATCATCACGCGCTGCTGCTGGCCGCCGGACATCTCGTGCGGGTAGGAATTGACGCGCAGCTGCGGGTTGGGAATGCCGACCTCGTTCAAGAGCTCCACCACGCGCGCCTTCGCCTGGCCGCCGCTCATGCCCATGTGCAGCCGCAGGCTTTCGCCGATCTGCTCGCCCACGGTGAAGACCGGGTTCAACGACGTCATCGGTTCCTGGAAGATCACCGAGATGTCCTTGCCGCGGATCGCCTGCATCTCGCCCATGGAGGCCTTGAGCAGGTCCTTGCCGCCGTAGAGGATGCGGCTCTGCGCCGAGACGATCGCGTTCTCGGGCAGCAGGCCGAGGATCGCCATGGCGGAGACGCTCTTGCCGCTACCCGACTCGCCCACCAGGGCCACGGTGGAGTTGGTGGGGATGTCGAAGGAGATGCCCTTTACCGCACGGAACGGCTCCGACTTGCGGTCGATGCGGAAGCGGACGTCCAGGTCCTGGATGGAAAGCAGATTTTCTGGAGTCATCGTCATTGGATCCCCGCCTGCGCGGGGATGACCGGGGAAAGGGATCGTTTCACTCTTGGCCTCCGGTCACTTGAGCTTCGGATCGAGCGCATCGCGCAACGAATCGGTGAGCAGCGAGAAGGCGGTGACCAGGATCGCCATCGAAGCCCCCGCGGCGAAAAGCTGCCACCACTTGCCGATGACGAGCTCGTTCTGCGCCTCCGCGAGCATCGTGCCCCAGGACACCATGTCCACCGGAACGCCGAAGCCGAGGAAGGACAGGATCACCTCGGCCTTGATGAATTGCACCGTGTGCTGCGAAAGCTGCACCAGCGCCACGTGGCTCACGTTGGGCAGGATGTGCACGAACATGCGCGACCAGTTCGAGGCGCCGATGGCCTGTGCGGCCTTCACGTACTCGCGATTGCCGTGCTTGATGTATTCGGCCCGCGTGAGCCGGTAGATGCCGGTCCAGCCGGTGAGCGAGAGGATGAGCACGATCGGCAACACACCCTTGCCGAACTTGGCGGTGGCCGTGGCCACCGCGGCGAAGGCGAGGATCAGCAGGATGTAGGGAATGGACGTGAAGATGTTGTAGAACCACTCGAGGAAGTCGTTCACCCAGCCGCCCCAGTAGCCCGCGGCGGCCCCGAGCATCGTGCCGATGATGGTCGCGAAGAGCGCCGCGGTCAGGCCAACGAAGATCGACACTTCCGAGCCCTTCACCACTTTCTGCAGCACGTCGCGGCCCCACTTGTCGCCGCCGAAGGGCAGCGTCTCGGAGCGCTTCACCTCGGTGACCGCGATCTTCGCGGCGCGCTCCTCCCATTCCTTGTAGCGCGGCGCCAGCGGGTCGATGTCGGAGAGGTCCACGGGAGGCGCCTTCGACGCCGCCTGCTTCTGGGCCATCGCCGCGGCTTCCAGGTTCTCGGCGCCGGCCATGAAGGAGGGATTGGCGTACGACACGCCCTTCTCCTTGCTCCAGTCCGAGGCGACGAGCCCGAAGTACGACGCGACCATCATGAGGATGAAGAACACCACCACGACGAGGGAGACCATGCCGACGGCATCCTGCTTGAGGCGGCGCCATGCGAGCGCCCACACGCCCGGGGATTCCTGGAACGGTTGCGGGGTCGGGGGATTGGTGAGGACGGCGCTCATGGGCGCTCCTTATTTGAAAGAGACGCGCGGGTCGACGAACTTGTACATCACGTCGACCAGCAGGTTGATGATCATCGTGAGCACGGCGAGGTACACCGTGACCGCCTTGATGACGGGAAAGTCGCTGCGGTTGACCGCGGTGATGATCTCGCGCCCCAGGCCGGGGATGGAGAAGAACACCTCGAGCAGGAAGGAGCCCACGAACACGCCAGGCAGCGAGATGCCGATGTTCGTGAGGATCGGGATCAAGGCGTTCCTCAGCACGTGCTTGAGCATCACGCGCTTCTCGGGCACGCCCTTGGCGCGCGCGGTGCGCACGTAGTCCTGGTTGATCTCGTCGAGGAAGAACGAGCGATAGAGCCGCAGCTGCGGCGCGAGCCCCACGAACACCGCCAGCATGATGGGCAGCGGCGCGTAGGTGAGCAGGTTCTTCCAGAAGCTCTCGCTCCAGCCCTGCACCGGGAACCAGCCGAGGATGAAGCCGAAGAGCCACTGGAAGACGATGATGTAGACCAGGAAGCTGATCGACATGGCCACCGTGCAGATGATCATGATCGCGCGGTCGGTCACCGTGCCACGGACGTAGGCCACGAAGATGGCGAAGAGCACCGCCAGCACGGTCTCGATCACCAGCACCGGCACCATGATCGTGAGCGTGGGGCCCACGCGCGTGAGCAGGATGCGCGAGACCTCCTCGTTGGTGGACCAGCTGCGCCCGAAGTCGAAGGTGAAGACCTGCTGGATGAACACCCACAGCTGGTACCAGTAGGGCTGGTCGACGCCCAGCTGCTTGCGGATGTTGGCGATCTGCTCGGGGTTGGAGATCTTGCCCGCGAGCACCTGCGCGGGATCGCCGCCCACCCAGTTGAAGAGGAAGAAGATGAGCAGGATCACCCCGAAGATGGTGGGGATCATCTGCCACAGTCGGCGGATCACATAGGCGGTCACGGTCTCGTCTCCTCTCCCTTGTGGGGTTTCCTACCTCATCGCGACCTGCTGGGCCGCCACGTCGAGGTCCAGGTACTTGAAGTTGGTGTACAGGATCGGGTGCTTCTTGTAGCCCTTCACCCAGGGGTACTGCAGGTGGTTGTAGATGCGGTGCACGCCCAGGCGGGAGGGCGCATAGGCGAGCAGCAGCCGGTTCATCTCGCGATAGATCGCGTTGCGCTCGGGGCTGTCGGGAAAGCCCAGCGACTTCTGGTAGAGCCGGTCGTAGTCGGGGTGCTTGAAGCGCGACTCGTTCGACTGGCCGGTGTTGGGCCCGTAGTAGAGCTGCAGGAAGTTCTGCGCGTCGGGATAGTCCGCGGTCCAGGCCGAGCCGGCGAGCTGGAACTTGCCCACGCGCTTGTCGTTCAGCAGGTCGGCGAACTGCACGGCGACAGTGTCGGCGCGCACGCCCACGTTCGCGAGGGACTTGACCCAGAGCTCGGCCAGCAGCCGCGTCTCGGGGCCTGAGTTGTACTTGTAGGTGAGCGAAAGCGGCTTGCCGTCGGCCTGCTCGCGCCAGCCGTCGCCGTCGCGATCGACGTAACCGAACATGTCCAGCAGGGCCTTCGCCTTGGTGGGATCGAAGTCGGTCGCCGGGGAGCGGAACTCGGGGTCGTAGCCCACGATGCCCGGCGGCACCGGGCTCTGGGCGGGCAGGGCCTGCCCCTTGCGGATGATGTTGATTTCCTGCGTGCGGTCATGGGCATGCACCAGCGCCCGCCGCAGCGCCACGCGCTCCGGGCTGTAGCCGCCGATCACCGGATCCTCGACGTTGAACGAGTCATAGGTGAACTCGGGCTGCAGCTCGGGAAACACCGACACGCCGCGCTTCTCCAGCGCCGGCGAAAGCTTGCCGTTGGGCAGCACCTGGTGGATGAACTGCGGGTGCAGCTCGTCCATGAGGTCGTGCTCGCCGTTCACGAACGCGAGGTAGCGCGGCTGCTCCTCCTCGATGGG
Organism: Usitatibacter sp.; assembly: GCA_035626705.1. Taxonomy (GTDB): domain Bacteria; phylum Pseudomonadota; class Gammaproteobacteria; order Burkholderiales; family Usitatibacteraceae; genus Usitatibacter. The sequence goes on along the minus strand of DASPNE010000004.1, from coordinate 9,119 downwards.
ATAGATCTCGACGCGGTCGAGCTGCGGCAGGCGCTTGCCGCGCAGCGCCTCCATCGCGCGGCGGTCCCAGGGATCGCTCGAGTCGGCGTAGCGGGTCTCGAGCTCGTAGCCGCGGTGGTCGGGATTGCGCTCGAGCACGATCTTCGAGCGCCGCACCCATTCCTTCAGGACGAAGGGCCCGGTGCCCACGGGATGGGCATGCGTATCGGCCGCGTAGGCTTCGATCACCTCGCGCGCGACCGGCACCACGTTGGGCATCGCCAGGATGTAGAGGAAGTTGTAGTCGGGCTCCTTCAGCTTGAAGCTCACCACGTACTTGCCGCGGACCTCGATGCCGGCGACCTTCGCGTCGTAGTCGAACCTGGCGCCCGGCTTCTTCGCGCGCTCGGCGAGCTCGTCCAGGCCGACGATCTTGTTCTCGAAGAGCCACTCGTAGGGGCTCTTGTTCGCCGGGTCGCGGAAACGCTTGATCGCGTACTCGATGTCCCTCGCCACGAGCTCGCGCTTCTGCCCCTTGAAGACAGGGTCGTCGGCGAAGTGGATGCCGGGCCGGATGCGGAACGTATAGCGCGTGCCGTTTTCCTCGGGCTCGGGCACCGCCTCGGCCACCAGCGGGACCACCTTCACGGGCCGCGCGAGGTAGTCGTAGGTGAGCAGCGCCTCGTAGAGGTTCTCGCAGACGCCGACCGAGTAGCGGTCGTACACCTTCTGCGGGTCGAAGCCGGTCTCGGCCGTGCGGAAGGCCATGCGCAGCACTTTTTTCTGCGCGAGCGCGTCGGCCGCGGCGAAAAACAGCGCCAGGGCGGCACAAATGGCAACGAGGCGGGAGCGGTTCAAGGTGAATAAATCGAGCAAAATCACGGAATTATATAGGTTCAGCGCAGCGCGCGGGCCTGCCGCGCCGGGTCGATGTCCACGTAGCGGTAGGCCTCGTGCATGAAGGGATTGCGCCGCCAGCCGAGCACCCAGGGCTGGACCACCTGGTGGCGGATTCGGTGGGTCTGCGGGCGGAAGGGAACGTAGGCGGCGACCAGCTTGGCCATCTCCTGGTAGAGGGCGGTGCGCTCGGGGCCGGGCGGCAGGGCGGCCGCCTTCTCGTAGAGCGCATCGAAGGCCGGCAGCTGGAAGCAGGCGTCGTTCGAGCTGCCGCAGTTCGGCCCGTAGAGCAGCTGGTAGAAGTTCTCCCCGTCGGGGTAGTCGGCGCTCCAGGCGAGCTGCCAGCTCTGCAGCTTGCCCAGCTTGGATTCCTTGCGCAGCTCCGGCCACTTGGCCGTCTTCTGCTCGACGCGGATGCCCACCGCCTCGAGGTTCTTCTTCCACAGCTGGGCGAAGAGGCGGTTGGTCTGGTCGGGCTCGGTCGCGTTGATGAAGACGAGCGGCGCGCCGTCGGGCATGTCGCGCCAGCCGTCGCCATTCGCATCGAGGTAGCCGAACATGTCGAGCAGCGCCTTCGCCTTCGCGGGATCGTAGGTCCGGCCCAGGTTGAAGCCGGGGTCGTAGCCCAGCACGCCGGGCGGGATCATCGACTGCGCCTCGATCGCGGAGCCGTTGCGGATGAGGCGGATGTCCTCCTCGACGTTGTAGGCGAGGCTCACTGCACGGCGCAGCGCCACCTTCTCCGGCGTGTAGCCGCCGAAGGTCGCGTCCCGCATGTTGAAGTAGAGGTAGACCACGTCGGGATCGACGTTGGTCATGTGGCGCACGTCGCGTTTCTCGAGCCAGGGGGCGAGCTTGCCGCCGGGCACCGCCATGCGCGTGAACTCGATGGGCACGTTGACCCAGTCGATCTCGTTGTTGAGGAATGCGAGCCAGCGCGGCTGCGCCTCCTCGACGATGTAGACCTCGACGCGGTCCACCTGGGGCAGGCGCTTGCCGGCGAGCTGGGCGTGCAGCCGGCGGCCCTCCGCGTCGCTCTCGGGCGGCACCTCGTCGTCGAAGAACACCTCGCGGAAGTTGGGGTTGCGCTCGAGCACGATCTTGGAGGAGCGCTTCCACGTGCCCAGCCGGAAAGCCCCGGTACCCACGGGATGCGAGCCGATGTCGGAGCCGTACTTCTCGACCACCTCGCGGGCCTGGGCGCCGATGTTGGGCATGGCGAGGATGTAGAGGAAGTTGTAGTCGGGTTTCTCCAACCGGATGCGCAGCGTGTAGCGGTCGAGCACCTCGATGCCGGGGATCTTCGCGTCGTAGTCGAACCGGCCGGCCTTCTTCGCCGCCGCCGCGGCGGCTTCCACGCCCACGACACGCCCCTCGATCAGCCACAGGTTGGGCGAGGACACCTTCGGGTCGATCAGCCGCTTCAGCGCGAACTCGTAGTCGTGCGCGGTGAGCTCGCGCTTCCTGCCCTCGAACGCCGGGTCGTCGGAGAAGAGGATTCCCTTCTTGAGGCGGACGGTGTAGGTGCGGCCGCCGTCGCTCACCTCCGGCATCGCCTCCGCGGTCTCGGGCTTGAGCTTCGCCGGGCGCGCGAAGAAATCGTACGTGAGCAGCGGCTCGAAGATCTCGTGGATGATGTTGTTCGAATAGAGGTCGGAGACGAAGGCGGGATCGAAGTTGGTCTCCGCCGAGAGGTAGGCCACGCGCAGCACCTTTTGCGGCGCGCCCAGTGCGGCGGTGCACGAGAGGGCCAGCAGGAGCGGCAGCGCGAGCCACCGCGCGGCGAGGCGCACGGCGCTACCTTCCCCCCGCCGCTGCGAGCTTCACGTTGTCGATGTCGAGGTACTTCCAGAAGCCGCGCATGACCGGATGGCGCTTGAAGCCCACGGTCCAGGGATGCCAGAGGTCGGTGTAGATGCGATGCGACCCCAGCCGCCACGGAGCATAGACGAGGAAAAGGCGGTTCATCTCGCGGTAGATCGCGTCTCGCTCGGGCCCGTGGGGCAGGCGCTTGGACTGCTCGTAGAGCCGGTTGAACTCGGGCACGTCGAAGCGCGAGTGGTTGGCCTGCCCGCCGTTGGGCCCGTAGAGCATGACGAAGAAGGCATCGGCATCGGGTGTGGTGGCGCTCCATCCCAGGCCCCACATCTGCAGCTTGCCGGCCTTCGATTCCTTGAGCAGGTCGGGCCACTTCGCCTTCTTGAAATGCATGCGGACGCCGATGGCATCCATGTTCTTCTTCCAGTTCTCGTCCAGCGGCTTCTGCTGCGCCGTGGGCGCCGAGGCGTACTCGATCGAGAGGGGCCGGCATTCGTCCCCCGGATTGGCCCGCGGCAGGTCGCGCCAGCCGTCGCCGTCGCAATCGACGTAGCCGTACATGTCGAGCAGCGCCTTCGCCTTCGCCGGGTTGTACTCGGTGGCGGTGGAGCGGAAGTTGGGATCGTAGCCCGCGGCGCCCGGACCGATCGGGCTCTGCGCCGCGATCGCCTGGTTCTTGCGCGCGATGCGCACCTCGGCTCCCACGTCCTGGCCCAGCACGATCGCGCGCCGCAGGGCGATCTTGTCGGGCGTGTAGCCGCCCACCACCGGGTCCTTCATCGCGAAGTACGAGTAGGTGAGCTCCATCCCGGGGACCTGGTCCATCTGCACGCCGCGCCTGCGCAGGTCGGCGGCCAGCTGGTTGCCGGGAAATGCCACGCTGGTGAACTCCGCGGCGATGCGCTCGAGGAAGTCGTGCTCGCTGTTGAGGAAGGCGAGGTAGCGCGGCTGCTGCTCCTCGACCACGTACACCTCGATGCGCCCGATCATCGGCAGTTTGCGCCCGCGCAGCTTCGCCGCGATCTCCTGCGCGCGCTCGTCGCCCGCCGCCGGCTGGGGGTTGTAGATGTCCTCGCGATAGTTCGGGTTGGCCTCGAAGACCATCTTCGAGGAGCGCTTCCAGAAGGTGAGGCGGTACGGGCCCGTGCCGACGGGATGCTCGGAGATCTTGTCGCCGTAATGCTCGACCACCTCGCGCGCGAGCGCGCAGCTCACGTTGCACCAGGCGAGGTAGTACATGAAGTTGTAGTTCGGCTGCTTGAGCCGGATCTGGAACGTGTAGCGGTCGAGCGCGCGCAGCCCCTCCACCGGGGTGTCGTAGTCGAAGCGGCCCTCCTTGCGCGCGCGCGCGAGCGGCTCGTCCATGCCGGCGATCCAGCCCTCGAACTGGTAGAGGTTCGGCGAGCGCTTGCGCGGATCGAAGATCCGCTTGATCGAATAGACGTAGTCCTCCGCCACCAGCTCGCGCCTGGCGCCCTTGAACGCCTCGTCGGGCGCGAAGTAGATGCCCGGCTTCACCCGCAGCGTGTAGAGCGTGCCGTTCTCGGTGACCTCGGGCATGGCCACGAGCGTGTTCGGGATGAGCTTCACCGGACGCGCGAGATAGTCGTAGACCAGCGGCGGATCGAAGATGTTGGCGATGACGTTGGAGGAGTAGAGGTCCGAGATCTCGGCCGGATCGAAGGACGTCTCCGCGACCTCGAAGGCGTAGCGGAAGACCTTGGAGGGATCGGCGGCATGGGCGCCCGGGGCGAGCGCGGCGAGGCCGGCGGCGAGCGCTGCGGCCGCGCGGCTGAAGTTCGCGAACATGGTCTGCGGAAGGCCCGGAACGGGTCGTAGACCCTTGATTATGCGATACACTTCGAGCCCGTCTGTAACCGTTGATTGTCTTCGAATTCTAAGCGTAAGGGCCGCCAAGATGGGCTTCCTGCAGGGCAAGAAAATCCTCGTGACCGGCATGCTTTCCAACCGGTCCATCGCGCATGGCATCGCGAAATCGTGCGCGCGGGAAGGCGCCGAGCTGGCCTTCACCTACCAGGGCGAAGGCGTGCGCGAGCGCGTGGTCGAGCTGGCCGCGGCCTTCGGGGGCACCGACCGCGTCTTCCCCTGCGACGTGGCCGAGGACGCCCAGATCGAGGCGCTGTTCGAGTCGCTGGGCAAGCACTGGGACGGGCTCGACGGGCTGGTGCACGCCATCGCGTTCGCGCCGCGGGAGGCGCTGAAGGGCGGATTCCACGAGAGTGTCACCCGCGAGGCCTTCCGCATCGCCCACGACGTTTCCAGCTACAGCCTCGCCGCGCTCGCCAAGGCGGGCGAGCCGATGATGCGCGGCCGCGCGGGCTCCATCGTCACGCTTTCGTACCTGGGCGCCGAACGCGCGATGCCCAGCTACAACGTGATGGGCCTCGCCAAGGCGAGCCTGGAGGCCGGGGTGCGCTACCTGGCCGCGAGTTTGGGGCCGCAAGGCATCCGCGTGAATGCCATCTCCGCCGGCCCGATCAAGACACTCGCCGCCGCGGGCATCGGCGGGTTCTCCAAGATCCTGCACTTCGTGGAGAAGAACGCGCCCCTCAGGCGCGGCGTGACCACCGAGGAGGTGGGCGATACGAGCGCCTTCCTGCTCTCGCCGCTCGCGAGCGGGATCACCGGCGAGGTGATCCACGTCGACGCCGGCTTCGCGAACGTGACGCCGATCGACGAATAGCGACCGACTGTCCCGCCGGCTAGAACTTGCCGCGGGGTTGCGGCGGCGGCGCCTGTTGCGGCTGCGGCGCGGCGTTCGGGTCCTTCGGCTCGAGGGCGCCCGTCCTGACCGAGACGCCCACGTCGTTGCGCAGGCTGGACAGGGTGGCTTCCAGCTCCTGCATGGCGACCGCCTGCTGCAGCTGGCCGCCGAGCGCCTGGCGCTTCGCATCCTCGATCTTCTCGGGCATGGTGACCTTGGTCACCTTCACCAGCGAGTAGCCCATCGGCGTCTCGACGCCCATGATCGCCGGCAGCTTCTTGGGATCGGCGCGGAAGGCTCGATCGAGCACCTGCGGGAAGAGCCCGCCGGGCTTTTGGCGGTTCACGTCGAGCGGCGCGGGCCACTTGAGCTCGCCCTCCTTGCCGGCGAGCGCCTCCTTGAGCTTCGCCTCGCCATCGGCCTTCGCAAGCTTGAGCGCTTCCTCGCGCTTCAGCTTCCGCTCGATGCCTGCGCTCACCGCCTCGAAGGGCTGCAGCTGGGCGGGCTTGTGCTCGATCACGCGCGCCGACACGAGCACGTTCGGCTGGACTTCCACCGCCGAGGTATTGCGCTTCGCCTTGATGGTGTTGTCGGAGAAGATCTCGGCCTGGATCTTGGGGTTGGCGAGCACCGGCACCGAGGGCATCCCCTTGGAGATCCAGGGCGAGGTCTGCACGGTGAGCTTGAGCGCGTCGGCGGCGGGCTTGAGGCTCGACGACTGCTCGTACACGAGGTTGGAGAAGGCCTCCGCGGCCTCGGCGTACTTGCGCTGGGCAGCGGCCTTCTTGATCTCGGCCTCGATCTCGGGCGTGGCCTCCGCGAGCGTCTTCATCTTGGCGGGCTTCACGTCGGTCACGCGGATCACGTGGAAGCCGAACTCCGTGAGCACCGGGCCCAGGATCTCGCCCTTCTTCGCGGCGAAGGCGGCGTCCTCGAAGGCCTTGGTCATCGCACCGCGCGGGAAGAAACCCAGGTCCCCGCCCTGCGCGGCCGAGCCCGGGTCCTGCGATTCCTTCTTCGCCACCTCGGAGAAGCTGTCGGGCTTCTTGCGCAGCTGCTCGGCGATCGCCTGGGCCTTCGCCTCGGCGGCCTTGCGATCGGCCTCCGGCGCGTCGGGCTTGACCGCGAGGAGGATGTGGCTCGCGCGCCGCTCCTCGGGCGAGCCCCAGCGGTTGTTGCGAATGCCGTCCTCGTAGACGCGCTTGACCTCCTCGGCGGGCGCCTCGGCCTTGGCGGCGAGCGCGTCCATCGAGAGCTCCAGGTACTCCACGCGCACCTGCTCGGGCGTGGTGAATTCCTTGTGGTTGGCGTCGTAGTACGCCTTCACCTGCTCGGGCGTCACCTTCACCTTGTCCATGTAGGCGTCGGGCGTGAGGTTGATCACGCTCACGCTGCGCGTCTGCTCGGACAGCCGGATGAAGCTGTCGAGGGTGCTCTTCGGCACGAAGGCCGTGGCGGCGATCGAGTTGCGGAACTGCTGCTGGCGAAAGTCGGTGCGCAGGCGCTCGTCGAGGCCAACGGGGGTGAGGCCCTGCGCCTTCGCGAGCTGCTCGTAGCGCTCGCGGGAGAACTTGCCGTCGACCTGGAAGAACTGCTCGCCGGCGATGCGATCGGCCAGCACGCGATCGGGCACCTTCACGCCCGCGCGCTGGGAGCCGATGTCGATGAGCCGCTCGTTCACGAGCTGGTCGAGCACCCCGCGGCGGATCTCGGGGTTGTCCATGATCGAGGGATCGAAGTTGCGGCCGAACTGCTGGCGGTAGGTGTCGGCCTGCTTGCGCACCGCCTGGTCGAACTCGACCGAGCCGATCTCCTGCTTGCCCACCCGCGCCACCGCATCGCCGCTCGCGGGCCGCTGCAGGTACTGCTCGACGCCGAACAGGCCGAACGGGACGATCAGGAACAGCGCGAAGAGGATCTTGAAGACCTTGTTCTGGGCGACGGCGCGGAGCTTTTCCATGGCAATCCAGGTCCGGCGGGGCCGGATGTGAAAAGGGCGAACCGCGGGGTTCGCCCTCGAAGAATCTGGCGGAGTGGACGGGACTCGAACCCGCGACCCCCGGCGTGACAGGCCGGTATTCTAACCAACTGAACTACCACTCCAGATTACGGCTCTTCCGGGCTTCGACCCATGTCGGGTGGTGGGTGCTGAGGGGCTCGAACCCCCGACATTCGCCTTGTAAGGGCGACGCTCTACCAGCTGAGCTAAGCACCCGGAACAGCCCGATATTTTAGCCGAAAACGGAGGGGAACTCCACAGCTAACCGGGGGACAGTCCCGGTTTTCCGCGCTTGGCGTCACGCGGAAATTACGGGACGGTCCCCGCCGGACACCGGGGTCTGTCACCTAGTGCTTGGTTACTACTGGCCTGGCTTCGGGTGCGGGCGGCGGCGGGGCCGCCGCCGGCTCCGAAAGCGGCTCGGGCTTGCGCTCCAGGGCGCGCTCCAGGACCTCGTCGAACCACTGCACAGGGGTGATCTCGATGGCGCCCTTCACCTCGTCGGGGATCTCCTGCAGGTCCTTCACGTTTTCCTTGGGTATCAGGACGCTCTTGATGCCTCCGCGGTGGGCCGCGAGCAGCTTCTCCTTCAGGCCGCCGATCGGCAGCACCTCGCCCCGCAGCGTGATCTCGCCCGTCATGGCGACGTCGCAGCGCACCGGAATGCCCGTGAGCACCGAGGTGATCGCGGTGGCGATGGAGATGCCCGCCGAGGGGCCGTCCTTGGGCGTGGCGCCCTCGGGCAGGTGGATGTGCAGGTCGAGCTGCTGGTAGAAGTCCTCGCTGATGCCCAGGCGCTTGGCGCGCGCGCGCACGACCGAGATGGCCGCCTTGATCGACTCCTGCATCACCTCGCCCAACTTGCCGGTGGTCACGGTGTTGCCCTTGCCGGGCAGCTTCACGGCCTCCACGGTGAGGAGCTCGCCGCCCACCTCGGTCCATGCGAGGCCGGTGACCTGGCCGATCTGGTTCTCCTTCTCCGCGATGCCGTAGGTGTACTTGCGCACGCCCAGGTACTTGTCGAGGTTCTTGGAGTTGATGGTGATGTGCCCGCCCTCCTTCTTCTTGGTGAGGATGGACTTCACCACCTTGCGCGCGATCTTGGCGAGCTCGCGGTCCAGGCCGCGCACGCCGGCCTCGCGCGTGTAGTAGCGCGTGATGTCGCGCAGCGCCGCGTCGGTGACCGAAAGCTCACCGTCCTTGATGCCGTTGGCCTTGAACTGCTTGGGCAGCAGGTACTGCTTGGCGATGTGGACCTTCTCGTCCTCGGTGTAGCCCGAGAGGCGGATGATCTCCATCCGGTCCAGCAGCGGCGCGGGGATGTTGAGCGTGTTGGCGGTGGCCACGAACATCACGTCGGACAGGTCGTACTCGACCTCGACATAGTGGTCGACGAAGGTGTGGTTCTGCTCGGGGTCGAGCACCTCCAGCAGCGCCGACGAAGGATCGCCGCGGAAGTCCATGCCCATCTTGTCGACCTCGTCGAGCAGGAAGAGCGGGTTCTTCACGCCGACCTTGGTCATGTTCTGCAGGATCTTGCCCGGCATGGAGCCTATGTAGGTACGGCGATGCCCTCGGATCTCGGCCTCGTCGCGCACGCCGCCGAGCGACATGCGCACGAACTTGCGGTTGGTCGCCCTGGCGATGCTCTTGCCCAGCGAGGTCTTACCCACGCCGGGAGGTCCGGAGAAGCAGAGGATC
>DASPNE010000003.1:0-200247 GCA_035626705.1 Usitatibacter sp. | reverse complement strand
TGCGATCTCCGATGCAGCCTTCGGCGCCAGCAGGTCTTCCGGCGCCGCGTTCGGGTTGAAGTCGGCGTGCTGGTAGTTGATGTTCTCCAGGTGCGCCGCCTGCGCCGCCAGGGCGGCTTCGGCCGCTTCCACTTCCTCGCGGGTCTGGATGCGCACGGTCATGATCATCTTGATGACTTCGTTCTTGATCATGTCCAGCATCTGGGCGAACAGCTCGAACGCTTCGCGCTTGTATTCCTGCTTCGGGTTCTTCTGCGCATAGCCGCGCAGGTGGATACCCTGGCGCAGGTGGTCCAGCGCGGCCAGGTGTTCACGCCAGTGGGTGTCCACGCTCTGCAGCATGACATTGCGCTCGAAACCGCCGAAGGCTTCCTTGCCGACCACGTCGACCTTGGCCGCGTAGGCGGCGTCGGCCGCCGCCAGCACCTTCTCCAGGATGTCCTCGTCGTTCATCGACGAATCGGCTTCCAGCATCTGGTCGAGCGGTACTTGCAGCTGCCATTCGTTGGCCAGGGTGTCTTGCAGGCCCTTGACGTCCCACTGCTCTTCGACCGACTCGTGCGGCACGAAGCTGTGCACCAGGTCGGTGAACACGCCATGGCGTAGGCTGCCGATCAGGTCGGCGATGTCGGTGGTTTCCAGCAGTTCGTTACGCTGGGTATAGATCACCTTGCGCTGGTCGTTGGCGACGTCGTCGTACTCGAGCAGCTGCTTGCGGATGTCGAAGTTGCGCGCCTCGACCTTGCGCTGGGCGTTCTCGATCGAGCGCGTGACCATCTTCGCCTCGATTGCCTCGCCCTCGGGAATCTTGAGCGAGCGCATGACGGCCTGCAGGCGCTCGCCGGCGAAGATCTTGAGCAGCGGATCCTCGAAGGAGAGGAAGAAGCGGCTGCTGCCGGGGTCGCCCTGGCGGCCCGAGCGGCCGCGCAGCTGGTTGTCGATGCGCCGCGACTCGTGGCGCTCCGAGCCGATGATGTGCAGGCCGCCGGCGGCCACCACCTGGTTGTGCAATTCCTGCCAGCGCGTGCGCAGCTCGGCGATGCGAGCCTCCTTCTCGCCCTCGGTCAACGCCTCGTCGGCCTTGATGCGCTGGACCTCGGGCTCCGGATTGCCCCCCAGCACGATGTCGGTGCCGCGGCCGGCCATGTTGGTGGCGATGGTCACCTGCCCGGGACGCCCCGCCTGCTCGACGATCTCGGCCTCGCGCGCGTGCTGCTTGGCGTTGAGGACGTTGTGGGGTATGCCCTCCTTCTGCAGCAGGCTGGAGAGCAGCTCGCTGTTCTCCACCGAGGTGGTGCCGACCAGGATCGGCTGGCCCTTGGCGGTGCGCTCCTTCACGTCGTTGATGATCGCCTGGTACTTCTCCTTGGCCGTGATGAAGACCTGGTCGTTGTGGTCCTTGCGGATCATCGGACGGTGCGTCGGGATCAGCACCGTCTCGAGGCTGTAGATGCTGGAGAACTCGAACGCCTCGGTGTCGGCGGTGCCGGTCATGCCGGCGAGCTTGCCGTACAGGCGGAAGTAGTTCTGGAAGGTGATCGAGGCGAGCGTCTGGCTCTCGTTCTTGATCGAGACGCCTTCCTTCGCCTCCACCGCCTGGTGCAGGCCCTCGGACCAGCGCCGGCCGGCCATCATGCGGCCGGTGAACTCGTCGACGATCACGACCTCGTCGTTCTGCACCACGTAGTGCTGGTCGCGGTGGTAGAGCGCGTGCGCCCGGATGCCCGCGTAGAGGTGGTGCATCAGCATGATGTTCGACGGATCGTAGAGGCTCGCGCCGTCGGGCAGCAGGCCCGCCTCCGTCATCAGGCGCTCGGCGTGCTCGTGGCCCTCCTCCGAGAGCGTGACGGTGTGCTGCTTGAGGTCCGGCCAGTAGTCGCCCGGGCCCTTCTCGTCCTTCTGCGGCACGAGGCTCGGGACGAGCTTGTTTATCTGCCGGTAGAGCTCGGCGGAATCCTCGGCCTGGCCGGAGATGATGAGCGGGGTGCGCGCCTCGTCGATCAGGATCGAGTCGACCTCGTCGACGATGGCGTAGTTGAGGCCGCGCTGGAAACGCTCGGCCACCTGCGTGGCCATGTTGTCGCGCAGGTAGTCGAAGCCGAATTCGTTGTTGGTGCCGTAGGTGATGTCCGCCTGGTACGACGCCTGCTTCTCGGCCGCGTCCATCTGCGGCACGACCACACCCACGCTGAGCCCGAGCCACCGGTGGACACGCCCCATCCACTCGGCATCGCGCCGCGCCAGGTAGTCGTTGACGGTCACGACATGCACGCCCTTGCCGGAAAGCGCATTGAGGTACGACGGCAAGGTTGCCACCAGCGTCTTGCCTTCGCCCGTGCGCATCTCGGCGATCTTGCCCTGGTGCAGGGCGATGCCACCCACCATCTGCACGTCGAAGTGGCGCATGCCGAGGACGCGCCTGGAGGCCTCGCGCACGACGGCGAAGGCTTCCGGCAGGACCGAGTCGAGCGAGGCGCCGCCGGCCACCTTCTGCTTGAGCTCCGGCGTCTTGGCCTTCAGCTGCTCGTCGGACAAGGCCTGGATGGACGCTTCCAGGGCATTGATCGTGGCGACGGTCCTGCGGTATTCCTTGAGGAGGCGGTCGTTGCGGCTGCCGAAGATGGCCTTGAGAGCGGTGGTGAGCACGAAAGGGGATGAAGGAGGAGGGACGAGGGCGAAACCGGTCCGGCCCGGGAGGGCCGGCGGTCGTCAATTATAAGTGAGATCGGGGTGGCCCCGGGCGGTTCAAACCCGGCCGCGGTACCGGGGGAGCTACTTCTTCTGCGCCGCCTGCTGCAGGGATTCCTTGCGATCGAGGGCGAAGAACTTGTTGGGGTTCAAGGGGATACCCTTCTCGCGGACCTCGAAGTGCAGGTGCGGGCCGGTCACGCGCCCGGTGGCGCCTACCTGCGCGATGGCCTGGCCCTTCATCACCACGTCGCCCACCTTCACGTTGCTGCGCGACAGGTGCGCATATCGGGTAGTGAGCCCGTTGTCGTGGTCGATCTCGACGATATTTCCATACTCCGCGACGTAGGCCACCGTCGCCACGACGCCCCCGGCCGCGGCGAGCACCGGCGTGCCGGGCGGCGCGATCAGGTCGACGCCCGTGTGGAACGCGTTGCGCCCATTGATGGGATCGAGGCGGTAGCCGTAGTTCGACGAGTAGTACCCCATCGCCACCGGCAGCGTGGTCGGAATGGTCTTGCGCGCCAGGCGATCGTCCATGAAAAGGGAATCGAGCACGCCCAGCTTGTCGCTGCGGTCGTCGAGCACGCGGGAGAGCTCGGCCAGCAATTGCTGGAACTCGGTCATGGTGAGCTCGCGCCCGGCGGCCGGGGCGGGGCCGCCCTGGCCCGGCTTCTCGTCGAAGCGGAATTCGGTGGGCTTGATGCCGGCAGCCTTGGCCAGCCGCTCACCGAACGCGTCCAGGCGCATGATGCGGGCCTGCAGCTCGCCCACCTTGGCCGCGAGCGCGTTGAGGTTGTCGCGGGTTTCGGCCTCGGAGCGCTTGATGTCGTCCTTGTGCAGCGCCGTGAGCAGGGAACGCAGGTAGGGGTTGCGCAAGTCGACCGAGAACCGCATCGTGACCATGTAGGTGGCCATCGCCAGCACGAAGCCGGTCATCAAAATGCCGAGCGCGATCAGCAGGACCTGCCCCTGCGAAAGCGTGACCGAGCGGCTCCGCGCAAGGCTGTCCGAAACTAGAATGATGTTCACTCACCCTCCCAACGTTGCCATGGCGCCCGAATCGATCGCCAAGTACCTCGGCGAAACTCCCGAGCTGCGCCCGCTCTCCGAGCGGCTCCTGCAGATCAAGCGCCTGCAGAGGCGCTATCGCACACTGGTGCCCGAGAAGCTCGCCGAAGCGAGCCGGGTGTGCGCCGTTGACGGTACGACCGTTGTGGTTTGTGCTTCGTCGGGGCCTGTTGCGGCGGCCCTTCGACACATCGCCCCGAGGTTGCTGCAAGGCCTGCGATCGGTTCGCGGGACCCCGAAACATTCGAGAGATCAGGAATTTACTGCAATACGCATCGAAGTTCAAGTTTCGGTTCCGCCGCGCAAGCGGCCGGTCGTGACGCGCGGCGAGATGCCTGCCGAGAAGCTCGCGGCACTCGCGAGCGGCTTGGCGGACTCGCCGCTCAAGGACGCGCTCGAGCGCATCGGCGGCGATCAGATCGCCAGGAGGACGCGCTCGAAGACGTAGAGCAGGCCGAAGGCCACGAGGAGCGCCAGGACGACCAGGACGGTTCGCCAGGCGATGCGCAGGTAGCGCCGGTCGCGGGTGAAGAGGAAAGCGAGGCCCAGCCCAAGGAGGAAGAGGGCCGCCACCGGCAAGAAGATGCGCATCACGAGCATCGCTCGATTCCTTTCTCGATCCGGACGATCCGGCCTTCGCTCATGCGCACGACGCGATCCGCGGCCGCCAGGCTCGCTGGCCTGTGGGTGATGAAGATCACCGTCCGCGCGCGCAGCGCATGCTCGCAGGCCGCGAGGAAATCGCGTTCGGCTGCCGGATCGAACATCGACGTCGCTTCGTCGAGGATCAAGATCGGCGGATCCTTCAGCAACGCGCGGGCGAGCGCAACGCGCTGCTGCTGCCCCCCCGAGATCCGCACGCCCCGGTCGCCTATGACCGTCTCGTAGCCTTGCGGCAGCCCCATGATGAACTCGTGCGCGCCCGCTGCGCGCGCGGCCGCCTCGATCGCAGCCACGTCCGCGCCGGCCCGGCCGTAGGCGATGTTGTCGCGAACGGAGGCGTTGAAAAGCAGCACGTGCTGCGGTACCACCCCGACCTGCGCGCGCAGGCTCGCAAGCGATGCGGTCGCAATGTCGATCCCGTCAATGGAAATCATTCCGCGCTCAGGCCTGTGCAATCGCATGAGCAGGTGCGCGATGGTGCTCTTGCCCGCCCCATTGGGCCCGACGAGCGCGACGGTCTCGCCGCCGGCGATATGCAGGCTCACCCCATCGAGCGCCGGCGAGCGCTCGTCATAACGAAACGTCACGTCGCGTAGCTCGATATGGCCCTTCAACCGCGGCAACTCCACCCCGTCGCGCGGCAACGGCTCGGTCGGTTCGCCCATGGCGCGATGCAGCCGCACCAACGCGCCCCTTGCGGTTTGCGTCTGCCCGTAGAGGTCCGCGAGCCCCGCAGCGGGACGGCTCAGCAACTGCGCGTAGAGGAGGAAGGCCACCAGCTCGCCGGCCGCTAGCCGTCCCTCGGCCAGGTCGATGCTCGCGAGGCCGAAGAGCAGCACGATTCCGGCAGCGGCCATGAATTGCACGAGGGGACCGAACGCCGCCACCACCAGCTGCTGCCGCGTCGACAGGCGCAGGATGCGATCGAGCCGCGCCCGGAAGCGCGCTGATTCGTGGGCTTCCCGCGTGAAAGTCTTGATGGCCGGGAGCAGGTCGAGGTTTTCCCGCGCGAGCGCGATGGCGCTGGCTTCCTCCTCCTGCAGGTCGAGTGAAAGCGGCCGAAGGCGCCGTCCGGCGACCTTGACCGCCACGTAGAAAAGCGGCACGAGAAGCAGGACGAGCAACGCGAGCTCCGCGCGGATGCGCAGCATCAGCAGGCCGGCGCCGGCCGCCGTAACCAGCAATGGAATCGCGGCCGTCGCCGTCGCGCTCACGTATCCACTGACTACGTAGACGTCGCTCGTGAGCAGCGCCAGCGTGTCGCCCATCCGGCGGCGCTGGTGGAACGCGAGCGGCAGGGCCTGCAGGTGATCGTACAGCCGCATCCTCAAGTCGGTCGTGATGCGGTCGGCCGTGCGACTGAGGACGAGCACGCTGCCGAACTTGAAAAACGCCTGCGCGGCAAACAGGCCCATGAGCGCCAGCAGCGCCCAACGAATGTCGACGCCGCCATCCGATGGAAGGACGGCCCCCACTGTCATTCCGGCCAGCCACGGCACCGCGAGGCTCGCAGCACTCTCCGCCAGCATGAGAAAGGCAGCTACTGCGAGCAAAATCCGGTAGGGCGAGGCGATGGCCAGCAACGAAACGGCATCGCCCGCGTTGTGCGCTGGCGCCAGCGCGCTCACCGGGCCTCCAGGCGACGCCGAGCCGCGCGCAACCTCAAGCCGAAGTCGGAGATGCCTTCGGCAGGAATGGACTTCAGGTCCGCCACGGCGGGGCCGGCGAGATAGCCCGCGATCGCCGCAGCAGCCTTGAGGGGATCGTCCGCGGCCCGCAGCGCCCACGCGAAATGCTCTCGCGCGCCGGCGAGGCGCTCATCGGTCGCCAGGCGCTTGCGAATCGCGTGCAGGGCCCGCGATGCTCGCGGGCGGCGCCGAGCGCTCGCGGCCATGGATCGCGCTTCCGGCGGCAGTGGCGCAGCAAGCGCAGGCAGGCGAAGCGCTGCGCACGCCTCGCTCGCCAGGTCCTCGACCAGCGCAAGGGCGATTTCCACGCTGGCGAGGCCGCCATTGCGCCGCGCCGTCGCGGACACTTGCTGCCAGTCGAGCCGTTCGCGGCGAAGGATTGCCGCGAGGTCGCCAACCCAGCGCATGCCGCAACCGCCGGCTTTCATGCCATCGACCACGTGGATCAAGAACAGCGCCTCCGGTCCAGGCCATGAGATCGTCGTGCCGAGGTAATCCCGCGGGACGAGCGAATCGAACACGTCCTCCACGCCGATCGCCACGCTCGACCACCGGGGTGCCAGTCGCCAGTGCAGCTCGACCATCACCGGGCTGCCGGGCAGCTCGAGGCCGAGCTCGTTGGTCGCGAGCGTGAGCCAGCGCGAGCGCAAGGCCGCCAGGGGCAAGGCGCCCTGGTAGCCGGCGCGAAGCAGGCAATCGACCGACGCGAAGGCGTCTTCGGGCGAGACCAGGATGTCGAGGTCACCCGATTCGCGCTGGCCCGGTCGTCCATCCACCAGCGCAGCGAAAGCCGGCCCCTTGAACGCAACGGCACGGATGCCCGCGGCGCGAAGGAGCTCGAGGGCGCGCAACACTTCCCCGGCCATCATCATCGCGTGACCGCGGTGGACCCGTGCGGTGGCCTCGAGCGATTCAAGGAGTCGCAACCCCTCCTCGCAAGTGCCTGCCGCGCTAACGAGGCACGCGGCCACCTGCGGACGCAGCTGGTTCAGCCGTGCGACGGCCTCGACTTTCTTCCAGGATCGAGCCTGGGCGAACGTGGGGGACAACGCAGCGGGCTCGAGATCGGCAGGAGCCAGCGCGCACGCAAGCACCGCTTGGTGCTCGGGGTCGAATTCCTCAAGGGCCACCCGGATTCCCGATCTCGATCAGGCCCTGTGCGGCCAGCTCTTCGGCCAGTCGCAACACATCGCTTTCGAGCTGGGCGCGCGGCACGTCGTATTCCCCCAGCATCGCGGCGCAAGCACGCTCGAGGCTCATTCCTTCGCACAGGAGCTGCCAGAGTCGCGCCCCGACGGGATCGAGGCCGAAGTACACGCCCTGCGCGAGGTCGAGCATCACGTACTCTTCGCCCACCTGTCGCGACATCACGTGCGCCGGCACCGTCACCTTGTCGCTGAGCTTCACGCAGCCTGCCGCTCGAAATGGCCGGTCACCGAATCGAGTACCCGGTGCAGCTCGGCAAAGCGCCGCGGATAATCGAGCCGGAAACACGGCAGGGTGTTGGCAATCCCGGCAAGGCTTTCGAAGTGGGTGGCGATCACGGCTGGCTCCCGAGGGTCGAGCAGGAACGAGTTTCGCACCCACTGGAGAAGCGCCTCCGAGGGGTCGAGCGGCTCGAAGCGGATCGCGCTTCGAGTCGTCTTGCCCAGAAAATACGCGGCACCCAGCGGCAGCGCCTCGTCGCAGAAGCGGCCTTTCGTGCCCTCGAGCAAACGGTTCTTGCCGCTGCACGAGACGGGCGGAGCCTTGGCCCATCTGCCGGCGAGGATGGCCGATTCGCTGTCGTTCCAGAGGCGGATCGAGGGGTGGCTCGGCAGCACGCGCGAACCATCGCCTGCCTTCTCGAGGACGAACCCATCGTCTCCCAGGAATCGATGGCCCGCGTTGACGAATGCCGCAGCCAATGTGGACTTGCCCATTCCGGAGGGCCCGAGGAAGGCGGCTGCGCTGCCGGCGATCTCTACCACGCTGCCGTGGAATACGAGCTTTCCACGCTTGCTGAGCACCAGCGGCAGCACCTGGTTCAGGAAAAGGTGGTCGCATGTAGCCTGATCGACGCTCGGCGCAGGATGGCACGCGACCGCGCCGGCATCCTGCGAAATCTCGAAATCGGCCAACTGCGGAAAACGGACGAGGTAACCCCCTGGCGTGCGGTGGAAGCTGGTGACCACCGAGTTGTCGCCAAGCCACTCGTGATAGGCAGGCGCATCCGCGGGGCCCTGCAGACGCGGCTCGCGGCGCGTGTAGCCGGTCACTGCGTATCCCTGGCGATCACGTCGACCACGAAGCGGGAGATCTCTTCGGGCGACGGCAGCAGCGTCGGGTGCTCGCGCAACACGGCGGCCTCGATTTCCGACCGGGTACGCGAGCCATCGCAGTACGACAGCACGAGGCCGCGGGCGCGGCCCGCGGCGCTCGGCTGCGGCGCGCGGTCGGGACGCGCACGCACCAGGGCTTGGGGCGAAAGCGGCATGCCATGCCACGTCGAATGGTCGAACCGGCGACCCATGCGCGGCAGCGACACGCTCCATGCGATCAGGTGCTCGGCGGGCCTCGCCATGACCGTTACCTCGATCGGGTCGCCGGCATTCAGGTCCACGCGTTCGGCGATCGGAAGGAAAACCTGCTGGCGTTGGATGCGCTCATCGGCAAGCGGCGAGTTCGTCATCGAGACTCCGGGCGCGAGCTCGCATTCGAACCACCCTCCCAATCCGTCCAGCGGTCCGGCTGCGCCAGCCTCGAGCGCCACTCGCCACGACGCGAAAGACGGTTGCTCGCGGCACAGGTCGAGGCTGGCCAGATTCGCCGGGTCGCCGGTCAGGTCTTCGCGGGCGAGCTCGATCGGGTGCTTGGTATTGGTGTCCCACTCCTGCAGCCAATGGAATTCGGCCGGAACCCCATGCGCTGCCCACCGCCCGGCGAGTGCACGGCAGCGCTCCGAGGAGACCGGCGCAATCTGCAAGCCGAGCCTGCGCGGAAGGACGCCACCGCCCGGCTTGAGGAAGCGACGTCGTGCATCACCGAGCATCGACAGGATGTCGTAGTCGAAACCGAACCAGCCGACGTTGTCGCATATGAGGACGTCGACGGCTCGAGGAAGCGTCGCGCCCTCGGACCTGCCGGCTATCAGGGTCACGCGCTCGGCAAGGCCATTGCGCGCCACGGTTTCGCGCGCCACTTCCAGCATCGGGCCATGATCGATCGCATAGACATGGTCCGCGCCCGCCTTGAGGCAAAGCAGGCCGAGTACACCGGTGCCGCATGCGAGGTCGGCGACCAGGGCCCCGGGCTTCACCACGGCGCGGATGGCGCGCTCGAACCGCTCCAGCCTCACCGGGTCCGAGACGTATCCCCAGTGCTCGTCGAGCATCGAAGCCACAGCGCCGAACGGCCTAGGAAACCTCGCGGCGAATGCCCAGCATGGCGTAGTCGACGCGGCGGTAGCCGTCTGCATCCCGCGTGACCGCCGCCGGCAAGACACGCTCGACCTCGTCGGCCATGACGCCGAACTGGCGGCCATGGCCGTGGCGGTCGCGGAACTCGGGTTTGTAGTCGAAGAGATAGATGCCGACCCCCAACGGATGGGTGCCGATGCGCACCCAGTCCTGCTTGAGCAGGCGGTCGGAGCTCATCTGGGTCGTCAGCATGGACGCGCCTTCGTTGCCCCCCATCGTGCTGGCCTGGGTAAGTGCCCGCACCTCGCCATAGCGGACCAGTCTCGGGGCGGCGTAAGGCTTGGGGGCGGGCTGGTTCTGCTTGCGCGGCGTTTCCATGGAAAATCCTTGACCGGATCTAGTGGGTGAGCGCGATGCGACGGTCGAAGTGAGTCTCGAGCCACCGTTTCAGCACCGCGAGCGAGAAGATCTGCAGCCCCGAGGCATGGTCGCCCGACGAGGAATGACGCTCCCACGCCCGGGCGAGGCTGTGCGGGTCGACCCACGCTTCCAGTCTACCTTGCAGGGCGGGCAAGTTCCAGAACGTGGGCGCTGCCCGGGCCGAGACGGCGAAGAGCTGCCGATAGAAATCCCATCCCGGATGCGGTCCCATGTTGGTTCGCCAGCGCACCTCCTCGGGAAGCACGCCCGCCATGGCGCGGCGCAACGTGAGCTTGTACCAGCCCGCGAAGAGTTTCGCCTCGAGCGGCATCGCCACGGCGAATTCCACCATCCGACGGTCGGAGAATGGGCTGGCCGGCTCCACGCCGCAGGCGAGCGCCGATCCGCCGATCATCTCGTGCGCGAAAGAGATTGTGCCCGACGTGAAATTGCGCGCATGGTCGGCTTGCTCGGAAGTCCCCGCGGCGTGGCGCAGGGCTCGGTTTTGCATCTTGTTTTCGAGGAAACGGCTGGCCACGCACGGGCGCAGCAACTCGAGCCCGTCTATCGAAGGTGAGGCAGGGCGCAGCTTGCGGTAGATCCCGCGAACCGGCCCCGGCGTCGCACCGGCGATCCAGGCACGGGCCACCGGCCGGATGCCACCCTCCACGCGGTGCCTGCGCCCGGCAGCCAGGATCGCCGGGACATGCCGCGCAACCCTCAATGGGCGCGCGAGGCTGCGGCCGTACGAATGGAACAGGAGGTCTCCCGCAATGCCATCGAGAAGCACGCGACAGCCGTCGCGGCGGGCGGCCTCATAGAGCAGCGTATAAGTGAACGCCCCTGCAAGGGCGAACGGTTCGTCCAGGTTCTCGATCGCATCTACGCAATCGAGACCTACCTTGCGCGCGACCGAGGCGTCCATCACGGTGGGCTCGAGCCATCCGCCCGAAAGCATGTGGCCGATCCCTTTCCAATCCTCGCAGCGTTCCCGGTCTTCGAGCACCACCGAATAGGTCTTGAGGGGTTCGTCCAGGCAGTGCCGCAGGTCCTTGCGGATCACGGCGACGATGGAAGACGAATCGAGCCCGCCGCTCAGCATCGCGCCCACCCGGCCGTTGCTGCGCAGGCGGCATTCGACCGCGATCCGCAACTGCGTGCGGAATGCCTCGGCGCACTCGTCCATCGAGGCGTATCGGCTTTCGGGAAGATCCGCCGGATCCCAGTACCGCCACGTCCGCACCCCGGACGCGCCAGCGCGCACGGCGTGTCCGGCGGGAAGCCTGAAGATCTCCTGGTAGAACGTGCCGACCTCGTCGTCGCGATCGAACTCGACCACCAGGTAGTCCATCAGGCGTTGCTCGTTCAGGC
The DNA here is from genome assembly GCA_035626705.1 of Usitatibacter sp. Classification (GTDB taxonomy): domain Bacteria; phylum Pseudomonadota; class Gammaproteobacteria; order Burkholderiales; family Usitatibacteraceae; genus Usitatibacter. Next base: position 188,948 of record DASPNE010000003.1, on the reverse strand, counting down.
GCGGCTCGACGAGGCCCGAGGCGAGGACGCCGCGAATTTCGGATGCGAAGGCAAAGCCCGCTTCACCGGCGTGGTAATAAAAGTGGCGGGTACCCACCGCATCCCGCGCACCGAATATCGTTCGCGTGCGGGAGTCCCACACGACGAACACGAACTCTCCCACGATGCGATCAGGGCAGTCGTCGCCCCAGGCTTCGTACGCGCGCAGCACCAGCTCCACATCGGTAGCGTCCCGCAGCACCGCCCGGCCGCGCAGCTGCGCTCGCAGCTCTTCGCGATTGTCCACTCGACCGTCCATGACCAGCACCACGCTTGCATCGTCGTTGGCGAGCGGCTGCGCCTCGGCCAGGGACTCGGGGGTCGTGCGCAGCATGTTGTGCCCGAGCGCGGCCGATCCGCCTCGCCAATGACCCGCTCCATCGGGCCCGCGGGCAGACATCGCCGCGGTCATTCCTTCGACGATCCCGCGCGCGATGGGCGCACCGTCTAATCGAACCACTCCGGCAATCGCGCTCACGGGCGCCTCGCCGGCACGCGGTCGAAGGGCAGGTATCGCGCGCGCACCTCGTGGACGGCGTTCAGCGGTTTGCCGCCGAGCTCGATCCAGGCATGGGCGTCCAGGTTCGCCTCATCGAGGCGCACGCCGATGCGAAGCTCGCAGGCATGGCCGCGTTCACTCAACAATCGGTGCAGCACGAGCGAACGCGCGAGGCAGCGTCTTGCCGTGCCGGGTAACCGGTTGGCCGCTGCGTCGACCAGGTAGGCGATGCGATCGGGGCTGCCGATCGTGCTGCCGGCGGTCGCGGGTGCGGCACTACGCTCGAGCGCTGCCCGCACGCCCCGGACGCGCAATGCGGCGGCCTGCACCAGCAACAGCGCCGCCGCGCGTATCAAGAGGAGTCTTTCCGAGCAGCCCAGTTCGAGGAAACGAGATACGGAGCCCATGTGACGATACTAACGGCGCGCGGGGCGCCGTGCGCCTAAGCCGCCTGCAGCTGCAGCCGGGCGAATGCCGAGGGCAGCGCCTCGAGCCGGTCGAAGGTCACTTCCTCCCAGGCGCTCGCATCGGCAAGCAGCTTGCGCACCAGCAGGTTGTTCATCTCGTGGCCCGACTTGTGCCCGTGGAAGGCGCCGATGATGGGATGGCCGAGGAGGTAAAGGTCGCCGACGGCGTCGAGCGCCTTGTGCTTCACGAACTCGTCGTCCATGCGCAGGCCCTCGGCGTTGAGGACGCGGAAGTCGTCGATGACCACCGCATTGTCGAGCGAGCCGCCGCGGCCCAGGCCGCGCGAGCGCATGAGCTCCACGTCCTGCGTGAACCCGAAGGTGCGCGCGCGCGAGAGCTCGCGCACGAAGGACACCTGGCCGAAGTCGACCTCGACCGTCGAGTGCGATGCGGGAAACACCGGATGGTTGAACTCGATGGCGAAACCGACCTTGAAGCCCTCGAAGGGCTCGAGGCGCACGCGCTTGCCGTCCTTCTCCAGCTCTACTTTCTTCAGTATTCGCACGTAGCGCTTGGGCGCCGGCTGCTCCTCCAGCCCTGCCGACTGCAGGAGGAAGACGAACGTGCCGGCGCTGCCGTCCATGATCGGCACTTCCTCGGCGGAGACGTCGACGAAGGCGTTGTCCACGCCGAGCCCGAAGAAGGCCGCCATCAGGTGCTCGACGGTGGAGACGCGCGCGCCGTCCTTTTCCAGCACCGTCGCCATCACCGTCTCGCGCACGTTCAGCGCGTGCGCCGGGATGGACGGATTACCGGGAAGGTCCGAGCGGCAGAAGACGATGCCGGTATCGATCGGCGCCGGGCGCAGCACCATCGTCACCTTGTGGCCCGTGTGCAGGCCTACGCCGGTGGCGCGAACGCTCGTCTTCAGGGTGCGCTGCTTGATCATTTCGTGAATTTTATCAGAGCGTTAGATTGCTCGCCGCATTTCCACGCGGCAACGAAAAACGGGCCCGTTGCCGGGCCCGCGAGGGTGAGGCGTCCTGCCCGGCGGGAGACACGCCGGGAGGGACTGGAGCGGAAGCGGGCCTAGTCGGCCTGCTTCCTCAGGAATGCCGGGATGTCGAGCATGTCCACCCCGGAGTGCCGCATCGCCTCGATGGTCACGTCACGCCGCCGGCGCATCGCGGTCGGCTGGTCGAGCTCCTCGTAGTTGACCGCCGCCACGGCATCGTCGGTTCCGGTGCGCACCACCTGCATCACCGGCGCCTGGCGTTGCGCGGCCGGGCCGCCCAGGCCGGTGGCCACGATCGTCACGCGAAGCGCGTCGCCGATCGCCTCGTCGATGACGCTGCCGTAGATCACGGTCGCATCCTCGGCGGTGAACGAGCGGATGGTGTTCATCACCTCGTGCACTTCCTTCAGCTTCATCGAGTGGCTCGCGGTGATGTTCACCAGCACGCCGCGCGCCCCCGAAAGGTGGATGTCCTCGAGCAGCGGCGAGTGCACCGCCTGCTCCGCGGCCATCTGCGCGCGCTCGGGGCCCACCGCGGTGGCCGAGCCCATCATCGCCACGCCGTTTTCGCTCATGACGGTGCGCACGTCGGCAAAGTCCACGTTCACCATGCCGGGGCAGTTGATCACCTCGGCGATGCCTGCGACCGCGCCGTTCAGCACGTCGTTGGAGGCGCGGAACGCGTCTTCGTAGGTCACGTCCTCCCCCAGGACCTGCATGAGGCGGTCGTTGGGGATGATGATGAGCGAGTCCACGTTCTGCTTGAGCTGCTCGATGCCCACGGCGGCGACCTTCTGCCGCTTGCCCTCGAAAGAGAAGGGCTTGGTCACCACCGCGACCGTGAGGATGCCCATCTCGCGCGCGATCTCGGCCACCACCGGCGCCGCGCCCGTGCCGGTTCCCCCGCCCATGCCCGCCGTGACGAAGAGCATGTCCGCGCCGCCGATGAGCTCGCGGATGCGCTCGCGATCCTCCTCGGCCGCGAGCCGCCCCACTTCAGGATTCGCCCCGGCGCCGAGGCCCTTGGTGACGTTGGGTCCCAGCTGCAAGGTCACCTTAGCCAGGTTGCGCTTGAGCGCCTGGGCGTCGGTGTTCATGGTGATGAACTCCACGCCCTGCACGCCGTTGTTGATCATGTGGTCGACCGCATTGCCGCCGCAGCCGCCCACCCCCACCACCTTGATCACCGCCTCGGGTGTGTTGCTCTCCAGTAACTCGATCATCTTCCGTCTCCTGTTGTTGTGTGTGCCGCTGCATCTGTCCCAAAACCCTCATCCCTCATGCCCTGCTTCTAGAAATTTCCCTTGAACCAAGCCTTCATCCTCTCGAACACTTCCTTGAAACCGGCGCCCTGGATCTTCGCGTGCCGGTCGCGCTTCACCTGGTCCAGCCCCGCCATGAGCAACCCCATGCCGGTCGAATACCGCGGATTGCGAACCACCTCCGAAAGCGCGCCGGTGTAGTTGGGCAATCCCACGCGAACCGGCATGTGGAAGACCTCCTCGCCCAGCTCGACCATTCCCTTCATGAGCGCCGAGCCACCGGTGATGACGATCCCCGAAGACAGCAACTCCTCCAGCCCGGAGGAGCGCAGCTCGCGCTGGATGAGCGAGTAGAGCTCCTCCACGCGGGGCTCGATGACCTCTGCCAGCGTCTGGCGCGAAAGCTCGCGCGGCCCGCGGTCGCCCACGCCGGGCACCTCGATCATCTCGGTGGAGCTCGCCAGTTGGCGCAGCGCCACGCCGTGCGCCACCTTGAGCTCCTCCGCGTCCTTGGTCGGCGTGCGCAACGCCATGGCGATGTCGTTGGTGATCTGGTCGCCGGCGATGGGAATCACCGAGGTGTGCTTGATCGCCCCATCGGTGAAGACCGCGATGTCGGTGGTGCCGCCACCGATGTCGACGAGGCATACACCCAGGTCGCGCTCGTCGTCCAGCAGCACGGCGTCGGCCGAGGCGAGCGGCTGCAGCATCAGGTCCTTCACCTCGAGGCCGCAGCGGCGCACGCACTTCATGATGTTCTGCGCGGCCGAGACGGCGCCCGTCACGATGTGCACCTTCACTTCCAGGCGCATGCCGCTCATGCCGGTCGGCTGGCGCACGCCGCCCTGGCCATCGATGATGAATTCCTGCTCGAGGATGTGGAGCACCTGCTGCTCCATGGGGATGTTCACCGCGCGCGCGGTCTCGATCACGCGGTCGATGTCGTACTGCGACACCTCCTTGTCCTTGATCGCCACCATGCCGTGGGAGTTGAAGCTCTTGATGTGGCTGCCGGCGATGCCGGTGATCACTTCCCTGATCTTGGCGTCCGCCATCAGCTCGGCTTCCTCGAGCGAGCGCTGGATCGCGTTCACCGTGGACTCGATGTTGACCACCACGCCCTTCTTGAGCCCCCGCGAGGGATGGCTGCCCATGCCGATCAGGTTGAGCGTGTCCTCGGAGGTGATCTCGGCCACGATCGTCACGATCTTGGACGTGCCGATGTCGAGGGCGACAAGAAGGTTGCGGGCATCGCGAGGGCGTGTGGTGATCATCGGGCAACCGATCCCGGTTTCCCGGCGTCGGCGGTCTTGGCTCTTTGCATGGCGAAGCCGTTTGGATAACGAAGGTCCAGGTAGCGCGCTTCCTGCGCCCGCTCGGCCACTTGCGGCCAGGCGGCCACGAGCCGTGCCGCCCGCGCGCCGATGTCGCCGCGACCCATCTCGAGCGTGAGGCCCGTGGCGAGCAGGGCCTGCCAGGCGCCACGCGCCGAAAGCCGCAGCTCGCGGATGGGGGAACCGAGCGCGGAAAGTGCTTGTTCGAGTTTGGCGTAGGCCTCGACCATCGCCGCGGCCGAGCCCTCGGGCCCGCGCAGGCGGGGCAGGTCGCCGTCGAAGTCGGCCGCGAAAACCTCGCCGCGCGCGCTCACGAGATGTCCGTCGTTCCAATGGGCGAACGCGCGGTGCGCTTCGAACGTGATTTGCGCCGCATCGGGAAACACTCGCCGCACCGTGGCGTCGCGCACCCAGGGCACCCGCTTGGCTGCCTCGCGCATCGATTCGAGGGAGACATTGCCCGCGCTGCGGATCGCCTGGGCCAGGGCCTCGAGGTCGGCCGGACGCAACCGGTCGAGGTCTCCGGCGAAGCTCACCCGCTGCACCGGCTGCGCCACCACCGAGCGATAACCCACCCAGGCCGCCCCGCCGACCGCGGACAACGCGACGACTCCGGCGGCGACGCCGAGGGCCCGGCGCAAGCCGGCCGCTGCCATCATGGGCGCCTGCCCGTGTCGAGGCTCGCCATCTCGAGGATGCGCACGCAAAGGTCGGCATAGCCCAGCCCGGCCGCCTTTGCCGCAATCGGCACGAGGCTGTGGCCGGTCATGCCGGGCGACGTGTTCATCTCCAGGAACGAATAGCTGCCATCGGCGCGCAACATCACGTCGGCACGCCCCCAGCCGCGGCAACCCAGGACGCGGAAGCTTTTCAGCGCCACGCGCCGGATCTCCTCCTCCAGCTCGGCGCGCACGCCCGCGGGGCAGAAATATTTCGTGTCGTCGGTGAAATACTTGTTCTGGTAGTCGTAGTTGCCCTGGGGCGCCTCGATGCGCACCAGCGGCAAGGCTGTCTCTGGGTGCGCCTTCGCATCGCCGAGCACGCTGGCGGTGAGTTCCTGGCCGGCGATGAACTCCTCGGCGATGACGAGCTCGTCGTACCTGGAGGCCTCGGCATACGCGGCGGCGAAATCCGTCGCGCTGCCCACCTTGGTGAGCCCGATGGTGGAGCCTTCGCGCGAGGGCTTGACGATGATCGGCATGCCGAGCGTTTCGGCCACGCGCTCGAGGTCGGTTGCCGCCCGCAGCATCGCGAAGCGCGGCGTCGGGATCCCCGAGGCCTGCCACACGAGCTTGGTGCGCCACTTGTCCATCGCCAGGGCAGAAGCCATCACGCCGCTTCCGGTATAGGGAATGCGCATGGCCTCGAGCGCGCCCTGCACCGTGCCGTCCTCTCCGAAGCGCCCGTGCAGCGCGATGAACACGCGGCCGAACCCCTCGCGCTGCAGGTCGAAGAGGCTGCGCTCGGCGGGATCGAATGCGTGCGCATCCACGCCCTTGCTGCGCAAGGCGCCCAGCACGGCGTTGCCCGAGATGAGCGAGATCTCGCGCTCGGCAGAGGGCCCGCCCATCAGCACCGCCACGCGGCCGAGCCTGCTCATGCCGCTTCTCCCACGATGCGCACCTCGCGCACCAGCGCGACACCCGTCTTCTTCAGCACCTCGCCCTGCACGTGGTTCAGGAGCGACTCGATGTCCGCCGCGGTGGCGCCGCCGATGTTCACGATGAAGTTCGCATGCTTCTTCGAGACCTGTGCGCCGCCGAGCGTGAGTCCCTTGAGGCCGCAGGACTCGATCAGGCGCGCGGCGTGGTCGTCGGGGGGATTGCGGAAGACGCTGCCCGCGTTGGCCTGGTTGAGCGGCTGCGAGGCCACGCGCTTCGACAGCAGCTCGCGCATGCGCTTCATCGAGGCCGCCTCGTCGCCGCGCTCGAAGACGAACACTCCCGACACGAACCACTCTTCGCCGCCGCCCTTCAGCTCCACGTGGCGATAGCCCACGTCGTAATCGGCGGGCTGGCGCAGCCGCAGGTTCCCCGAGCGGTCGACGGTTTCCACGGCGATCACGTGCTCCCACGCCTCGCCGCCATAGCAGCCGGCGTTCATGGCCAGCGCGCCGCCGATGGTCCCGGGCACTCCTGCCATCCACTCCGCCCCGCCGGCCCCGTGCTTCGCGGCGTAGCGCGCGAGGTGCGGCGCCGGCACACCGGCTGCCGCCTGGAATGTTGGCCGCATGTCCGCCGAGATCTGCCGGATGCCCACCAGCGCGTGGTGCGTGAAGATGACGGTGCCTTCGAAGCCGCCGTCGCGAACCAGCAGGTTGCTGCCCAGGCCCACGAAGAGCACCGGCTCGCGCCCATCGAGCGAGCGCAGGAACATGCACAGGTCGGGCAATCCCGCGGGCTGGTAGAAGCGCTTCGCGCGCCCGCCCGCGCGCCAGCTCACGTGCTTGGCCATCGGCTCGTCGTGCCGCAGCAGGCCCACGTTGGCGGGAGTGGCGCTCATGTCCATCAACCCTGGCCGCCCGCCGACAGCGGCCGCCAGGAGCCGGTGGCGCTGGTCGTGCCGGGATTCACGGCGAGCTGCGCCGGCGGCACCGCGAGCTCGGGCGCGAGGTGGCCGATCGATCCCGCGCCCATGGTGAGCACCACGTCGCCCGCGCGTACGCGCGATAGCACGGCGTCGCGCATCTCGGAGCTCTTCTCGACGAAGAGCGGCTCCACCTTGCCGAGCAGGCGCAAGGCGCGAGCGAGCGAGCGGCCGTCGGCGGCGACGATGGGCGCCTCGCCCGCGGGGTAGACATCGGCGAGCACGAGCTCGTCGGCGGTCGAGAGCACGCGCACGAAGTCCTCGAAGAGATCGCGCGTGCGGGTGAAGCGATGCGGCTGGAAGGCGAGCAGGATCCGCCGCCCCGGAAACGCTCCGCGCGCCGCGGCGAGCGTGGCCGCCATCTCGGCCGGATGGTGGCCATAGTCGTCGACGAGCGTGAAATGGCCGCCGCTCGCGAGCGGCACCTCGCCATAGCGCTGGAAGCGCCGGCCCACGCCGGAGAATTCCGAGAGCGCCTTGGCGATCGCAGCATCCGGCGCGCCGACCTCGCGGCCCACGGCGATGGCCGCGAGCGCATTCAGCACGTTGTGCACGCCGGGCTGGTTGAGGGTGACCTCGAGGCGCTTGCCGTTCACGGCCTCGAACTTCATTCGCCCCTCGTCCCAGCGCACGTTCTCGGCGCGCAGGTCGGCGTCGGGCGACATCCCGTAGGTGAGCATCGGCCGCGTGACCGAGGGCATGATCGCGCGCACGTGCGGGTCGTCCTTGCAGAGGACGGCGAGACCGTAGAACGGCAGGTGGCCGAGGAACTCGACGAAGGTGGCCTTGAGCTTCTCGAAGTCCTGGCCGTAGGTCTCCATGTGGTCGGCGTCGATGTTGGTCACGACCGAGATCACGGGCTGCAGGTACAGGAAGGAGGCGTCGGACTCGTCGGCCTCGGCCACCAGGAACTCGCCCTTGCCCAGGCGCGCGTTGGTGCCGATGGAATTGAGGCGGCCGCCGATGACACACGTCGGATCGAGCCCCGCCTCGCCCAGCACGGCTGCCACGAGGGAGGTGGTGGTCGTCTTGCCGTGGGTGCCTGCGATGGCGATGCCCTGCTTGAAGCGCATCAGCTCGGCCAGCATCATCGCGCGCGGCACCACCGGGATACGCGCCTGGCGCGCGTGCGCGACTTCGGGGTTGTCGGGCTTCACCGCCGTGGATACGACCACCGCGTCGGCGCCCCAGACGTTGGCGGCCACATGGCCGATGTCCACGCGGATGCCCATCTGCCGCAGCCGCCGCACCGGCGGGCTTTCCGCGAGGTCGGAGCCGCTCACGGTGTAGCCCAGGTTCGCGAGCACCTCGGCGATGCCGGACATGCCCGAGCCGCCGATGCCCACGAAGTGGATCTTCTTGACCTTATGCCGCAAGCGCCACCTCCTCGCACAGGTCGGCGCAGCGGCGCGTCGCGTCGGGCTTGCCGAGCGCGCGTGCGCGGCGCGCCATTTCCAGCAGGCCTTCGCGCGTGAGCGCGCGCAACGTGCCCGCCAGGTCCTCGGGCCGGGTCTGGAGCTGCTTCATCGCGATGCCGGCGCCGCGATCGGCGAGGAACGCGGCATTGGCGGCCTGCTCGTCGGCAACGAACCATGGCAAGGGGAAGAGGATCGAGGCCACGCCCGCCGCAGCCAGCTCGGCCACGGTGATGGCCCCCGAGCGGCAGATCATCACGTCGCACCAGGCGTAGCGCGCGGCCATGTCGTCGATGAACGGAACCACCTCGGCGCCCACGTTCGCATCGGCGTACGCATTGCGCAGCGCTTCGAAAAGCTTTTCGCCCGCCTGGTGCACCACCTCGGGACGCTCCTGCGGCGCCAGCGCCGCCAGCGCCGCGAGGACCAGGTCGTTCATGGTCTGCGCGCCCAGGCTGCCGCCGACCACGAGGAGTCGCAGGCGCCCTTCGCGCAAGGCGAAGCGCTCGTCGGGCATGGGCAGCCGCGCGATTTCTTCCCGCACAGGGGTACCCAGCCATTCGACGCGGCGCGGCTTGGGCAGGCGATTCGCCCAGGCCTGCGCGACCGGGCGGTCGAACGCTCCCTCCATGCCGACGATCACACGGTCGGCGACCCCGGCCAGGCCGCGATTGGTGATGCCGGCGATGGCGCCGGGCTCGTGCACCACCAGCGGCTTCCGCCACAGGGCGGCCATCATCCCGCCGGGGAAGGCGACATAGCCGCCCATCGAGAGCACCACGTCGGGGCGGATGCGGAAAATCGCGACGCTGGATTGCCAGAAGCCGACGAGGATTCGCAGCGGCAGGAGCAGCCAAGCGAGCGCCCCCTTTCCCCGCAGCCCCTTCACGTTGACGGTCGTCATCGGGAAACCGGCCTGGGCGACGAGCTTGTTCTCCATGCCGGCGGGCGTGCCCATCCAGTGGATCGACCAGCCGCGCGCCTGGAGCTCCCTCGCGATGGCGATGCCGGGGAAGATGTGCCCGCCCGTGCCCGCCGCCATGATCAGGATCGTTCGCGTCACGACGCGAACTCCGGAACGTGGAACGGGGGACGGGCAGACGTCATGTCCGGCCCCCCGTCATCAGGTAGCGGTTCTCGAAGTCGATGCGGAAGAGGATCGCGAGCGCGATGCAGTTCACGACGATCCCGGTGCCGCCGTACGAGAGCAGCGGCAGGGTGAGTCCCTTGGTGGGCAGCATCCCCATGTTCACGCCCATGTTGATGAAGGCCTGCACCGCGAGCCAGATGCCGATGCCCTGCGCCGCGAGGGCGGCGAAGTAGCGCTCGAGGCTGGCAGCCTGGCGGCCCACGGCGAAAGCGCGGTGAACGAGGAAGGCGAAGAGCCCGATCACCACGGCTACGCCGGCGAACCCCATCTCCTCCGCGATCACCGCGAGCAGGAAGTCGGTGTGCGCCTCGGGCAGGTAGAAGAGCTTCTCCACGCTGCCCCCCAATCCCACGCCCAGCCACTCGCCGCGGCCGAAGGCGATGAGCGAGTGCGAAAGCTGGTAGCCGGTGCCGTAGGCATCCGACCACGGGTCCATGAAGCCGAGGATGCGCTGCAGCCGATAGGGTGAGGAGATGATCATCACGGCGAAGGCGCCCGCGAGGAGCACCGCGAGCCCCGCGAACAGGCGCCAGTTGAGCCCGCCCAGGAAGAGGATCGACATCGCGATCGCCGTGACGACCACCAGCGCGCCGAAGTCGGGCTCGCGCAGCAGCACGAAGGCCACGAAGGCCATCACGCCGAACATCGGCAGGAAGCCCTTGCGCACGTCGTCCATGAAGGCCGCCTTGCGAACGGTGTAGTCGGCGGCGTAGAGCACGACGAAGAGCTTCACCAGCTCCGAGGGCTGGAAGGTGGCACTGCCCACCGCGATCCAGCGGCGCGCGCCGTTCACCTCGCGCCCGATGCCCGGGAGGAGCACGGCGACGAGCAGGCCGAGCCCGAAAAGGAAGAGCCAGGGCGCCGATCGCTGCCACAACCAGATCGGCACGCGGAAGAAGACCACCGCCGCCGCCGCCCCCAGGACCAGGTACGCCGCATGGCGCTGCAGGAAATACGCCGGCCGGAAGCCGGTGAAGCGCTCGGCCTCGGCCATGGCGATGGATGCCGAGTACACCATCACCAGGCCGATCGCCGCGAGCAGCACCGCGGACCACACGAGCGCGTGGTCGAGGCTGGATTCGCGCCGGGCGGGGGCGTAGAGCATCAGTGACCCTCTCCGCGGCTGGCCAGGGCGCGGGCGGCTGCAGCGAAGACTTCGCCACGGTGGCCGTAGTTACGGAACATGTCGAAGCTCGCGCATGCGGGCGAGAGCAGCACCGCGTCGCCCTCGTGCGCGCAGGCGAACGCCGCCTCGACCGCTTCCTCCATCGTGCTCACCCGAAGCTGCGGCACGTCGGTGGCCGCGAGCGCTGCGCCTATGGCCGGCCCGTCGCGGCCCAGCAGCACCACGGCGCGGGCGCGGGCCTTCACCGCAGCCGCCAGCGGTGAAAAGTCCTGGCCCTTGCCGTCGCCGCCGGCGATCAGGACCACCGGCGACTGGAATCCGTCGAGCGCCGCGACACTGGCGCCCACGTTGGTGCCCTTGGAATCGTCGAAGAAGCGCACGCCGCGCGCCTGGGCCACGAGCTCGACGCGATGGGGCAGGCCCTTGAACTCGCGCAACGCCTTGGCGAGCGCTTCCGGGGACGCGCCGACGGCCGTGGCGAGCGCGTGCGCGGCGAGGCCGTTGGCGGCGTTGTGCAGGCCCTTCATCGACATGTCCTCGACGGCGACCAGGTCGTAGTCGCCCCAGCGAAGCACGCGCTGCGCTGCATCCAGTCCCCACTCGCGGTCGCCACGCGGCTCGCCCAGGCCGAAGGAAAGGCTCGCACCATCGGCCATCGCGCGCGACCAGGAATCGTCGCGGTTCACCACGCGCCGCCCCGCCCGCGCGAAGATGCGCTCCTTGGCATGCGCGTAGTCCGCCATGGAGTCGTAGCGGTCCATGTGGTCCTGCGAGAGATTGAGCATCGTCGCGGCGTCGAGCGCGAGAGAGGAAGTCGTTTCGAGCTGGTAGCTCGAGAGCTCGATCGCCAGCAGCTCGGTTTCGCCGAAGCCCGGGTCGTCGAGCAGGTCCAGCACCGGCACGCCGATATTGCCCACGGCGCGCGAGCGCCAGCCCGCCTGCGCGCCCATGGCCGCGACGAGCGCGGTCACGGTGGACTTGCCGTTGGTGCCGGTGATGCCGATCACGCGCGCCCCGGGTGCCGCGTGCGCCAGCTCACGCGCGAAGACCTCGACGTCGCCCAGGACCTCGATGCCGCGGCATAACGCGGCTTGCAGGACCGGCTCTCGGAGCGCAACGCCCGGACTCGCAAGGACCGTGTCCACGCCTTCCAGGAGCGCCTGCTCGAAAGGCCCGAGGACGACCTCGACATGGGGATGCTCCTCGCGGACCTTTCCCAGGGCCGGAGGCGCCTCTCGCGTGTCGGCCGCGCGCAGCCGCGCACCGCGGCGCGAGAGCCAGCGAAGCGCCGAGAGCCCGGTGTCGCCGAGCCCGAGAACGAGAACGCTCTTTCCATGCCAACCATTTCCCACCTCCCTAGCTCTTCTTCAGCCGGCCGAAGCTTTCACCACAGAGACCGCAGAGACCACAAAGCTTCTGGAACACAGTGCGTTTCACATGTCGCAGCGGCTCGTTCGGGGCACGTACGTGACAACCCAGGTCCTCCCTGTGGTCCCGGTGGTCTCTGTGGTTGAAAGGCTTCTTCTTGCCCATGTCAGCGCAGCTTCAAGGTCGACAGCCCGACGAGCACGAGCATCATGGTGATGATCCAGAAGCGGACAACAACCTGGTTTTCCTTCCAGCCCTTCAATTCGTAGTGGTGGTGCAGCGGCGCCATTCGGAAGACGCGCTTGCCGGTGAGCTTGAAGCTCGCGACCTGGATCATCACGGAGAGCGTCTCGACCACGAACACCCCCGCCATGATGAAAAGCACGATTTCCTGGCGCACCACGAGCGCGACCATGCCGAGCGCGGCGCCGAGCGCGAGCGCGCCCACGTCGCCCATGAACACCTCGGCGGGATAGGCGTTGAACCAGAGGAAAGCGAGGCCCGCGCCGGCGATGGCGCTGCAGAGCACCGCGAGCTCGCCCGCGCCCGCTATATAAGGAAAGCCGAGGTACCGGGCGAACACCGTGTTGCCAGAGACGTAGGCGAAGATCGCCAGCGCCGAGGCGATCATCACCGTGGGCATGATCGCGAGGCCGTCCAGCCCGTCGGTGAGGTTCACCGCGTTGGAGGTGCCCACCACCACGAAGTAGCCGAGGATGCAGAAGCCGAGCGTGCCCAGCGGGATCGCGACCGTCTTGAAGAACGGCACGATGAGCTCGGTCTGCTGCGGCAGCTTCGCGCTGTAGGCGAGTACCGCCACGGCGGCGATCGCGATCAGCGACTGCCAGAACATCTTCGCCTTGGCGGAGAGGCCCTTCGGATTGCGGTGCACGACCTTGCGCCAGTCGTCGACCCAGCCCACGATGCCGAAGCCCAGCGTGGTGAGCAGGCATATCCACACGTAGCGGTTCTTGAGGTCCGCCCACAGCAGCGTGGTCACCGCGACCGAAACGAGGATGAGCGCGCCGCCCATCGTCGGCGTGCCGCTCTTCACCAGGTGCGTCTGCGGGCCGTCGTCGCGCACCGCCTGGCCGATCTTGTAGGCGGTGAGCTTGCGGATCATCAGCGGGCCGACGATGAAGGAGATGATGAGCGCGGTGAGCGCGGCGAGGACCGCGCGCAGCGTGATGTAGCCGAATACGTTGAAGGCGCGGATCGTCTTCTCGAGGTACTCGGCAAGCTCAAGCAGCATGGCCGTCTCCCGGGGCGAGCGCATCGGCGACGCGCTCCATCTGCATGAAGCGCGAGCCCTTCACCAGCAGCGTGGCGCCGGCGCGCGCTTCGTCTGTCGCAGCCTGCAGCAGGGCGTCGAGCCCGGCGAAATGCCGGCCGCCGGCGCCGAATGCCGCGACCGCTTCGCGGCTATCGCCTCCCAGCGCCAGCAGCGCCTCCAGCCCGGCTTCGCGCGCGAAGGCGCCGACTTCGGCGTGCAGGCCGCTCGACTCGGATCCCAGCTCGCCCATGTCGCCCATCACCAGCACGCGCCGGCCCCGCTCCGCGGCGAGCACGCGGATCGCCGCCTTCATGGACTCCGGATTGGCGTTGTAGCTGTCATCGATCACCGTCGCGCCGCCGATGCCGGTGCGCCGCTGCAGGCGCCCGGGCACGCCGGCGAAATCGCGCAGCGCCTGTTGCATGGCATGCACCGGAATGGCCAATGCGTGGGCGGCCGCGCAGGCGGCGAGCGCGTTGCGCACGTTGTGCTCGCCCGAAACCCGCAGCGTCACCGCGAAGGCGTCCTGCGGGGTGACGACGCGCAGCTGGGCGCCTTCGATGGTCGCGCGGACGTCGGCACTCTGCGAAAGGCCGAAGGTCACGATGCGCCTGGGGATGGAACCTGGCTTTGCGTTCAGTCCTTTCCAGTAGGCCGCGAAGGCGTCGTCCTCGTTCACCACCGCGATGCCCGAAGGCTTGAGCCCGGCGTAGATCTCGCCCTTGGCTCGCGCGATCGCCTCGAGGCTGCCGAGGATGCCGACGTGGGCGCGCTGCGCGTTGTTGACCAGGGCCACGGTGGGTTCGGCGATCCGCGTGAGGTAGTCGATCTCGCCCTCGTGGTTCATGCCCATCTCGATCACCGCGTAGCGATGGTGCTCGCGCAGGCGCAGCAGCGTGAGCGGCATGCCGATGTCGTTGTTCAGGTTGCCCTCGGTGGCGAGGACCTCGTCGCGCGAGCCGCAATGCGCGGCGAGGATCGCGGCGATCATCTCCTTGACCGTCGTCTTGCCGTTGCTCCCGGTCAGGGCCACGAGCGGCAGCGCGTAGCGCGAGCGCCAGTGCGCTGCGAGGCGGCCGAGCGCGAGGCGCGTATCGGCCACGACGACTTGCGGCAGCGCATGGGCCACCCGCGTCGAAACGAGCGCTGCCGCGGCTCCGCGGCGCGCGGCTTCTTCCACGTAGGCATGGCCGTCGAAGCGCTCGCCCTTCAACGCGACGAAGAGCTCCCCCGCCGCGATGGCGCGGGTGTCGGTGGCCACGCCACGAATGTCGACCGCCCTGCCCTCCAGCGCGCCTTCGACGGCGCCCGCCACCTGGCGCAGGTCCGTCATCCGGTAGAGGGGGGGAAGGTCGGCGCCGTTCATGCTTGCGTGAGGTTCCACTGCGCGAGGGCCGCGGTCGCGACCTCGCGATCGCTGAACGGATGGCGCACGCCGGCGATCTCCTGGTAGGTCTCGTGCCCCTTGCCGGCAAGCAGCACGACGTCGCCGGGCTTCGCGTTGCTGACCGCGGTGAAGATCGCGACCTGTCGGTCCTCGATGGTTTCGTATGGGGACGGACCCTGGTTTTCGCCTTGAAGACCGGGAACAGACCCTGAACCAGGCAAATGCGAAGACCAGGGTCTGTCCCCTACGTCCCGGAGAATCTCCTCGATGATCTTGTGCGGATCCTCGCTCCTCGGATTGTCGCTGGTGACGACCACGTGGTCGGCGAAGCGCGCCGCGGCCCGACCCATGAGCGGGCGCTTGCCAGGATCGCGATCGCCGCCGCAGCCGAATACGCAGACCAGCCGATGGCCCGCCGCGACCGCGGGCCGCAACGCCTGCAGCGCCTTTTCCAGGGCGTCGGGGGTGTGGGCATAGTCGATGACGACGAGCGGAAGCGTGCCGCCGCCCAGTCGCTCCACCCGCCCGGGCACCGGCTGCAGTGCGCCCACGGCACGCAGCGCGTCGTCGAACGGCACGTCGCTCGCCAGCAACGTCCCCAGCACGGCGAGCAGGTTGGAGACATTGAACGCGCCCAGCACGCCCGCCCGGACTTCGCCCCTGCCCCAGTCGCCCTCGACGCGGAAGTGAACGCCGGCTTCGGACAGCCGGACGTGGGATGCGCGCAGCCTCATGCGGACTGTCCCGGAGTTCCCGCCACGCGGAAAACCGGGACCGGTTTCGGTTTCTACTCCGAACGTGATCACGTCGAGCGTGGTCGACGACAGGCGCTCGGCCAGGGTGCGCCCCCACTCGTCATCCACATTCACCACCGCATGCTTCAAACCGCGCGCCGAGAACAGGCTGAACTTCGCCTCGGCGTATCTCTCCATGGTGCCGTGGTAGTCGAGGTGGTCGCGCGTGAGGTTGGTGAAGACGGCGACGTCGTACTCGATGCCCGCGACGCGTCCCTGGTCGAGGCCATGGCTGGAAACTTCCATGGCGACGGTATGCGCGCCGCGGCGCAGGTATTCCGAGAGCGAGCGCTGCAGCACGATCGGGTCCGGCGTGGTGTTCTTGCCCTCGACGCGCTCGCCGACCATGCCGTTGCCGAGCGTGCCGACGACTGCCGCGCGGCGCCCGAGGCTCTCGGACGCGGAGGCGATCCACTGGGACACCGAGGTCTTGCCGTTGGTGCCCGTGACTCCCACGATCCAGAGGGACTTCGAGGGATTCCCATAGACCGCGCCGGCGATCTCGGAGATGCGCCCGCGCAGGTTGTCGATGCCGAGGTTGGGAACGTCCCAGCGCTCGTCCCACTCGAAGCCCGCGCGTTCCCAGAGGACCGCGGCGGCGCCACGCGAGATGGCCTCGCCGATGTATTGCCGTCCGTCCAGCACCGTGCCGGGGAAGGCTGCGAAGATCGAGCCCAGCTTCACGCTGCGCGAGTCGGCGGTGAGGTCGGCGAGCGGCACGCCCAGCTGCGCCAGGCGATCGAGCAGCTTCATGCCGTCGCTGCGGACGAAATCGGGGGCGGCGATCATCCCGCTCCTCCGCCGGCCTTCACATCCACGCGCCGCAAGCCGGGCACGACGGGCGCGCTGGCAGGCTCCGAATCGGGCGGCACGGCGATGAGTCGAAGCCCCGCGCCCATCACGGCGGAGAACACCGGCCCGGCGACATCGCCGCCGTAGTGCTTGGCGCCGCCGGGCTCGTCGATCATCACCGCGACGATGAGGCGCGGATCCGACACGGGGCCGAAGCCCACGAACGAGGACACGTATTTCTTCTCGGCGTAGCCGCCGTCTTCCGGCTTGTGCGCGGTGCCGGTCTTGCCGGCTACGCGGTAGCCCGGCACCTGCGCGCGCGTGGCCGTGCCGCCCGGCATCACCGCGAGCTCCATCATCCCGTTCACCTCGCGCACCGCCTCTGCCGAGACGAGCGGCTTGCCGATGGGCAGCGAGTCGCGCCGCACGAGCGACAGCGGCAGCAAGTGGCCCTCGTTGCAGAACACGGTGTAGGCGCGCGCCACCTGCAGCAGCGATACCGAGATGCCGTGCCCATAGGCCATCGTCGCCTGCTCGATCGGCCGCCATTGCGACCAGGGCCGCAGCAACCCGCGCGCCTCGCCGGGAAAGCCGATCGCGGGCTGCGAGCCGAATCCCAGCTCGCGGTAGAACGTTCCCATGCGCTCGGCCGGCATGGCGAGCTGGATCTTGGCGGTACCGATGTTGGAGGACTTGGCGATCACCTCGGCGACCGTGAGCGTGCCCATCGGGTGCGAGTCGTTGATGGTCCAGCCGCCGATCTTCATGGGGCCCGTCTCGATCATCGTTCCGGGCCGCACGATGCCGGAGTCGAGCGCGGCGGCCACGGTGAAGGGCTTCAATGTCGACCCCGGCTCGAAGAGGTCGGTGACCGAGCGGTTGCGCGTCTGGCGGCCGGTCACGCTGGCGCGGTTGTTGGGGTTGTAGTCGGGCTGGTTCACCAGCGCCAGGATCTCCCCCGTCTTCGCGTCGAGCACGACGAGCGAGCCCCCGCGCGCGTGGTTTGCCGCAACCGCGTTCTTCAGCTCTCGGTGCGCGAGGAACTGCAGGCGCTGGTCGAGGGCGAGCGTGACCTCCTCGCCGTCGCGCGGTGCCCGCAGGCTGCCCACGTCCTCGACGATCCGGCCCTTGCGATCCTTGATCACCTTGCGGCTCCCGGGCACGCCGGCCAGGCGCGACTGCGCGGCGAGCTCCACGCCTTCCTGGCCCTGGTCGTCGATGCCGGTGAAGCCGACCACGTGCGCCATCACCTCGCCCGCGGGATAGAAGCGGCGGTACTCGCGTTGCTGGAACACGCCCGGGATCCTCAAGGCCATCACCCTCGCCGCCTGCTCGGGCGAAATCTGGCGCTTGACGTAGGTGAACTGCCGATCCTTTCGGGCAAGTTTCTGGCGCAGCTCCTCGGGAGCCATGTCGAGCGCCCTGGCAAGCGCCTTTTCCTGCGCGGCATCGATCTCCAGCTCGTCGGGGCTCACCCAGATCGACTCCACGGGCGAGGAGACCGCCAGCAGCTGGCCGTTGCGATCCTTCACCGGCCCGCGCGAGGCCTGCATCTCGACGATGCGCCCGTAGCGCGCCTCGCCCTTCGCCTTGAGGAACTCGGTGTCCACGGCCTGCAGGTAGAAGGCGCGGCCGGCGAGGGCGGCGAAGCCGATGGCGGCGAGCGCGAAGACGAAGCGCGAGCGCCAGCCCTCGAGCTTGAGGCGCAGCTGCGGGGCGCGCTTCTCGAGCTTCACCGTGTCTTCCCCGCCCGGGGATCCAGCGTGATCACCACCGTGGAGGCCGAATCCGGCAGGCGCATGCCGAGGCTGCGCGAGGCGACCGACTCGATGCGCCGGTTGGTCGCCCAGGTGCTCTGCTCGAGCTGCAGCTGCGTGTGCTCCTCGTCGAGTTTCTGCGCCATCGCCTGGCCCGCCTCGATCTCGGTAAAGAGGCGGCGCGCGCGATGCTGCGAGGTGACCACGCCGATGGCGCAAGCCACGAGAAGGGCAAGGAGGAGGATGTTCACGCGGGTCACGTCTTTTCCGCGACGCGCAGCACCGCGCTGCGCGCGCGCGGGTTGCGGCGGACTTCCTCGTCGGAGGCGCGGATCGCGCGGCCGACGAGCTTCAACTGCGGTGGCGGAAGGTCGCGTGCGCGCACCGGGACGCCGCGCGGCAGCGTGTCGGCGATGGAGCACGCGCGCATGAAGCGCTTGACGATGCGGTCCTCGAGCGAGTGGAAGCTGATGACCGCCAGCCGGCCGCCCGGCTCGAGCGCCGCGGCCGCCTGCGGCAGCGTCACCTCGAGCTCTTCAAGCTCCTGATTGACGTGAATCCGAAGAGCCTGAAAGGTGCGGGTCGCCGGATGCTGCCCCGGCTCGCGCGTGCGTACGGCGCGACCCACGACCTCGGCAAGTTGCCGCGTGGTCCGGAAAGGCTCGAGGCGCCTTGCGCCAACAATCGCTGCTGCAACTGCCTTAGCAAACCGTTCTTCGCCATGGGTCGAGATCACCTCCCGGATGTCTTCTTCGTCGGCGCGGTTGAGCCATTCCGCGGCGGTCTCGCCGCGGCTGGTGTCCATGCGCATGTCGAGCGGCCCATCGCGCATGAATGAGAACCCGCGCTCGGCCGTGTCGAGCTGGGGACTGGAAACGCCCAAGTCGAGCAGCACGCCGGCGACGTGCCGGATCCCGCGTGCGGCGAGCTGCGCGCCCATGGTCGAGAACCTCGCGTGGATCAGCTCAAGACGCGGATCTTGGAGCGCGCGATCCGCATGCGCCGCGGGGTCCTGATCAAGAGCGAGAAGTCTTCCGCGAACACCGAGACGGGCGAGGATGGCCGCGCTATGCCCGCCGCGGCCAAAGGTGCCATCGACATAGGTTCCGTCTTCGCGGAGGCGCAAGGCAGAGAGGCTTTCTTCGAGTAGGACCGGGACATGGGAGACCTCACTCACTTTTGAAGGGGATGGACGACCTCGCCTGCGCTCCCTGCTCCCGCGGCGAGATCGTCTGCCGCGTCACAGGGAGAAGTTCTCCGTCCCCGGGGGCAAGGTCGGATTGCCCCCGGTCCTGACGGCCTCGAACTGCGCCCTCCACTGCTCGAGGTCCCAGATCTCGAAATGCGTGCCCTGCCCGACGAACATCACCTGGCGGTTGATGCGCGCGAAGTCGCGCAGCTCGGGCGAGATCAGCAAGCGCCCCGCCGAGTCGAGCTCATGCTCCTCGGCGAAGCCGACGAGCAACCGCTTCCAGGTGCTCGCTTGCCGGTCGAGGCTGGGAAAGGCCATCACGCGCGCGCGGATCGGCTCCCAGGCCGGCATCGGGTAGAGCAGCAGGCAACCTTCGGGATGCGCGGTGAGCACCAGCTTCACCGTCCCGCCGGCCGTCAGGGGGTCGCGCGCCTTCGTGGGCACGGACATCCGCCCCTTCGCGTCGAGATTGATCTGCGTCGCCCCCTGGAACAAACTTTTCCCCACTTTTTCCCACGTCCGCACACTGTAGTGAACGAGCTACAAGGCGTCAAGCGAGAAGTTGAGCAATTTTTGCTTGTGCGACAAGGAGTTAGCGGTGGTTTTTCGACCGATTTCGCGATGCCGAATATCAATTACTTCAACGGGTTACGGCCATCAATGAAAGTAACTTCGCAGGAACGTGTCTCCCACCGGCGACGGCTTGCTGCGGTGCAGCAGGGGATATGTTGCGATGCAGCAGGCGCAAAAAGGGCCCGCGCGCGGGCCCTGTTAAAGGGAAAGGAGAAAAGGCAAATCCTAGAAAAACATCAGCCGGCCCTGCCTTTCCCGTTGCCGTTACCCCCGGCAGCCGCGGGGCCGCGGCTGTGGCCATTGCCGGTCCCGCGCGTGATCGCGGCGTTGCCGCCACCTGCGGAGGCGCTCACCACGCCGGCGCCGGGAGAAGGGCCCTGCACTCGATGGGAGGGGACGTGGGTCGATGCACCGGCGCCGGTTACGACGCCGCGACCGAGCGCGGCGCTCCCTCGCGCGGTGGTGATGCCCTTGGCGGATTGGATCGGAGTGGGGCCAGCGCTGGACGGACCGGCGGCCGTCGTGATCCGGCTGGAAACTTTCGGCCCCTTCGCGCTCATGTCCACCTTGCTCGCGACCGCTCCGAGCGTCGTTGCCCCCGCCCGCGCGACGTTACCCCAGCCCATGCCCTGGGCGCGCATGGTGAGCACTCCGCGAACCGGCGTCGTGGTGGTGGTGCCATCGACGTTCGTAACGACGAGGTCGCCGCCCATCAGCGCCGCTTGCAGCTGCTGGGCGGTCGGACTCGTGATGCCGGCGCGCGCGAGCTGGTCCTGCGCGAGCGCGAGGGAATGCTTCACGTTGCCCC
This sequence comes from Usitatibacter sp., assembly GCA_035626705.1. Taxonomy (GTDB): domain Bacteria; phylum Pseudomonadota; class Gammaproteobacteria; order Burkholderiales; family Usitatibacteraceae; genus Usitatibacter. The sequence goes on along the minus strand of DASPNE010000003.1, from coordinate 168,170 downwards.
AGCCCATGGGCCTCGTGGGCGGGGTAAAAGTGGTCGTGACGCTCGTAGCTTCGGTGCCGGCGGGGCTGCCCTCCGGCGGCGGAACCACCGTCACCAGTCGCGCCTCGGTGCCCGTGCGCAGGGCATTCACCAGCGCGAGCGAGTTCTCGCCCCCGCCGGCGAGTCCCGTGAACCGGGCTGCAACCTTGCCGGCCACGTGCGCCTGCCCCGCGATTACTGGCGTGCTCGCCGCTTGTGCCCGCGCCAACGGCGAGAGGGCGACGCACGCGGCCACTGCAAGGATTTTCATGCTCTTTCCCATCATGTCTCTCCTGGTGGTGATTCAGGTAGGGCCGACGATCTTCTCGGTCTGGAGGATGACTTCCGTTGCGGTGGCGCCATCGGTGAGGATCCCGCCGTTCTGCCGGGCGGTGACCTTCATGCGCGTGGTGTTCGGCGTGAGCGCCTCGAGCTCGATGTCGATGTCGCGGTCGCCGGCCTTCGCGAGGATGGTTTCGGTGTGGCGATCGCGTTGCACCTTGAGGACCTTCACCTGCATGCGGCCCAGCGCGCCGTGGGTCGCGCGCTTCACCTGCGTCTGCGGGGCGGTGAAGGTCTTGTAGACCATGCCGCCCAGGGTATGGCTCACCCCCGTGGCCATGCCGACGCCGAGGGCGGTGAGACCCACCGCAGCGCATCCCGTGAGCGAGGCGCAAAGGAGGGCGAGGACCAGCGCGCGCGTTCTCATCGCGTCCCCCGTGCCGGGCGGGTGTCGATGCTCGCGAGCGCGGCGCGCAACTGCTCCGGCGTCGGGTGTGCGATTCCGGCGCGCGCGAGTTCGGCTTGGGCGCGCGAGAGCGCGTCGATCACCTCGTCCCAGCGCATGGCGCGCGGGGCGCGGAATGTCGTGAAAACCGCGCGGGCCTCCATGCCTGCCGGACTCCCGGGCTCCGGAGCCGCGTCGGATTCGAGTCGCGCCTCGGTTCCGCTGCGAAGCGCGCTCACGAGCGCGAGCGCGTTCTCGCGGCTTCCCGCGAGCGAAACGAAGTCCGAGGCGATCGCGACGGCGATCCGCGAGTGGCTCGCCTCGGCGGCATTGCCTGCCGACTGGGCATCGGCCATGGACGCTTGTCCCAGCATCGCCGAGGCGGCGAGCAACGTGCGTATAAGTGTTCGCATTCGAGTCTTTCTCCGTCACCGGCGAAGGGCCGGTGACCCGAGTGACTCAGGAAACATGCCAATCTGAACGACGCTGGCGCGCGCCCGTATCGAATCAACGTGTTGCGCGAGGCCCTGTGACACGCGTCACAGCGGCCTCAACCGCCGCTTCGTCGCCTTCGGGCGACGTGCGGCCGGCGCCTTGACGCGAAGCGTCAGCGCCCGGAGGCGATCTCCACGGCGCGATCCAGCGCCTCGTCGCGGCCGGCGCGGATACCCTCCAGCGTGGGTGCGACGACGGTGTCGGGCTCGAAGCCCTTGCCGTGGATCGGCGTCTTGCCGTCGTGTCGCGTGACGCGCATGCCGGTGAAGATGAAGCCCAACCCGCTCGGCAGCGGCGCGATGGCGATGTTGCCGGTCGCGCCCGCGCTCGCCGCGCCCACGACAGGGCCCGTCGAGTGCGCCGGAAAGTAGCCGGCGAGAGACTCGCCGTAGCCGACGGTGCGGCCATCGACGAGGAGGACCTTCTTCGCCTTCGCGAGCGTCGCGTTCGGCCCCACGTTCCAGCCGAGCGACCACGATGCCGACGACATCGCGCCTGGCCGGTCGATCCGCGGCACGAACATCCACTGCGCGGAATCGGGACGGGTCACCCAATGCGAGGCGAGCGTCACGGCATCGCGCGCCGGCAGGCCGCGCAGGTCGAAGACCACGCCCTTGGCGTCCTTCATCGTTTCGAGGGCCTTCTCGAAGGCCGCCTTGTCGAAGCGGGATGCATCGACGTAGTGGATGCCCGGCTTGACCTCCTGCAACGCCGCAGGACGCGCCTCGTGCACCGCGCGCGGCTGGTCGTAGGTGAGCGTCGCCTCGAAGGACTCCTTGCCGCGCGTGAAGCGGATCGCGATCGTCTCGCCCTTGTCGCCGGCGGTGAGCTCGTAGCGCGCGCGCCAGCGCTTGTGCTGCGCCGAGCCGGAGATGAGCGCCATGCGCTCCTTGAACCAGGCGTTGGCTGGCTTGCCGCCGACGGCGCTCACCACGTCGCCCGGCTTGATCTTGTCGGGCGCGAGGGATGCGTCGACGACCCAGCGCTCGCCTGCCGGCCGCACCGAGATGCCGAGGAATGCGCGGTTCCTGAGCTGGCGCGGATCGGCAATCTCACCTTGGGCATCGTTCAGGGGCTCGGCGAGCGCTCGCAGGCTGTCGCGCAATTGGTCGCGCGTTAACGTGGCGGGCTGCCGCAGTAGCCATGGGCGCAGTCCGGCCTCCCAATCGACCTTGACCACGTCCCAATACGGATAGAAATGGCGCGCCACGTTCCAGGCGGCGATGCCGTCGGCGTGTGCCTGGGCGCGCGTGGCTTCGTCACCGGCCATGGGGACGGCGTCGAGCGCCGCCGCGAACTCTTCGAGCTTCGCCTTGCGCGCGTCCGAAAGCTTGGCCGCGGAAAGCGGCAGGGATACCGGAACGTGGGCCTCGAGGCCCGCCGCGACCGGCACGCGCATCACCGGCTCGGCGTGCACGGGCGCTTCGGCCTCGCCGCGGTGCTGGAAGAATCCCCCCTTCACTTTTCCGCCGGCGACCGGGGCGTAATGCGTGCGCCAGCTCACGTACGGAGAGGCCGCGTCGGTATCGATACCGTAGCCGAGATGGCGCCACTCGACGATCGGACCCTCCCCCTGCGGACGCGTGATGGCGGTGCCGACGGGCACGACCCTGAAGCCTTCGACGATGGGGCCGTAGATTTCTTCGAGGCGAGGCCCGATCTCGCTCGCGCTCGCAACCGTGCCCATGCGCTCGGCGGCGCGTACGAGGAAGGGATTCCACTTCATCGTCTCGACGGCATCGGACGGATGGAAGTAGCGGACGATCCCGTGCACGCGGGCGAGTGCCATCAACGCGTCGGCCTGCTGAGGGGTCGTACTGGAAGCGGAAGGAGCTTGCGCTGCTGCGACGGAAGCGGCGGCCAGCAGCGAGGCCGCGAGGAGGGCTTTCATAGCCCTCCATTTTCGCCGATAAGCGCTACCCGCGACGAACGCTGCTGCGGATGACGAATTCGGGCCGCAGCCCGTGGACCGTGTAGCTGCGGTGGAGGTATTGGATGAGCGCGGTGCGGCCCTCCTGTGCCTTGGCCAGCAGGCGCGCGCGCACATGCGTCGGCAACCCCTCCACGTTCACCTCGACGGGAGGCTCGGGGCGTTGGGCAAAGGCATCGCCCGCCGCTGCCAGCGCAACGGCGACGATGAGCGCCTTCGGCAAGCTGATCGCAATGGCCATGGAAGCCATTGGATCACACCGGGTTCAGCTCGCGCTAGCCAGGCGTTGCGGCGCCCAGTCCTTGGCGTGCCTGCGGTACACGCGGTTCGGCTGGAACCGCGCGTTCACCGGCTGGGCGGCGGGACGCGAGAGCTCGTCGTACGACAGGCGCTGGTAGGGGCGAACGCGCTCGAGGTAGCGCGCGAGCGCGCGCTCGCCTTGCTCGGCGTGCTGCAGGACCTCCTTCGCGACCTTGGCCTGCAGGCCCTCGACGTTCACGGCGACCGGCGCGTCTGCAGCGCTCACGCTTGCCGAAACCAATAACGCCGCGGCAGCGGCGACATGTGCTTTGCTCATCGATCTGCCCTCTCGGGGTGTTGGGGGAGATCGAAGGTTAGGGACGTGCCTCGCCGCGCTCAAACCGTTTGCGACGAACTCCGCCTGCGGCGGAACAGAATGCGCGGAAACCCGGGACGGACCTGGAATTCGTTCCAGCGAAACCCGGGACGGACCTGGAATTCGTTCCTGCGAACGAACGTGAATTCCAGGTCCGTCCCGGGTTTCGGAAAAAGTGTGAAGGCAGGCCGGTAAGCGGGATTCTGTTACGGCGCCTTGCGGCGCTATGACGGTCATTCCTCTAGGCGCCGTGTCGCCACTGCGCTCGAGCCACCTACCCGCAGACTCGGTGGGCCACGTCAACGTCTGCCTATTTGGTGTTGCTCCGCGTAGAGATTGCCCGTTTCACCCCCGGACCCCAAAAACACGGAGCCCGGGACTCGTCTCTGTTGCTCTGATCCTCACCTCACGGTGGGCGGGAGTTACCCGCTACGCTGCCCTGTGGAGTCCCGACTTTCCTCTGCGCAATCGAAATGGCGCAGCGGCCGTCTGGCCTGCTTCACGTCTTTGATTTTACAGGAAAAACGCGTCTTCCGCCTCACTCCGGCCTGATGCCCGCGGCCTTGATCGCCCGCGACCACTTTTCCGACTCGGCTTTCTGGAAGGCTGCGAACGACTGCGGCGTCGACGGGATGAACTTGGCGCCCTCGGTCTCGAGGCGCTTCTGCACCTCGGGCGTGCTCATGATCTTCTGCACCTCGGCGTTCCAGCGGGCGACGATATCGGCGGGCGTGCCGGCCGGTGCGAAGAGGCCGATCCAGTTGATCACCGAGAAGCCCTTCACCGTCTCGCCGATCGTGGGCACGTCCACCGCCGGGTTGCGCGAATCCCCCAGCACCGCGAGCGCGCGCAACCGGCCGCCCTTCACGTGCGGCAGCACCGTCGGCATCGTGGCGAAGATCATCTGCACCTGGCCGCCCAGCACGTCGGTGATCGCGGGCGAGTTTCCTTTGTACGGCACGTGCACCATGTCGACCCCGGCGAGCGACTTGAAGAGCTCTCCCGCGAGGTGGCTCGTGGTGCCCATGCCGCCCGAAGCATAGGAGAGCTTGCCCGGCTGCGATTTCGCGAGCGCCACCAGCTCGGCCACGCTCTTCGCGGGCACGGACGAGTTCACCACCAGCAGGCCCTCGGCCTCGAGCACGTGCGCGACGGGCACGAAATCCTTGAGCGGATCGAAGGGCACGTTCTTCATGAGGAACGGGTTGATCGCGTGAGTGCCGATGTTGCCCATGACGAGCGTGTAGCCGTCGGGCGGCGACTTGGCCACGACGTCGGCGCCGATGTTGCCGCCCGCGCCCCCGCGGTTCTCCACCACGACCGGCTGACCCCAGCTGTCCGAGAGCTTCTGGGCGATCACGCGCGCGAAGGTGTCCGCGATGCCGCCCACCGCGAAGGGAACGATGATCTTGATCGGCTTGCTCGGGTACGCCTGCGCGTAGCCGAGCGTGGGGAATGCCAACGCGGCGGCCGCCGCGAGAAAAGCCAGGGTCTTGCGCATCGGTCGTTCTCCTCTTGTTTTCTTCAATGCATCGCCTGCGCGAATAATCCCACGAAATCCTCGCGGGACACGGGCCGCGGATTGGTGCCGGTGGAGTGATCCTTGACGGCGCCCACCACCATCGCCGGGATCATTTCGTCGGTCACGCCCATGACGCGCAGCGACGGCGGCAGGCCCAGCTCCGCATTGAGGCGCTCGACGAAAGTGGCGAGGTCCTCGCCGGCCGCGACGCCGACCGCAGCCTCGAGTGCCGCCATCTTCTCGTGCGCGTGGGAGCGATTGAAGCGCAAGACCGCCGGCAGCACGACGGCGTTGAGCGTGCCGTGGTGAAGGCGCGGCGACTTGAGGCCGCCCAGCGGGTGCGACATCGAATGCACCGCGCCCAGCCCCTTTTGGAAGGTGAGCCCGCCTTGCAGCGAGGCCATCATCATGTTCCAGCGCGCGTCGCGATCGCCGCCGTCGGCAAACGCCTTGCGGATCCACCTGGCCGCACGCTGCGCGCCGTCGAGCGCGATCGCATCGGCGGGAGGATTCACGCGCGGCGACAGGTAGGTCTCGATGCAGTGCGTGAGCGCATCCATGCCCGTGGCGGCCGTGAGCCCCGGCGGAAGTCCTAGCGTGAGCTCCGGGTCGCACAGCGCGACCTTCGGGATCATGTGCGGGCTGATGAAGCCCAGCTTGCGGCCATCGCGCAGGGTGATGAGGCTCGCGCGCCCGACCTCGCTTCCGGTGCCTGCGGTGGTCGGCACGGCGATCACCGGCGCCATCCTCGCGGTGATCTTCGGGATGCCGCCCAGGATCGCGGCGTATTGCTCGAGCGGGCCGTCGTGGGTCGCGAGGAGCGCCACGCCCTTGGCGAGGTCGATGGGCGAGCCGCCGCCCAGAGCGACCAAACCATCGCACTTTTCCTGGCGATACACCGCAGCCGCGGCCTCGACGGATTCCTCGTCGGGATTGGTCGGCGTGCGATCGTAGATCGCGTGCGGGACCTTTGCCAGCACTTCCCGCACTCGCGACAGCAAGGGGCCTGCGGCGATTCCGGGATCGGTCACCAGCAGCGGCCTGCGAATGCCGGCGGAAGCGGCGATGTCGGCAAGGCGCTCCACGGCGCCGAACTCGAACTCGATCGTGGTGAGGTAATTGATGAGGGCCATTTGTTACACCGGGGACAGACCCGGTTTTGCCTATTTATCAAGCGAATCCGGGTCTGTCCCCGGTGAAACAATCAGAGGTCGGCGATGCGCTCGAGTTTCTTGATGGTGGGCAGCTCGACCAGCTTGCCTTCGAAAACCAGCGGGCGGGTGGGATCGGCGCGGAATTGGGCGACGATCCTGCGGGCGCGATCGACTTCCGCCGCCGTCGGCGTGAACGCTTCCCGGATGGTCGCGACCTGGGAGGCGTGCTTCGCCGCCTTGCCGGTCATGCCGAGCGCCTTGATGCGCGCGCAGTCGGCTCGCAGGGCGTCGAGATCGCCCACGTCCGGGAAGGGCGAGTCGATCGCCTCGATGCCGGCGAGCGCAGCCGCGTGGACCACGCGCGAACGCGCGTAGAGCAGCGGCTCCCAGGCCATGGCGCAGCCAAGCGCGGTCGAGAGGTCGAAGCCGCCGAAGAAAAGCGCCTTGAGCCGCGGCGTGGCGCGCGCGATCGCCGGGCAGACCTCGAGGCCGGGCGCGGACTCGATGATGCAGTAGAGCTCGAGCAGGCTCGCGGCCTTCTGCGCCGCATCGGCGGCCCATCGGACCTCGTCGGGCTCCTCCACCTTGGGGATCATGACGGCGCCCAGCGCCGGCGCGTGCACGGCAGCGTCCACATCCGCGCGGCCTTCGTCGGACGTCATCACGTTCACACGCGCGATGAGCTGCACGCTTTCGGGGACGTCGACGGCTTCGAGCACATCGAGCATGGCGCGGCGCGCCTCGTCCTTGCGGCCGGGCGGCACCGCGTCCTCGAGATCGATGCACACGATGTCGGCGCCGCTCGCGAGCGCGGCGGGCAGGGCCTCGAGCGCAAGCGCCCCGACGAAAAGCGTCGAGCGGCGTGAAATCGGGCCCCGGCCTGCGCCGGGGTGACGGCCTGCCATCAGGCGCCCTGCGCCTTCAGCATGTTGTCGTAGTTCACGCGCTCGTGGGCTTCCAGCGGATCGGCGCCGGCGCGGATCTCGGCGATCACCCGGTCCTCGGTTGCCTTCACTTTCTGCGCGAAGGCGAGCACCTCGGCGATCTTGTCCATGGGCACCACCACGGTGCCGTTGTCGTCGGCCAGGATGAAGTCGCCCGGACGAACGCGCACGCCGCCCAGCTTCACCTCGATGCCGTAGCCCGCGCACGAGGAGCGCCCGCGCACCGACTGCTGCGCGATGCCGCGCGCATATACGGGCATGCCGTACGCCTTGTATTCGTCCACGTCGCGAACCACCCCGTCGGTCACGCAACCCACGACCCCGTTGTGCTTGGCCGTGGCGCCCGCGACGCCGCCGTAGGAGTTCACGCCCGGATTTTCCGAAGCGTCCACCACCAGCACCGAGCCCTGTCCGCCCTTCAGGATCGCGCGCAGCGTGCCCGAAACCGTCGACTCGCCGCCCTTGCCGGCGGGAACGAGCTTCAGCGTCGCGGCGGGCCCGGCGATCTTCGCGCACGGGAAGATGGGCAGGATCCCCTGGGGCGCGCCCTCGATTCCGAGGCGATCGAGCGCGTCGGAAACGTTGGAGGCGGAAACGTTGAGGAACTGGCTGACGAGGCGGGAATCGACGCTGGCCATCGGGGCATTTCTCCGTTGCGAAGTTGCGAAAGAATCGATGCTATCAGCCTGAAGCAAGCGAAGCGCAGGCTCATCCAGGTTTCGAGCGGAAGTGCCTCGCATCGTCGTAGAAAGACTCCTGGTTGGTGTCCTCGTGCCAGCCCGGCACGCCCAGCACCGGCATCGGCGCCAGCGCTTTGGGCGACCGGAAGTTCGCGCGGTCCGCGAAGAACCGGGCCAGCATTGCATCGGCCTGGAGGAGCAGGCGACCTTCCCCCGTCCCCCGTCCCTCGTCCCCCATCCCCAGGATCACCGTCTTCGCCACCATCCCCTTGTAAGGTTGCAACGCCTGCTCGTAACAGGCATGGCCGAACACGAGGAAGCGCATTTTCTCCTCCAGCTCGGCGCGCCGGTTCCAGAAAAGCGCCTTCCATTCGAAGGCCGGGATGAGCGCGGAGAGCGAAGGGTCCGACGAAAGCACCACGACGCCGCCCTCGTCGAACAGGGTGAGCGCATCGCGCTCCGGGCTGCGGTGCCGGGCCTCGGCCTCGCCGCGCTCCTCGAGGATCGCGGCGTGCTGCGCGTTGAGGGCCGCCTTCGCGCGCGGGAAGGTGATCCATACGAGGGCGTTGAAGAGGTCGTGCCAGTTGCCGGGACGCGTCTCCACCTGGCCGGTGTCGGCGATGCGCAGCTCGTAATGGCGACGCTCGGGCTCCGCTTGTGCCCGCGGGGCGACGAAGGAAAGCGGCATGCCGCGCGAAGTGGTGGCGCCGGCAGCCAGCGCCGTGAGCTCGGCGTGACTCGGCCATCGGTCCGTCGGCAGGCGCGCGAACGCGCTTCGCAATGGCGTGAAGATCGGCCCGTCCAGGCGGGTACGTGCCTGCGCCCAATCCACGGCCTCAGCCGGCGAAGCGCCAGCCCAGCGCCTGCCCGGCGCGCAACGGCACCACGGTCCCGGCCCCGAAGGGATATTCCGCAGGCACTTCCCAGGAGGCCTTCTCGAGCGTGACCTTGCCCGCGTTGCGAGGCAGGCCGTAGAACGCCGCGCCGTGCCGGCTCGCGAACGCCTCCAGCTTGTCGAGCGCGTTGGCCGCCTCGAAGGCCTCGGCATAGAGCTCGAGCGCGGCGTGGGCGCTGTAGATGCCCGCGCACCCGCAGGAGGTTTCCTTGGTGTCGCGCGCATGCGGAGCGGTGTCGGTGCCGAGGAAATACTTGGGGTTTCCCGAAGTGGCCGCCTTCACCAGCGCGCGGCGATGGGGCTCGCGCTTCAGCACCGGCAGGCAGTAGTGGTGCGGGCGCAAGCCGCCGGCGAAGATCGCGTTGCGGTTCATGAGCAGGTGCTGCGGCGTGATCGTCGCCGCCACGTTCTCCGGGGCGCGCTCGACGAACGCCGCGGCCTCGTGCGTGGTGATGTGCTCGAGCACGACCTTCAGGCGCGGGAAGCGCTTGAGGAGCGGCGCCAGCGTGCGCTCGAGGAACACCGATTCGCGGTCGAAGACATCGACCTCGGGATCCGTCACCTCGCCGTGGACCAGCAGCGGCAGGCCCGTGTCCTGCATGGCGCCGAGAACGGCGTCCACCTTGCGCAGGTCGCTCACGCCCGAATCCGAATTGGTCGTCGCACCGGCCGGGTAATACTTGACGGCCTTGACGAATCCGCACGAGTGCGCCCGCCCGATCTCGCCCGCCGTGGTGTTGTCGGTGAGGTAGAGCGTCATCAGCGGCTCGAAGGCGATTCCCGGGGGAAGCACCGCGAGGATGCGCTCGCGGTAGGCGCGCGCCGCCTCCACGGTGACGACGGGCGGGCGAAGGTTCGGCATGACGATGGCGCGCGCGAACTGCCGCGCGGTCGCCGCGACGACCGAGGCCATGAGCTCGCCGTCGCGCAGGTGCACGTGGAAGTCGTCGGGACGCGTGAGCGAGAGCGAGGGCATCGAGGAATTATCCCTCATCCCTCATGCCTGCTTCTTCATCTCCAGCGCCATCGCATAGATCTCGTTGCGCTTCCCGCCGGTGATCTTCACCGTGAGCGCGACGGCCTGCTTGACGGGGAGCTCGGCCAGCAGCGGCTCCAGCACCTTGCCCGGATCGAGCGCGCTGGCGTTTTCGACGCGACGGCCTTCGACCAGCAGCACGAACTCCCCGCGACGGCGATCGTCGTCGGCTTCCACCCAGGCGCGCGCGTCCGCCAGCGGTATCCGCGTGATCGTCTCGAAGCGCTTGGTGAGCTCGCGCGCGATGACGACATCGCGATCGCCGAGCGAGGCGTGCAGGTCGCCCAGCGTGGCGCCCACCCGGTGCGGCGCCTCGAAGAGCGCGATGGCCCAGGGACCGGCCGCCAGCGCCGCCAGCTTCTCCCGGCGCTCCGCTCCCTTGGCCGGCAGGAAACCGGCGAACACGACGCCTTCGAAATCGAGCCCGCTCGCCGACAGCGCGGTGGTGAGCGCGCTCACGCCCGGCACCGGCACCACGGGAAGGCCAGCCGCGCGCACCGCCGCTACCACCATCGCACCAGGATCGCTCACTCCAGGCGTGCCCGCATCGGAAACGAGAGCCACCGCCTTGCCCTCGCGGATCCACCCGAGCACGCGTTCGGCGGCGCCGCGCTCGTTGTGCGCGTGCAGGGCGACCAGCTTGGCGCCGATGCCGAAGTGCGAGAGCAATCCCCGGGTGTTGCGGGTGTCCTCGGCCGCGACGATGTCGGCCTGCGCGAGTGTCTCCAATGCCCGACGCGTGACGTCGCCGAGGTTCCCTATGGGAGTGGCCACCACATATAATCCCGATGGCAACGCCGCATTCCCACCGGAGCCCGCCTCCTTCGCAATGTCGCGCCTCACCGCGCTCCTTTTCCTGGCTCTCGCCTCGTGGGTTTCGCCGGCATTCTCGGCCGACCCACCCGCGGGCACAACCTTTCCGCCGCAGGACATCGATCCGGCCACGGGGCTTTCGCGTTCCAGCGTCGTGCGGCCGCTGCGCGACGTGGCCACCGTCCCCGATCCGCGGCGCTCGCCGCCCGCGGTCCGTCGCCCGCACATCGCGCTCATCCTGCCAACCTCCTCGCAGGCGTTGGGCCGCCTGGCGGAGGCGGTCCGCCAGGGCTTCACCGTCGCCGCCGAGGTGGCCGGCAAGGAAGCGCCGCCGCTGCACGTGACCGCCATCGAGAACGAGGGCCAGGGACTGGTGGACGCGTGCCTCTACGCCCAGTCCACCGGCGCGCTGCTGGTGGTGGGCGGGCTCACGCGCGACGGCGCCACGGCGATGGTTAGCAGCGACTGCGCGCGGCGCCCCGTGCTGGCCTTGAACGAGGCGCGCGCCGAAGGCAATCCGAACGTCTTCAGCATCTCGCTCTCCCTCGAGCACGAAGCGCGGCAGGCGGCGCTGCTCGCCGTCGAAAGCGGCCTGCGCTCGGCCATCGTCATCCACACGCCGTCGCCCATCTCGCGGCGCGTGCAGGAAGCCTTCGAGCGCGAATGGACGCGTGCCGCGGGCGAGACCCGGCGCATCCTCTACAGCGGAAAGGCCGAGGAGGCCGCGCTCATCCGCGAGCGCATCGCCAATTCGCGCGGCGACATGGTGTTCTTCGCCCTCGACTACAACGAGGCCCTGGCCGTGCGGCCCTACGTTTCCGCCATGCTGCCCGTGTATGCGACTTCGCTCAGCGTGAACCCGCGCGCCGATCCCCTCGTCAACCTGGACCTGCAGGGTCTGCGTTATGTCGAGATGCCCTGGTTCATCCATCCCGACCATCCCGCCGTCATGGTCTACCCGCAGCCCAAGGAGCCACAGAACGTCGAGCAGGAGCGGCTGTATGCCCTGGGCATCGATGCCTTCCGGCTCGCGCTCCTGCTGGTGAAGGGGGAGGCCGCCAAGCTGGGCCTCGACGGCGTGACCGGCAAGATCGCGCTGGAGCCCGGCAACCATTTCTCGCGTCAGCTTTCGCCGGCGGAGGTCGATGGCGGCCGCGTGATCCCGTTGCGCCCGTAGATGCTTCCCATCCCGCATCCCACGCCGGCGCAGGCCGCGGGCGGTGCCGCGGAGGAGAGCGCGGAGCGTTTCCTCGCCCGCCACGGCCTGCTGATGCTCGAGCGCAACTACCGCACGCGCCTGGGCGAGATCGACCTCATCGCGCGCGATGGGGCCTGGCTCGTCTTTGTGGAGGTGCGCATGCGCCGCAGCTCGCGCTTCGGTGGCGCCGCCGGCAGCATCACGCCGGCCAAGCAGCGCCGCATCATCGCCGCCGCCCGCCAGTACCTCATGCGCTTCGCGCAGCTTCCGCCCTGCCGCTTCGACGTGGTGTGCCTCGATGGCGAGGAACCCACCTGGCTGCGCGGCGCCTTCGATGCGGGCTAGGAGATAATCGGCCATGGACATGGCGGCGCACCTGCGCAGGCACTTCGAGGAAGGCGTCGAGCTTCGCCGCCGCATGGCCGAGACGCTGCCGCAGGAGATCGCGCGCGCCGGCGAAGCCCTGGCCAATGCGCTGAAGGCGGGCCGCAAGGCGCTCGCCTGCGGCAACGGCGGCTCCGCGGCCGACAGCCAGCATTTCGCGGCGGAGCTCGTCGGGCGCTTCGAGCGCGAGCGCCCGGGCATGCCCGCCATTGCCCTGACCGTCGATTCCTCGGCGCTCACCGCCATCGCCAACGATTACGACTTCGAGCGCGTCTTCTCCAAGCAGGTGGAGGCGCTGGGGCAGCCGGGCGATGTGCTGCTCGGCATCTCGACGTCGGGAAACTCCAAGAACGTGATGGAAGCCATGAAGGTGGCGCAGGCGAAGGGCCTCGTCGTCATCGCCCTCACCGGCCGCGACGGCGGCGCGATGGGGAAGATGTGCCGCCCGCAGGACTTCCACCTGAATGTCGCGCACCCCAGGACGATGCGCGTCCAGGAAGTCCACCTCCTGGTCGTGCACTGCCTGTGCGAAGTGGTCGACAACCTCATCTACGGAGAGAAGCAATGAAACGCAAGCTGATCGCCGTGGCGGCCCTGGCCGTCGCGATGCCCTTGCTGCAGGGGTGTTTCCCGCTCGCCGTCACGGGCATGGGTGCCGCGGCCCTCATGGCCACGGACCGCCGCACCACCGGCATCTACGTGGAGGACGAGAACATAGAATGGAAGGCGCTCGCCCGAATGCGCGAGGATTCGCGCGGCGCCAACGTGAACGCCACCAGCTACAACCGCCGCGTGCTGCTCACCGGGCAGGCGCCGACCGAGGAGGAAAAGGCGCGGCTCGAGCGCGTCGTGCGCTCCATTCCCAGCGTCGCCGACGTCGTGAACGAGATCAAGGTGGGCGCCGTGCCCAGCCTCTCCGCGCGCGGCAACGATGCCCTCGTCACTTCCAACGTGAAGGCGCGCATGGTGAACAACCCCAAGTTCTCGGCGAGCCACATCAAGGTGGTGACCGAAGCGGGCGTGGTCTACCTCATGGGCATCGTCACGCAGGAAGAAGGCGAGGCCGCGGCCGAGATCGCCCGCACGACCCAGGGCGCCTCCGCCGTCGTCAAAGTCTTCGAGTACATCAAGTAGGCGCGTGGGCGCGGCCTTCGAAGCCAAGCTCTGCGCCCCGGCGGCCTTCGGCGAGCGTGCCTCGGCGCTCGCGCGGCCGCTGGTGTTCACCAACGGCGTCTTCGATATCCTCCATCGCGGCCACGTGACCTACCTCGCGCAGGCGCGCGCCCTCGGCGCCTCGCTCGTCGTGGCGCTCAACTCCGATGCCTCGGTGCGGCGCCTCGGCAAGGGTGACGATCGTCCCGTCAACACGCTCGAGGACCGCATGGCGGTCGTTGCTGCCCTGGAAAGCGTGGCTCTCGTGACCTGGTTCGAGGAGGACACCCCGCTCGCGCGCATCCTCGAGTGCCGACCCGACCACCTGGTGAAGGGCGGGGACTGGAAGGCGGACGACATCGTGGGCGGCAAGGAGGTGCGCGGCTGGGGCGGGCAGGTGCATTCGATCGCCTTCCAGCACGAGCGGAGCACCACCCGGTTGCTGGCGAAGATTCGTGCGTAGGGACAGGCCGGTTTAACGCTGCGACAGGAATGGTCCCCTGATGAATCCGCAATTGCTGCAGGACCTGGCCGCCATCGTAGGCGAGCGTGGCATCGTCCCGGCAGCCGAGACCGCGCCCTACGAGGTCGACTGGCGCGAGGCCTACCACGGCAAGGCGCTCGCGGTGGTGCGGCCGGCGAGCACCGAGCAGGTCTCGAAGGTCGTGGCGCTGCTCGCCGCCGAAGGCATCCCCATGGTCCCGCAGGGCGGCAACACCAGCCTGTGCGGCGCCTCCGTCCCGGACGCCTCCGGCCGCCAGGTCGTGGTCAATCTCTCGCGCATGAACCGCGTGCGCGCGGTGGATGCCGACAACAACACCATGACCGTGGAGGCGGGCTGCGTCCTCGTGAACCTGCAGCAGGAGGCCGAGCGGCACGACCGGCTCTTTCCCCTCTCGCTCGGCGCCGAGGGCAGCTGCGAGATCGGCGGCAACCTCTCGACCAACGCCGGCGGCACCGGGGTGCTGCGCTACGGCAACACGCGCGAGCTGGTGCTGGGGCTCGAGGTAGTGCTCGCCGACGGGCGCATCTGGAACGGGCTGCGCGGCCTTCGCAAGGACAACACCGGCTACGACCTGAAGCACCTCTTCGTCGGCGCCGAGGGCACGCTCGGCATCATCACCGCCGCCGTAGTGAAGCTTTTTCCGCGGCCGCGCTCCCAGGCGACGGCGTTCGTGGCGGTCGAGAGCCCTGCCGGCGCCGTGAGGCTGCTGTCATCGCTGCGCCAGCATGTGGGCGAACGCGTGACCGGCTTCGAGCTCATCCAGCGCATCTGCCTCGACCTGGTGCTGAAGCACATCCCCGCGCAGCGAGACCCCTTGCCGGACCGGCACGACTGGTACGTGCTGGTGGAGCTCTCCGACAGCACCGAGGGCGGCGCGCTCGGCGCCTTGATGGAAGGCGCGCTCGCCGCCGCCGCGGAAGCCGGGCTGGTCCGCGATGCGGCGATCGCCGCGAGCAAGGCGCAGCAGGGCGAGTTCTGGAAGCTGCGCGAGAACATTTCCGAAGCACAGAAGGTGGACGGCCCCTCGATCAAGCACGACGTCTCCGTGCCCGTGAGCCGCGTGCCGGAATTCATCGAGAAGGCCACTGCAGCGCTGAATGCGCGCTTTCCCGACATCCGCATCGTGGCCTTCGGCCACGTGGGCGACGGCAACATCCACTACAACTGTTCCAAGTCCGAGCGTGGCGAGGCGAAGGCATTCTTCGACCAGGCGCCCGCGGTGAACCACGTGGTGTACGACGTGGTGACCTCGCTCAACGGATCGATCAGCGCGGAGCATGGGCTGGGTGCGCTCAAGCGCGAGGAGATCACGCGCTACAAGGGCGCGCTCGAGCTGGACCTCATGCGCTCGATCAAGCGCACGCTCGATCCGAAGGGCCTGATGAATCCGGGGAAGGTTCTGTAAAGACCGGGGACGGTTTTCGCCTGCGCGAAGCTCGGGGTCTGTCCCCTAGCTCCGCGGCACTTCCGCCCAGCGCTCCGACTGCATCCGCACCACGTCGGCGAGCGAGCGGTTGCGCTCGAAGGTCTCCCGCATCCAGCCTGCGCCGTTGAACGACCTCTCCGCCTGGCGCGCCAACGCCTCCAGCGCCACGGTCGTTCCCAGCTCCACGCCCATGGGCTTGATGCGCTCGATCGTCTTCAGCAGGTCCTCGCGCAGCCGCTCCTGCACGCGGCTGTAAGGGTAGACCAGCATCGCGTTGAAGCCGAAGCGCGTCGCCTGGAAGCGGTTGTAGCCATACACGCGGTAGAGCGGCGCGATGGGCTCCGTGCGCCGGTTGCGCAGCAGGTCGGCGGCGAGGGTTTGCGCGTAGGCCGCCAGCTGCGCGGCCAGCTCCACGGTGAGCGGCGTGTCGCAGATGCGCACCTCGATCGTGCCGTACTCGGGCTTGGGGCGGATGTCCCAGTAGAAGTCCTTCATGCTCTCGACGATGCCGTACCCGGCCATCTCGTCGAAGAAGCGGTTGAACTCCTCCCATGTCTCGACCTCGGGCATGTGCCCCGAAAGCGGAAACGCCGACACCGCATGCAGGCGCGACGTCTCGAAGGACGTGTCCTCGCCCTGGAAGAAAGGCGACGAGGCCGAGAGCGCGATGAAGTGCGGGATGAAGGGGGCGAGGCGATGCGTGAGGTACACCGCATCGTCGCCGTTCTCCACGCCCACGTGGATGTGCTGGCCGAAGACGGTGAACTGCTTCGCCAGGTAGCCGTAGAGGCTCGAGACGTGCTCGAAGCGCTCCGTGGGATAGATGCGGCGCTCGTTCCAGCGGTGGAAGGGATGCGAGCCGCCGCCTGCGACCGCGAGGTTCAGGCGCTCGGCCACGCCCACGATCGCATCGCGGATCACGACCATCTGCTCGCTCAGCTCGGCGTACTTCCGGTTCACCGCCGAGTTGATCTCGATCATGCTCTCGGTGATCTCGGGCTTCACCTCGCCCGGCAGCTTCATCTTCGCCAGCCGGGGCAGGATGTCGGCCGCCCCGCGCGACAGGTCGTAGTTGTGCGTGTTGAGCACCATCAGCTCGAGCTCGATGCCGAAGGTGAGCGCGTCGGAGCGGTTGAAGTCGAGGGGCATCAATTCGACGGGCCGGGTTTCAGGGCGCGGAAAGCTCCGGTCTCGTCGGGCAGGCTTTCGCGGGCAAGGCGGAAGCCGTGCTGCACCGCCAGCGGGCCCAGGACCTCCATCACGATCACGACGGTGAGGAAGGTCGGGCCGACATCGCGGCCGAAGCCGGGAAAGAGCTTGGCGATGTCGTGGTACATGAGGAGCGCCAGCGTGGACATCGGCATGAGCGCGAGGCCCAGCCCCGCGGCCTGCTTGATCCCCAGGCCGCCCAGCGGCGCCATCGCCATCGCGCCGAGGAACTTGCCGGCCGCGCGCGCAAGCAGCACCGCGAGCGCCATCCAGCCCGCATCCGCCAACGCCGTGAGCGGCATGCTGGCGCCGGTGATCACGAAGAGCACGACGTAGAGCAGGCGCCCCACGGGAGCCAGGCTCACCGTGAGCAGGTCGTGGCCGCGCTCGGTGTTGCGCGCGAAGAGTCCGAAGGCGAGGAGTGCCAGGATCACGGGCAGGTTGAGCAGGGATGCCACGCCGACTGCCGCGGCCACCATCCCGAGGATGAGCGTGAAGTGCACGTCGGAGCTGCGCTCGACCGCGCGCGCCACGACGCGCGTGAACGTGGCCATCGCCGCGCCCACGACGAGCGAGCCCACCAGCAGGTAGAACGGCATGAAGATCGCGGTCTCCACGTCGAGGTCGCGCGCGAAGTGCGCCGATCCCAGCAGGATGGTGACCAGCACGGAGGCGAAGAGGCCGTTCAGGGCCACGAGGTTGATCGCGCGCTCCGTCACCTGGCCCTCCGAGCGCGTTTCGTGCGTCATGAAGAGCAGCACCGTCGGCGCGGTCGTCATCGCGATCGCCGCGGCGAGGCCCGCCTTCACCGGCTGGACGTCGAAGGCGAGGAGCGTGGCGAACACGGCGGCGAAGGTGATCGTGCTCTCGGTGATGCCGGTGGCGATGAGCGAGAGCTCGCGGCGCATCCAGCGCACGTCCATGCGGCGCCCGAGCTCGAACAGCACCAGGCCCAGCGAAAGGTCGACGAAGATGCGCGCCTCGTCGATGAGCGGGCGCATTCCCATCGCGTCGGCGATGGGACCGATCACGAAGCCCACGACGACGTAGCCGATGATGCGCGGCAGCTTCAGCAGCCGCGCGAGCTCGCCGCCCATCATTCCCGCCACGAGCAGCACGCCGAAGAGCAGCGGATAGCTCAGCTCGAGCGGCAGCGAGGGCAGGATGTTGTTCATCAGAATGTAGAATGTCGCAACGGTCGCTTGGGCACAGCCAGTGGGCAAAAGTTTCTTCCAGAACACCATCGCGCTCGTCTACGATTTCGACGGCACGCTCTCGCCCCAGCCGATGCAAGAGTACACGGTGCTGCCGAAGATCGGCATCGAGCCGGCGCAGTTCTGGGCGATGGTGAACCGCGAGGCGCGCGAGACCGAATCCGACCCGATGCTGGTCTACATGCGCCACATCATCGAGGCGCTCGAGCTGCATCGCGTCGACGTGAAGCGCGAGGATTTCGCCGCGATGGCGCGCGCCATCGAGTACTTTCCCGGCGTGCCCACCTGGTTCTCGCGCATGGACGCCTACGTGAAGCGCCGCTCGAAGGGGCAGGTGAAGCTGCAGCACTACCTCATCAGCGCGGGCCAGCGCGAGATCCTCGACGGCGTCTCCATCCGCCGGCACTTCAAGCGCATCTACGCCTCCGAGTACCACTTCAACCACCACGGCGTGGCGACTTTCCCCAAGCTGCTCGTCACCGACACGATGAAGACGCAGTTCCTCTTCCGCATCAACAAGGGGCGCGAGGCCGTCACCGAGTCGATCAACGAGCACATGCCCGAGGCCGAGCGGCCGATCCCCTTCGCCAACATGGTCTACCTCGGCGACGGCCTGAGCGACGTGCCCTCGATGGCGCTCACCAAGAAGTCCGGCGGCCATGCGGTGGCGGTGTACGACCGCAAGAAGCAGCGGGGACGGGCCACGTGCGTGGAGCTCCTCGACGCCGGACGCGTGGATTACATCGCCGAGGCCGACTACCGCGCCGACTCCAAGCTCGCGCGCCGCGTGCAACTGCTGCTCGACTCGATCATCGCCGGCGTGGCCTACCGCCGCGAGGCGTTCGTGTGCGTCGAGGAGAACCGCGGCAAGCGATGAGCGCGCTCACCTTCCTCGCCCTGCGGCGGCTCGCCGACGGGCGCTTCCATTCGGGCGAGGAGGTCGCGCGCTCACTCGGGCGCTCGCGCGCGACGCTCTCGGAGGCGCTCAAGCTCGCGCCGCAGATGGGACTCGAGCTCTACTCGGTTCGCGGGCGCGGCTATCGCCTCGCGCAGCCGATCGAGTTCCTCGATGCCGGCGCCATCTCCCGCGAGCTCGAGGGCACGCGCATCCAGTTGCAGGTGGTCGACGAGGTCGACTCGACCAGCACGCGCCTGCTCGAGCGCGCGGCCGCAGGCGCGCCTTCCGGGACCTGTCTCGCGGCCGAATGGCAGAGCGCCGGGCGCGGCCGGCGCGGACGCACCTGGATCTCGGCGCTCGGTGGCTCGATCACGTTCTCGTTGCTGTGGCGCTTCGAGCGCGGCGCGGGCCACCTGGGCGGCCTTTCACTGGCTGTCGGCGCCGTCGTCGCGAGCTCGCTCGCCGCGTGCGGCGCCGAGCGCGTGCAGGTGAAGTGGCCCAACGACGTGCTGGTGGATTTCCGCAAGCTGGCGGGCGTCCTCGTGGAGACGAGTGGCGAGGCCGCGCAGGGGCCTTCGGTCGCGGTGATCGGCATCGGCATCAACCACCGGCTGGGCGAGGCCGCGCTCGATCGCATCGACCAGCCCGTGGTCGACCTTGCCCATTGCACCCGCGAGCCGCCCGCGCGCAGCCGCCTGCTCGCGCGGGTGCTGCGCGACCTCGACGCAGCCCTCGATCGCTTCGCCCGCGAGGGCTTCGCGCCGTTTCGCGATACATGGCGGTCGCTGCACGCGTTCCAGGACCGCAACGTGCGCGTGTCTCCCCCGGGAGAGGCGCCCTTCGAGGCGCGCGTGCACGACATCGCGCCAGACGGAGCGCTGCTCGTTTCGCTCGCCGACGGCCGCAGGCTCACGCTATCGTCAGCCGAGCTCTCCTTGCGTCCACGATGAGCCCGATGCCGACGCCGCTGCTCGCGATCGACGCGGGCAACTCGCGCATCAAGTGGGGAATACACGATGGCCGCGGCTGGGGCGCGCGCGGCGGCGTGCCGACGGCCGGCGCGGGCACGCTGGGCCAGGCTTGGCGGGAAGCACCCACCGCGCGGGCTGCCATCGCGAGCAACGTAGCCGGCCCCGGCGTCGAGAAGATTTTGCGCGAGGCCTGCGCGGACCTTTCGATCGAGCTGCGCATGCTCGTCTCGCCGCCACGGGCCCTGGGAGTGGTGAACGGCTATCGCGAGCCCGCGCAGCTCGGACCGGATCGCTGGGCCGCGCTGGTGGCCGCCCAACACGCCGAGCCGGGACACAAGCTCGTGGTGAACGTGGGCACCGCTCTCACCATCGACGCCCTGCGCGCCGATGGCCACTTCCTCGGCGGCGTGATCGTTCCCGGACCCGCGCTCATGCGCCGCTCTCTCGACAGCGGGACGGCGGGACTGCGCCTCACCGAAGGCGAGTTCGACGAGCTGCCGAAGGGCACGGCCGATGCGATCACCACAGGCGCCCTGCGCGCCGCCGTGGGCGCCATCCTCGGCATGCGCGATGCGATGGCTCGGCAAGGCGCCCAGCCGCGGCGCGCCGTGATGTCCGGGGGCGCCGCCGGCGAGGTCGCCCCGCGGCTTCCCATGGACTGCGTCATCCTCGAGAATCTCGTGCTCGACGGACTGGTGCGAATCGCCCGCGAAGGCGTGGACTGAACCTTGTCTCGATTCCTCTTCTTCCTGCTGCTGCTGGCCGTGATCGCGCTGGGCGCGCACATCGCGCTGTCGGTGCAGAGCGAGCGCAGCGACTTCTCCGCACGCGAGCGCAACCGCGACGAGGTGCGCGTGGTCGCCGTCACGCCGCCCAACGTTGCCGCCCGCCGCGCCGAGGAAGCCCGCAGGACGGTGCAGAGCCTCGCGGGCGCGGCCTGCGTCGAGTTCTCCGGCATCGCCCCGGCCGACGCCGCCCGCGCGCGCGAATCCTTCAACGCCCTGCAGCTCGGCACCCGTATGACCGAGAGGCGCGTCGAGGAGATCACGCGCCACTGGGTTTTCATCGCCCCGGCGCGCGACCGGCGAACCGCGGAGGCCACGATGGCGACGCTTCGCCGGCAGGGCGTGACCGAGATGTCGATCCGGCCCGACAACGCCATCTCGCTCGGGGTCTTCTCCACCGAGGACGCGGCGCGGCGATTCGTGACGAGCCTCGAGGCCAAGGGCGTGCGCGGGGCCGAGCAGGGCCCGTTCACGCGCGACCTGCGCGAGCTGGTCATGCTGGTGCGCGAGCCCGACACCGAGCTCGTCTCGCGCCTCGCGCTGCTGCAAAGGGAATTCGCCGGCTCGCAGCTGCGGGCCGTCCCCTGCCCCGCGGTTTAGGGGAAAATCGAAGTCATGCTTCGACTGCTCCCGGCCGCCCTGGCGGTGGCCCTCATCACCGGTTGCGCCCACGTCGATCCCTATAACGTGATCGGCCGCCAGGTGGTCGACGAGCAGGGGCTGCCGACCACGCCGGTGCCCGGTCCGCGCAAGGAGCGGCTGGACGTCGAGGAGCGCGAGCGCGCCTTCGACTTCGTGTGGAGCACCATCCGCGATCGCTACTACGACAAGACGCTCAACGGCGTCGATTGGGAGGCGGTCGGCCGCAACTACCGGCCGCTCGCGATGCGGGCCCTCGATGACGAGGCGTTCTGGGATGTGCTGGACCGCATGACCGGGGAGCTCAAGGACGCGCACACCCGCGTCGAGTCTCCCCGGCGGGTGGCGCTGCGAAAGCTCGACCAGTCGGTCACGCTGGGATTTTCCTTCGCGCCGATCGAGAACCGGCTCGCCGTGACCGCGGTGAGCCCCGAGTCAGACGCGTGGTGGGCGGGCGTGCGGCCGGGCATGACCCTCGCGCGCATCAACAACGAGGACGCACAGACCGCTTACGCGCGGCTCATCGAGGGCACGCGCTACGACTCGACCGAGCGATCACGCCACCTGCGCGCGATCCGGCGCCTCATGGCGGGCGAAGAGGGCACGCGCGTGCCTTTCACCTTCGAGCGCGCCGACGGCTCGCGCTTCGACGCGATCCTCGGCCGCGCCAAGCTGAGCTACCGCCCCACGGCCACGCACCGGATCCTGCCCTCGGGATACGGCTACCTGAGGCTCACGCAATGGACGCTGGGCGTGATGCCGCGGGCGCTCGCGGGCTTGAAGGCGCTGGAGAACACGCCCGGCTTGGTCGTGGACCTGCGCGGCAATCCCGGCGGCTCGCTGCACGCGGTGAACGCGCTCCTGTCGCGCTTCTTCGAGAAGAAGACGCAGCTCGGCCGCGTGCTCACGCGAACCGGCCAACCGGTCTCGCTGCTCTTCGGCGCGCTCGAGATCATCAAGCTGCAGCCGCAGGTCCAGGGCGACCCCGAGGCGTACAAAGGCCCGGTGGTCGTCCTCGTGAACTCGAGCAGCGGCAGCGGCAGCGAGTACTTCGCCGCCACGATGCAGGCGGCGGGCCGCGCGGTGGTCGCCGGTGAGCAAAGCTGCGGTTGCCTCCTGGGCTTCCTCGGTTATGCGCGCATTCCCGGCGGCGGCGAGCTCGCCTACAGCGAGGTCGGCTTCGTCATGTCCAACGGCAAGCGCATCGAGGGCGAGGGCGTGATCCCGAACCACCACATCCCGCTCACGCTCGCGGACCTGCGCGCCTCTCGCGACCGCGCGCTCGAGGAAGCGCAGGCGATCCTGCGGAGCATGCCCAAGTGACGCCCGCCGGCGCCCTCAACCCGGGCGTCCAGCGGCGTGAGGTCTGGGGATGGGCGATGTACGACTTCGCCAACTCGGGCTACACCACGGTGGTCCTCACCGCGGTCTTCAACGCCTATTTCGTCTCGGTGGTCGCGGGCAATGCGCCGTGGGCCACGTTCGCGTGGACGGCGGCGCTCTCGGCTTCGTACGCGATGGTGATGATCGTGGGACCGATCGCGGGCGCATGGGCCGACGCGCATGCGGCGAAGAAGAAGCTGCTCGCCTTCGCGACGGTGACCTGCGTCGCGGGCACGCTCGGACTGGCCTGGGTGGGCCCCGGAACGGTGGCGCTCGCGGTCGCCTTCATCATCGTTTCGAACTTCGCCTTCGCGTTGAGCGAGAACCTGGTGGCCGCATTCCTGCCGGAGCTTGCGCGGCCCGAGGCGCTCGGCAAGGTTTCGGGCTGGGGCTGGTGCCTGGGTTACTTCGGCGGCATCCTGGCGCTCGCGATCTGCCTCGCCTGGGTGATGACGGCCTCGTCGCGCGGATCGACCACGGGCGAGGCGGTCTCCGGAACGATGGTGATCACCGCCGTCGTCTACGCGTTGGCCGCGATCCCGACCTTCGTCTTCCTGCGCGAGCGCGCCGGCAGCCATGCGATCCCGGCACCCGGCATGGCCTTCGCGCGGCTGCGCCAGACGGCGCGCTCGGCGGGCCGCTATCGGGACCTGCTGCTGGTCTTTGCGTGCGGCGTCTGCTACCAGGCGGGTGTTGCCACCGTGGTGGCGCTGGCGGCGATCTACGCCGAGCAGGTGATGGGCTTCAAGACGCAGGACACGATCATGCTGATCCTGCTGGTGAACATCACCGCGGCGATCGGCGCTTTGGCATTCGGCTACGCGCAGGACCGCTTGGGCAAGGTGGTGGCGCTGCGCCTCACGATCGTCGGCTGGATCGTCATGACGGTGGTGGCCTACCTCTCGACCACGCAGGCGACTTTCTGGGTGGCCGCGAACCTCGCCGGCCTGTGCATGGGATCGAGCCAGTCCGCCGGGCGCGCCCTCGTGGCGTACTTCACGCCGGCCGGGCGCAGCGGCGAGTTCTTCGGGTTGTGGGGCGTGGCCACGCGGCTCGCGGCCATCCTCGGGCCCCTCACCTACGGCAGCGTGACGTGGGCCACCGGCGGCAACCATCGCCTCGCGATCCTGCTCACGGGCGGCTTCTTCGTGGTCTCGCTCGCGATCCTCGCCTTCGTGCGGGAAAACCGCGGCCGCGCGCAGGTGGCTTAGGGCGTGACCGGCGTGGCAGCCGGCAACGCCATGCCGCGCTTCCTCATCTCTTCGCGCAGCAAGTCCGGGCGGTCCGTGATGATGCCGTCCACGCCCAGCTCGAGCAGGCGGGCCATCTGGGCAGGATCGTTCACGGTCCATGCGACGACCTTCAATCCCAGCTCACGCGCCTCCTTGAGCCTGGCCGCATCGATGTCGCGATATTCCGGCGACCAGACCTTGCCGCCGGCAGCCTTCACCATGCGCGGCACCGAGCCGTGGTCCTTCAGCTGGAAGCCGGCGGTCCACGCGGAGGGTCCACACTCCGAGGCGGGCGCCGTAGGCGACCCCGCCTTCACGCCGGTGCAGACGTTGTCGAGGAAGCGCTGCTGCGCGGTGAGATAGACCGTCGGGATCTCGGGCGCGATCTTCTGCACGACTTGCAATGTGCGCCAGTCGAAGGACTGGATCGCCGAGCGGGAGGCCATGCCTGCCTTGCGGATCTCCTCCACCAGGGCCCTTGCGAACGCTTCGGGCGCCAGGGTCTCGTCGGCCGCGAGCGGGGAGACCTTGGTTTCGATATTGAAGCGCACCTTCTCGTTGCCGGACTTCTTCACCAGCGCGAAGACCTCCGCGAGCTTCGGCACGCGCGTGCCGTCCACCGGCTCCTGCGAGGAGAAGCGCCGGGCATAGTTGCTCTCGGGCTTGATGCGTCCCACGTCGTATGCCGATAGCTCGGCGTAGGTAAGCGAGTGGACCGCCGGGCCGGCCTTCTCCAGCCACTTGCCGTCGGGCCGGCGCGGCACGTCGGTGCCCAGCGAGGGATCGTGGATCACCACGACAACGCCGTCCCTGGTGACGCCCGTGTCCATCTCGAGCGTATCGACGCCCAGGGAGAGCGCCTTCGCGAAGGCCGGCAGCGAATTCTCCGGCGCGAGGCCGCGCGCACCGCGGTGGCCCTGCAGGTCGAAGGCGCACGCGCACGTCGCGGCGAGCGTGAGGAAAAGCGGGAGCATGAAACGCATGGATTCGCAGGCCTCGTGCAGTTCGGGCCGCCATTATTGCGCGCCGGCACGTTAAGCCCGATCATGGCGGCCATGCCGGCGCCCAAGAAGACGTTGTACGAGATCCTCGGAGTGCCCCGGGACGCGAACTCCATCGACCTGGGCCTCGCCTTCGAGCAGCGCACCAGGGAGCTGCAGCGCGCCGTGCCCCCCGACCCAAGCGCCGAGGCGTTGCTGCACGAGGCCTTCGAGGTGCTCAACAACCCGCAGCGCCGCGCCGCCTACGACGCCTCGCTGTTGACCGCAGCCGAGCGCGCCGCGGCTGCGCAGCAGGCCGCTCCCGACCTGGTGCTCGAAGGGGGGGAAGGCGAGCCCGCGAGGCGTTTTCCCTGGCTCGCCATCGCCGCCTTCGGCGTGGTGGTGATCGTGGTGCTCTATTTCGCGTTGCGCCCGGACCGGTTGCCCGACCCCGAGACGACGAAGGCATCGCAGGAGGCGCAAGCGCCGAAGCCCGTACCGCCTCCGCCGCCGAAGGTCCTGGGCGCCGCCGAGATCCTCAAGCTCGCCACGACCTCGGGCGGCCAGGTCGTGAGCGTGGAGATGTCGGGCCGCTCCGAGCCCATCGGACTCGCCATCGCCGTCGAGCCTCGCACGATGGTGACCACCTGCCATGGCATCCAGGCGGGCCGCAAGCTCGTGGTGCTCGTCGGCAAGGACACCGCTGCCGCGGACCTTGCGATCACCGACGAGAAGCTCGGGCTGTGTCGCCTCTCCGTGCCCGGCCTGGAGGCGGCGCCGGTGCCGCTTTCCACCGACGAGCCGCGGCCGGGAGACAGGATCTTCGTCGTGGGCGCCAACGCCAGGGGAGAATTCGCCCTCACCGAAGGCACGGTGCGCCAGCTCGTGATCACCCCTGCCGGTCGCGCGCTCGATCTCTCCGTGCCCATCGCAGCAACGGCAACCGGCGGCGGTGTCTTCGATGCGCAGGGTCGGCTGGTGGCCATCGCTTCCACGCCGCACAAGGCCGGGCCCAAGGTGAACCTCGCGCTGCCGGTCTCGTGGTTGGCGGAGCTGCGCTCGCGCGGAGCAACGCAATAGGCGCAACTCGCCTGGCCGCTTTCACGCCGCGCTTTTTTTGGGTTCGCGCATGCGCGGGAACCACGTCGCTTTCCGTCCTGCTCGGGGCGCTCCTCGTTTCCTCGCTCGCTCACGCAGGCCGCCCGCTCACCACGGAGGATGCGGGCGTCATCGAGGAAGGCCGTTGCCAGCTGGAAGCCTGGGTCGATCGCAGCCGCGAGGCCACCGATACCTGGATCGCACCGGCCTGCAACGTGGGCCTGGGTATCGAGTGGCAGCTGGGCGCCGCGCGCAGCCGGCAGTCCGGTAGCGCGCGCCTCGCCGAGACCTACGCGCAGGCGAAGAAGTCGCTCCGGGATCTCGAAGACGCTTCGCCATGGGGGCTCGCCCTTGTCGTCGGCGTGACGCGCCGGCCGCAGGACCCCGTGCGGCGCGGCTGGGATCATCCTTTCGCCGCGCTTCCCCTCACGGTCGCGTTCGGTGACACGCTCGCCCACGCGAGCATCGGCTGGTCGCGCGACCGCTCGGAGCAGCGCGACGTGACACCGTGGGGCATCGCGCTGGAGACTCCCGCCGGCGAGCGGCTGACCCTCGTCGGCGAAGCATTCGGCGAAAGCTCAGCGCGGCCGTTCCTGCGTGCCGGCGGACGCTACAGCCTGATCAAGGACTCGCTGGAGATCGATCTCACCGTGGTGGCGCGCCCGGGCGGTGGTCGCGGCGAACGACTCGTCTCGCTTGGGGTCTTCTGGCAGAGCGGCCGGTTCATGCCGTAGGGCCGCAAGAGGCTCCCGTCTCCCCGGCTCTCCCAAGGGGGAGGGAGAATTTCACGTGGCCCTCTCCCAACGAGAGGGATTTGCCACCATGGACCTTCCCGGACTCATCGAATCCTACGGCTACCTCGCCGTGTTCATCGGCGCCTTCCTCGAGGGCGAGACGATTCTCGCGCTTGCGGGATTGGCCGCCTATCGCGGCTACCTCGAGTTCCATCTCGTGGTCATCGCCGCGATGATCGCGGGGTTCCTCGGCGACCAGGTCTATTTCTTCCTCGGCCGCTGGAAGGGCCAGCAGATCCTCGCGCGCTTCCCGAACATGGAGGCGCGCGCACAACGCTTCGACGCGCTGCTCGCCCGCTGGCACGCGCCGCTCATCGTCGGCATCCGCTTCATGTACGGCTTCCGCATCCTCGGGCCGATCATGCTCGGGATGGGGCGCGTGCCGGCGTGGAAGTTCGTCGTGTACAACTTCATCGGCGCCGCGATCTGGGCGCCGCTCATCGCCGGCATCGGTTACAAGTTCGGCGAGGTCGTCGAGTCGGTGCTGGGCAACGTGAAGCGCTTCGAGATGTGGCTCTTCGTGGCCATCGTGGTGATCGGCAGCTCGATCTTCCTTTTCCACCACCTCCGCGGCCGCCGGAGGCTTCCCACGCCGCCAGGCGGCTAGTTCCTACGGACCACGGTCGAACCGCGGGCCACGCGGTCCAATCCAACGGCACGACCTGGATCCGGAGGACCGCATGAAAAAGTTTCTCGTGGCACTGGCGCTCGCACCGCTTTGCATCGGCGCCGCCTTCGCGACGGTCAACGTGAACACCGCCCAGCAAAGCGAGCTCGTGCGCGTGAAGGGCATCGACAAGCACAAGGCGCGCGCCATCATCACCCACCGCTCCGAGAACGGCCCCTACGATTCACTCGAGGACCTCGAGAAGCTGCCCGGCTTCACGCCCGAGGTGGTCGCGCGCGTGGCGCCGCACATCGCGTTCGAAGGCGACGCCTGGACGCCACCGGCGAAGCCGAGCAAGGAGAAAGACAAGGACAGGAAGAAGTAGCGTCCCGCGGCGCTACTGCGGCGGCAGCCGTCGCCAGACGGTCGCGAGCCAGGGCTGCCGATGGCGCGGCTGTCCGCTAGGCCGGTAGAAGTGCTCGATCAATGTAAAGCCGGCGTTCGAAACGAAGCCCTCCCAGTCCTCCAGCTCACGAAAGCCGCCGTAGCAACCCCAACGCCATTCCTCCCGCCCGCGGCCCCGCGGGTTGGAGCAGAAGAGCGCGCCGTCCGGCTTGAGGGCCGCGTGAA
Organism: Usitatibacter sp.; assembly: GCA_035626705.1. Classification (GTDB taxonomy): domain Bacteria; phylum Pseudomonadota; class Gammaproteobacteria; order Burkholderiales; family Usitatibacteraceae; genus Usitatibacter. The sequence goes on along the minus strand of DASPNE010000003.1, from coordinate 140,235 downwards.
GCTCGCGCAGTACGCGCGGCAGCTCTGCCGCCGGCACGTGGAAGAGCGATGCATTGGCGTAGATGCCATCGAAGCGCCCTGCGGGCAGGTCCAGCTCGAGGAAGTTCTGGTGCCACACTTCGCAGCCGCTGTGGCGGCGCGCGAGTGTGACCATGCGTTCGGCGCCGTCCAGGCCGATCGCCGCATGCCCCAGCTCGCGGAAGCGCCGCAGGTCGCGTCCCGGACCGCAGCCGAAATCGAGGATGGCGAAGGGGGGAGTGCCCGGGAGCCGGGAGAGCAGGGCATCGATGTTCTGGCCGACATCGTGGTTGCGGGTGCCCCGCCAGAAGCGCCGGGCGATGCGGTTGTACTGATGGAGCGTCTTGCGCGCCGCTTCCGCGAGCGGCCTCTGGGCAGGCTGTCGCATGCAGCATTGATACACCGCCGGCGTTTCAGGAATTGCGCCGCCGGCTGCTCCGCGCGGGACTGCAGGAAAACAAAAGCCTACTTGCGGAGCTGCTCCGCGATGAAGAGCCCGAGGTGGCGACCCACTTCCTCGAGCTTTCGCAGCTTCTCCTCGACGAAGCCCTTGGCGACGCGAAGCTGCTCCTCGTCCAGCGTGGCATAGAACTGCAGCCACGCCTCGCGCGCGTTGCGCACGTGCGGCCGGCTGAATTCCACCAGCTCGTCCTGCGCGAGCATGAGCGCGTTCGGATCGGGACGATCCTTCAGGAGCTCGGAGGCGAGGCGCGATTTCGCCTGCAGCGCGCCCAGGCCGATCGCGAACATCGCCCGTTGCGTATCGGCCACGGCGTGGTCGAAGCGGTTCTTCTGGTATGGCGTGAGCTTGAGCGTCTTCTCGAGCCGGTCGAAGCCGATGTCGAGTTGTGCCGCGGCCGGCAGCGCCAGAAGCAACATGGCGAGAAGCAGGAGGAACCGGCGAATGACCATGCTCAGAAGGGTTGCCGCGACAGCGGCATCGTGCCACTTCTGCCGCCGATCGTATAGTCGAACGTCGCGGTTTCGCCCGCGAAGCGCATGCGGAAGGCGCCCACGTCGGTCGCGCGAAAGACTCTCGGATCGTAGGCCGTCCCCAGCCAGTGCGCGCCGGTCGTGCGATGGATGCGCCCTTCATAGGTGGAAGCGTCGCTCCAGAAGCCGGATGACATCACGAACCAGGTGGGCGCCCCCGTCGAGTCGTACGTGAACCAGACCGTGAACAGCGAACGGTATTGCTGCAGCATCGCCATTCCCCAGCCGTTCTGTGCCGCGCCGCCCCACCACATGTCGGCAAGGTTCATCGGGAGCGGGGTATCGACCAGTCCGATGTCCTGGCGCGTGAGGCTCTTGCGTGCCGAAGTCGCACCGATGGAGTAATCGAGCGCGATGTGCATGCCATCGACGAGGTTGAGCTTCGCGGACCCGACCGGCTCCCCCACGACGAAGTCGTCGGCGTCATACGCGTCGTAGGGCGAGCCTTGCGGGCGGTAGAGCGCCCCACTGAACGCGGTGCGCGCTTCATCCCATTGCCCGCCCGGCATCACGTACCAGGTCGGCAGCCCCGACTCGTCGTAGGCGTAGATGACGCTGAAGAGCGTGTCGCGGTGTTGCACGATGCTCACGCCCCAGCCATTCTCGGCCTGGCCGCCCCACCACATGTCCTGCCAGGGCGCTTGCGGCGCGCGCATCGCCACCCGCTTGGTGAGGCCGCGATAGGCGACTTCGATCTCATAGTCGCCGACTCGGTGATCGGGCACGACATTGAAGGTCGCTGAACCACCCTGGCCACTGCCCGCCGTGTCGATCGGAAGGAAGGCCGAGGCGGACCCCGCGATGACCCGCGCCGTCACATCGGTCTCATATAAGGGATAGGGGCCCGCCTTCGGCCGAACGGTCAGGACGAACGGCTCCCCCGGGCGTGGCAGCGGCGGCGAAAGTGACGTCTCCAGGTGCACCAGGCCGATCGTGTAGGTGAGTACGTCCCAGCGCACCTGTGCGCCCGCCGAGGCGACGACCCAGCACGTGATGCCCTGCTGGCGCGCGGTGAAGGTAGCCGAGGCGGTACCGGTGGAGTCGGTGAGAACCGTGATGACGGGCGAGCCGTTGCTGAAGAAGCCGCAGGCGTCGTTGAGGAACTGCACGTTCTCGCCCACCGCAGGATTGCCTTGGGCGTCGAAGAAGCGCGCCGAGAAGACGCGGGAATCGCCGCCGAGGACGCCCAGCTTCTGTGGGGTGAGCGCGACGGCGCTGGCCGCAGCCTCGGCCGCGAACGGAATGCAAGCTGCGCAAAGCGCTAAAAGGGCACGGAAAAGCATGGGGAAGATTTTACGTGCGCATGCGCCCGCACGCGGTGAGCCGAATGGATTGAAATTGGCGGAAAATGGCCCACCCGCCCTCCTCGGAGCCCGCCATGAAGAGAACGCTTCTCGCCCCGGCCGTTTTCCTGTGCTTCGCGGCCTCGCTCTCCAATGCGCAGACGCCCCCGAAGCCGGATACGCGCTCGGATGCGCTTCGCACCGAGTCGGTGAAGGCGCCGCCGAAGCCGACGAGCAGCCTGCGGCTGAACATCAACTCCGCTTCCGCCACCGAGCTCATGAAGCTGCCGGGGCTGAGCGATGCCCAGGCACGCGCCATCGTGAAAGCGCGGCCCTACAAGTCCAAGGAGGACCTCCTCAAGCGCAAGCTCCTAAGCCAGGCGCAGTACGAGGAGCTGAAGTCGAATTTCTACGCCGGGCGCTGACAGGTTCTCCCTCTCACGGCTGCGCCTTCGCATTCGCCTCGCGCACCACCGGCGCCCACTTCGCGCGCTCGGACCGCATGAAGGCCGCGAACCCTTCCGGCGTATCGATCGCGGGCTCGTTCGCCTGGTCCGCGAGCCACTCGACAGCCTCCCGCGAGGACAACACATTCGCCATCGCCGCATTGAGGCGTGCGATGACCGGGCGCGGCGTCGCGGCCGGCGCGACCAGACCGGTCCAGCCCTCGAACTCGAAGTCCGAGAGGCCTGCCTCCACCAGCGTCGGCACGTGCGGCAGGATCGGCAAGCGTTGCGGTGACGTGACGGCCAGGGCGCGCAGCTTGCCCGTCCTGATGTGCGGAACCTGGACCAGCGCGCCCTCGAGCCAGTAGTCGATCCGTCCGCCGATCAGGTCGGTGAGCAGCTCGCCGCCGCCCTTGTACGGAACATGCGTCACCTCGATGCGCGCCAGACGCTTGAAGAGCTCGCCCATCATCCATGGCGGGCCACCGATCCCTGTGGATCCATAGTTCAGCTTCCCGGGGTTTTCTCGCGCGACCTTGATCAGCTCCTGCACCGTGGTTGCGGGCACGCCGGGGTGCACGGTGAGGACGCCGTAACCCCTCGAGATTCGGGAGATCGGCGCGAAGTCCATGACCGGATCGAAGCCGAGGTTCTTGTAGATTTCAGGCGCGACCAGGATGCCCATGTGCACCAGGAACAAGGTATGGCCGTCGGCGGGACTGCGCGCCGCCTGCTCAGCCGCGATGCTGCCGCCGGCGCCGGGCCGGTTTTCCACCACGACAGGCTGGCCGAGTTCCCTGGCCAGGCGAATCGCGATCCAACGCGATCGCACGTCGCTCACGCTGCCGGTGCCTGCGCCAACGATGAGCCGTATGGGCTTGCCCGGATAGGTGTCCGCCACGACCGGCGTGGAGAAGACTGCAATCAGCAGTGCTGCCGATGCCGCGAGCTTTCCGAGCATGTTCGCCTCACGAGCCGAAGTAGTGCGCACAGGATTTGCCGAACGGGCGAGGGATACAATCCGGCGGCGGGCATACCGGCTGTGAAAGGAATTCACAATGGCGCGGATCGGCAATCGCAGCGAGCTCGAAGCGTTCGTCCGGTCCGTGGAGCTGGCGAGCCTTTCGGCGGCCGCGCGCGAGCTTTCGCTCACACCGTCCACGCTCTCGAAGCTTGTCACGCGGCTCGAACGTGCGCTCAAGGTGCGGCTCGTTACGCGAAGCTCTCGCCGCATCCTGCCTACGCCGGAGGGCGAGAGGTTCCTCGCGCGATGCCGCCGCATCCTGGCCGAGATCGAGGATGCCGAGACGGAAGTCACGGGCTCTCGCGAGCGCCCGCGCGGCCGCCTGCGAATCTCAGCCGGACCCGGGTTCGGCATGGGCCCCTTCGCCAGGGCCTTGCCGCGGTTCCTCGAGCGCTATCCGGACGTGCAGCTGGACCTGGTGCTCGAAGACCAGGTCACGGACGTGGTGCGTTACAACCTGGACATCGCCCTCACCGTGTGGCGGCCGCAGAACCAGGCCCTCGTCGTGAAGGAGATCTTCGACTTCGGACGGATCACCTGCGCGGCACCCTCGTATCTCAAGAAGCATGGCAAACCTGCCTCCATCGACGAGATCGCGCGCCACCGCTGGTTGCGCGTGGTGAGCATGCTGGCAAATCCGATCCGGTCTCGACCCCTGAGGGCGTGCGCACCATCGAGGTGCAGCCGGCCCTTATCGTGAACAATGCAGAGATGTGCCTGCAGGTGGCGCTCATGGGCTGCGGGGTCATCCAGATGATGGAGTTCCAGGTGGCGGGGGCACTTCGCGACCGGCGGTTGGTGCAGCTGCTGCCCCAGTTCCCCTGCCCGGAGCGCCATACCATGCTCGCGATTTATCCCCACGAGCGCCATCGCCTGCCGCGGGTGCGGGCGATGCTGGATTTCCTGGCGGAGAACTTCGGGCGGAATCCGGCAAAATAGCCGTTTGCACCGCACAAATGTCGTCCCGGGCGCCGCGCCGCGGCGATGGCCCGGGACCCAATCCATGCCCAACGACACCAAGACGCCGCCCGCCGAAGGCGCGCATCTCACCAACTTCATTCGCCAGCGCATCGAGGAAGACCTCGAGCACGGCAAGTACCAGCATCGCCGCTGGGGCGGCCGGCCGGGTCCGTTGCCTGTCCATGCAGACGCGCCGATCGATCCTGCGCGCATCCGCACGCGCTTCCCGCCGGAGCCCAACGGGTATCTGCACATCGGCCACGCCAAGTCGATCTGCCTCAATTTCGGCATGGCCGAGCAGTACGGCGGCGTATGCCACATGCGCTTCGACGACACCAACCCGGAAAAGGAGGAGCAGGAGTTCGTCGACGGCATCCTGGATGCCGTGCACTGGCTCGGCTTCCACTGGGGCAAGGACGACCAGAACCTCTATCACGCGTCGGACTACTTCGACTGGATGCACGAGTTCGCGGTGGAGCTCGTCAAGCACGGCGACGCGTACGTGGATTCGCAAAGCGCCGAGGAGATGCGCGCCAACCGCGGCACGCTGACCGAGCCGGGCAAGGCTTCACCGCACCGCGATCGTTCGGCGGAGGAGAACCTGAAGCTCTTCGCCGAGATGCGCGAGGGGAAGCATGCCGATGGCGCGCACGTGCTGCGGGCGAAGATCGACATGAACTCGCCCAACATCGACATGCGCGATCCCACGCTCTACCGCATCAAGAACGCCGCGCACCACCGCACCGGCGACAAGTGGCACATCTATCCCATGTACGCGTACGCGCACCCGATCGAGGACGCGCTGGAGAACATCACCCATTCGCTTTGCACGCTGGAATTCGAGAACCAGCGGCCCTTCTACGACTGGGTGCTGGAAAAGATCGCTTCCTTCGGACTGCTGCAACGACCCCTTCCGCAGCAGATCGAGTTCTCGCGCCTCAACCTCACCTACACGGTGATGAGCAAGCGATTCCTGAAGCAGCTCGTGGATGAAGGCCATGTCGACGGTTGGGACGACCCGCGCATGCCGACGCTGGTGGGCGTGCGCCGCCGCGGCTACACGCCCGAGGGCATCCGGCTCCTGGTCGAGCGCGTGGGTGTCTCCAAAAGCGACTCGGTGATCGACTATTCGGTGATGGAGGACTGCCAGCGCGAGGTGCTGAACGAGATCGCGCCCCGGCGCATCGCCGTGCTTGATCCGCTCAAGCTCGTGATCGACAACTGGCCGAAGGGTCACGTCGAGGAATGCTTCGCGCCCAACCATCCGCAGAAGCCCGATTGGGGGAAGCGTTCTCTGCCGATGACGGCGGAGTTGTGGATCGAGCGGGAGGACTTCATGGAAGCGCCGACGAAGGGCTACTTCCGGTTATTTCCCGGCAACCAGGTGCGGTTGAAATATGGATTCGTCGTGCGCTGCACGGGGTATGCGAAGGACGAGAAGGGCGAGGTCACCGAGGTGCACGGCGATTACCTGCCGGAGACGAAGTCTGGGACGCCTGGGGCGGATTCGGTCAAGGTGAAGGGAAACATTCACTGGGTGTCGGCGCACGAGGCCCATGAGACGCAGGTCGTTCTCTACGATCGCCTGTTCAAGGTGCCGAACCCGGGCAAGCGCACGGGGAATTACCTGGACGACGTGAACCCTGCGGCGAAGTCCACGGTGCGCGCGTTCCTCGAGCCTTCCCTGGGCGCGGCGAAACTTGGGGATTATTTTCAGTTCGAACGCCATGGGTATTTCGTGGTGGATCGGAAGGGATCCGAAGCGGGCGGGCCCTCCTTCAACCGCGCGGTCACGCTGCGGGATTCCTGGGGAAGCAACACCAGGTAGGCCCCGCCAGGGCCACGGAGGGCAAGCGCCGGCGCAGCCTTGCTCGAGCGAGCCTTGACCTTCCAACGATGGGAAGGTCCATCATGGTCAGGTCCCTATCCAGGAGTGACCATGGGCTCGCACACTCACCACCGGCATCATCAGGACCACGCCGGGCAAAAGTCCCTCAACCGTATCGCCTGGTCCGCGACGCTTCACTGCCTCACGGGTTGCGCCATCGGCGAAATCCTCGGCATGGTGATCGGCACCTCGTTCGGTTGGAGCGATGTAGCCACGATCGCGATCGCCGTGGCGCTCGCGTTCGTTTTTGGCTATGCCTTCACCGCGCTCCCGATGCTTCGCACCGGATTGCCATTCAAGAAAGCGGCAAAGCTCGCGCTCGCCGCAGACACCGCGTCCATCACCGTCATGGAGATCGTGGACAACGCGATCATGCTCGCCATCCCGGGCGCGATGTCCGCGGGCCCAGCCAGCCTCTTGTTCTGGGGCAGCCTTGCATTGGCCCTGGCGATCGCCGCCGTGGCGGCATTCCCGCTCAACCGGTGGTTGATCGGGCGCGGCTTGGGACATGCGGTGGTCCATGCGCATCACGGGCACTAGCTGCCAAGCCGGAAGCATCCTGGCCGGGGCCCTCTAAGGCTCGCCGGTCGAGCTCGGATCTACCCCGCTCGCAGGATCCGTAGCCTCGCTCAGGACATAGCCTTCACTCAGCACGTAACCTTCGCCGAGGACGTGTCCCTCGCTAAGGACATAGCCTTCGCTCAGCACAAAGCCTTCGCTGAGCACATAGCCTTCGCTGAGGACGTAGCCCTCGCCTAGAACGAACCCCTGCCCCATGGGGGCCCCGCGCGGCGCCGGGCCTGCCCACCAGGTGACCGGCTTGAAAAGCCTGTTCGGCAACGGCGCGGAAACGTTGCCGTTCAACCAGTGGATGCCGCTCGTCGTGAGCGGCTGGGGGCTCGCGCGGCTCTCCGTGATGGAGCGAGGCACGGTGGTGAACGGCCAATACGTCACTTCGCTTCGCAGGACGATCTGCCGCGTCCAGGTGAGCGTGGGGTCGTAGATCGGCTGGAATTTGCTGAAAAGGGCATCGCCCGTCACCAGATGGTTGCCCCCGACGCTGACGAGGCGGCCCCACGCGACGCTTTCGCCATTGATTGTGGATTGCGGCAGTGGCAGCGCCAAGCTCGGGGCAAGCAGCGGATCGCCGGCACGCAGCGATCCCGACGCGATCGCCGGTCCGATGTCGCGGCGAAGCGCGCTCGCCAGGCGAACGGCGCCCTCGATGTTCAACAACCCCGCCCCCTGCTGCAGCAGGTTCGCGTCCTTGAGCGGCTGGGCCGTGAATTGAAGGATCGCCTTCACCAGCGGCGGCGTGAGGCCGGGATTCGCCTGCAGCAGCAGCGCCGCGGCGCCGGCGACGACTGGGGCGGCGACCGACGTGCCGCTCAGTTCCATCAGCGCCTGGTTGGGAGCCTGGCTCGCGCCGGGAACATTCGCGAGCTGCGGATAGGTCGTCACGAGCCGGTTCCAACCGGCGCCCGTCCCGAGGATATCGGAGGAAAGCGCAGCGACCACCTTGTTTCCCGGCGCGACGAGGTCGGGCTTCAACAGGTGATCGGTCCAGGCGGTGCCGTCCTCGAGCGTCGTGCGTCCGCGAGTGGGTCCGCGCGAGCTGAAGCCGGTGACGGTATCGTCTACGCGCGCCGTCGTGCCACGCATGTTCACGGCGCCCACGGTGATGACCGACGGATCGTGCCCCGGCGAGGCGACGGCGCCATACATCTCCCGGCCGTCCGGCGCCCTGCCCGCGTTGCCGGCCGCGACCACCACCACGATGCCAGCCGCAGTCGCCGCACGCGCCGCGCGCGCCAGCGGGTCGGTGAGAAACGACTCGGTCGAGCTCGCGGCCAGGCTCAGGTTCATCACGCGGATGTTCAGCAAACTTGCGTGCTGGATCACCCAGTCGATGCCGGCGATCACGTCCGCCACGGTGCCGATGCCGCGATCGTCGAGTACCCGCACATCGTAGAGTGCCGCCTTGGACGCGATGCCGGTGGTGTCCGGAAACTGATACGCGCCGCCACCTGCCGCTACCGAGGCGACGTGGGTCCCATGCCCATACGGATCGGCGCGGAACACCCTGGGCAACTGCGACGCCTGCAGGATCGGCGTGAACAACGAGCCATTGAGCACGCTCTTGATCGTGGACGAGAGGTCGGTGCCAGCGACCCAGCCCGCGGCGCCCAGGTCGCGTCCGATCTGCACCCAATCGAGCGCTTGCTGTACCCGGGTAGGCCCCTTGAGTCCGAGCAGCAGGGTGGTCGATACGCTCTGGTGGCTGTAGCCGATGCCGGAATCGACGATGGCGATGCCCACGCCGCTGCCGTCGAGCCGTTCCGCGCCCGGCATTGCCGCACTCGCCGCGCCGGTCGTCGATTGCAGACGGCTCGCAGTGCGCATGACGGCGCGGTTCGGCGAAACGCTCACCACGTCCGGGCGGCGGGCGAGCTCGATTACCCGCGACGCAGGCACCATCACCGCAACCATGCGCAGCGACGAGTAGTTGTAGAAAACCGAGCCGCCCAGGGAAAGCACGAAGCTGCGCAGGTCGGCAAGCGACTCGTCGCCGCTGTTCGACATGACGAGCACCTTTGCCATCGGCTGACCATCGACGGCCTTCAGCCACGGGAGCAGCGAAAGGCTCGGGCCCGAGATCGCCGCGAGCAGGTCGGGCGCCAGCTTGGAGCGCGCCTGCGCTTCCGGATCCTGGGCCCGCGCGTCGGGGCCCAGCACGTACAGGATGAAGCAGAAAATCGCCGCAAGGGCGATGCGAAATCTTGCGTCAGGCTTCAAGCAACGCGCTTCCTTCCGGAACTGCGATGCGTTGGAGCACGTCCGGCCGGTGGACCACGTATCGCGCCCCGCCCAGCGACTTGGCCTCGCACATCGCCGAATGCGCATCGCGCAACATGTCCTCGGGCGTCTCGTAGGCGTAGGCGCCGAGCGTGATTCCGATGCTCGTGCTGCTCTCCACGGTGACGCCGCCCACCGCATAGGGCCGTGCGAGGGCCTTGACGAGCCGTCGCGCGAGTTCGGCGACGCGGTGGCCGTCCACATCCCTCACGAGGACGGTGAACTCGTCGTCGCCCAGCCTGGCGACGAGGTCGCACCCGCGAACACGCCGCTGGATTCGATTGGCGACGTGCACCAGGAATTCCTCTCCGGCGGCCGGGCCGAGCGTTTCATGGATTCGCCGGAAGCGATCGACGTCCAGGTACACCATGGCGAAGGCGCGGTGCATGCCTCCGTCGCGCTGGAGGACCTCGGCGAGGCGTTCGACGAATCCTGCGCGATCGAGCAGCGACCCCGTGCCGCCGGCAACCCGCCGCAGCTCGGCGTTGTGGCGCGCCGTGTGCGCGGCTTCCCGCTCGGCCGCTTCCACCAACGCGCGGGCCTGCGCGGCCTCCGCCTCGCGCTGGCGGAAATGGAAGTGCAGCGTCGTGAGCAGCAGCGCGATCATGGGGCCCGCCGCAAGCAGGACGATCGCGCCAGCCTGGCGGGCCGTGAGGAAGAGCAGCGCGGCGATAAAGGCGTTGGCGGCGTACGTGCTTCCAATCCAGCCGAAATTTCCGAGGAGGCGCGCGATGCGAAGCGGCTTTTCCGACTTGAGGTGAAGCACCATCCGCACCATCCAACCCGTGAGCAGGAAATGAACGACGGCCATGGCCGGCAGGAGTCCAAGCAGCGTGCCGTCGTTGTAGAGCTGCCTCGCCTCCAGGGCTGCAGTGATCTGGAGGAAGAGGCCTCCGGTGACGCCGATGGACAAGGCGGCGACCGCAGGGCTCACCAATCGGCTCGTCCATCGCTTCGAGGTGCGCGCCGAGGCGATGAAGGCTTCGGCAGCAGCTGCGAGGCACGCGGCATCGAGGCCCACGTAGAGCAGCGCGAGGAAGATGAAGATCTCAGCGGCGGAAAACGAGCTCTTCGTGCCGGGCAGCGGAACCGGGAAGCCCCCGGCCAGCATCGAGGCGACGCACACCGCGAGGATCTGCAACTGCACCTGGGCAGGACGCAGCGATGCGGCATGAAGCGCAACGGCGAGCACCGCTACGCCCACGAGGATCAGGCCACACCAGTAAGCCGCGGCCGCGCGGTTATAGTCCGGCATGAGCGACGCGTGCAGCCGGTGGAGCAGCCTGGTGCCTGAGGTCATTGCGATCCCCCGCTGTTGGCGCACGAAGCGCGCGATTCAGCGACGAGTGTGTCCTCAGTCCTGCGCGTGCGGTATAGGACGGAAGCATCGGGGCCTTATAGGACTGGGCTGACAAAGGCGCCGCAAAGGCGTGCTAGCCTCGCCCCATGAAAGCTCCAATGAGAACTTTTTACATTGTGGCGTCCGTCGCCATCCTTTCGGCATCGGCCGCCGAAAACGCGCATATCTCCGGCACCGTCACCGGTCCGAAAGGCCCCGAAGCCGGTGTCTGGGTCATCGCCGAGACAACCGAGCTGCCCACGCGCTTTGCGCGCATTGTCGTGACCGACGACAAGGGCCGCTACCTCATTCCAGAGCTGCCCAACGTGAATTACAGCGTGTGGGTGCGCGGCTATGGGCTCGTCGATTCACCGAAGGTGCGCGCCGCGCCCGGCCGCACGCTCGACCTGGCCGCGGTGCCCGCGCCCAATGAAGCGGCCGCGGCGCATTACTACCCCGCGATCCACTGGTACTCGATGCTTACGCTGCCCAAGCCGGGGGACTTCGGCGGCAAGGGGCGAATCCCCGAGAACATCACGCAGCGCGAGTGGATGTCCGCCGTGAGGAACATCGGCTGCATCGGCTGCCACCAGCTCGGGCAGGAATCGACGCGCACGCTGCCGGCGGCGTTTTCGCACTTCAAGTCGAGCGAGGAGGCATGGACGCGCCGCTTGATGTCCGGGCAGTCGGGCGAGGCGATGATCAACCAGGCGGGCCAGCGCCTGGGCGGTGCTCCCTTCCATTTCTACGCCGAGTGGACCGACCGCATCGCTAAAGGCGAGCTGCCGCACACCAAACCCAAGCGCCCGGAAGGCGCGGAGCGCAACATCGTCGTCACGTGGTGGGAGTGGAGCCAGCCCGAGAAGTATCTCCATGACCTCATCTCTTCGGATCGCCGCTTCCCGACGGTGAACGCCTACGGGCCCCTCTTCGGCTCGCCCGAGTACTCGACCGACCTCATGCCGATCCTCGATCCGAAGACGCACAAGGTCACGTACTTCAAGCTGCCGGTGCGCGATGCCGATACTCCGGAGTCGCTCGGTCCCGGGCATGCCGCCTCGGCCAGGCCGTTGCAGCCCTCGCCGTATTGGGGCGATGCCAAGACCTGGGACACGAAGGCCAACAACCACAACGCGATGCTCGATCGGCAGGGGCGCGTATGGCTCGCGGCGACCATTCGCGGGCCGGACAATCCCGGATTCTGCAAGAAGGGCTCGGACCATCCCTCGGCCAAGGCCATGCCGCTGGAGCGGACCAACCGGCAGCTGGCGGTGCTCGACCCGAAGACGATGAAGTACACCTTCGTCGATACCTGCTACGGCACGCATCACCTGCAGTTCGATGCGCAGGACCGGTTGTGGACCAGCGGCGCGCAGGTGGCAGCATGGCTCGACATGAAGGTGTTCGACGACACCGGCGACGCGGCGAGGGCGCAGCGGTGGATGCCGTTCGTGCTGGCGAACGGCGAACAGCTCAAGGGATACGGCACCTACGCCGTGATGCCGAATCCCGCGGACGGATCGGTCTGGTACACGGCGCGCATCTTCGGCGGTGGCGGCGTGCTGCTGCGCTTCGATCCGAAGACCGCGCTTTCGGAAGTCTTCGAGGTCCCCGAGCCCTATTACGCCCCACGCGGTGCCGACATCACCAAGGACGGCGTGGTGTGGGCCTCGATGGGCAGCGGCCACATGGGCGCCTTCGACCGCCGCAAGTGCAGGACGCCGAAGTGTCCGGAAGGCTGGTCGTTCCACAAGTATCCCGGCCCCGGGTTCCGCGGCATCGGCGACAACAGCGCCGAGTCCAGCTACTACACCTGGGTGGACCAGCACGACACGCTCGGGCTGGGCGAGGACGTGCCGATCTCGACCGCCAATCTCAACGACGGCCTGGTCGCTTACGCGGGCGGCAAGATGGTTCTGCTGCGCGTGCCGTACCCAATGGGCTTCTATGCCAAGGGCCTCGACGGTCGCATCGACGATCCGAAGGCCGGGTGGAAGGGGCGCGGTGTGTGGACTACTAGCGGCGATCGCACGCCGTGGCTGAGGGAGGGCGGCAAGGGCAGCGTGCCGATCGCCGTTCACTTCCAGCACAGGCCCCATCCACTGGCGCGGTGAGCTCAGAGTGGGCCCTGGGTATCGCTCTCGCGGTACACCACCCGCCGCACTGCGGGCTCGGCCAGGGTGAATCTCACCCGCCAGCCATCCCGCCGCGCCTTCAGTCCCCGATGCTTGACCAGGTACCGGATCCCGGCGCCGGTCGAAACCAGCCCCGCGATCGCGCCCACCATCAGCGACCAGCGCGCCCCGTAATGATTCGCAACCCATCCCACCAGTGGCGCGCCGATCGGCGTGCAACCCTGCACGATGCCCATGTAGATCGCCATCACCCGCCCGCGCATGGCCGGTTCCGTCCAGAGCTGCACGGTGCTGTTGGCGGTCGTCATGAAAGTCTGCGCGCACCAGCCCAGGAGGATCAGGGTGAGGCCGAAGCCGAGGTAGGTGGGCATCGAGGCCGCCGCCATGAAGCCCACCGACATCAGGAACGCGCTCGCCAGCAGCAGGATCGCGCGCGGCTTCTCGCGGCGCGCAGAGAAGAGCGCGCCGCCTACTGAGCCTATGGCCAGCATCGAGCTCAGCAGGCCGAATCCCCCGGGGCCCGTGCCGAACACGGTGACCGCCATCGCCGACACGAACACCGCGAAGTTCATGCCGAAGGTGGAGAAGAGGAACAGCATGGTCAGCACCGCCATGAGGTCCGGGCGGCCGCGCACGTAGCGGAAGCCCTCGATGAGGCTGCCAGGCTTGCGCGCGGCCCGCTCATAGCGATGCAGCTCGGCCTGGCGCATCGCGCCCAGCGACGCGAGCACGGCGCCGTACGTCGCCGCGTTGATGAGGAACACCCAGCCGGTTCCGATGCCGGCGATGAGCAGGCCCGCCAGCGCCGGCCCGATCATGCGTCCCGCCTGGAACGAGGTCGAGTTGAGCGCGACCGCATTGGAGAGGTTCCTGTCCGAGACCAGCTCCGCCACGAAGGTCTGCCGCGCGGGCGCATCGAACGCCGTCACGCAGCCCAGCATGAAGGCGAAGGCATAGACGTGCCACAGCTCGACGAAACCGGTGACGGTGAGGATGCCCAGCCCGAGCGCGAGCGTGCCTTGCAGCGACTGCGTCCACATGAGCAGGCGGCGGCGGTCGAAATGATCGGCCACGAAGCCCGTGACGGGCAGGAAGAGCAGCGCCGGGCCGAACTGCAGCGCCATCACGAAGCCGACCGCCGTCGCATCATTGGCGGTGAGCTCGGTGTAGACGATCCAGTCCTGCGCCGCGCGCTGCATCCAGCTGCCGACGTTGGAGACGAGCGCCCCGGCCGCCCAAAGGCGGTAGTTGTACCCGGCCAGCGACCGGAAGGTGCCTTTCAGCGTGGGCTTTCCTCGCGCAGCGTCCGCGCGATCTGGTCGCGCAGCTCGTTGGACACCGCGACCTGCGCCGCCGGATCCTTCAGGTGCACCTCGTAGAGCTTCGCCTGCACCTCCCGGTCGTGGGCGGCGAAGGTGCTGGCCAGCCGTCCCGCGCGGTCGGCCTCGCCGCTCGCGAGGGCGAGCGCGGCCTCGCCGAGCTTCAAGGCGCCCAGCCAGGTCTCGCGCTCGATCACCTCCACGCCCAGGTCGCGCAGCTCGAACATGTGGCGCATGTCGTGGGCGCGCGAGACGATGCGCAGGTTCGGGAAGTGCTTCTTCGCGATGCCGGCGAGCCTGGTGATGTCCTCGGCGCGGTCGAGCGTGATGATGAGCAGGTCCGCTTCGTCCGCGCCGGCGGCATGCAGCAGGTCCAGCCGGGTCGCATCGCCGTAGAAGACGCGGAAGCCGAACTGCCGCGATTGCTCGACGTGGTCGGGATCGTCGTCGAGGACGGTGGGCGGGTAGCCGCTCGCGGCGAGCAGGCGCGCCACCACCTGGCCCATCCGACCGAGGCCCACGAGGATCACGCTCGCGCGCTGCGGCGCCTCCGCCGGGCGCGGCGCTGTCGCCACGGCCATCCGCGGCATCAGCACGCGATCGTGCAACAGCAGCAGGAACGGCGTGGCCAGCATCGAAAGCGCGACGGCGAGCGTGAGCGCCGCGCCCCGGTCTCCCGCAACCACGGTGTTCGCCGTCGCCACGCCGACGATCACGAAGGCGAACTCGCCGCCCTGGGCGAGCAGCAGGATGAAGAGCGGCCGCTCGTCGGCGGGAATGCCTGCCTTGTTCGCGATGAGCCACAGGATCGCGCCCTTGAGGGCGAGCATGCCCATGATGATTCCGGCGATCAGCAACGGATGCTTCATCAGCACGCCGAAGTCCATGCTCATCCCGACCGAGATGAAGAAAAGCGCGAGCAGCAAGCCCTTGAAGGGCTCGACCGCGGCCTCGATCTCGTGGCGGTACTCCGATTCGGCGAGCAACACGCCCGCCAGGAAGGCTCCCAGCGCCATCGAGAGCCCGAAATGCTCGAAGACGAGCGCGATGCCGAGCACCAGCAGGAGCGCGAAGGCGGTGAAGACCTCGCGCAGGCGCGTGCGCGCGATGTGCCGGAAGACGGGCCTGGCAAGAAAGTGCCCCACCGTGAGCGTGGCGCTCACGGCCAGCGCCGCGGTCGCCAGCCCCGTCCAGGAGAAGGTCGAGCGTCCGCCGGCCACCGACATCAACGGCAGCAGGGCGAGCATCGGGATGGCGGCGATGTCCTGGAAGAGCAGCACCGCGAAGGTCGCCTGCCCACCCCTGGATCCGAGCGAGCCGCGCTCCGAGAGCGGCTGAAGCGCCAGCGCCGTGGAGGAAAGCGTCAGCGCGGCCCCTGCGACCACCGCGAGGCGCCAATCCGCCCCCAGCATCAGCGCAGCGGTGCCGATGAGCAGGCCGCAGCCGGCGACCTGCGCAAGCCCGAGCCCCACGAGCTGGTTGCGCATGCTCCAGAGGCGCCGGGGCTCGAGCTCGAGGCCGATCACGAAGAGGAGGAAGACAACGCCCAGCTCGGCGAAGGCGCGGACGTCCTCCGGGTGGCCGACGAGCCCTGCGCCGAAGGGACCGATGGCCACCCCGGCGATGAGATACCCCGCGACCGAGGCGAGACCGAAACGATGCGCGGCTACCGCCGCGAAGACCGCCGCCGCGAGATACAGCATCGCGTGCGTGAGAAGGATGTTGCCGTGTTCCATGGGGAGGCAGAAGGATACTTCACGCCACGCGCTTGTCTCACGCTCAAGCTCACGAGCTCGGCAGCGGCGCCTACCGCGCGGCGCTCTTCACGAAGTCGATCGAGGCCTGGAAGAGCTCGATATCCTTCTCGTAGTCGGCGGCATCGGCCCGGTCGATCTGGATCCACTCCTTCGTGCTCGTCATGCCGCCCGGCTGGAAGGAAGTGACGTTGTCGCGCGAGAACTGCAGGTCGCGCGCCGTCGCCACCGGCAGCCTCAGGCCAACGCCCTTGCCGCTGATGCAGGCGAACATGCGGTCCTTCACGAAGTAGCCGTCGAGGCCGCCGATCTTCTTGCCGACGACGCCGGGAAGCTTGAGGAGCACCGCGTCGACCTGGGCCTTGCGGGACTTTTCGGGGTTTTCGGGAGCCATGGGGGAATCGTAGCAGCCGCGCGCCGGGCGATGGCAAGATGCCGGCAATGAACTTCGACCTCAGCGAGGAGCAGCTCTCGATCCGCGCGGCCATCGAAAAGGCCTGCGCCCCGTTCGACGACGATTACTGGCGCCGGCGCGACCGCAGCGGCGAGTTTCCGCACGACTTCCACCAGGCCCTGGCGCGCGATGGCTGGCTCGGCATCTGCATGCCCGAGGAGCACGGCGGCGCGGGACTCGGGGTGAGCGAGGCGGCGGTCATGATGCAGGCGATCGCCGAATCCGGCGGCGGACAGAGCGCCGCCTCGGCGGTGCACATGAACATCTTCGGCTTGAATCCCGTTGTCGTCTTCGGCACCGAGGCGCAGAAGGAGCGCATGTTGCCGCCGCTCATCCGGGGCGAGGAAAAGGCCTGCTTCGCGGTGACCGAGCCCGACGCGGGCCTCAACACCACCCGCATCAAGACGAAGGCCGTTCGCGAAGGCGACCACTACGTCATCTCGGGCGCGAAGGTTTTCATCTCGACGGCCCAGGTCGCGCACAAGATGCTGCTGCTCGCGCGCACGACTGCGCTGGAGGAGTGCGCCAGGCCCTCGCTCGGCATGAGCCTTTTCTACACCGACCTCGACCGCTCGAAGGTGGAAGTGCGGTCGATCGACAAGATGGGGCGCCACAGCGTCGACACCAACCAGCTTTTCATCGAGGGGCTGCGCGTGCCGATGGCCGACCGCATCGGCGAGGAAGGCCGCGGCTTCGAGTGCATCCTGCACGGCATGAATCCCGAGCGCATCCTCATTGCCGCCGAGGCCGTCGGCCTGGGCAAGGCGGCATTGCGGCGCGCCACGCAGTACGCGAAGGAGCGCGTGGTATTCGATCGCCCGATCGGCCGCAACCAGGGCATCCAGCACCCGCTCGCGCAATGCTGGATGGAGCTCGAAGCGGCGAGCCTCATGGTGATGAAGGCGGCGGCGCTCTACGACGCGGGCAAGCCGTGCGGCGCCGAGGCCAATGCGGCCAAGTACCTCGCCGGCGAGGCCGGCTTCAACGCCTGCCAAGCGGCCGTCATGACGCACGGCGGCTACGGGTACGCAGCCGAGTACCACGTCGAGCGTTACCTGCGCGAAGTGATGATCTCGCGCATCGCCCCGATCAGCCCGCAGCTGATCCTCTGCTACATCGCCGAGCGCGTGCTCGGACTGCCGAAGTCCTACTGATGGCGGGACCCCTGGACGGCGTGCGCGTCGTGGACATGACCACCGTGGCGATGGGCCCGTACGCCACGCAGATCCTGGGCGACATGGGCGCCGACGTGGTCAAGGTCGAGTCGCCCGAGGGCGACGTCTTCCGCAATGCGGCGCCCTCGCGCAATGCCGGGATGGGCGCCGCATTCCTCAACTTCAATCGCAACAAGCGCAGCATCGCGCTCGACCTGAAGAGCGACGAGGGCAAGGCCACGATCCTTTCGCTGGTGGCGCGCGCCGATGTGTTCGTCTCGAATACGCGTCCGCAGGCGCTGCGCAAGCTGGGCCTCGACTACGAGACGCTCGCGCCCGGCCATCCGCGCCTCGTCCACTGCACCACCTGCGGCTTCTCGGAAAAGGGCCCGTACGGCGGACGCCCCGCTTTCGACGACGTGATCCAGGCGATGAGTGGCCTGGCGGCGCTGCAGGGCCACAACAACAACGACGGCGCCCCCGAATACGTGAACACGATCATCGCCGACAAGTGCGCGGGCCTCACCGCAACCTGGGCCATCGCGATGGCCCTTTACGAGCGCGAGCGCTCCGGCAAGGGGCAGGCGATCGAGGTGCCGATGTTCGAGACCATGGTGTCCTTCAACCTGCTCGAGCACCTCGCGGGCGAGACGTTTCGCCCGTCGAATGCCCCGATGGGATACGAGCGCGTGCTCACCCCGCATCGCCGCCCGTATCGCACGCTGGATGGATACATCGGACTGCTTCCCTACACGAATGCGCAGTGGCGACGCTTCTTCACGCTGGCGGGTTCGCCGCAATTCATGGACGACGCGCGTTTCGCCACACCGGCCAAGCGCAGCGAGAACATCGACGCCCTGTATGGGGTGCTCGCCGAACTGGTGGCGCAACGCTCCACGGACGAGTGGCTGGCCCTGCTCGCCGATGCCGACATTCCAATCGCGCGCGTCCTGTCGCCCGACGAGGTCCTGGAGGATCCGCACCTGCAGGCGACGGGGTTTTTTGCCGAGCGCGAGCATCCGAGCGAGGGCACGGTTCGCACGCTCGGCATTCCAGTGACGTTCTCCCGCACGCCGGGATCGGTGCGGCGACTGGCACCCGGGCTCGGCGAGCACGGCGAGGAAGTGCGGCGGGAGATCGGCGGACACTCGCCGGACATCGCGGACACGTAACGAGCAACGGATCCCCGTTGCGAATCAAGGATCTACCGCTGGCACGGTCCCTGCTCATGCCACCCCGAAATGATCCGCGACACTTCAGCCCAGGACACTCCCCTCCAGGCTCCCCGTAGCCGACTGCCGCGACGCCTCGTCGTCGGTGTCGTCGCCGGCGCGGCCCTGGTGGGCCTGGCCGGGTGGCTTGCCAGCGGTTGGCTGGCATCGGCCAACGCGGCCAACGCATCGCGCCTTCGCATCGCCCCCGTCACGCAGGGAACGCTCGTGCGCGACGCTTCGGTAAACGGCCGCGTGGTCGCGGCGGTGAGCCCGACCCTTTTCGCCCCCGCGGCGGCAACGGTCTCTCTCAAGGTGAGCGCCGGGGACACGGTGAAGAAGGGCCAGGTGCTCGCCCAACTGGAGTCGCCGGAGCTCGCGAGCGCGCTTCGCCGCGAGCAATCGAGCTTCGAGGAGCTCAAGGCCGAGATCGCGCGCCAGGAGATCATCGCCCGCAAGGCCAAGCTCACCGCCATCCGCGATGCCGACCAGGCCGAGATCGAGCGCGCCGCGGCGCAGCGCGTCTTCGAGCGCATCGAGAAAGCCGGCGTGGTGGGCGTGATCGCGCGCAACGACTTCGAGAAGGCGCAGGACGCGCTCAAGTCGGCGGAGATCCGCGGCAGGCACGCGCGCTCGGCCGCCGAGCTGGAATCGAACGACGTGGACTTGCAGCTGCGCACGAGGCGCGAGCAGCTCCAGCGCCAGCAGCTGGCACTGGACGAGGCTCGCCGCCGTGTGGACGAGCTCAACGTGCGCGCGCCGATGGACGGCCTCGTCGGCAGCCTCGCCGTGGTGGACCGCACCGTGGTCACCGCCAACGCGCCCCTCCTGACGCTGGTGGACCTCTCGCGCCTCGAGGTCGAGCTCGAGATCCCGGAGACCTACATGACCGACCTGGGGCTGGGCATGCGCGCGGAGATCGTCACGGGCGAGGTGAAGGCGCTGGGCAAGGTCGTCGCCATCTCGCCCGAGGTGATCCGCAACCAGGTCCTCGCCCGCGTGCGCTTCGAGGGCGAGCAGCCGCAGGGCCTGCGGCAAAGCCAGCGGGTCACGGCGCGGCTTCTGATCGACGAGCGCAAGAACGTGCTGATGGTGCCGCGCGGTCCCTTCGTCGAGGCCCATGGCGGCAAGTACGCCTACGTGATCGAGGACGGGTTCGCCGTGAAGAAGCCGATCCGTCTCGGCGGAACCAGCGTTGCATCCGTGGAGCTGGTGGAAGGCGTCAAAGCGGGAGACCGGGTGGTGATCGCGGGCTCCGAGGAGTTCGAGAACGTGGCGCAGGTGAAGATCAACGAGTGACACGAAAGGGACCGCAAATGCTCCACATGAAGGACCTCACCAAGGTCTACCGCACCCACATGATCGAGACGCACGCGCTGCGCGGCTTCGACATCGACGTGAAGAAGGGCGAGTTCGTGACGGTGACGGGGCCTTCGGGCTCGGGCAAGACGACCTTCCTCAACATCGCCGGGCTCCTCGAGGACTTCGACGGCGGCGAGTTCACCCTCGACGGCGTGAACGTGAAGGGACTCTCGGACGACAAGCGCTCGCGGCTTCGCAACGAGAAGCTGGGTTTCATCTTCCAGGGATTCAACCTCATCCCGGACCTGAACCTCTTCGACAACGTGGACGTGCCGCTGCGTTACCGCGGCTTCTCCGCCGCCGAGCGGCGCCAGCGCATCGAGCGCGCGCTCACGGAGGTCGGTCTCGCCTCGCGCCAGAACCACTATCCCGCGGAGCTCTCGGGGGGCCAGCAGCAGCGCGTGGCGATCGCGCGGGCGCTGGCAGGCTCCCCGCCGCTGCTCCTCGCCGACGAGCCGACGGGCAACCTCGACAGCCAGATGGCGAGGAGCGTGATGGAGCTGCTGGAGGAGATCAACGCCAGGGGCACCACCATCATCATGGTGACCCACGATCCCGAGCTCGCCATGCGCGCGCAGCGCAACGTCCACATCATCGACGGGCGCGCGAGCGACCTGCGGCGTGGGCCTTCGCTGGTCAGGGAAGCCGTGAACGCCTGAGGAGAAATCGAATGTTCCGCTACTACCTGCTGCTCGGCGCGCGCAGCCTGCGCCGCAACCCGGCCCTCACCGCGCTCATGGTGCTCACGCTCGCCATCGGCGTGGCGGCGAGCGTGGCCACCCTCACGATCCTCCATGTGATGTCGGGCAACCCTATCCCGCACAAGAGCGACCGGCTGCTGGTGCCCCTGCTGGACGTGGCGCCGAAGCGCAACTACGTGCCGGGGCTGAGGGAGCCGTATTCGCAGCAAAGCACCTATCCCGACACGGTGAATTACCTGCGCTCGGGGCCCGGCGTGCGGCGCACCGCGATCTATGACATCGGTGGCGCGGTCGAGCCCGCCAAGCGCGACGACCCGGTGATCCAGCTGGGAGGTGTGGCCACGACCAGCGATTACTTCGCGATGTTCGAGGTGCCCTTCCGTTACGGCTCGGCGTGGACCCCCGCGCACGACGAGCGCGCGGCACGCGTGGCGGTGTTGAGCCCGTCGAAGAGCGAGGCGATCTTCGGCGACGTCGATCCGGTCGGCAAGACGTTTCGCTCGTGGGGCGAGACCTTCACGGTAGTCGGCGTGGTGGGCGACTGGAAGCCCACGCCGCGCTACACCAACCTCACCAACGGCTCGGGCGGCTACTTCAATGGCGAGGACCAAGTCTTCATCCCCTTCAAGACGGCGGTCTCGCTCGAGCTGCGCTCGAACGGGAACACCACCTGCAGCCGCGACTCGGGCGTGGGCTACAAGGGCTTCCTCGAATCCGACTGCGTGTGGATCCAGGCGTGGTTCGAGCTGGCCTCGCCTGCCGATCGCCCCGCCGCCCAGGCCTGGCTGGACCACTACGCCGCCGAGCAACGCCGCGGCGGGCGCCTCGAGCGCAACGCGCCCAACCGGCTCTTCAACGTGACCGAGTGGCTGGAATACATGGAAGTGGTGCGCGCCGACAACAAGATCGCGGTGTGGCTCGCGTTCGGCTTCCTCGCGCTGTGCATCGTGAACACGATGGGCCTTCTGCTCGCCAAGTTCTCCACGCGCGCCGCGGAAGTGGGCGTGCGACGCGCGCTCGGGGCCGGACAGGGCGCGATCTTTCGGCAGTTCCTCACCGAGACGGCGGTCGTCGGCATCGCCGGCGGGGTCATCGGCCTGCTGCTCGCCATGGTAAGCCTCTGGCTCATCCGAAAGCAGTCGCAGGACCTCTCGGTCGTGGCGCAGATGGATTGGCCGATGCTCGCGGCCACGTTCGCGATCGCCGTCGGCGCCGCGCTCGTCGCCGGACTGCTTCCGACCTGGCGCGCGTGCCAGGTCTCCCCCGCCCTGCAACTCAAGTCGCAGTGAGGCTCGCCATGGAAATCCGCCCGATCCTTTCGACCCTGCTTCGCAGCCGCACCGGCCCGCTGCTGGTGGCACTCCAGGTAGCCATCAGCCTGGCTATCCTCGCCAACGCGCTCTTCGTGGTGCAGCAGCGCATCGCGGTCTCGCAGCGCCCGAGCGGCGTGGTGAACGAGCGCGACGTGGGTTACGTATTCGTCCGGCCCCTCGCGCAGATGTCGCATGTGGAGACCCTCGCCCAGCAGCAACGCGAGCGCGAAGCGTTGAAAGCGGTGCCGGGCGTCCTCTCGGTAGGGTGGACCTCGCAGATGCCGATGTCGCGCTCGGGCTCCTCGAGCAGCATTCGCCTGTCCCCGGAGCAGGCGCGCGAATCGGCCACGCCCGCGTTCTACAGCGTGCAGCCCGGCTTTGCGGCGACGCTCGGGCTCAGGTTCGTCGAGGGGCGCGACCTGAACGAAGCCGACCTGCTCGAGTACGATCCGCGCACCGCGGGGCCGGATGACGGCACGCCAGGCGTGGTCGTCATCACCCTGCCGCTGGCCAAGTTCCTCTTTCCCGACGCGACCACCTATGTAGGTCGCAATCTCTGGCAAGGCTCCGAGGGCCGCATGAAGCCCATGCGCATCGTGGGCGTCGTGGAAAACCTGATGAGCCAGGGCGCGGGCTCGCTTACGGGCCCCTACTCGGTCATCCTTCCTTTCCGGGCATCCCTCTCGTTCTCGCGCTGGGCCGTTCGCGCCGAGCCCGGAAAGCTCGAGCAGGTGCTCAAGGATGCCGAGGAAGCGATCCGCAAGGCCGCGCCCGCGCCGGTGCGAACCTTCAAGCGCTCCGTGGCCGAGGATCGGGAAAGCCGCTACCGCAACGAGCGCGCCATGGCCTGGATGCTCGTTTCCATCAGCGCGCTGCTGCTGCTCGTGACGCTGAGCGGGATCGTCGGCATGACGATGCTGCGCGTGGCGCAGCGGCGCAAGCAGATCGGCGTGCGGCGGGCGTTGGGCGCGCGGTGGCGGGATATCCTTCGCTACTTCATGGTGGAAAACTTCATCATCACCACGGGCGGCATCGTGGCCGGCCTCATGCTGGCCGTCGGGCTCAACCGGCTGCTCATGGCCTACACCGGCATGCCGCGGCTGCCGATCGAATACATGGCTTACGGTGCCGCCGCACTCTGGGTGCTCGGCATCGCCGCCGTGTACGGGCCGGCCTCGAAGGCGGCGAGCATCTCGCCGGCGATCGCGACCCGCACCGCCTGAAGTTCCGTCCCGCCCCCGTCCCCGTCCCCGCTTCATGCCGACAGTTCTTGTAATCGACGACAACGCCTCGATCGCCACGGCGCTGGACGTGCTGCTGTCGCTGCACGACATCGAGACGGTCCACGCCGATTCGCCGGCCAAAGGGCTCGCCCTGCTCGAGCGCGCGGCCGTCGACCTGGTGATCCAGGACATGAACTTCGCCGCCGACACCACGGGCGGGGAGGAAGGACGCGCGCTCTTCGGCCGCATCCGCGAACGGCGCCCCGACGTTCCCGTGATCCTCATGACCGCGTGGACCCACCTCGACATGGCGGTGGAGCTGGTGAAGGCGGGCGCCGCGGATTATGTGGCCAAGCCCTGGAACGATGAGCGGCTCGTGACGACGGTGAGGAACCTGGTCGAATTGGGGCAGGCCAACCGGGCGCTGCGCGAGCGCGCGCGGCGCGACGCCCGCGGCCGCAAGCAGCTGCAGGAGCAGTACGACACGCGCGGAATGGTGTGGCGCGATGCCGCGACGCAACGCGTGCTGGACCTTGCCTGCCGCGTCGCGCGCGCGGACGTGCCGGTGCTGCTCACGGGCCCCAACGGCAGCGGCAAGGAGCGCCTGGCCGAGATCATCCAGGCCAACTCCTCGGTGAAGGACGGGCCCTTCGTCACGCTCAACTGCGGCGCATTGCCTTCGGAGCTCATCGAGGCCGAGCTCTTCGGCGCCGAGGCGGGCGCCTATACCGGCGCGGCCAAGGCGCGCGCGGGCAAGTTCGAGGCCGCCGATGGCGGCACGCTTTTCCTGGACGAGATCGGCAACCTGCCCGCAGCCGGCCAGGTGAAGCTGCTGCGCGTGCTGGAGAGCGGGCGCTTCCAGCGGCTGGGCTCCAACGAGGAGCGGCAGGTGCGCGTGCGGGTGATCAGCGCGACCAACGCGGACCTGCGCGCGATGATCCGCGCCGGCACTTTCCGTGAAGACCTGTTCTACCGCCTGAACGTGATCGAGCTCGAGCTGCCCGCGCTGGCGAGGCGTCCCGACGACATCGTGCCGCTCGCCGAGGCCTTCACCGGCGAAGGCAAGCGCCTGGACGCCTCCGCCCTGGCCGCCTTGCAGCGCCACGTGTGGCCCGGGAACGTGCGTGAGCTCAAGAACGTGATGCAACGCGCGAGCCTCCTCGCCAAGGGTTCGGTCATCACCGCGGCCGACCTCGGGTTGCCCTCGGCGCCCGTTGCCGAAACCGAGGGCGTGGTGGACCGCCATGCGATCGAGGACGCGCTCGCGCGCAATGCGGGCGTCGTGGCGCAGGCGGCGGCGGACCTGGGACTGAGCCGGCAGGCGCTCTATCGGCGCATGGAGCGCCTGGGCATCCAGCGCGCCGGCGACTAGTTCGCCTTCGGCCGAAGGCTCCAGGTCGTTACGGTGCCATCCTGGCCGGTCGCCGCGAGCCATCGGCCGTCGGGGCTCACGGCGACGGAGTGCACGTCGTCGCGGGCGTCGGCGAGGGCCTGCACCAACACACCGTCGGAGACGCGCCAGATCCGCACGGTGGGATCGCGCTTTTCGCCCCAGCGCACGCCGAGCTGCTTCATCAAGGTTCCCACGGCCCCTTTCTCGCGGCCACCCGTGACCACGTAGGCCGAATCCGGGGTGAAGGTCACCGCGTAAAGGTGGTCCTGGCCGCCCTCCAGCGCGTGCAGCAGGCGTCCGTCGGCCGCGTGCCACAAGCGCGCCTTGCGGTCGTCGCCCGCCGTGGCAAAAATCCGGCCATCGGGACTCGCCGCGACTTCCACCACCGCTTCGTCATGGCCGCGAAGCGTCATTGCCAGCCCCGCGGATTCCACGATCCAGACCTTGGCGAGCTTGTCGAAGCTGCCGCTCGCCAGCCGCTTGCCGTCGGGCGTGAAACGCACGGACCAGACGTTGAGGTCATGTGCATCGATAGCGTGCAGCGCGCGACCGTCCTGCGCGTTCCAGATGCGCACCGTCCTGTCCTCGCCCGCGCTCGCGAGGCGTTGGCCGTCGGGACTCCAGGCCACGGTCCATGCCGTCCCGGCGTGGCCTTCGAGCGTTCGCTCGAGCGCGCCGGATTCGACGTTCCAGATGCGCACCGCACGGTCGTACCCGCTGGTCGCCAAGCGCGCGCCGTCGGGAGCGAACGCGAGGCCGGTCGCGCCCCCGGCTTGGGTGAACGTGCGGAGGACCCTTCGCTCAGGCCAGCGCCAGAGCGTGATGGAGCCATCGGCGCCGGCGGCTGCGAGCAGGCGACCGTTCGGGGAAAACGCGACCTGCCATACCGGCAGCGAGAAGGCGCCGAAGCTCGCGTGATGAGTCGCCCGCAGCGGCGGATCGGCCATGCCGGTGGGCGGCTCGGAGCAGGCGCTCGCGGTGGCGAGCGAAACGCCCGCCAGCACAAACCGAAGGGAAGTCATGGAATCAGCGTACGGGCTGGCCCCGCGCGCTTCATCTGCGCCGCGACGAAATGCAGGAGGAGCGGAGCCGAATGCAGGTCCACCTGCGGCAGAATGGTCCTTTTGGCGGATCCGTCCTGATGCCGCAACGGCGCAGCCTGCGCTTCACCATCGCCGCGCGCCTGTCGCTGCTGGCGCTCGCCACGGTGACCGCCAGCGTGATCCTCGTCGTGGGGCTGCTGCAGCTCATCCCCGGCGAGCCGGTGGCCGCGGCGCTCATCGCCACCACCGTCATGGTGCCGATCGCGGTGCTCGCCGCCCGCGCGCAATTGCGCCCGCTGCTCGCGATGCTGCGCGCGCTCGGCGGCACCGTCATCAGCTACCGGGATGGCGACTACGCCTTCGGCCTGCACTGGAAACGCAACGACGAGATGGGCGACCTGGTCGATGCGCACAATGCCCTTGGAGCGGTGCTGCGCGAGCAGCGGCTGGATCTCGTACAGCGCGAGCTGCTCCTGGACACCATGGTGCAGAACACTCCGGTGGCGATGATGCTGGTGGATGCCTCGGGCAAGCTGGTGTTCGCCAACGTAGCCGCGCGCCAGCTCCTGAACGAGGGCCGCCGGCTGGAAGGCACCTCGATGGACGAGCTGCTTTCGCGGACATTCGCCTCGCTGCGCGCCGCGATCGAGCGTGGTGGCGACGGCCTCTTCACCGTCGCGAGCCGCGACGATGCGGGTGGCGAGGAAGAGATCTATCACCTATCCCGTCGCGGCTTCACGCTCAACGCGCGGCGCCACGAGCTCTTCCTGCTGCGCCACCTGACCTCGGAGCTTCGGCGGCAGGAAGTGCAGACGTGGAAGAAGGTGATCCGCGTCATCAGCCACGAGCTCAACAACTCGCTCGCCCCCGTGGCGTCGCTCGCCAAATCCGCCGGCGAGTTGCTGCGACGCGGCAACACGCAGCGCCTTCCCGAGATCCTCGCGACGGTGGAGGAGCGCGCGCGCCACCTGGAGCGCTTCATCGACGGCTACGCGCGCTTCGCCAAGCTGCCCGCGCCTCGCAAGCAGCAGGTGGAATGGCGCGAGTTCCTGAGCGCGCTGCAGCTGCAAATGCCCTTCCGCATCGAGGGCGACTTCCCGCCGGGCGGTGCAACGTTCGATCCCTCGCAGCTGCAGCAGGCGCTGCTCAACCTGCTCAAGAACGCGCACGAGTCGGGATCGCCCGCCGAAGGCGTGAGCATCTCGGTGCGTCGGACCGCGGATCTGCTCGCGATCGAGGTGGCCGACCGCGGCAGCGGCATGACCGAGGCGGTGATGTCGAATGCGCTCGTGCCGTTCTATTCGACCAAGCGGACCGGAACGGGACTGGGCCTCGCGCTCGCGCGCGAGATCGCCGAGGCGCACGGCGGTAGGATCGCTCTAAACAATCGGGAGGGCGGCGGACTGTCTGTAGTCCTATTCCTGCCGGCGTAAGGGAACGGCAGGAGGCGGGTTCGCGGATTTCATAGCCCTGTTGGAGTGCGGGCCCGAACATCCGCCTCGCGCGGGGTCGAAACAGGAAGACGCCCTGGAGACCCCCATGAAATTCCGCCTTGCCCATACGCTTGCCGCCGCGCTCCTCGCGAGCACCCTGCCGATCGCGCACTCGCAGACCCCCGTCGCCGCCGAAGCCCGCACGAGCACGGCCACGCCCACCGATCCGCTGATGGCGCCGCAAGGGCTCGTCGCCGAACCCGTCGCATCGGTCTCGAAGAACGACGAGGTGGCCAATGCCGTCGCCGTGGCCCTCAACGCGGACCCGGCGCTGAAGAACTCGAAGATCACCGTGCAGCCGACCGAGGAGGGGGCCATCCTCCTCACCGGTTCCGCGCTCAATGAAGCGCAACGCATCCGCGCCACCGAAGTCGCCCGGGCGCATGCGCCCGGTGGCGAGGTGATCAACACGCTCGCGCACGACGAGGTGGTCATCTGGGTCCCGCCCACGGGCGAAGCGCGCCTGGCGGAAAACGCGGGCACCCAGGAAGCGGCGACCGAGGAGCCCGCCGCGGCCACCCTGACCGAAGCCACGCCGAAGGAGCAACAGTCATGATCTCGAGAAAAGCCCTGCTGGGCGTCGCCGCCGCGACATTGCTGGGCGGCTGCGCGACCGGGCCCTATTACGACGACTACGCCTATAACGACGGCTACTACTACGACCGCCCGGTCACTCGCTATTACGATCCCTACTACGGGCCGACCTACTACCCGCGCTACTACGCGCCGGGCCCATCCGTGGGATTGAGCCTGTCATACGGGCGCCACTGGCACCGCCGCTAGCGAGTCAGCTGTTTCTTCACGAAGGCGACCACCCGGGCCCGCTCGGCGGGCCCCAGCCCCGAGAGGTCGATGGTCGCCTCGCTCGAGTTGCGCAACTGCAGTACGAGGTGGTCGGGGTCCGTGTTCGGTCCGCCGGACACGATCTGGCGCACCTGCAGCCAGCCGCGGCGCTCCTCCTCCCCATAGATGCTTTCGACGTAATAGCCGCGCGGCTCGAGCGTCGTCTTGTTGCCGATGAGGTGCCAGCCGGCGACCAGGAGGATGATCGCGCCCAGGAAGGAGCCCAGTCGCACGGGGCGTGGGCGCTGCAACACCAGCACCAGGATGGTCAGGACGACGGCGATGGCGATGAACGCCAGTCCCAGCCAAGTGGGTCCGGCGATCACCAGCGAGCCGTCGCCTTCCGAAAGCGCGCGCATCCCAGCCTCCCCTCGCTTGGCGTGTCGTTCGAGTTATGCCGCGATTCTGCCTGAGTCGCTCAGCGGCGTCGCTCATGCAGCACCAGCGCCACGCCGCTCGCCACGATGATCGCCATCCCGACGGCGGAAAGGCCATCGGGCAGGTGCGCGAAGACCACGTAGCCGTAGACCGTTGCCCAGATCATGTGCAGGTAGGTGAAAGGCGCGACCAACGACGCGGGCGCGCGAAGGAACGCGCCGATGAGGCAGAAGTGGCCGAGGCCGGCGAAGATCCCGAGCAGCGCGAAGAGCAGGGTTTCGCGCGCCGAGAGGCTGAAATGGAATCCGTCGCTGGCCGCAACGGCCGCGGTCAGCACGATGCTGCCCACGAGCCCCGAATAGAACAGCGTCGTGTGCGGCGTGTCCCCGGGCACCTTGCGCGTGAGCAACTGGTAGAACGCATTGGAGATGGCCGCCATCACCAGCAGGGCGGTGGCGGGGTGGAAGATCGCGGTGCCGGGACGCACCAGGAAGAGGATGCCGGCGAAGCCGCCGATGGCGGAGAGCCATCGCGCGCGGGTGGGCTTCTCGCCGAGCAACGGGCCCGAGAAGAGGATGGCGAACATGGGGGCGAGGAACGCGATCGCCGTGCCCTCGGCAAGCGGCAGGAAGCGCAGCCCGCCGAAGAAGCAGAGTGTCGCCGACACCAGGCACATGGAGCGGATGAGCTGCACGCCGGGATGGCGCGTGCGCCAGAAGCCGCTGCCGCCGCGCTGCCATGCGATCGGCGTGCTCACCAGCATCTGCCCCACGTACCGGGCCCAGACGACCAGCAACAGGCCGTGGTCGGCGACGAGAAACTTGGCGGTGGCGTCGAGCGAGGCGAAGCAAAGCCCCGCGAATACGATGAGCGGCAGGGCGCGCCGTAACGGATGCTCCACGCGCGGTGTTACTCGACGCCCTCCACGATGCGCAGGTCCCGCTCGACCGCGTTGCCGAGCACGCGAAGGGCTTCCTGGTATGCGGGGCTGTCGTGGCAGCCGGTCGCCGCGGCCACGCTGGGAAACTCCGCCAGCACGGTCCTCATGTTCACGCCCTGCTCGTAGACGGCAGCAGGGCTGCCGCGCGCCAGGAACTTGCCACCGGCGGCCGTGATCGCCGGCCCTGCCAGCTTCGCGTAGGCCGCCAACGCCTCGGCGTCGTGGACCTTGTGGTACATCGCTATCCAGTAGGCCTTCGCCATGGCGTCATCCCTTCTGCGTCACGAATTTCGTGACGAGGTAGCCGTCGAAAGTCTCGGCGCCGCCCTCGCTGCCGTAGCCGCTGTCCTTCACGCCGCCGAACGGCACCTCCGCGAGGGCGAAGCCGAGGTGGTTGATCGTCACCATGCCGCTCTCCAGCCCGTCGCCGATCCGCGTCGCGTTGCGGGTGGAGGTGGTGAATGCATAAGCGGCGAGGCCGTAGGGCAGCGAGTTGGCCTTCTCGATCGCCTCATCCAGGGTCTTAAATTTCTTCAGCCCCAGGATGGGGCCGAACGGCTCCTCGCGCATGAGCTTCGAGTCGTCGGGCGGCTCGTCGATGACGGTGGGCTCGAAGAAGTTGCCCTTGTCCCCCAGCTTGTTGCCGCCCGCAAGCACTTTGGCGCCGCGCGCATCCGCGTCCTCGACGAAGCTCGCGATCGCCGGGACGCGCCGCTTGTGCGCGAGTGGCCCCATCTTCGTGGCTTCCTCGAGCCCAGGCCCAACCTTGAGCGTCTTCACCTTGTCGAGAAAGCGCGAGACGAAACGGTCGTAGGCCTTCTCCTGGACGTAGAAGCGCGTGGGCGAGACGCACACCTGCCCCGCGTTGCGGAATTTGGAAGCCGCCATGATGTCGGCGGCGCTCTCCACGTCGGCATCGTCCATGACGATCACCGGCGAGTGCCCGCCCAGCTCCATGGTGGCGGGCTTCATGAGCGAGCCCGCCATCGCGGCGAGCTGCTTGCCCACGGGCACCGAGCCGGTGAACGAGATCTTGCGCACGATGGGCGAATGGATGAGGTAGGTCGAGACCTCGCTCGGCACGCCCCAGACCACGTTGAGGCATCCGGCCGGCAGCCCCGCTTCATGGAACATCTGCGCGATCGCCACCAGCGCGCTCGGCGCGTCTTCCGGTCCCTTGATGATGATCGTGCACCCGGCCCCGAGGGCCGAGACGATCTTGCGGATCGCCTGGTTGAAGGGGAAATTCCAGGGCGAGAAAGCCGCCACCACGCCGATGGGCTCCTTCAGGACGAATTGCCGCACGCCCTCACTGCGCGCCGGCACCACGCGGCCGTAGATGCGCCGGCTCTCCTCGGCCGCCCAGTCCGCATGCTCGGAGCACACGATGACCTCGCCCACTGCCTCGGCGAGCGGCTTGCCCATGTCGAGCGTCATGTTGCGGCCGATTTCCTTCGCGCGCTCGCGCGAGAGCTCGCCCACCTTGCGCAGGATGCGGCTGCGTTCCATCGGCGAGGACTTGCGCCAGGCCTGGAAGGCCGTGTGCGCGCTTTGCAGCGCGAGGTCGAGGTCTTCCTTCGTCGCGTGGGGCAGCTTGCCGATCACCTGGTCGGTGGCCGGATCGACGACATCGCTTTCGCGGCGGCCGCCGCCCTCGAGGAACTGGCCGTTGATATAGAGGGAAAGGTCCTGGTACATGGTCGCGTGGCCGAATGGGACGAAAGCTTCGATTTTGCCTGATCAGCCCCGCAGCACCCGCCCGGCGCGCGCGCCGCTCGATTTCCCATCCCGCCAGGCCACCTCGCCGTTCACGATCACCGTGTCGATACCCTTCGCCGCCCGGATGGGGTCGGCGAAGGTCGCCACGTCCGCGACGGCTTCGGCATCGAAGATCGCGATGTCGGCGGCCATGCCCTGCGCCAGCACTCCGCGGTCCTTCAAGCCGAACGTGCGTGCCGTGAGGCCCGTCATCTTGTGCACTGCCGTCTCGAGCGAGAACAGCCCGACGCCGCGCGCGTAGTGGCCCAACACGCGCGGGAACGTGCCCCACAGGCGTGGGTGTGGCGAGGCGTCGTGCGGCAATCCATCGGAGCCCACCATCGTTCGGTCGAAGGACAGGATTCGTCGCACGTCGGCCTCGTCCATGGAGAAATAGACGGCGCCTGCCGGGAGCAGCTCCCTCACCGCCTCATCCAGGCCAAGACCCAGCTGCCGCGCGACCTCGTCCAGGTCCGCGCCTGCGAGCTCGGGATGCGGCTTGGACCAGGTGACGAGCGTCTTCGAGGCTTCCCGCGCGCGATCTGCCGACAGGATCGTCGAGGACGCGCAGTACGGATAACAATCGAGTCCCACGGGCTGCTCGGCCATGCGCTTCGCGATGAGCGGCAGGGTTTCGACCGATCGCCCGTGGTTGGCCGATCCAATCACCTTGTGGTGCGAGATCACCACCGTCACCCCGAGCTCGCGGCCGATGCGGAAGGTTTCCTCGAGGGAGTCGATGACTCCGTTGCCCTCATCGCGCATGTGCGTGCAGTAGACACCGCCGCGCTCGGAAAGCGGCCGGCACACCTCGATCACTTCTTCGGTGGGTGCGGCGCGCGCGGGCTCGTAGAAGAGACCGGTGGAGATGCCGATGGCGCCGGCCGAAAGGGCCTCGTCCGCCAGCCGTCGCATCCGGGCGATTTCTTCCCGGCTCGCCGGCCGGTCGAAGGTGTCCATCGTCTGCACGCGCAGGGAGGTGTGCCCGACGAGCAACGCGCAGTTCGCAGCGGGCGGCGAAGCCTCGAGCGCCCGCACATAGTCGGCGAAGCTGCGGAAGCGAAACCAGTCGCCGCTTTCGTCCATGAGGTTGAGCGGCGGGACCACGGGATTGCGCATGCCTCCGGGTGCCGGCGCCAGCGACACGCCACAGTTGCCCGCGACCACGGTCGTCACGCCCTGGCTGACCTTCGGCGCCATGTCGGGCGACGAGAGCATCAGGCGATCGTCGTGGGTGTGCGCGTCGATGAAGCCCGGCGCCACGATCCTGCCCGCGGCATCGATCTCCTGGCCGCCCCGCCCGATGTCGCCGCCGATCGCCGCCACGCGCCCCGAAGCGATCGCGATGTCGCCGCCGTAGCGCGGCGCCCCGGTGCCGTCGATGATCGTCGCGTTGCGGATGACCAGCGCGTGCAAGCTCACTTCGCGAACCCCTGGCCGCCATTGACGCCGACGACCTGTGCCGTCACCCAGGTCGCGAGCGGCGAGGCGAGGAACAGGACCACGTTCGCGACTTCCTCCGGCCGTCCCAGCCGCCCGGCTGGCATCGAGGCGAGCACCTGGTTGTAGAGCGCGGGATCCGTGGTCCTGCGCTCCTCCCATGAGCCGCCGGGAAACTCGATCGAGCCCGGCGCCACGCAATTGACGCGGATGCCCTTCATCGCGAGCGCGGCCGCCTGCGTGCGGGTGTAGTGGATCACCGCCGCCTTCGCGGCGCCGTAGGCGGGCGTGCGAACCGAGGGATTCAGTCCCGAGCCCGACGAGATGTTGATGATGGCGGGCTCTCGCCCCTTCTCGAGGAAAGGCAGCGCCGCCCTCGAAGCGCGCACGACCGCCAGCAGGTCGACCGACAGGCTCTCCTCCCACGCCTGCTCGGTCTCGCCGAGCGCGCCCGCCGTGGCGTTGTTCACCAGCACGTCGATTCCGCCCAGCGCTTCGGCGGCCTGCGGGATGTAGCGCGCGATCTGCCCATCGCTCGAGAGGTTGCAGGTCGCGGCATGGACGAATCCGCCCACTGCCGCGATCTCCTTGCGCGTCGCTTCGAGCGCCTGCGCGCCGCGAGCGCAGATCGAAACGCTTGCACCCGCGCGCGCAAAGGCCAGTGCGATCGAGCGGCCGATGCCGCGGCTGCCGCCGGCCACGACGATGCGCTTGCCACCGAGGTCGATTTTCATGGCGCGCAGCGTAGCATTACGCCATGAGGACCCCCGGGCTGGCGAAGACGGGACGGTGAGCGGCGTCAGCCCAGCGTGCGGATGTCGCCCACGACGCGCCGCGCGCCCGCGTTCCGGGCGAGGCTCAACGCGCGCGAGGCCTGCCCCTGGTCCTGTGTCGTTCCACTGAGGGTCACGACACCCTGGTCGACGATCACCGTGAGGCGCGCCCCTTCCAGCGTGGGGTCCGAACCCAGCGCGGAAATTATGGCGTCCAGCAAGGCCTGGTCGGACGCGGTGGCGCTGGAGCTGACTATGCTGGCGCCGCCGTCGACCGTAGTGACAGCCGGGCCTGTGACGGTGGTGACCGTCTGGCCGGGAGCCGAGACGCCGCCCACGACCGCGCCGCTGCGTGCAGTGGTCGAATCCGTGGTTGTCGCGCCGAGCGTCGTGGAGCTCGAGCTCGTGGTGCCGATGGTGGTCGCGGTCTGCGGCACGGTCGCCACTCCCGCCTGGCTGCCGGTCGTCGTCGTCGTGCTGGACGGGCTCGTCGTGATGCTGCTGTTGCCGCCCAGCGTCGAGCTGCCGGTTGACGAGCCTCCGACGATGCTGCCCGAGGCGCCGGTCGTGGATCCCGTGCCCGACGAAGTAACCGATCCGGTGCCCGACGAGGTCAGAGAGCCCGTGCCGGAGCCGGCCTGTGCGAGCGCAAGCGGCGTCAGCGCGGTGCCGAGCGCAATGGCCACGGCGGATGCGAGGGTCGTAGTGGTCTTCATGGGGCCTCCTGAGGTTCGAGGGAAAAAACCGCCGCAAGATGCATGCCCCGCCGGGAGCCACGATTTCGGGTACGTAATCAGGAACGCGTTGCATCGGCAGAAATTTCTACCGGCCGGAACGCCCGGGGGCTCCATCGGACTAACGAGTCTCTTCCCCTGCAAGACGCATGGCATCGATGCTGCGTGCCGCCAATCCGATCGCCTGGGCCGCCGGCGCTTTCGCCGCCGCACTGCTCGTGACGAGCTGGTCCCCGTGGGTCGGAGCCCAGCAGGCGAAGACGGGCACGCAGAGCCTGCAGGGCGAGGCCGGTGCCATCTATGTCGACGATGGCGGCGGCACCGAGGGCCTGCCCGTGCTTTTCCTGCATTCTTTCGGCGGCGACTCGTCGCACTGGTCCTCGCAGCTCGCGCATTTGCGGCACGAGCGCCGTGCGCTTGCGATCGACCTGCGCAGCCACGGCAAGTCGGCGCATCCGCGCAACAACGACCTGCGGGTCGAGGCCTTCGCGCGCGACGTGAAGACGGTGATCGACCAGCTGAAGCTCGATCGCGTGGTGCTGGTCGGCCACAGCCTGGGAGCGGCCGTGGCCGCCGACTTCGCGGCGCGTTATCCCACGAAGGTGGCGGGCCTGGTGCTGGTCGGCGCACCCGGCAAGACGCCGCGCGAGCAGGCGCGCAAGACGCTCGCCGCGATCGAGGCCGACTACGAGGCGACCATGCAGGGCTATTGGGAGAAGCTGGTGCAGGGCTCCCAGTCGCACGTGCGCCGCATCGTGCTCGACCAGATGAACAGCGTGCCGAAGAAGGAGTCGATCGCGATCATCCGGGCGCTTTTCGCGCACGACACGCTGCGCGATTTCGATCGCTTCGCCGGCCCTAAGCTGCTCGTGTATACCGACGCGCAGGAAGCTCCCCAGGACCTGCACAGGCTGCGACCGAAGGTGCCGAGCGTGCGCATCGAGGGCACCGGGCACTGGCCGCACCTCGACAAGCCCAAGGAGTTCAACAACGTCCTGGAGGCTTTCCTGGGAAAGGTGGCCAACCCGTAAGTTGCGGATTCTTCCCGCGATTTCGCCGGGAAATGATGCTACCTTGTCGAGTTCCCGCGGTCCCGCGCTGGCCCGCGCCGACATCCCAGGAGACTCGATGCGCCGCTTCTTGCCCTTGGCCTTTGCCGCGAACCTCGCGTTCGCGCTTGCCGCCTCCCTTCCCGCCTTTGCCCAGTCCAACGGCCCGGCCGTCGCCCCGCCGAGCGCCAAGTCCGCGCGCGTGGAGGCGCTGCGCGCGCTCGGCGCGCCGGTCGCGCATATCCGGCTGGCTGCGCCCGATCCCGAGGCAATCGAGAACCTCAAGAAGGCCAACGCCGCCACGCGCCTGAAGCGCCTGGAGATCGGCATCGGCCGCGAAGTCGATGCCGCGATGCGCGCCATGGCGGGCTCGCCCCGGTTCGTTCCGGCTGCCGGCGGCACGGCGGCCCACTGGCAGGTCACCTCGACCGGCGCGGCGGCGCTGCGCATCGGCCTTTCCGTGGCGAGCTTGCCTGCCCGCGCGGAGCTTCGCTTCGTGGGCGCCGATCGTCCCGACGTCGTTTATGGCCCCTTCACCGCCTCCGACGTGATGGCCATGGGTTCGACCTTCTGGAGCCCGGTGCTCGAAGGACAGGCCGGACGCCTCGAG
The DNA here is from genome assembly GCA_035626705.1 of Usitatibacter sp. Lineage (GTDB taxonomy): Bacteria > Pseudomonadota > Gammaproteobacteria > Burkholderiales > Usitatibacteraceae > Usitatibacter. The sequence continues at coordinate 104,348 of DASPNE010000003.1, read as the reverse complement.
GTCTTCGTGCCGGCAGGTGCGGCGGCCTCCGAGGTCTCGCTCGAAATTTCCCGCATCTCGCACCTCTTCGTGAGCCCCGCGCATCCGCGCGCCGAGCAGGTCGCGAAAGCCTCCGGCGCGTGCGAGGTGGACTTCATCTGCCGCGCCGCAAGCGACGCGGCCCTGTCCGAAACGGGCCGGTCGGTCGCGCGCATGACCTTCACCGGCAACAGCGGCGGCACCGCCTTCTGCACCGGCACGTTGCTCAATCCGTCCGACAACTCCTTCACGCCGTATTTCTACTCGGCCGCGCATTGCATCAGCACCCAGTCGCGCGCGAGCACGCTCACCACGCACTGGTTCTACGAAACCACCGGCTGCGGCAACAACGTCCAGAGCCCCAACTACGTGCAGGTGGCGGGCGGCGCCACGCTGCTCTTCGCCAGCACCGTCTCCGACGCGCTGCTGCTGCGCCTGAACGCCTCGCCGCCGGCCAACGCCATCTACGCCGGCTGGGATGCCGCGCAACCGGCGGTCAACACGCCGATGACGGCGATCCACCATCCGCAGGGCGACTACAAGAAGGTGAGCCTGGGACGCGTCACCGGCTTCGGCTCCGCCGGCGACCTCGCGAGCGGCAACTTCATGCGCGTGGATTGGACGGGGCTTTCCACGGGCGTCACCGAGGGCGGCAGCAGCGGCTCGGGCATCTTCTCGGGCAACGCCTCGTCCGGCTACCGCTTCCGCGGCGGCCTGCTGGGGGGCGCCTCGCATTGCGCGGCGGGGCCTTCGGACCTCTACGACTTCTACTCCCGCTTCGACCAGGTCTTCGCCAACATCGCGCAGTACCTGCAGCCGGGCTCGCAACAGCCCCAGGGGCCGAACGTGCTCGCCAACCCCGGCTTCGAAAGCGGGCCGGTGAACTGGGCGCAGAGCTCGTCGAACAACACGTTGATCATCACGAACGATGCGACGATGGCGCGCGCGGGCAGCTGGTACGCATGGCTGGGCGGCAACAACGACCTCACGGACACCCTCACCCAGGACGTGGTGGTGCCTTCGGGGCAGGCACGCCTGCAGTTCTGGTACCGCATCACGACCAACGAGACGATCTCCGGCGCCTTCGACACGATGACCGTGAGCGTGGTCAACCCGAGCACCGGCGCGACCATGGAAACGCTGGCGAGCTTCTCCAACCAGACGACCACCTCGGGCTGGGAGCAGAGCTCGACCTACGACCTGTCGGCCTTCAGCGGCCAGACGGTGCGGCTGCAGTTCCGTGCGGTGAACGACTTTTCCGACTTCACCTCCTTCCGAATCGATGACGTTTCCATCACGGGCACCACGGCCTCGGGTGGCGGCGCCAACTACACCGCGCTGTGGTGGAATCCGGCCGAGTCGGGCTGGGGCGTGAACGTGAACCACCAGGGCGACATCGTCTTCGCCACGCTGTTCACGTACGACACCACCGGCGCGCCGATGTGGCTGGTGATGTCGGGCGGCGTGCGCCAGGGCTCGAGCGATGTCTTCACTGGCGACCTCTATCGCACGACGGGCCCCGCGTTCAACTCGGTACCGTTCCCGCCGATCAACTCGGGCAACCTCACGCGGGTGGGCACGATGTCGCTCGGATTCTCCGGCGCCAACGCGGGAAGCCTGACCTACAGCGTTAACGGCCTGAGCGTGCTCAAGACCATCCAGCGGCAGGTCTTCGGCGCAGCCGCAGCGACCTGCGTCGGCTCGACCGCCAGCCGCCAGGGCGCGAGCAACTACCAGGACCTGTGGTGGAACTCGGCGGAATCGGGCTGGGGCATCAACCTCACGCACCAGGGCAACACGATCTTCGCGACGCTCTTCACCTACGGGCTCGACGGCCAGGGCCTTTGGCTGGTGATGTCCGGTGGGGTGCGCCAGTCCGACGGCTCGTATTTCGGCGAGCTCTACCGCACGTCGGGGCCGGCCTTCAACGCGCAGCCCTGGACCGGCATCGGCGTCACGCAGGTCGGCACGATGCGGCTGCGCTTCGCCAGCGGCGAAACCGGCACGCTCGAATACACCGTGAACGGCGCGGCGGTCAGCAAGCTCATCTCGCGGCAGGTGTTCTCCAGCTCGCCGCCGCTGTGCTCGGGCTGACCGCTATACCGCCAGCAGCATCTGCATGAGGTTTGGCAGGCCGCTGCCCTGGTGGTAGCGGTCGCGCCCGAGGTCGGTGCAGGTGGAGAGAAGCACCTTCTTCACCTCGTCGGGCCGGCCGCGGAACTCGCGCCGCACCGACAGGAAGGCGGCAAGCAGGCCCGAGACGTGGGGCGCCGCCATGCTGGTGCCGCTCACCTCGTAGTAGAGGTCGTCGCTCTTCGCGCTGCGGAAGCGCGAGTTGCATGAGCTGATGCGCTCCCCGGGCGCCACCACGTCGGGCTTGGCGCGGCCGTCGGCCGTGGGCCCGCGCGAGGAGAACGCCGAGATGCCGTACAGGTGCGGCTTGTCGGCGTTCACCGATCCCACCGCGATGCAGTCCTCGAGGTTCGCGGGATCGCCGATCGACATCGTCGCGTAGAGGTCGTAGGCGCCCTCGGGCGTGTCGATGGCGACCTGCCCCTCGTTGCCGCATGCGGTCACGACCACCACGCCCGCGCGCCAGAGGCGGCGCAGCTCGACACAGATGGGCGAGAAGCCGCAGCCATAGACGGTAGCGTCGAAGGGGCCGCCGAGGCTCAGGTTGAGCCCGTGGATGGCGAGTCCCTCGCTGTGGTTCTCGTTCTGCTCGGCGATGTGGTCGAGCGCCTTGATGATGGAGGCGTCCTCGCCCCGTCCCTGGTCGTCGAGCACCTTGTAGACCATGAGCTTCGTTTGCGGAGCGATGCCGCGCTGGCCGCCCTTCCATCCCCGCGGCGCGGCGCCCGCGATGATGCCCGCGACGTGTGTGCCGTGGCCATCCGGATCCCTGGGCGCCTTCATGCGGACCGGCGCGCCGCGTTGCGTGCAGTCCCACACCTCCAGGATGTTGGCGTTCGCGGCGAAGTGCGGGTGGTCCGCGCGCACGCCCGTATCGAGCACCGCCCAGGTGACGCCGGCGCCATTCGCGCCGAAGCTCGCGAGCGCCGCATCGGCCTTGACGGCGCGAGCCGAGCGCGCGGTCAGCTTCGCCTTGGGCGCGCTGCGCCACACCGCGTACACCTTGAGCTCGCGGTGCTGCGCCGCCACGGTGCGCAGCTCGCCCGCCGTGAGGTGCGCGGCGACGAAGCGGCGCAGCGGGTCGATCCGCGCGGCCTCGCGCTCGCCCTTCGGCACGATCGCCTCGAGCGCGCGCGCGGCGGCTGCGATGCGGTTGCGGATGAGCAGCTGGTCGTCCCTGCCCTGCAGCGGGTCGATTTCCTCACGCTCGCGCTGGAGCACCTGCTCCGGCGGCTCGCCCAGCGCCGGATAGCCGGGCTCGAGCACCTCGATCAGCACCGGGTGACGCTGCTGCGGCATCGCGGCGAGCGTCTCGGCCACGTCGCGGGCGATGACGAAGCGGCCCATCTGGTCGAGTCGGAGCGCGTCGTGCACCACGCGGCGCACGTCGGGATGCGCGAGGTAGCCCACGGCCGAATGCGGGTTGAACTCCATGAGGCGGCGGCTGTTCGCGTTCAGCACGACGCGATCGTGGATGGCGTTGCGTGGACGGAAGTCGTTGGTGATGCCCTTGTCGAGGGCGACCGGGTCGAGCGGGTCGGCGAAGTTGTGCCAGAGCCGGTTTTCGACTACCTCGGGGATGCGTAGGCCGGGCGGCTCGAGGAAATCCTGCACCTCGTCGATGCCGAGCGGCGAGCCTAGGGTCACGTACTCGATGAGGTTCAGGTCCCTTGCGCCCAGCCGGGAGAGGACTTCGTACGAGATCACGGTGCCCTGGCTGTGGGCCACGATGGTCACGGGCGTGCGCTTGTCGGGCAGGACCGCGGTGAGGCGACGGCGGGCCTGCCTGCGGACATCGGCGCGAAAGAAGTAGGCGGCGGTATCGCCGATGAACGCCTCCAGGAAGAGGCGGGACATCGGCTTGCGCAGCGCCGGCGGAATGAAGGGAAAGATGCGCTTGCCGACGGCGGGCAGGCTCTGCACGGCGCCCACCTGCGCCATCAAGCCGGCGGCGAGGTGCTGGGCCTTCGCGTCGCTCGGCTCGACGCCGGCGTGCTCGAGCGTGGCCGCGACGTCGATGCCGCGCGTGGTCGCCTTCGACGCGATCGCGGCGGCCGAATCGTCGGGGCCTTCCGGATGCAGGATATCGGCCCAGTACGCCATGCGGCTCGCCGCGCCGAGGTCGCGGCCGAAGAGCGCGAGGTCCCATTCGAGCTTGAGCTCGGCGGGCGGCGGCATGGCGCCGATGCCGTGGATATAGACGACGAGACCGTCGGGCGCCGTGGTCGCTGCCGAGCGCGAGGCCGCGCTGCGTGGACGGGATGCGGTGTTGCGGCGCGGCGTCCGGCTCGTGGCCATGGCGTCCCTCCCCGATGACGACGGGTGGAGGATACCGCGGCACCCGCGACGGGACCGGGAATCCCGCCGCGGACCACGGCACACCGACCGGAACGACGGTGTCCTTGCTTGCTGCCTGGAGGCAAAAAATGCCCCGGGGGGAGAACCCGGGGCGATCACCCTCTCAACGTCACACTCTTGAAACCCGGGACGGACCTGGAATTCGCTGGCTGAAACCCGGGACGGACCTGGAATTCGCGTTAGTTCGCCAGAACGAATTCCAGGTCCGTCCCGGGTTTCGGATTCGGCTCAGCCCAGCTCCACCGGCACGAAGAGCTGCTGGCCTTCGCGCTGGATGAGCAGCGCTGCGCTGCGCCCTGCCTTGCCGACGAGCCCGCGGAGGTCGTCCGCGGACTTGACCGGCGTGCCGTTGAAGGACAGCAGCACGTCGCCGCGCTGGATGCCCGCGCGAGCCGCTGGGCCCGCCACCTGCTCGACCACCAGCCCGGCCTTGGCGCCGCTGTCGCTGCGCTCGTCGGGATTCAGCGGCCGGACGGCGAGGCCCAGGCGGCCGCGAGGCTCGTCGCTGTCGTTGGTGGCGACGCGCTCCTTGGAAGCCGGCACGTTGGTCGTGGTCACGGCGAGCGTCCGCGGCGAGCGGTTGCGCCACACCTCGACGCTTGCGGACTTGCCCGCGGGCGTCTCGGCCACCAGCATCGGCAGGTCGGAAGAACGCTCGATGGCCTTGCCGTCGTAGCGCGTGATGATGTCGCCGGGCTGCAGTCCCGCCTTCTCGCCGGGAGCGCCGGGCTCGACCGACGAAACCAGAGCGCCGCGCGGGCGGTCGAGGCCGAAGGACTCGGCGAGCGTCGCGTTCACTTCCTGGACCGTGACGCCGATGCGCCCGCGAGTGACCTTGCCGTGCTTGACGATCTGGTCCTTCACCGACAGCGCGGTCTCGATCGGAATGGCGAACGAGATGCCCTGGAAGCCCCCGCTACGCGAATAGATCTGCGAGTTGATGCCGATCACCTCGCCCGCGAGGTTGAAGAGCGGGCCGCCCGAGTTGCCGGGATTGACCGCCACGTCGGTCTGGATGAACTGGGTATAAGACGCATCGGGCAACGAACGGCCCTTGGCGCTCACGATGCCGGCGCTCACCGAGTTCTCGAAGCCGAAGGGCGAGCCGATCGCCACCACCCATTCACCCACGTTGGCGTTGGAGGAGCTGCCGACCTTCACCGTGGGCAGCGACTTGGCGTCGATCTTCAGCACCGCGATGTCGGTCTGCTTGTCGGAGCCCACGACCTTCGCCTTGTACTCGCGGCGGTCGGTCATGCGCACGGTGACGGTCTCGGCGTTCTCGACCACATGCGCGTTGGTGACGATGTAGCCGTCGTCGCTCACGATGAAGCCCGAGCCCTGGCCGCGAAGCGGGACATCGCCGCGGGGCATGGGGATGCGGCCGCCGAAGCCGCGGAAGAAGTCGCGGAACTGGGGCGGGACCTCGTCGAGGCCCTCGGGGACCTGCGCGGAAACCTTGCGGGTGCCCTCGACGCTCACGTTGACGACCGCCGCCCCGTATTTCTTCACCAGGTCGCTGAAGCCGTTGAGCGGAAGGGTGGTCGCGGCGGGATTGGCCGCCGGGGCGGCAACGCTCGCAGGCGCGGCGGTGGCCGCAGCGTGCGCGTTGAAGAGCGGGACATCGAGCTGCCGCGCGGCTCCGATGCCGCCGATGATGCCGGCCGCGACGAGCGCGCCGACGAGGACATTCGCTTTCATGTTCCTTCTCCGGTCGGTTCGATGAGCCCCGAACGTGGGGCGACAGGGAACAGTTTGGGGACGGCGGCTTAAGGGGAACTTAAGGGGAAGTGGGAAGGGACGGGGGACCGGGAAGGGAAACGGGGATTTCAACCCGCGGGCAATGAGACGCGCGCAAGCAGGCCGCGGCCGTCGGCACCCGCGAGCAGTTCGACCCGGCCGCCGTGGCGTTCGGCCACGCGCTTCACGATCGCGAGCCCCAGGCCCGAGCCGCCGGTGGCCGCGGTCTCGCCGCGGTAGAAGCGGTCGAAGACGCGCTCGCGCTCCGATGCGGGGATGCCCGGCCCGCGGTCCTCGACTTCGACCACCGCCTCGGCGCCGCGACGCTGCACCCGCACTTGGACGGAATGCGGCGATGCCAATCCAGGTCCGTCCCGGGTTTGGCCGTACTTGAGCGCGTTGTCGAGCAGGTTTTCGAGCAGGACGTGAAGGGTCGTGCTGTTGCCTTCGACCAGGACTGGGGCCGGGGCGTCGAGAACGATCGAGGCGGCCCGCGCGGTGGCGGCGGCTTCGAGCTCGCGAACGACGCCGGCGGCAAGGTCGGCCAGGTCCACCGGCCCCACGGACACGTCCCGGGCCTCGGGGTCGGCGCGTGCGAGAGTGAGCAGTTGCTCCACCACGTGGACCGCCCGGGCGATGCCCTCGCCCAGCACGGCGTGGGCACGCGCCCTTTCTTCGTCGTCGCGGGCGCGCTGCGCCAGCTGCAGCTGCAGCCGCAATGCCGTCAGCGGGGTGCGCAGCTCATGGGCGGCATCGGCGATGAACTGCCGCTGCTGGGTGAGCGCGGTGCCCAGCCGCGCCAGCAACCCGTTGAGCGAGGTGACCAGCGGCTGCACCTCGATCGGCACCGCATGCGCGTCGATCGGCTCGAGCGCCTCGGGGCTGCGCCGCGCGACATCGCGGGCGGTCGTTTCGAGCACCTTCACCTCCCGGCCCACCAGCCGCCAGATGAGCCAGCCCATCACGGGGAGCACCAGCAGGAACGGAAGCAAGGTCTGCCATGCCACGTTGAGCGCCAGCGCCTCGCGAGCCAGCCGATGTTGTGCCACCTGGATCGTGAGGCCGCGATGATAGATGCCGAAGACACGCCACCGCCCGAGTGAGGTTTCCGCGTCGGCGAAGCCGGGCGCGATGGGCCCCGGCACGTCGAGGTTCGGATGCGATCGATACAGCACGCGCGCATCCGGCGACCACACCTGGATCACGAAGTCGGAGTCGGCCTCCTCGCGCAGCGCCTCCGCGAGCTGGCCCGGCGAGTAGGCGCGGTCTCGCAATGCGAGCGCCAGCTGGCGCAGCTGGTAGTCGAAGAGCTCGTTCGCCTGCTTGCGCGCCTGGTAGAAGACCACGAGGGCCGAGACGAGCCCGCCGAGGAACACGGTGAGCAGCAGCCAGACGAGCAGCCGCCGGCGCATCGAGCGCATCGCCCCCCGGGGCGCGGCCCGCATGATCACTCGCCCCTCGAGAGCGTGTAGCCGAGGCCGCGCACGTTGCGGATCACGTCGGGATCGAGCTTTCGGCGCAATGCATGGATGTGGACTTCCACCGCGTTGCTGGCGATCTCCTCGTTCCAGCCGTACAGCCGCTCCTCGAGCTGGGCGCGCGTGAGGTAGGCGCCGGGACGGTCGGCGAGCGCCTCGAGCAGCGCATATTCACGCGCCGAGAGCGAGACCTCGCGTCCCTTCCAGCGCACGCGTCGCGCTGACGTGTCGATCTCGAGCTCGCCAAGCTTCACCAGCGCGTCGCTGCGCCCCGAGCGCCGCCGGGCCACGGCGCGCACGCGCGCGGAAAGCTCGTCGAGGTCGAAGGGCTTCACGAGGTAGTCGTCCGCGCCGGCATCGAGGCCCGAGACGCGGTCGGTCACCGCATCGCGCGCGGTGATGATGACCACGGGCACCTCGACGCCGCGCGTGCGCCAGCCCTTCAGGACCGAGAGACCGTCGCGACGCGGCAGGCCCAGGTCGAGCAGCACCAGGTCGTACTCGGCGCCGGCCACGGCCGCCTCGGCTTCGCGGCCGTCGCGCACCCAGTCGACGGTATGGCCCTCGCGGCGCAGCCCTTCCTGCGCGGCGGCGCCGATCATGGAATCGTCTTCGACAAGCAACAAACGCATCGGTCCAGAGTCTATACTCGCGCCCCTATGGCCATCCCGCACCTCACCGAAGAGCAGATCGCCACCTGGACGCGGCGCCAGAAGGACGAGTGGTGGCTTGCGAACGTATATCGGGGCGACATGCCGCAGCTCACGGTGCGTTCGGCGCTCACGGGCTTCCTGCTGGGTGGGGTGCTGGCCGCCACGGCGCTCTACATCGCGGCCAAGACCGGCATCACCATCGGCGTAGGGCTCACGTCCGTGATCCTCGCCTTCGCCATCTACCGCATCATGAACTCGGTCGGGGTCGCCCGCGACTTCACCATCCTCGAGAACAACGCGACGCAATCGATCGCGACCGCCGCGGGCTACATGGTGGCGCCGATGATCTCCGCGCTCGCGGCCTACATGCTGGTGACCGGGCAGATCATCCCGTGGTGGCACATGATCGCCTGGATGGTGGTGTGCTCGATGCTGGGCGTGCTCGTGGCCTTCCCGATGAAGCGGCGCTTCATCAACGAGGACCAGCTGCCGTTCCCCGAGGGGCGCGCCGCCGGCGTGGTGCTCGATGCGCTCTACACGGGCGCGGCCGCGGCGGGGATGTTCAAGGCGAAGCTGCTCGCGGGTGCGGCGATCCTCGCAGGGACCTACCAGCTGCTCATCAGCGACGGCTGGATGCGCATCCTGCAGTTCCACATCCTTCGCATGCACCAGTGGCTGGGGTTGAAGGAGCCGTGGGTCTTCCACGAGCGGCTCGACTCCTATTTCTATGCGGCGTCCACCTTCGTGCCCAAGATCCTCGGCACCGACGTGCGACAGCTGGGCCTGCGCGTGACGCTCGATGCGGCCATGCTGGGCGTGGGTGGCCTCATGGGCATTCGCGTCGCGACCAGCGTGCTGCTGGGCGCCTTCATCAACTTCGTGATCCTGGCGCCGATCATGATCCAGCACGGCGACATCGTGGCGCGCGTGGCCCCCGACGGCAGGATCGTGCCGATCTCGCGCGCGGAGATCGTGAACCAGTGGTCGCTGTGGTGGGGCGTGACCATGATGGTGGTGGGCTCGCTCGTGAGCCTCTTCGCAAAGCCCGAGATCTTCACCAGCGCCTTCCGGAACCTCGGCAAGAAGAGGGATGCGGATGAGGATCCGATGCGCCACATCGAATTCCCTTTGTGGATTTCGGCCGTGGGCATCCCCGTCTTCGCGGTGCTCGCGGCCTCGGTGTCGCACTTCTTCTTCGGCGTGCCGTGGCTGCTCGCCTTCATCTCGCTGCCGCTCATCTTCGTGCTGTCGGTGATCTGCACCAACTCGATGGCCCTCACTTCATGGACGCCCACCGGGTCGCTTTCGAAGATCACGCAATTCACCATGGGCGCCATCGACCGCACCAATCCCGCCAGCAACCTCATTCCTGCGGGGATGACGTCCGAGGTCGCCTCGAATTCGGCGAATTTGCTCTCGGACATCAAGCCCGGCTACATGCTCGGGGCCAAGCCGCGCCAGCAGGCCTGGGGCCACGTGATCGGCATCGTCTCGGGCGCAGTCTTCTGCGTGCCGCTTTTCTTCCTCCTTTTCCTCACGCCCGATGCCAACGGCGCGCGCTCGACCGCGACCATCGTGTCGGAGGCCTTCGCGCAGCCGGCGGCGATCCAGTGGAAGGGCGTGGCCGAGCTGATCGCAAAGGGGCTCTCGGCGCTGCAATGGACGGCGATCGTGTCGATGGTCGTGGCGGCCGTGGCGGCGGTGGCAATCGAGGTGGCGCGCATCGTCACCAAGGGGCGCTTCCCGCTGAACGCCGTGTCGATCGGCCTGGGCGTCATCCTGCCCCCGGAGGCCACGCTCGCGATGTGGGCCGGCGCGATGGTCTTCTGGTGGGCCGGCCGTCGCAACCCCACTCCGGGCACCAAGGGCCATGCCTTCTGGGTCGAGGGCGCCGAGCCGATCTGCGCCGGCCTCATCTCCGGCGCCGCGCTGGTCGGCATCGGCAACGCCATCGTGAACGTGCTCCTGTAGGCCTGAAACCCGGGACGGACCTGGAATTCCGAAACCGGGGACGGACCTGGAATTCGCATTTGGGCGCCAGAACGAATTCCAGGTCCGTCCCCGGTTTCAGGTTGGCGAATTCCAGGTCCGTCCCGGGTTTCGGGCCTACAAGGCCTTCGTCTCGAAAACCAGCAGGTCCACGCCGGCGGCGGCGAAGTTGGCCAGGTCGGTGCCAACCGCCTGTCCCTGTGAGGACGCCAGCGCCTGGCCGACCGCCGCGAGGGAATCGAACGTGAGCTCGGCCACCAGGTGGTATTGCGAAGCGCCCTGCGGGGTGGCGACGGGTCCGGCGCTCACCTCGTAGCGCTTGAGGCCCGGTAGCGTCTTCGCCAGCGGAACGTGGATGCCGAAGTAGTGGCTCTGGAAGTGCTCCGGGTTGTCCGGGTGCTTGTACAGGGCGATGAGCTTGGTGGGCATGGGAAGGCCGGGACGGGGATGAGGGATGGGAAACCCGTATTGTTAGCTTTTCCCGCCTCGCCCGGTCTTATCGTCATGTTCGCCTCCCCGCGACGTGCCCGGTTCGAGACTGTCGTCCGCGCCTACGCGAACGACGTCTTCAGGTACCTCTACTGGCTCTGCCGGGACCGCAGCCTCGCCGAGGACCTGTCGCAGGAAACTTTCGCGCGGGCCTGGGCGGCGTGGGAAGAACAACGCGACGAGAAGGCGCTCAAGGCCTGGCTCTTCACCATCGCCCGCAACGAGCACGCAAGAACCTATGAGCGCAAGCGCATCGAGCTGGACCCCGAAGCCGAGCTGGACGAGATCGTCTCGCGCACCGCGAGCGACCCGGCCCTCGGCATCGACATCAAGCGCGCCTTCGCGCTGCTGCCCGAAACCTACCGCGAGCCGCTCCTGCTCCAGGTGCTGGGCGGGCTATCGAGCGCAGAGATCGCGACTTCCCTCGGCACCAGCGAGGACGCGATCAACATGAGGCTTTCGCGGGCGCGCCGCTCGATGCGAGAGATGCTCGAAGGGCCCGCCGCGTTACCTGCACGCCGCAAGGAGCCGACGGCATGAGCTGCATCGACTTTCGCCGCGTGATCCTGGCCAATCCGCGCCAGCCCGACGAATCGCAGCTGGCGCATGCACGGGAGTGCGCGGCGTGCCGCGATTACCTCGAGCGCCAGCGCGAAGCCGACGCCCAGCTCTTCGAGGCCTTGCAGGTACCGCCCCCGGACGGCCTCGCCGATCGGATCCTCCTCGCCGGCGGCCTGCGCAACACGCGCTGGGCCTGGCCACTGGCCGCGAGCCTGGTCCTCGCCGCGGGCCTCGCCGTGGTCTGGCCGCGCCTCGCCGGCGGCGACGCCCTCGGGCGCGAGGCGATCGCGCACCTCTCCCACGAGCCGCAGGCGCTCACCATCGCCCAGGCGGTCGCGCATGATTTCCTGCCGACACTGCTCGCCGACCAGGGCATGAAGCTTGCCCGCAACATCGGCCAGGTGACGTACTCGCAGATCTGCCCGCTCGCCGACAAGGTCGCGCGGCACCTGGTAGTGCGCACGGCACAAGGCCCCATCACCCTCTTCCTCATGCCGGACGACACCCTGCCCCGCTCCCGGGCGGTCACCGAGCAGGACGGGATGATCGCCATCACCCTGCCGGCGGCGCGCGGCTCCATCACCATCGTGGCGAGCCGGCTCGAGGACGCCATCGCGCTCGAGAATTCGCTGCGCGCGACGTGACGCGCTGTTAGTTCCGGGTGGCCCGCCCGGTCCTTATCGGCATGGACACTCCACGTTGCGAGCGCGGCGCCCTGGTCGCCGCGGAATTGGCCGGGCACCTCGACTACCTGCGGCGCTTCGCGCGCTCGCGCACCCGCGACGAGGACCTCGCGGAAGAGGCGGTGCAGGAAACGATGCTGGCCGCGCTGCAGAGCCGCTCGGGCTTCGCCGGCAAGGCCAAGCTGCGCACCTGGCTCACAGGGATCCTGCTGCACAAGATCCACGACGGCTTCCGCCGCGATGCGCGCGACTCCGTGATGGATGCCTTCGAGCCGCACTTCGAGGAAACGCTCACGGCCTCCTCCGGCGACCCCGAGCAGGCGCTGGCGGCCAAGCAGCTGCAGCGCTCGCTGGACCGGGCGCTGCGCACCCTCCCCCCGCGGCAACGCGAAGCTTTCCTGCTGCGCGAGCATGCGGAGATCGACGGCGAGCGCCTCCTGCCGTTGCTGGGCGTATCACGCGGAAACCTCTGGGTGCTGGTGCATCGGGCCCGTGCCCATGTGCGCGCGGCGCTCGAGCGCGAGGGCTACTCGATCGCGTAAGGCCCGGTTCAGCACCGGCGGAGTAGACTTTCCGCATGGATACCCCGCTCGCCGCAAGCAGTCTCGATTCCGCCATCCAGGCGGCCGCCCAACGCCTCGAAGCCAGGGTCATCGCCTGGCGACGCGACATCCACCAGAATCCCGAGCTCGGCAACCGAGAGTTCCGGACCTCGAAGATCGTCGCGGACCATTTGCGCAGCCTCGGCATCGAGGTGAAGGAGAAGGTCGCGCATACCGGCGTCGTAGGCCTCCTCAAGGGCGGCAAGCCGGGGCCCACGGTGGCGCTGCGCGCCGACATGGACGCTCTGCCCGTGACCGAAGAGGTCGACGTGCCCTTCAAGAGCACCGTGAAGGCCGAATGGAACGGCGCCGTCACCGGCGTCATGCACGCCTGCGGACACGACGCGCACACCGCGATCCTGATGGGCGTGGCCGAGATCCTCGCCGGCATGCGCGAGCAGTTGAAGGGGAACGTCAAGTTCCTCTTCCAGCCGGCCGAGGAAGGCGCCCCCGAAGGCGAGGAAGGCGGCGCGCAGCTCATGATCAAGGAAGGCTGCATGGAGAATCCCAAGGTGGGCGCGGTCTTCGGCCTGCACGTGACGGCCGTGCACCACACCGGCAAGATCGGCTATCGCTCGGGGCCGCTCATGGCTTCCTCCGACCGCTTCCACATCTTCGTGAAGGGCAGCCAGACGCACGCGGCGCTGCCGTGGCGCGGCGTCGATCCCATCGTCGTCGGCTCGCAGATCGTGATGGGGCTGCAGACCATCGTCTCGCGCAGCATGGAGATCACCAAGGAGCCTTCGGTGGTGACGGTCGGCATCTTCCAGGGCGGCAACCGCGACAACATCATCCCCGACGATGCGAAGCTGGAAGGCACCATCCGCACCTTCGACGAAGCCCAGCGCGACAAGATCCACGACCACGTGAAGCGCATCAGCGAGATGATCGCGGCCTCCGGAGGCGCAAAGGCCAAGGTCTCAATCAAGCGCGGCTACGACGTCGTGGTGAACCACCCCGAGCTCACGGGCTTCGCCGTGCCCACCCTCGAGCGGGCGCTCGGACCCGGCCATGTGGAAGTCGTTGACAAGGTATGCGGCGCCGAGGACTTCTCCTTCTTCCAGAAGGAGGCGCCCGGCGTGTTCCTGCGCGTGGGCTGCACCCCGGTGGACAAGGACACGCGAACCGCGGCCCCCAGCCACGGCCCGCGACTTTTCGTGGACGAGAAGTGCTTCGTCTACGGCATGCGCGCGCTGTCGGTGCTGGCGACGGAGTGGCTCGCCAGGAACTAGCGGGCGCGCACGCCGAGGTGATTGGCCACCGGCCGCTCGCGGCCGGGCACCGCCGTGTGCATGGGCGAGTTCACGACGCGGGGCCCCGCGCCGTCCGACAGGACCATCGCGCTCGATCCGCCGCCGTCTAAGTTGAGCGCCTCGCTCGCGCCCAGGTCGCGCAGGATCTCCCCCAGCTCACCCAGCGTGGCGCCCAGGCTCCAGGGCGGCTGGCGACCGTCGACGACGACCATCCAGGCGCGTTTGCGGTCCGCCGACAGCCCGAATGCGGTGCGCGGATGGCGCTGCGATTGCGATGGGAATGCCTGCGCAACGCCTCCGGAAACGAGCATCGGTCCAGCGGTGAGCGCGTGATCGCTCGCTGCGGGACAGCGCGTGCCGGGCTCGATCGACACGCGCGCCGGCCGCGTAATGCAGACGGTGCCGTTGGGCTTCGGTCCCGGCGTCGCGTCCACCGGGTCGCCCGAGCGCGGGTAGTAGTCCTCACCCCCGTAGGTGCCGCTGCGAAAAGGCTCGAGGAAGGCGCCATTCACCGCCGCCTGCAACCCATGGCGGGCGACGTATTCGCTGGTGGTCTGCGCGCGGTATTGCCTCCCGCCCGAAGGATCCAGGGGCGTCACCTCGAGCGAAACACCCCGTCGCGAGAGGTCGATTTCGAGCACGTGGATCGCGAGCGGCAGGCCCACGGGGGGCGTGGCGCGGTGGTAGGTGACGCCGTCGAACGGCGCCGGCGTGGGCGCGAGGGCGAGGCACCCCGAGAGGGCCAGCGCCAGCAGCGGCGTCAGTGGCCGAGGATCTTGGACAGGAAGTCCTTCGTGCGCTCGCTCTTCGGGTGGTCGAAGAAGTCGTGCGGGTTGTTCTGCTCGACGATCTGGCCCTGGTCCATGAAGATGACGCGATCGGCCACGGCCTTGGCGAAGCCCATCTCGTGGGTGACGCAGATCATCGTGATGCCCTGCCCCGCCAGCTCGACCATGACGTCGAGGACCTCCTTGATCATCTCGGGATCGAGGGCCGAGGTCGGCTCGTCGAAGAGCATGATGCGCGGCTTCAGGCACAACGCCCGCGCGATGGCCACGCGCTGCTGCTGCCCGCCCGATAGCTGCAGCGGGAACTTCTGCGCCTGCTCGGCGATGCGCACGCGCGTGAGCTGCTCCATGGCGCGCTCCTCGGCCTCCTTCTTCGGCATCTTGCCGACCCACATCGGCGCGAGGGTCAGGTTCTCGAGCACGGTGAGGTGCGGAAAAAGGTTGAACTGCTGGAAGACCATGCCCACGTTGCGGCGCACGCGCTCGATCGCCTTCACGTCGTCGGAGAGCTCGACGCCGTCGACCACGATGCGGCCCTCCTGGTGCTCCTCCAGCCGGTTCACGCAGCGGATGAGCGTGGACTTGCCCGAGCCCGAAGGCCCGCAGATGACGATGCGCTCCGCCGCGGCGACCGAAAGGTCGATGTCGCGCAGGACGTGGAAGTCGTCGCCGTACCATTTGTTGACCTTGTCGAACAGGATGATCGGCTCAGCCATTGCGCACCTCGAGCTGAACCACAGCGACCACAGGGACCACGGAGAACGACGGCGGCGACTTTCGCGCGCACGTTCGGCAGGCTCGAATCACGGATATCGCCTTTCCTGTGGTCCCTCGGGATCCCTGTGGTGAATGGGATTTCATCTCGTCCTGGAAACGCCCACGCGCTTCTCGATCCAGAGGCTGTAGCGCGACATCGCGAAGCAGAAGGCGAAGTACACCAGCGCGATGAAGAAATACCCCTCGATCTTGAAGGGCCGCCAGTTGGCGTCTGAGTTGAGGGCGAGCCCGAGCGCCCCGGTGAGCTCGTACAGGCTGACGATGGTCACGAGCGAGGTGTCCTTGAAGATGGCGATGAAGCTGTTCATGATGCCCGGCACCACGATCGCCAGCGCCTGCGGCAGCACGATCTTCCTTTGCGTCTGCCAGTAGGTGAGGCCCAGCGAGCGCGCCGCCTCCACCTGGCCACTCGGGATCGCCTGCAACCCGCCGCGAACGGTCTCCGCGAGGTAGGCCGCGGCGAAGAGCGTGATGCCCACGAGCACGCGCAGCAACACGTCGGGCGACTTGCCGACGGGCAGGAAGAGGGGAAAGAGGAAGGACGCCATGAAGAGCACCGAGATCAGCGGCACGCCGCGGACCAGCTCGACATAGACGATGCAGAGGGTGCGGATCGCCGGCAGGCTCGAGCGCCGGCCGAGCGCCACCAGGATCGACAACGGGAAGGCGAAGGCGATGCTGAGCGTGGCGAGCATCACGGTGAGCGGCAGCCCGCCCCACAAGTCGGTCGGCACGCGCGGCAGTCCGAAGCCGCCGCCCATCAGCCAGAAGAAGGCCGGGATCACTACCAGCCACAGCAGCCCCAGCCACCACTTCCAGAACGCGCGGATGCAGCTCGCCACCAGCAGGCCCATCAGCAGGACCGTCGCCACCTCGGGGCGCCATTGCTGCTCGAAGGGATAGCGCCCCAGCATGATGAATCGCCATTTCTCGACGATCACTCCCCAGCAGGCGCCCTCCCCGCGCGCTTTCTGGCAGGCGTCGGCGTCGGGGCGCCACACCGCATGGGTGAAGAGCCACTCGATGGCCCCGGGCAGCACGTAGAAGGCGGCGGCCACCATGGCGAGCGTGGCCACGCCGCTCATCCAGTCGCCGAAGAGGTTGGCGCGCAGCCATGCCACGGCCCCGGTGGTGCGCACGGGGGGCGGACGCGGTGCGATGGGCTGGAAGACGGCCGACACCTATCTCTCCTTGATCGCCGCGCGCTTGTTGTACCAGTTCATGAATGCCGAGGTGGACAACGAGATCACCAGGTACACCGCCATGATGATCGAGATCGCCTCGACCGCGCGCCCCGTCTGGTTGAGCGAAGTGTTGGCGATCGAGACCACGTCGGGGTAGCCGATCGCCACCGCGAGGGACGAGTTCTTCGTGAGGTTCAGGTATTGGCTCGTGAGCGGCGGGATGATCACGCGCAGCGCCTGCGGCAGGATCACCAGTCGCATCGCCATGCCGCGCGTGAGGCCGAGGCTGCCCGCCGCTTCCACCTGGCCGCCGGCGACCGAGGCGATGCCCGCGCGGACGACCTCCGCGATGAACCCGGCGGTGTAGAAGACCAACCCCAGCAGCACACCGAGGAATTCGGGCGTCGCGGATGCGCCTCCCTCCATCGAGAAACCCTCGGCCCTGGGAATGCTCCATGCGGTCGGGGCGCCGCCGACCAGCCAGCCCAGCACCATGCCCGCCGCGACGATGGCCAGGGGAACCCAGAAGAGGCTGCGTACGCGCCCCGTCGCCTCGAATTTGCGCAGCGCCCAGCGCCGGTACAGCCACGCGGCAAGCAGGCCGATGAGGCCGCCCACCAGGGCCAGCGCCACGCCGAAGCTCCAGACCGGCACCGGGAAGGAGAACCCGGCCTTGCTCAGCAGGAAGAGGCCGCCCACGTTGAACGCCTCGAAGATCGGCGGCAGCCAGTCGGTGAAGAACAGGTACCACATGAGCAGCTGGATCAGCACCGGGATGTTGCGGAAGAACTCCACGTACGCGTAGCACAGCCCGCGCACGATGGCGTTGCGCGAGAAGCGGCCGATGCCCACGAGCGTGCCCAGGATGGTGGCGAGGACGATGCCCACCAGCGCCACGCGCAGCGTGTTCATCACGCCGACCAGGAAGGCGCGCCAGTAGGGATGCAGGGCATCGTACGGAATGACCGTCTCGCCGATGTCGAATCCGGCGGGCTGCGCCAGGAAATCGAAGCCGCTCTGGATCCCGCGCGCCGCCATGTTGGCGAGCGTGTTGTGCGCCAGGTACCAAATGCCGCAGCCGACGAGCACGACCGCGAAAAGCTGGAAGAGGAGGCCGCGGAAGGCCTCGGAGCGGAAGCTCCACTGGCGCCTGCGCGGCGCAGGCGAAGGGCCCCGAGGCGTGGGCAAGGGTTCTGCCGACATCGGGGCCCGTCCGAGCTAGCGCGTCAGCGTACCGGCGGCGCGTATTGGATGCCGCCCTTGTTCCACAGGTTGTTGGCGCCGCGCGGCAGATTGAGCGGGGTCTTCTCGCCCACGTTGCGCGCGAACATCTCGCCGTAGTTGCCGGTGGTCTTCACCACGCGCACCAGCCACTCCTTGTCGAGGCCGAGCAGCTTGCCCATGTCCTCGGAGCTGCCGGTGATGCGCATGACGACCGGGTCCTGGCTCGTCTTCATCTGGTCGACGTTGGCCTGGGTGACTCCGTACTCCTCGGCCTCGATGAGGCCATAGAGCACCCACTTGGCGATGGCGAAGAACTCGTCGTCGCCGCGGCGGATGGCCGGTCCCAGCGGCTCCTTGGAGATCAGCTCCGGCAGGATGATGTGCTCCTTGGGATCCTTCGCGTCCTTGTTGCGGATCGAGGCGAGGCCGGAGGCGTCGGTGGTGAAGGCGATGCAGCGCCCCGAGAAGTAGGCGCCCGTCGCCGCCTCCTGCTTCTCGAACACGATCGGCTTCATGTCGAGCTTGTTGGTGCGGGAGAAGTCGGTGAGGTTCTTCTCGGTGGTGGTGCCCGACTGCACGCACACCGTTGCGCCCTTCAGCTGCTTGGCGCTTTTCACCTTGGCCTTCACCGGGACCATGAAGCCCTGGCCATCGTAATAGGTGACGCCGACGAAATGCAGGCCGAGCGAGGCGTCGCGCGTGAGGGTCCAGGTGGTGTTGCGCGAGAGCACGTCGATCTCCCCGGACTGCAGCGCGGTGAAGCGCTGTTGCGCCGTGAGGGGGACGTATTTCACCTTCTCGCCGTCGTTCAGGATGGCGGCGGCGAGCGCGCGGCAGTAGTCGACGTCGAGGCCGGTCCACTTGCCCTGGCTGTCGGCCTGCGAGAAGCCGGCGAGGCCGGTGTTCACGCCGCAGACCAGCTGGCCGCGTTGCTTGATGGCGTCGAGTGTCTTGCCGGCGAAGGCGGGCGCCGCGAAGGCGGCAGCCACCAGCGCGGCGGACAGCGAAAGCTTGAGCATCGGTTTCATGGGAGTCCTCTCCTTTTGTTGGCGCGGGTCGGGACGCCCGCGTGTTTCGGGCCGTTGATGCAGGCGTCGCCAATGTAACACCGCTCACCCCGAATTGCGCAGGCCCGCCGCCAACCCGTTGATCGAGAGGTGGATCCCGCGCCGCACGCGCTCGCCGGCGCCTCCCGCGCGGTGGCGCTTGAGGAGCTCGAGCTGCAGGTGGTTCAGGGGATCGAGGTACGGGAAGCGGTTTCGGATCGAGCGGGCGAGCGCGGGATTCGATTCGAGGAACCGCGTGCAGCCGGTGATGGCGAAGAGCGCGCGCACGGTCGCTTCGTGCTCGGCCTCGATCCGCGCGAAGATCGCATCGGCCGTGGCCGTGTCGGCCATGAGGGCCTTGTAACGCGCCGCGACCGTGAGGTCGGCCTTGGCGAGGAGCATGTCGAGGTTGGAGAGCATCGCGCGGAAGAAGGGCCATTCGCGCCACATCTCGCCAAGGCGCTGCCTCGCGGCGGCGCCCTCTCGCGCCTCGAGCGCGGCCACGGCGGCGCCGAAGCCATACCAGCCGGGGAGCATCACGCGGCACTGCGCCCACGAGAACACCCACGGGATCGCGCGCAGGTCCTCGATGCGATCGGACTTCTTGCGCGATGCCGGGCGCGAGCCGATATTGAGCTCGCCGATCTCGCCGACCGGCGTGGTGGCGCGAAAATATGCGTTGAACCCCGGCGTCTCGTAGACGAGCGCGCGGTAGGCGGCCATGGCGTCGCGCGAAAGGGCGGCGACTGTGTCGTGGTACGCGGCGTGCCGGCCGGCCGGAGTGTCGTCGAAAGTCGCGCGGACAGTGGCCGCGAACAGCGCCTCCAGGTTGCGCCGGCCGATCTCGCGGTTGGCATACTTGCCCGCGATCACTTCGCCCTGCTCGGTCAGGCGCAATTGCCCCTGCACGCTCCCGGGGGGCTGGGCGAGGATCGCGTCGTAGCTCGGCCCGCCGCCGCGGCCCACGGTGCCTCCGCGGCCGTGGAAGAAACGCAGCCGCACTCCCGCCTCGGCGAACACGTCCACGAGGGCGACTTCGGCCCGGTAGAGCTCCCAGTTGGAGGTCACGTAGCCGCCATCCTTGTTGCTGTCGGAATATCCCAGCATCACTTCCTGCAGCCCGCCGAGCGAGGCGACGAGCGATCGCGCCGCCGGAAGCGCCAGCCATTCACGCATGGTTTCGGGCGCCGCGCGCAGGTCGGCGATGGTCTCGAAGAGCGGCACCACCTGCACGCTCGACTTCGGCGCGTCGCCCGGCGAGGCCATCCCGACCTCCTTCAGCAGCACGGCGACCTCCAGCAAGTCGGAGACGCTGTCCGCCTTCGAGATCACGTAGTGCCGTATGCATTCCGGGCCCAGGCGCCGGTGCATCGCAGCGGCTACCTCGAGGATCGCAAGCTCCCCGCGGGCGAGATCCGAATAGGCGGCGAAAGGCGAGCGCAGCAGACGTGGCGAAGCGAGCTCCGCCAGCAGGAGGCGGCGCCTTTCGCGCTCCCCCATGTCGCCGTATCCCGAGGTCACGCCGGCGGCCTCGAGCAACTCGGCGATCACGGCTTCGTGCGCCTCCGAGTTCTGCCGCAGGTCCACCGGCGCCAGGTGGAAGCCGAAGGCGGCGAGCGCCGTTCGCAGCAGGCGCAGCCGCCCATCGGCGAGCAGCGCCGCGCCGCCCAGCCGCAACGACTCGTCGATGGTGTCGAGGTCGGACGCCAGCTCGCCTGGCGCGCCGTAGGCAGGGGCCTGGCCCAGGGCGCTGCGCTGCTGCAGCCTCAACCCGAGGCCCTCCGCGGTGGCCACGAGCCGCGCATAGATTCCGGTGAGGGCGCGCCGGTACGGCTCGTCCTCTCGATGCGGCGAGCGGTCGGGGGAGGATTCGGCGAGATGCGCGAGCGCCGGCGTGATGCGCGACAGCAGGCCCGACAGCGGCAGCTCGGCGCCCAGCGCGTGGACCTGCCCCAGGTAGTGATCGATCGCGATGCCCGATTGCCGGCGCAGCGCCGCCTCGAGCATCTCCGCGTCCACGAAAGGGTTGCCGTCGCGGTCGCCGCCCACCCAGCTGCCGATGGAAAGCAAGGGTGGCAGCGATGGGCGCGGCATGTCGCCGGGAAGGCTCGCGATCGAGTCCTCGATGTCCGCGACGAGGGCGGGCACCGTGTCGATGAAGGTGTAATGGAAATAGGCGAGCGCGTTCTCGATCTCGTCGCGCACCCCCAGCTTCACGGCGCGCAGCATGCGGGTCTGCCAGAGGATGGCGATGAGGCGGCGAAGCTCGACGATGCCCGCTTCGACATCCTCGGGCAGCGCATCGGCGGAGTCGAGCCGACGCAGGCCGTCGGCGATCGCGAGCTGGCAATCGAGCGTGCTCTTGCGCTGGACCTCGGTAGGGTGGGCGGTGAGCACGGGCGACACGTGGATGCCCGACAGGCGCTCGGCCATGCGTTCCCGCGTGAGCCCCGCCGCGCGCGCTTCCGCGAAAAGGCCCGGCAGCGTCGAGGGAAGCGGAGCCGATCCCGCGCGGCGGTTGTCCCGGTGGCGGCGGATGTGGTGCCGGTCCTCGGCGATGTTGGCGAGGAGCGAGAAGTAGCTGAAGGCACGCACCACGGCGACCGCCTCATCGGTGGTGAGGGCGTCGAGGACCGCGGAGAGGCGCCGGCGCGATCCGGTGTCCTCCTCGCGGCGCGCGGCCACCGCGAGCTGGCGGATCTCCTCGATCAGCTCGAAGGCGCGCTCCCCCTCGTAATGGCGGATCGTCTCGCCGAGCAGCCGGCCGAGCAGCCGGATGTCCTCGGTGAGGCGCGCGTCCTTGGGGGCTTCGTCGCCGTTCATGCCGGCGAGGATAACGCGGCGGGCGCCGCAGCCGACCGCGCTGCAGATCAGCGCGCCCTGGATGGGGCGGCGAGCAGCGGATGCGGATTCACCGGCACCCCGCGGTACCAGCGCTTGTCGTCTTTCAGGCGGAAAACCGCGAAATGCAAGTGCGGCGCGGTGGGCGAGGCATTTCCCGTGCTGCCGACGTATCCCAGCAGCTCTCCGCGTTCGAGCCACATTCCTTCCTTCAACCCGGGGGCGAAACGATCGAGGTGCGCGTAATACAGCGCGTGCTCCTGCGCGGCATCGTACTGATACACGTTGAGGCCGCCCAGCGGATGGCGATACATCCTGGCCACGCGCCCGGAGGCGGCTGCCACGACCGGCGTTCCGCGCGGCGCCATGATGTCGAGCGCCCGATGGCGGCGAAGGCCGCGGCGATCCTCGAAGCTGTCGCGCACATCGCTTGCGCGTACGCCGACGACCGGCATGAGCAGCGCAGCGATGCCCCGAGTCGACGGCATTGGCGCCGGCGTCGCCAGCGGGGCGGGCGAGCTCGGCGATGCCGCGGTCTCGGAGCGAACGACCGGCTGCGACTCGTGCGCGTGGCGCTCGAGCACGGTTGCCCACGTCGCCACGCCGAGAACGGCGAGCAGGAACGCGATGAAGGCGGCGCGAGTAACGAGGTCCCACACCACGTAAGCCTTGCCGCGCGTTGGCGCAGGGTCCTGGTATTCGAGCCAGAAAAAGGGCGCGGACATGCGGGTATGACATTTGCACGCGCGTTTCGCTTCGTTGCACCCCGAAGTCCTACGAAGAAAGGATCACCATGCCGACAAAGCTTTTCTCGACGGCGGGCACGCCGATCGAGCGCCAGAAATTCACCTGGAAGGACCTGGTCCAGAAACCCATCAGCAAGCTCGACGACGACGCCTTCACCCGCGTTCGCATCATCCTCATGAACGGCGTCGAGGCCGAGGCGGTGCGCTTCCAGCACGCCTGCGCCCGCATGAACCCCGACCTGCAGCTCGCCCTCGCGCAGGTGCGCCGCAAGGAGCATCACCAGGCGACGATGGTCAACTGGCTCCTGGGGGCCGACCACTCGACGCTCGAGACCACCATCGGCTACGAGCAGGTCGCCATCGAGGTCACGGCCTCGGTCGCGCAGACCGAGCCCGATCCCTACCTCGCGCAGGTCTATCGCTTCGGCCTGCTGGAGGACTTCGACCACATGTACCGCTACTCCGCGCTGATGGACCGCCTGGAGGGCAAGGACGCGAACAACATCTTGCAGAGCTACACCGACATCCTGCCCGGCCGCCCCACGGTGGACGAGCATCGCGACCCGGAGAACGACCTGCGCGCGCCGTACGACCGGACCAGCACGCAGCCGTTGTCGAAGCTGCACGCACTCACGATCATGTCGGGCGAGCAGCAGACCCACAACTTCTACATGAACGTGGGCCCCACCTATGCCGACCCCGTCGCCCGGCAGCTCTATGCCGAGATCGCGTCGATCGAGGAGCAACACATCACGCAGTACGAGTCGATCATCGACCCGCGTGAGAGCTGGCTGGAGAAGTGGCTGCTGCACGAGGCTTGCGAGGTCTACAACTACTACGGCTGCGTGCAATCCGAGGGAAACCCGCGCATCAAGGCGATCTGGGAGCGCATGCTCGACTACGAGCTCGGGCACCTGGCGCTGGTGCGGCGGATCTTCGAGGAGGTCGAGGGCCGCGACGCCGCGGAGATATTGCCCGACGCGATCCCGGAGCCCATAAAGTTCGAAAGCCAGCGCGATTACGTGCGAAAGGTGCTCGCGGAGGAAGTCGACCTGCGCGCCGACGGTCCCGATTTCGTGCTGCGCAAGGACGAGCCTGCCAACTCGCTCGCCTACCGCGAGCAGATGAACTCCGGGGGCTCGCCGTCGCAGACGGTGGCCGCCGGATACCGCTGGGCCCCCGGCACCGAGCTCAACCTCAAGGTCGTCAACTACTGAACGCGGAGCGCACGATGGAAAACAGGACCGAGATCGGAATGAACCGCACCGGCATGCAGGTATCGCCGCTGCAGATGAAGAAGATGGAGGAGGTCACGAAACTCACGCAACCCTCCTCGGAGGGCGATGCCGACGCGCTTGCGGCCTTGCGCGCCACCTACATCCAGGAGGCCGACCCGCTGGGCAGCGTGCCCCCGCCCGCGACCGTGAAGGGCGTGGCCAAGACCGGCATGCAGATGTTGGGCGGGAAGCGCCCGCAGGTCTTCCTCGACAAGCTGGGCGAGCGCCTCGCCTTCGAGCGCGGCGGCACGCGACTCTACGACGCGCTCATCGGCAAGTGCGCCCTGCCGCAGGAGGGCCCGGAAGTCGTCTCGCTGGAGAAGCTGCGCCACTTCCGCGAGGATGAAGCCCAGCACTTCGCGCTGGTGCGCGACTGCATTGTGCAGCTGGGCGGCGATCCCACGGCGCAGACGCCGTGCGCCAACCTTGCCGGCATCGAGGCCATGGGCCTCATGCAGGTGGTGACCGATCCGAAGACGACGGTGGTCCAGTCGCTGCACGCGATCCTCGTGGCGGAGCTGGCAGACAATGCCGCCTGGGAAGAGCTGGTGATGCTCGCGCGAGAGATGGGCCAGGAGGAAATGGCCGCGCGTTTCGAGGAAGCCGCGGGACACGAGCGCGAGCATCTCGACCACATCAAGGCCTGGCACCTGGAGGCTACGTTGCAGGAGGCGAACGCGCGGGCCCACTGAAGCGGCCGCGCAAGGAAAAACGCCGGCTGTCGCCGGCGTTTTCCTTTCGTTCCGTTTCCCTTTTCCCTTTCCCCTTCCCCTTTCCCCTGCCTTCAATACCTGATCACCGGGTCATCGGGCATCTGGTGGGTGAGGTCACGCTCGGTACGGGGCGCGATGCCGTACACGCGAGGCTCGTCGCCGCGAGCGCGGCGGCGCGCTTCGCGCGCGGCGCCTTGGCGCGCAGCCATCTCGAAGAGCGGCGTGGGCGTGCGAGCGGTGTTCGCCGCGACGCCAGACCCATTGCCGCCCGTACGCTCTCCATTCACGCCTACGCCGCCGCCGGAGGCGGTGGTGGTGTCCGTGAATCCGGCTGCGATGCCCGCGCTGGGCACGATCGCGCCGCCCTGGAAGGCGCCCGCGGTGTCACCCGGCGTATTTCCGGTACCGAGGTTCTCGCTGCCAGCCGTGATTCCGGGCGACGAGTTGCCGGCGGCCGTGCCGGAGGAAGTCTGGCCGGGCGACTGGCCCAACGCGGCGCCTGTCGGCGCGGCTTCGGGACGGAATTCGGCGGGGAGCTGGTCGACCGGCGTCACGGTGGGCTCCACGGAGCTCGCGCCGGATGCGCTGCCCGCGGACTGCGAAGTCTCTGCCGTAGCCGAAGCCGCGCGCGAAGTGATGCGCGGCTCATTGGCCACCGGGGAGGACGTGCCGCTGGACGCGGTGTTGTCGCTCGTGGTCGCCGTGCAGGTGCTGCCTCCGGTTCCCACGCAGCCGCCGACGCCGCTGGTGTTGGCGGCACGGGTGCCGGTCGTGTTGGAAGTGTTGGCATTGGCGGTCGCCGTGGAGCCGCCCGTGCCGGTCGCCGTCCCCGGGACGACGCGAAGCGTGGTTTGCGCCGTCGCCGCGGTGGCGAAGGCGATGACCACGGATGCCGCGATGCACGCGGGTGCGAGGTTGCGCATGGTGAAGCTCCTTTTCCGATCGGATTGGTGCTTCGATCGGTCCGGGCGCGCGTAGGTTGCCCCCGCGCCTAGTCTGTTCGGCCTTCCGCTCAGTCGTCGAATTCTGTAGGCCATTCGCCGAGCGACACGCCCGGCGTGTCCTCGTCGGAGTTCCACGGCTGTCGGTTCCAGGCTTCCATCTCGTTGACCGGGATGCCGTCCTCGTCGATCTCGAGGATGGGCGGCAGCTTGGCACGGCGGAATTCGGCTCTCTGTTTCCTCATGGCGCTTCTCACGTTGTTTTGGGCTGCCTCGAATCTAGAACGGGGCGATGCGGGCGATCCAGTTCAAAGGGCGGAGAACAAAGTAGGACGACGGCTACTTGTGCCGTCGGATCGGAGCGGGGACGCGTCCGGTGCGCCTATACGGCGCCGGCGCGCTTGAGCGCCTTCTCCACCGCGGCAGCGACCTCGCCGTATCCGCGCGCGTTGGGGTGGACGAGGTCGGACTTGAGGCTGCGGTCGGAAAGCACTTCCTTCATCGCCGCTTCGACGAGGTGGACGCCGGCCTGTCTTGCCAGCTCGCCGAAGAAGGGCGGCACCGAAGGCGGCAACGTAGGCTTCGGTGTAGCGAGCAGGACCACCGGGATGCCGCGCGAGCGCGCGAGCTCGAGCATGGCACGCAGGTTCGCGGCGGGGATCGAATCGTCCATGCGGCGAAGAAAGTCGTTTCCGCCGTGGCAAAGCAGCAGCAAAGCCGGGCGCACCTCGTCCAGGACTTGGGGAAGGCGTTCGAGGCCGGTGGCGCTCAGCTCGCCCGGCACGCCCGCATTGACCACCTTGCGGCCGATGCGCCGCTCGAGTTGCGCCGGGTAGGACTCGGAGGGCCCGGCCCCCGTGCCGAAGGTGAGGCTGTCGCCGAAGGCGAGGATGACGGCGTCGGGAGCTAGCTTGTCGACCTGCGGGGAACCGCCGCCGCAGCCCGCCAAGGCCAGGCAAAGGATGATGGCGAGTGTTCGCATCCGCGCATTTTACGGGCGCGCGTAGTCGGCCACCTACGCGCGAGCAAGCGGGCTGCCGATGGCGAATTGCGCTGGGCCGTGCGATCAATGGTCCACTTCTGTGCGCGGCACAGGACAGCGACCTAGAGGCCGTCGTAGGAGGAATCCTACGATCGGTTGCATGGTTTCCTACATAGCGCCGCGCGCGGAATCCCGATAATTTTCGATTCACCGGATTCCGGTCGCCGGAAGGACTGATGCTCACCTGGTTCCGTCGCATCGACATGTCGCGCAATCCAGCCGAGGCTCTCGAGGTCGTGCGCGAATACGTCGCGGCGTTGCCGTCGGAAGAGCTCGCGCGGTTGCCACAGGCGTGCCGCCCCGGGCGCATCAAGGACGAAGCCGAAGTGGAAAGGTTGCGCGCCGCGTTGGTGGCGGAGTTTCGCGACGGCCGCCAGGAGGGCGAGGCGCTCGCCTCGCTGCAACGCCTCACGAGCCTGGTCGTGCGAGCCTCGATACGGCTCGCAGACCTGCGCGGTCAGGACGACGACGGCCCGCGTGGCGACGATCCGCCGCCGCCTTCCGGCAAGCGCGCAGCGCCCGCCCGCAGGGGCTGAATCCGCTTCGAAGCGTCGCGCAACACCCAACGCGCGTGTCCGTCGCGGCGCTCCCGCACCCATACGTGGAACGGCGTCTCGGGATCGGCGTAGAAGGGCTGCTCGTTCATTTGCAAATCGTTTTCGTTCGTCTCCCTGGACTCGAAACTGTAGAACGCGCGGCCTTGCCACGGTATCGGTAAGCCGCGCACCTGCGTGTAGGAAGCGGCCTGCCCGCGTTTCAACCGCCTCGTGGTCGGCGCCACCGCAGCATCGCTGTAGGAAAGAGGCGCGACGCCATGCGCCGCAGAAACTAAAAGCGGTCGCGCTTCCTCCTAAGACCAACGTGGCGAGCGGAGTGGCGCAATGAAGGTCTGGGATCCGAAAATCATCTGGGACGAGCTCAAACGCGCGCTCCTGGGCATGCCCGAAGACGATGAGCAGGGCGAGCCCGCGGCCGACCCCACGCTCGTCTTCCACATGCTTTTCACCGCACCCCTGCTGCTGGGGCTGCTGCTGATGGCGAGGCGCGGGTGAAGCTGCGCTGGCGCGCCGCCCTCGACCTCTTCAAGACCGCCTTCAAGGGCTGGAAGGCGGACAACTGCCTCAGCATGGGCGCGGCCGTGGCGTTCTATTCCATGCTCTCGATGGCGCCGCTGCTCGTGCTCGTGATCACGGTGGCCGGCTTGGTCATCGGGCGCGAGGAAGCGCAGGAGCTGCTCTTCACGCAGCTCTCCGGGCTGCTCGGCGACACCGGCGCGGAGGGAATCAAGACGGTCCTCGACGGCGCCTCGACGCAGAAGGAGGGGCTTTTCAACTCGCTCGTGAGCGGCTTCGTCCTGCTGATCGGGGCGACCACCGTGATGGGCGAGCTGCAGGACGACCTGAACCGGATCTGGAAGGCCACCTCGGCCAAGGCCTCGGGCATCTGGGGCCAGGTCCGCAAGCGGCTCCTCTCGTTCAGCCTCATCGTGGTGCTGGGCTTCCTGCTGCTCATGTCGCTCGCGATGAGCGCTGCGGTCGCCTACCTCGGGACTTTCCTCTTCGGCGGCATGCAGTCGATCGCCCACGTGCTCGAGTTCCTCGCCTCGCTGCTGCTCACCACGGTCATCTTCGCGATGACCTTCAAGATCCTGCCCGCGCGGCGCATTCCGTGGAGCGACGTGCTGGTGGGGTCGCTGGTGACTGCGCTGCTCTTCGGCGTGGGCAAATTCCTCATCGGCCTGTACATCGGCAAGAGCGCCGTGGCGAGCGACTTCGGCGCGGCCGGCACGCTCGTCGCCGCCATCGTGTGGGTGTACTACTCGTCGCAGATCTTTTTCTTCGGCGCCGAGGTGACGCGCGCCTATTCCGAGTCGCACGGCTCGCGCCGCAACGAGGCCGCGAATTCCGAGTTCCGCAGCGACGAGGCCGCCATGATCGCGCGCGCCGAGAAGATCGTGAAGGGCAGGGATCCGATCCTGCTGCAGAAGCGCAGCTGAGATGGCGCGCTTCGACCTCGCTGCCCTGGCCGACCTCGCCAAGCGCTCGGTGCGCGGCTGGATCGACGACGCCGCGCCCAGCATGGGGGCGGCGCTCGCCTTCTACGCGGTTCTGTCGCTGGCGCCGCTGCTGCTGGTGGCCATCGGCCTCGCAGGGTTCTTCGTCGGTCGCGACGAGGCGCAGGAAGCCCTCGTCGCCCAGCTCACCCTCCTGCTGGGCGACAAGGCGGCGGCGGGGATCGAGGGAATGCTCGACGCCGCGGGCAGCCGCGACGAGGGCTTCATGCCCGCCCTCATCGGCCTGGCCACCATGGTTGTCGGCGCGACAACGGTATTCGCCGAGCTGCGCGCCGACCTCGACCGCATCTGGCGCTACAAGCCCGAGAAGGTGGGACTCGCGAAGCTCTTCTTCGCCCGCTTCTTCTCCTTCCTGCTCGTGATGTCGATCGGCGCGCTGTTGATGGTCTCGCTGGTCGCGAGCGCCTTCCTCACCGCCGTCGGCAGCTGGTGGTTCGGCAAGTCGGAGATGGTGATGCACGTGACCGAGTTCCTGAGCTCCTTCGTGCTGGTCACGCTCCTCTTCGCCCTGATATACAAGCTGCTCCCCAGCCGGCGCATCGCCTGGGGCGACGTGTGGGTCGGCGCCGCGGTGACCTCGGTGCTCTTCTGGGTGGGCAAGCTGCTGATCGCGCTCTACATCACGCATACCGCCGTGGACTCGAGCTTCGGCGCCGCGGGCGCGCTGGTCATCGTGATCGTGTGGGTCTACTACTCGTCGCAGGTGTTCTTCCTCGGCGCGGAGTTCACTCGCGAGTACGCCTTGCGCTACGGTTCCAAGCAGCACGAGCGCCAGCGCACCCTGGTCGAGATGAACGCCGATTACGACTCGCTGGTGCACCGCGCGGAGGACATCGTGCGAGGCACCGATCCGGTCCTGCCGCGGGACAACTGGATCCACCTGCCGCTCACGCCACCGGTGAGCCGCAACCGCGACGAGGCGATTTGACCCCGATCGCCCGGCTCGCCGCTACTTGAGCGCCTTGAACCGAAGTCGATGGGGCTGGGCGGCCTCTTCTCCCAGGCGCTCGAGCTTGTCTTCCTCGTACTCGTGGTAGTTGCCCTGGTAGAAGTACCACTGCGAGTCGCCCTCGGCCGCGAGGATGTGCGTGCAGATGCGGTCGAGGAACCAGCGATCGTGCGAGATGCACAACACCGTGCCGGCGAATTCCGCGAGCGCATCTTCGAGCGCGCGCAGCGTCTCCACGTCCAGGTCGTTCGAGGGCTCGTCCAGGAGCAGCACGTTGCCGCCGTCGAGGAGCGTCTTTGCGAGGTGCAGGCGCCCGCGCTCGCCGCCCGATAGCTGCCCGGTGAGCTTCTGCTGGTCACCACCGCGGAAGTTGAAGCGCCCGAGGTAGGCGCGCGACTGGATCTCGAACTTGCCGATGGTGAGGATGTCCTGGCCGCCCGAGATCGCCTGCCATACGTTCTGCTTGGGGTCGAACTGGCGCGTCTGGTCGACCACCGACATCTTCACGGTGTGGCCGATGGTGATCTTGCCGGAGTCGGGCTTCTCCTTGCCGGTGATCATGCGGAAGAGCGTGGACTTGCCCGCGCCGTTCGGCCCGATGATGCCGACAATGGCGCCCGGCGGGATCTTGAAGGAGAGCTTGTCGATCAGCAGGCGGTCGCCATAGCTCTTGCTCACGTCCTCGAACTCGATCACCTCGTTGCCCAGCCGCTCGGCCACCGGAATGAAGATCTCCGCGGTTTCGTTGCGCTTCTGGTACTCGTAGTCGTTGAGCTCCTCGAAGCGCTTGAGCCTCGCGGTGTTCTTCTTCTGCTGCCCCTTGGCGTTCTTGCGCACCCACTCGAGCTCGCGCTTGATCGCCTTTTGCCGCGCGCTCTCCGAGGACTCCTCCTTCTGCAGCCGGTCCTTCTTCTGCTCCAGCCAGTCGGTGTAGTTGCCCTTGTAGGGGATGCCCGTGCCGCGGTCGAGCTCGAGGATCCACTCGGCGGCGTTATCGAGGAAGTAGCGGTCGTGGGTGACCGCGACCACGGTGCCCGGAAAACGCGTGAGGTACTGCTCGAGCCACTCGACGCTCTCGGCGTCCAGGTGGTTGGTCGGCTCGTCGAGCAGCAGCATGTCGGGCTTCGAAAGCAGCAAGCGGCAAAGTGCCACGCGGCGCTTCTCGCCCCCGGAAAGGTGGTCGACCTTCGCGTCCCAGGGCGGCAGGCGCAGCGCATCGGCCGCGACCTCGAGCTGCGTCTCGAGCGTGTCGGCATCGGCGGAGGCGAGCAGCTTCTCCAGCCGCTCCTGCTCGGAAGCGAGCTTGTCGAAGTCGGCGTCGGGTTGCGCGTACTCCTCGTAGACCTGCTCGAGGCGCTTCTTCGCCTGGAACACCTCGCCCAGGCCCTCCTCCACCGCCTCGCGCACCGTATGGCCGGGCTCGAGCTGCGGCTCCTGCGGGAGATAGCCGATGCGAATGCCGGGCATCGCCTTGGCATCGCCCTCGTACTCCTTGTCGATGCCGGCCATGATCCGCAGCACCGTGGACTTGCCCGCGCCGTTCAGGCCCAGCAAGCCGATCTTGGCGCCCGGAAAGAATGAAATCGAGATGTTCTTGATGATCTCGCGCTTGGGCGGGACGACCTTGCTCACGCGGATCATGGAATAGACGTACTGCGCCATGGGAATCTCTGGCCGATCGAGGTATTACGGGGGAGGCGAGAGGATACATCATGGGACGGCTCCCGGTGACTTCGCAGCGCCGATTTTTTCCCCGCGGGGTCCGTCCCTGGTCTTCGATCGGAGCCCGCAAAAAAAAACCGGCGGACAAGCCGCCGGCAAGGAGCAGGAAAGGTTCGGTGGCTTACCTGCGGACGGAATCGATCGGATAGGCGTCGGGATGCGTCGGGATTGGGCGGCCATCGCGGTCGTAGAGGACCGTCGGACCCGTTGCGAGCTGCGTGCCGGCGGGCACGCTGTAGCGCGCTACCTGCTCCTGGTGGTCGTCAACGATCCAGCGGCCGGGAATGTACTGGCGATCCGAGCCCGCGACCGACTCGTAATGGCCGGGCGCCCAGATGTAGCCCGTGCGGGGCGCGGGGAACACGGCGACCTCGGCATTGCCGGCAGGCAGCTTGCCAACGTCGGCGTACCACTCGAAGTCCACGTTCGGCCAAACGGTCCAGGAGAATGCGGGCATCGACGCGCTCGCGAGCGCGCAGGTTGCGAATCCGGTGTAGATGATCTTTTGCATGATGTTCATGTCGGCATTCCTCCGCGCTGCAACGAACGGGTGCGCATGCGACCAGAGTAGCGATCGGCGTCCCCCGCATCTGCCAGCCAAGCGCAGCCTCGCGTTGTAGGAACGGCCCGGAGCTTTCGGTAGGAATGCGGGCGCCAAAAAGCGAATGCCGGCGTTTGGGGCGCCGGCATCCGGTGCTGCGCCTGCAGCGCTATGTCGTCAGCGGAACGATCCCACCGCGACGCTTTGCGCCTGGGCGCTGGCCCCGGCGCTCCAGGAAGCCGGGACGTGGCGGGGCAGCGACATCGCCGCCGCGGCGACCATCGTCGCCAGGAGCACTCGTCGAGTCCACATGGTCACGCCTCCTTCGCTGGATATTCCTACTCGCTCAGGTTAAATCCGGCGGCCCTCGAGCAATGCCGGTCGATTCCGGTCCACTCGTCGGCCAGGGCCGCCGGACGTCGTCGGACTACTTGCCTGATCCAGAGGAACCAGAGCCGGCCGAGCCCGAGCCCGCGGCGCCGGACGAGCCGCCGGCGCTCGAGCCGGAGCCCTCGCCCGCGGAGGCGCCGGTGCCGCCGCGCATGTTGCCGGCCTTGTTCTTGTCGCTCATCTCGTTGCCGCACTTGTTCTGCTGCCACGCGGCGTCGTTGGGCGTGAGCCCCTTGCACGCGGCCTTCTTGGTCGACTTGTCCTTCGAGGCCGAGTTGCCATTGCCCGCAGTGGAGCTGCTCGCCATGCGCTCGGAGCTGCTGCCGTTGCCCGAGGCGCTGCCGGTTGCGCTGCCCGAGCCGGATGCGCTGCCGAGCGAGGAGCTGCTGTACGTGCCCGCGGTTCCGGACGCGCCGGCGTTTCCGCTCATCGAGCTTCCCTGCGTGCCAATGCTGCCGGAGCTCGAAGTCGAGGTATCGCTCGCCGAGGACGAGCCGCTGCTCAGGCCGCCCGAGGTGGCGCCGTTGCTGCCGCTGGCGGTCGCCCCGCCCTTGCCCGTATCGGACGCGGTCGCCGCGCCGGCGGTGCTCGGGTTGGTGGGCGCGGTATAGGTCTTCTCGGACGGGCTCGACGAGCTTTGCGTCGAAACCGTGTCCGCGTTGGGGGACTTCTTGTTCTTGTTCATGTCGCCGAGGGCCATGGCGGAACCGCTGGCCAAGGCAACGATGGAACTCAGGATAAAGGCAGGTGCGAGCTTGCGCATGTGCGCCTCCAGGAGGAAGTTGGGATGGTTGGACAACTGCATGCTGGAGGCTTGTTGCAAGCCACATGCCACCCGGTTGATGCGCGCTAGAGGGGATCTTCGCGCTTCACACGAAGTTTTTACGAGCGCGCGCGGCAAAAAAAATGCCGCCATGGAATGGCGGCATTACGGTGAGTCGCGTCGCAGCTACATCGGCGTCACATCCGAGCCGACACGCGAGCGTGCTCAGCGCCAACGTGGATTGTAGGGTGCGCGATCGTAGCGGTTGGGAACTCCATCGCGGTCGGCATCACGCCAGCGCGCGGCGCGATAGTAGTAGCGGCCGTCGCGGGGGTACCAGCGCGCGGGCTCGTAGTAGTAGCCCGGGCGATGGCGCACCCAGTGGCCCGCCACCCAGTGATGGCGGTTGTAGCGCCAATCCCAGTATCCCGGCACCCAGACGAAGCCCGCGCGCGGCGCGGGAACCACCTTATGGTAGACGGGCGGGGGCGCGATGTTGACGAAGAAATCCACATGAGGCCGGGCCGTCGCGGGCAACGCCGCGATCGACAGGACGGCTGCGGCAAGACTTCCGAAAATCAGTTTTCGCATGGTCACCTCCGTGAGGGCATAACGCGCGACGGGCCGAGCGGGATGACAAGGAAAACGGGGGACGGGGAAGGGGAGACGGGGACGGGGAACGGATTTCCCCGTCCCCCGTCCTTCGTTGCTGATGCTTAGCGCCGATACGGATTGTTCGGCCGGTCGTCGAAGCGGTTCGGTACGCCGTCGCCGTCACGGTCGCGGTCGCGGTGGTCGGGGCGCCCGTCGTTGTCCTTGTCGCGGTCGAAGCGATTCGGGATGCCGTCGCGGTCGCGGTCCCGCATGGCATAGCGCTGGCGGTCCCAACGCCCCTGCTCGAAGTACCAGCGGCCGCCGCGGTTCTCCCAGCGGCTCGGGTGCCAGAAGTACCCCGGGCGCTCGCGCACCCAGTGGCCGCGGACCCAGACGTGGCGGCCGGCGCGCCAATCCCAGTAACCGGGTTGCCACACGTAACCAGGACGATGGGCCGGAATCACCTCGTGACGCGGCGCGGGCGGGGCGATGTCGAGATAGACGCCGATTTCCGCGGATGCCGGCACGGGCACCAGGGCGATCGACGAAAGAGCGAGCGCCGCCAGCAGTGCTTTGCGCTTGAACATGTGCATACCTCCAGCGAGAGTCCGGAACATTCCAACAACTTAACGTTTCGGGCCTCTTGCGCTATGCCGGAGGCTTGCTCATTCGAGGGTCGGCCTCCTCCCACATCCGCTGTCGTGAAACGACGACGATTCCCAAATGGGTAGAATCCGGCTTCCACCGGAGGAATGCCATGACGATTCTTTCAGACCAGCTGCGACTCGCACCCGCCGAGCTCGAGGCGTACTGGATGCCCTTCACCGCGAACCGGCAGTTCAAGTCGAAGCCTCGGATGTTCGTGAAGGCCGAAGGCATGTACTACACCACGGACGATGGGCGCGAGGTCCTCGACGGCTTTGCCGGGCTGTGGTGCTGCAATGCCGGCCACGGGCGCAAGCCCATCGTGGAAGCGATCCAGAAGCAGGCGGCGACCATGGATTACTCGCCCGCCTTCCAGATGGGCCATCCCCTCGCCTTCGAGCTCGCCAACCGCATCGTCGAGCTTTCGCCCAAGGGGCTCGATCGCGTCTTCTACTGCAACTCCGGCTCCGAGGCCGTGGACACCGCCCTCAAGATCGCCCTCGCCTGGCAACGTGCGCGCGGCGAGGGCACGCGCACCCGCCTCATCGGCCGCGAACGCGGCTACCACGGGGTGGGCTTCGGCGGCATCGCGGTGGGCGGCATCCCGGCCAATCGCAAGATGTTCGGCGCGATGGTGCCGGGCGTCGACCACCTGCCGCATACGCACTACCCGGACCGCAACGCCTTCTCGCGCGGACAGCCCAACTGGGGCGCGCACCTCGCCGACGAGCTCGAGCGCATCGTCGCGCTGCACGACGCCTCCACCATCGCCGCCGTCATCGTGGAGCCGATGGCGGGATCCACGGGCGTGCTCGTGCCGCCGAAGGGATACCTGCAGCGGCTGCGCGAGATCACGAAGAAGCACGGCATCCTGCTCATCTTCGACGAGGTGATCACCGCGTTCGGCCGCCTCGGGACGGCCTTCAGCAACGAGGTCTTCGATGTCGTCCCCGACATCATCACCTTCGCCAAGGGCGTGACCTCCGGCGCCGTGCCCATGGGCGGCGTGATCGTGTCCAACGACATCTACCAGACGTTCATGGCGGGCCCGCCGGGCGCGATCGAGCTCTTCCACGGCTACACCTATTCGGCGCATCCGCTCGCCTGCGCGGCCGGGATCGCCACGCTGCAGCTCTACAAGGACGAGGATCTCTTCGCCCGCGCGGCGAAGATCGCGCCGAAGCTCGAGGATGCGCTGCACTCGCTGAAGGGTCTGAAGCACGTGGTCGACATCCGCAACATCGGCCTGGTGGGAGCCGTGGAGCTCGAGGCGCGGCCCGGGTCGCCGGGAGTCCGCGGATTCGAAACCTACCTGCGCTGCTTCGAGCGCGGCGTGCTCATCCGCAACACCGGGGACATCCTCGCCATCGCGCCGGCGCTCATCGTGGAGGAGTCTCACATCGACCGCATCGTGTCCACGATGCGCGAGGTCATCGGGGGAATCGAATGAAGGGCCAGGGAAAAGTCGCCGTCGTCACCGGCGCGGGCACCGGAATCGGCAAGGCCGCGGCGCTGGCGCTCCTGGGCGAGGGTTGGAGCGTGGCCCTCGCCGGGCGTCGTGCCGAGATGCTGGAGCAGGCGATCGCCGAATCCGGCGCAAAGGATCGCGCGCTCGCGGTCGTGGCCGACGTCGGCAAGCAGGACTCGGTGAGGAACCTGTTCGCGAAGACGAAGGAGCGCTTCGGCCGGTTGGACCTGCTGTTCAACAACGCCGGCACGGGCGCGCCCCCGGTGCCCATGGAGGAGCTCACGCTGGAGCAGTGGCAGGCCGTGGTGGATGCGAACCTCACCGGCGCGTTCCTTTGCTCGCAGGAAGCGATCCGGATGTTCAAGGCCCAGGACCCGAAGGGCGGGCGCATCATCAACAACGGCTCGATCTCGGCGCACGCGCCGCGCCCCAACAGCGTGGCCTACACATCCACCAAGCATGCGATCACCGGGCTCACCAAGTGCATCTCCCTCGACGGGCGCAAGCACGACATCGCCTGCGGCCAGATCGACATCGGCAACGCCATCACGCCGCTTACCGAGCGCATGACCAAGGGCATGCCGCAGGCCAACGGCGAGATCGCCGTCGAGCCCCGCATGGATGTGAAGCACGTGGCCGACGCCATCCTTTATATGGCAGGCCTGCCGCTCGAGGCGAACGTGCAGTTCCTTACCGTAATGGCGACCAAGATGCCCTGGATCGGGCGCGGGTAGGGGACAGACCCCAAACCAGGCAACGGCGAAAACCGGGGTCTGTGCCCGGTTTCAGTGCCAACGCGAATTCCAGGTCCGTCCCGGGTTTCTCGCCCGGGGTTTCAGCCCAGCTTGATCTGCAGGTACCTTTCCAGCGTCATTTCCCGCAGCTGCCGGGGGTACCGATCCACCGCCCTGAACCACCGCTCGAGCCGCGCGCGCTTGCGCGAGGCCTCGGGCTCGGCCACCGTGTCCAGGTACGCGTCGATCGCGAGGAAGTAGCGCATGGTGTTGCGCTCGAGTATCCCGCGCACGCCTCCCACGAGCCTTGGCTTGCCGTTTTCGTCCTGGCCGTCGCTGCTGAAGCCGACCTTGTCCGCGCCGGACGTCGACAGGTATGCCTGCAACGCCAGGTTGCTCAGCGTGCCCTGCGTATAGCCGTAGCGGAAGCGCACGAAGGTGCGCTGCGCATCCAGCGGCGCGGCCGACAGTGCCATCCGGTAATCGCGCGTGCCGGCCGGCCCCTGGGGCGCACCCAGGCGGACTTCGAGGAAATCGTCCGACCGCGTGGGCACCGCGAATCTAAGGTCGAGGCGCGTGGCATCCTCGATCGGCGTATCGGGCTTGCGGCCGATGAAGACGGATACGCCATTCTCGCGCGCCTCGCACTTCTGCACGTTGAAAGGCAGCGTCAACAGCTCGCACCAGTCGCGGGGGCTCGAGAGCGCATCGCGCACCTTCGTGTATGGGTGCTCGAGGATCGCGTGCACGTCGCCCTCGAGCGATGAGCCTGCCTCGCGCGAATCGATCGTGAGCGGGCGGCCGAAGGGATTCTGCGCGAGCTTCGCGCGCAACTCGTCGTGCGCGGCTTTCAGGCGCGCGGCTTCGTTGGCCAGGCTCGGCATGGCCAGGCACGAAACGATCGTGGCGAGGGCAGCGAGAAGCGGGATCCGCATGCGCTTCAGGCAACAAAAAACCCCGCGAGTGCGGGGTTTTCGAAGGAAAGGGAAAAACTCAGGCGGGATATGGCTGGTGGCGCTCTTCGACCTGGTGCATCTGCGACTGCTGCGGCATGCCGTTGCGCGGCAGGCGGCGGACTTCGTCCTTCTCGCGGGCCCTGCGGGCCATTTCGGCGTACGCGCGCTTGACCATCTCGAAATCGTATTCGTACGTCATGGGGGACTCCTGACTTGGTTACCGAACACAGTCTCCTTCATGAGCGCCGGGGGCCGCTATCAGAATAATCCTACGTGCGGCAAGAGAGCACGATTCGGTGGGCTAGTATTCGCTTACTGCTAACTCCCTGATCCAAATGGCCCTCATGGAATTGCCCGACAACCCTTTCAAGCACGCCATCGCCTCCGGACGCCACCAGCTGGGCCTTTGGGCATCGCTCGCGAACGCCTACAGCGCCGAGATCGTGGCCGGCTCCGGCTTCGACTGGCTGGTGCTGGACGGCGAGCACTCGCCCAACGACCCGACCACCATCCTCACGCAACTGCAGGCGGTCGCGCCGTACGCGACGAGCCCCGTGGTGCGGCCCGCCTGGAACGACAAGGTGCTCATCAAGCGCTACCTGGACGTAGGGGCTCAGACGTTGCTGGTCCCGTACGTGCAATCCGCTGAAGAAGCGAGCGAGGCCGTGGCGGCCATCCGTTACCCGCTGCGGGGGGTGCGCGGCGTGGCCGGCACCACCCGGGCTTCGCGCTTCGGACGCGTGAAGGATTACTTCCAGCGCGCCGAGGAGGCGCTGTGCCTGCTGGTGCAGATCGAAACCCGCGCGGGGCTGGACAATCTCGAGGCGATCGCGAACACCGACGGTGTCGACGGCGTCTTCATCGGTCCGGCCGACCTCGCCGCCGGCCTCGGCCACCTGGGCGAGCAGGGCCACCGCGAAGTGCAGTCGGCGATCCAGGATGCCATCGCGCGCATCAAGTCCTGCGCAAAGCCCGCGGGCATCCTTGCAACCGACGAGGCCGCGGCGCGCCGCTACATGGAATGGGGAACGACGTTCACCGCGGTGGGGGTCGACGCAATGATCCTCAAGGTCGAAACCGAGAAGTTGGCGGCGAAATTCAGGTAGGCGGCAGGGCCAGGGTTCTGACCGCGGCCGGCCACGAGGGCCGGCCGCTTCGTCATCGAACCCGTCACTTCCCATGAGGCGTCCCTCGCTGGAAAGCCGGGCGGCAACCCGAAACCTTCGTTAGGCGGGCCGCGCACAGCCCGCGAAGTTGCCGGTTACAACATCAACCACTCACGCGCCGCCATCCGCGCCTCGTATTCGAAGCGCGCACGGGCATTCGCCACCGGCGCCGGCAGTCCCGGCCTGCGCCCGGCTTCGTAGAGCACGAAGCCCAGCTGCCTGCGCTTCGATCGCTTCCTGCGCGGCGGCTGAAGCCAGTTCCAGGCCGCCAACATCTTCTGAGCGTTCATCGTCGTATTCCCTCTTGTTTTTCGGATCGCAAATGCACGAAGCCCGGAGGCTTTGGGCTCTCCGGGCTTCGCGGGGAATTCGCGCTGGCTGCTAGCGGTTTATTCCGTCGTCCTCCCGGAGAGCGGCCGATCCTTCACGGCCGCGCGGTCGATGCCCTGCATGACGCAGGACACCAGGCCGTTCGGGCGCTGGGTCGGCAGATGGTTGAAGGTCGCTTTCATTCCGGGAAAAACTCCGTTCACCTCATGGATGGCCGAATGCTGCCATGCAGCATAAATGCCGTCAACCCCTCGGCACGGGAAAAATGCGTGAACTCGGCTTGTAAGCATGCGGTCGCACGGAGACCTCCTCCACGGAGAAGCGACAATGAGGCACCCGTCCACGCCGAACAACAACGGGCCGGCCCGCGCGCGCAATCGCGGGGCGATCCGCACCCACCTGGGGCGCAAGCGCACCGGGCCCCGCCGTTCGCTCGACGGATCGACGCTGGTGCGGATCCAGCAGGTCGACGCGGTGCAACGGCGCGAGCAGGAGGACCTCTTCGATCGGCTGCGCGGGCAATTCGAGAATCTCTTCAATGCCGCAGCCGAGAAGACCGCGGCCGCCTTCGACGGCGCACTCGACACCGCGTGCAACACGCTGGTCATGGCGGGCGAATTCACCGCCGACAATGCGGAGAAGCTGCGCCAGTACCTTCGTCGCGACCTGCTGCATCGCGACCACCCCACGCTCACCTTTCGCACCGGAGACATCACCTCGGCGGGCACCCTGACCTGCGAGAACTGCGGCTGGACCTTGCAGACCACGCGCACGACGCTGCTGCCGCCTTGCCCGCGCTGCGCCGAGACCAGTTTCCGCAAGACGGGCTGAGCGGCGCCGCAAATGGGCTCGATCCAGGCGTTCCCCCGCAAACCGGGGGTAGCGACCCTTGCGGATGTGTGGCGCACGGCCCAGCTATCCGATGTGGGTGCGATGCGGGTGCGCGAGGCACGCCTGGAGGATTTCGCCGCCTTGCGGGCACTGCAGAAGCACGCGGCGCCTTTTTCGCCGCCGCTCACGTTGAGGGCGCTCGAGAGTCGGCGCCTCGCCTTCCCGGCGGGCCAATGGGTTGCCATCAACGAAGGGCGCGTAGCGGGCTTCGCATCGTGCCTTTTGCTGGCGCGCCACGATTACGGCGACGGTATCGCGTGGGCAGAACTGACCGGCGAGGGCTTCTTCACCACCCACCACGACGATGCCCACACGCTCTTCTGTGCGGACTTGTTCGTGGATCCGACCCCGGCCGGTGCCAACGCTATGAAGGCGCTCGTGCACGCCATGCGCAAGGCCTGCCGCCGGATGAACCTGCGCCGCGTTCTCGGCACGGAGCGGCTGGCGGGTTATGGCGAGTGCGAGTCCTTGATGACGCCCGAGGCCTACGCGATGCGCATCATCGCGGGGGACATCCCGGAGGAGCCGCTGCGCGCGCGCCTCGCTCAGGGGTACCAGTTCGGCGGCGTGCTGCGAGGCTTCGCCCCCGAGGATGCGCCTTCACGCGGCCATGCCGCGTTGCTGGTCTGGCTCAATCCACTGCACGCGCCGGCGGGGCCGCCGGCGTTCGCCCTGTCGAGCCGCGCGCGCAAGTGCGCCTGAGGCTGCGCGCGCGGCCGATCCTGCAGGGTCAGTAGGAATAGCCGTAGCGGCGGTCGTATCGACGCTCGTGGCGATTCTTGTCGACTTCGTTGCCGACCACGCCACCGACCACCGCGCCGCCCACCGTGCCGAGCGTGCTGCCATCGGTCACCGCGTGTCCAACCACGCCGCCGACCACCGCGCCGGTCGCGACCGCCCTCTCCTGGCTGGTCATGTGCGAGCAGGCGCCGAGCGAAAGCGCGCCCAGGGCAGCGATGACCGCGCCGATTTTGCGGTTGTTCATGAGGCCTCCTGAATCGGTTGGTGACAGTTCGAGGATGGCGCCCCAGCAGGGCAGCGACAGTCGGTCCGGGCAGGTAAAAGTTGTCCGCGTGGGCTTGCTCCATGTAGGAGGAATCGCGCAGGGTTGTCGCTTTGATACGATGCGCGCAACCCAGGAGGTCTCATGCCCCATCGCCTCGTCGCACGCCTCGCCGCCGCCGTGACTGCGCTCGCTTCGGTCGTGGCCTCCGCGCAGGGTTATCCCGCGCGCCCCGTGAAGATCGTCGTGCCGTTCGCCGCGGGCGGTCCAGCCGACATCTATGCGCGCGCGATCGGCGAGCGCCTCGGCGCGGCGCTGGGCCAGGCTTTCGTGGTGGAGAACCGGCCCGGCGGCGGCGCCATCGTCGGCACCGACCTGGTCGCCAAGAGCCCGCCCGACGGCTACACCCTGCTGATGATGTCGAACACG
This sequence comes from Usitatibacter sp., assembly GCA_035626705.1. Taxonomy (GTDB): domain Bacteria; phylum Pseudomonadota; class Gammaproteobacteria; order Burkholderiales; family Usitatibacteraceae; genus Usitatibacter. Next base: position 63,157 of record DASPNE010000003.1, on the reverse strand, counting down.
CACACCGTGAACGAGTCGCTCATCAAGGAGAAGCCTTTCCAGCTCGCGCGCGACTTCGTGCCCGTGGCGCCGGTGAACTACTCCGACCTGTTGATGGTGGTGCACCCGTCGGTGCCCGCGAATACGCTCGCCGAGTTCGTGGCGCTCGCGAAGGCGAAGCCCGGCACCCTCAACTACGCGTCCTCCGGCCCGGGCACTCCGTACCACATGGCCGGGGAGCTCTTCAAATCGATGGCCGGCGTGGACGTCCTGCACGTGCCCTACAAGGGAAGCTCCGGTGCGCGCACCGACATCCTGGGCGGGCAGGTGCACATGATGTTCGATGCCATCACCACGATGGCGCCCAACGTGCGCGCCGGCAAGTTGAAGGCGCTCGGCAGCTCGGGCAAGGCCCGCTCCACTGTGTTGCCGGACGTGCCCACGGTCTCCGAAGCCGGGGTCCCCGGCTACGAGTCGGTGATCTGGCTCGGCATCATGGCGCCGGCCGGCACGCCGCGCGCGGTGGTGGAGCGCCTGAATGCCGAGATCACGCGCGCGGCCAACGCCCCGGAGATGAAGGAAGCATGGGCCAGGCAGGGCGCGCAGGCGATGGCGATGTCGCCCGACGAGTTCGCGCGCTTCGTGCGCGACGACATCGACAAGTGGGGTCGCATCGTGCGCGCTTCGGGCGCGCGCGCCGACCGGTGAGGCTGGGCTTCATCAGCGCGGGCGCCGCGCAGGGGATCGTCGGCACGCTGGCTGCGGCCGAAGGCATCGAGGTGACGGGCCTTTTCGGCGCCGTGGGCGCGATGCTCGAGAAATTCACCGCGGGCGCGCCGTGCGACATCCTCATCCTCACCCGCAAGCAGGTGGCGGAGCTCGCCGGCAAGGGGGCAGTGCTCGCCGATACCGTCGCGGACGTGGGCTCGGTGGCCACCTCCATCGCGGTGCCTGCGGATCACGCGCCGCCGAACGTTTCCAACGCGCGCGCGCTCACCGATGCCCTCATGGCCGCCGATGCCATCTACTTTCCCGATCCGTCGAAGGCCACTGCGGGAATCCATTTCGCCAAGGTGCTCGACGAGCTGCGCGTGAAGGGCCACGTGGTGGCGCGCCTGCGTCCGTTTCCCAACGGAGCCACCGCGATGCGCGAAATGGCCGCGGCGAAAGGCAAGCCCATCGGTTGCACCCAGGCGACGGAGATCCTCGCCACGCCGGGCGTGCGCCTGGTGGCGCCGCTGCCAGCGGGCCTCGACCTGGCGACCGTCTATACGGCCGCGGTGAGCGCACAGGCCGCCGAGCCGCAGGCCGCGCGGGCGTTCGTGCGGAAGCTGACCGGCGAAGCGTCCTGGGCCCAACGCGTGAAGGCCGGATTCGCCTGACCGTCTGCGGGATTCAGGCCGCGCTTCCGGCAGCGTGACCTGAAGCCCACGCCCACTGGAAGTTGAAGCCGCCGAGGTGGCCGGTCACGTCCACCGCCTCGCCGATGAAATACAGGCCCGGGACCGAGGCCGCCTCCATCGTCCTGGAGGACAGCCCGCGTGTATCCACGCCGCCCAACGTGACCTCCGCCTTGTTGTACCCGAGCGTTCCCGAGGGCTGCACCGCCCAATCGTGCAGCTCACGCAAGGCATCCTCGAGCTGTCGCTGCGGCAGCTCCGCCATGGGGCGCTCGAGCCCACGCGCTTCGCACCACTGCTGCGCGAAGCGCCGGGGCATCCGCTCGGACAGCACGGAGGCAAGCGTGAGCCGCGAGCGTCGCTGGGCCGCGATCCACGATCCGGCATCGGCCGCCGGCAACAGGTCGACATGGATCGGCTGGGCGGCATTTGCATGTTGCCAGTACGAGGAGACCTGCAGGATCGCCGGCCCCGACAGGCCGCGGTGAGTGAACAGCAGCGCCTCGCGAAAGCGGCCCGGACCACACCAGGCCTCGACTTCGAGCGAAACGCCCGCGAGGTCGCCGTGTCGCGCCAGCAGCTCCGGCGCAAGCGCAAGAGGCACCAGCGCCGGCTGTGGCGGCACGATGGCGAGCCCGAACTGCTCCGCCAGGCGATAGGCGAAGGGCGTGGCGCCGATCTTGGGGACGGTGAGGCCCCCGGTCGCCACCACCAGCGAGCGCGCGCGCACTTCGCCACGTGCTGTCTGCACCACGAAAGCCTCGACCTCGCGAACGACCGCGCCTACCTCGCACGGCTGCCACCATTCGACCTTTGCGGCGGCGCACTCGGCCTGGAGCATCGCGATGATCTGCGTCGAGCTGTCGTCGCAGAAGAGCTGTCCCAGGGTTTTCTCGTGCCACGCGATGCCATGACGCTCGACGAGGGCGAGGAAGTCGCGGGGCGTATAGCGGGCGAGCGCCGAGCGGCAGAAATCGGGGTTGCGCGAGAGGAAATCACGGTGCGTGGCGTGCACATTGGTGAAGTTGCATCGGCCGCCGCCGGAAATGCGGATCTTCTCGCCCACCTTCGGGTAGTGGTCCAGCAGCAACACGCGCCTGCCGCGCGCCCCGGCCGTCGCGGCGCACATCATGCCGGCGGCGCCGGCGCCGATCACGATCACGTCCACGCGCACGGCGCGAGCACCCATTCGCAAGGCAGAATGCCGATCATGCCATTCGGATCCTCCGGCCGACCCCTGGCCACCGGCATGGAGGAACCGATACCCGGGGGCGTGTTGTCCGACCTGGATGTGACCAGTGGGGGTCGATGCCATGCCGGTTTCCATCGAGTTGACGCAAGGCCGGGTTCCGGTGAAGGTCTGGACACCGGATCTGGAGCCCGCGGCGCGCACACAACTCGAGAACGTCGCGAGGTTGCCGATCGTGCATGGGCACATCGCGGCGATGCCGGACGTTCACGCCGGTATCGGCGCGACGGTCGGAAGCGTGATTGCGACGAAGGCCGCCATCGTTCCGGCGGCGGTCGGGGTCGACATTGGTTGCGGCATGAACGCCGTCCAGCTCTCGCTCGGCGCGAAGGACCTGCCCCAATCGCTGGGCCGCCTTCGCAGCGCGATCGAAAGCGCGGTTCCCGTGGGCTTCGAGACGCACGGCGACGAGCGCGACGCCGTGCGCGAGAAGGCGGCGAAGGAGCTGGCCACGGGTCTCAGGAAGATCGTCGAGGCCAATCCGAAGATCGCCTCGATGCAGAAGGACTTCCAGCACGCGTGGGTGAAGCAGCTGGGGACCCTTGGCGGGGGCAACCATTTCATCGAGCTATGCCTCGACGAGAACAACGATGTCTGGGTGATGCTGCATTCGGGCTCGCGCGGCATCGGCAACGTGATCGGCCGCTACTTCATCGAGCGCGCCCGCCGCGAGATGGAGAAGGAGCGCGCGAACCTGCCCGACCGCGACCTCGCCTGGCTCGCGCAAGGCTCGCCGGCCTTCGAGCAGTACGTCGATGCGGTGCATTGGGCGCAGGACTATGCGACCGAGAACCGGCGCGAGATGATGCGCGCGGTGCTAGAGGCCATCGGGCCGCACCTGCCGCCTTTCAAGGTGAAGGGCGAAGCGATCTCCTGCCACCACAACTACGTGGCCCGCGAAAGGCATTTCGGCGCGGACGTGTTCGTCACGCGCAAGGGCGCCATCCGCGCCGGCGAGGGCGAAATGGGCATCATTCCCGGCAGCATGGGCGCTCGGTCCTTCATCGTGCGCGGCAAGGGCAATCCGCAGTCGCTGTGCTCGTGCGCGCACGGCGCAGGGCGCCGCATGAGCCGCACCGAGGCCAAGCGGCGCTTCACCGCCGCCGACGTCGAACGCCAGACCGCGGGAGTCGAGTGCCGCAAGGACGCCGGGGTGGTGGACGAGATCCCCGGCGCCTACAAGGACATCGACGAGGTGATGGCCAACCAGTCCGACCTGGTGGACGTGGTGCACACGCTCAAGCAGGTGCTTTGCGTGAAGGGGTGAGCCGAAAGGCCATCAACCACGGCGACCACGGGGACCACGAGAGCAATCGTTGGTGGCAGCGTATCCCGGCAAGTCTTCCCCGGGTCTTTGTGGTCGCTGTGGTAATTGCTCTTCGCCTACTTGAGCGACTCGATCCTGGCGAGGTCCAGCCCGTTCACCGCGCTCTTGAGCGCGCCGATGTCGACCCCGCGCCCCTCGGCCGAAACGACGTAACGGTCGGCGAGGATCACCGAGTACTGGTGCGTGCCGCCGCGCTTGGAGATCTCCTCGCGCACGACGCGGTTGCCTTCGCGCTTCAGGCGCTCGACGCGATCGGCGGTCTCGGATTCCGCGGTGGCGCCCAGCGCCGCCCAGCCCGCGAGGGCGGTGAGCCCGGCTGCGCCGCCGGTGTCGACGATCTCGAGCTCGACCTCCTTGTCGCCTTCCGAGAACGTACCCTCGACCTTCGCCGCCATGAGCCCGGCCACGCCGCTGCGATCGGCGCGCATGTCGGTGCGCGGCAGTCCGGCGAACTTCTCCGGCAGGAAGGGCTTGAGGGTGTCGAGCTGGACGGGCTCCACGCCCTTGCCGCCGGAAAGCGCCGTGCCGAGCGCGCCCATGGCGGCCTCCATCTGCTTGCCGGCGTCGCCGCTCTTCTGCGCGGCCTCCATCTTCTTGCCGGCCTCCTCCATCTTGCGGGCGAACTCGTCGAGCTTGCCGGCCGGGCTGTCCTTGTCGAAGGTCACGCCTGAGGACCCCATGGTGCCCGCCGCCATCATCGCGGGGGCGGTGATGAGCCCGCCGATGATGCTGATGATGAACCCCACCACGATGGCGCACACCACGGTGAGCGCGGTGTAGCCCACGCTCTTGTCCGGCGGGTTCTTCATGAGGCGGGGCAGCCCCAGGTAGAGGAGGTAGAGCCCGTAGAGCGCGCCGATGATCCCGAGCACGCCCAGCGCGGGCAGGATCGCGAGCAGCCCCAAGACCCAGACGGGCGTGTACGAATAGGCGGCGAGCTTGAGCGCCTGGGGCATGTTCTTCTGCGCGTTGAACGTGGGCGCGAGCGCGTCGATGATGAAGCCCACGACGTAGACGAACACCACCGCCATGACCACGTTGTAGATGGCGAGCCCCAGGCCCCAGCCGATACCCATGCGATACGTGCCGAGGAAAGGCAGGCTCTGCCCCACCAGCGAAAGCCCGATGAAGCTCGCCAAAGCCGCCAGCGCCGCGAGGGGCAGCACGTAGCCGGTGATCATCTGCGCGGTCGGCGTGGGATCCGCGGCGATCGCGTCCCATTCGGCCTTGGGGTTGAGGAGGATGTTCTTCGCGCGGTCGATGAGGCGCATGGGGACTCCGGCGTTGCCTTGGATTCGGGAGGCACGAAGTTTACCCGCGCGCCACCGGGCGCAGAAGATTCCGCCGCGCGCCATTTTCGTGTAAGGGCGGATGCGATAATCGGCCCATGTCCACCCCCGACAACCTGGTCGAGATCCGCGGGCTGCGCTTTTCCTACGGCCGCAACGCCATCCTGAAGGGCGTGGACCTCGACATCCCGCGCGGCCGGATCGTGGCGATCCTCGGCACCAGCGGCTCGGGAAAGTCCACCCTGCTGCAGCTGATAGGCGGCTCGCTGGCGCCGTCGAGCGGCAGCGTCACGGTGTGCGGGCGCCGCGTGGACCAGCTGCCGCGGGCGGAGCTTTACGCGCTACGCCGGCAGATGGGGATGATGTTCCAGAAGGGCGGGCTTTTCAGCGACCTCACGGTCTTCGACAACGTGGCGTTCCCGATCCGCGAGCATACGAAGCTTCCCGAGGACGTGATCCACGACATCGTCGTCATGAAGCTGCATGCCGTCGGGCTGCGCGGGGCCAAGAACCTCAAGCCCGGCGAGCTCTCGGGCGGCATGGCGCGGCGCGTGGCGCTTGCGCGGGCAATCGCGCTCGACCCGCCGCTCGCCATCTACGACGAGCCCTTCGCGGGCCTCGACCCCATCACGCTCAACGTGGTGTGCAACCTCATCCGCACGCTCAACGACGCCCTCGGCTCGACCTCGGTGGTCGTGACCTACGACGTGCACGAAGCGATCAAGCTGGCCGACCACCTTTATATCCTCGGAGACGGCGTGATGGTGGGCCACGGGCCCACCGCCGAGATGCTCGAATCGAGCGATCCCTTCGTCCACCAGTTCCTCCACGCCCAGCCCGACGGCCCGGTGCGCTTCCACTTCCCCGCCCGCCCGCTGCGCGAGGAACTGGAGTTGGCCCGCCCGGCGCGGTAGCATCTGCCGCTTCATGCCGCCGCGCTGCGCGAACGTGGTGAGGGCAGAGCGAAAAGGCGCGGGGACGGAGCCGGGAGGAACACCATGATCGCCAGGACGACGCTCCTTTTCGGCCTCGCCCTTGCCGCAAGCGGCGCCCAGGCCTACTGCATCCATAACCAGCTGCGCGACCGCAGCGTCTACGTGGAGCAGGTGGGTGTGAAGGACAAGCTCCGCGAGGACCGCGTCCTCAGCAGGACATTGGGGCCCGGCGAGCAGACCTGCTGCCAGAACCTCGACTGCAACCCGGGCGGCAGGCCGGAGTCCGTGGTGGAGCTGATCCTGCTCATCGAAGGCGAGCCCACCTACTGGTGCGGGCACCGCGAAGGCTCGAACGTGGTGAAGGTGACCGGCGACGGGCGCATCCGCGTCATGCACAACCCGCGCCATCCGCGCAGCTCGATCAAGTACATCACCCGCATCCGCAGCGGGCAGAAGGACCTCACCGGCCCGTCGGGCCTCGCTTGCCACGAAAGGAAGGGAAAACCATGAAGCGCCTCTTCGCAGCAGTCCTTGCCTTCTGGGCGGCCGCCGCGCTCGCGCAGGGCGAAACGTACCCGAGCAAGCCGATCACCATGATCGTGCCGTTTCCGCCCGGCGGCGTGGCCGACATCACCGCGCGGCCGGTCGCCGAGGCGATGGGGCGATACCTCCAGCAGCCGGTAGTGGTGGAGAACAAGGCAGGAGCCGGCGGCGGCGTCGGCATGCAATACGTGGCGCGCGCCAAGCCCGATGGCTACACCGTACTGCTGGCTCTCTCCTCGATCTCGATCATCCCGGAGGCCGACAAGGTGCTCGGCCGCGACCAGATGTACCAGCTCTCGCAGCTGGTCCCCATCGCGCGATTCACCGCCGATCCCACGGTGCTGGCGGTTCGCGCCGATGCCCCGTGGAAGACGGCGGGCGAGCTCATCGAGGCCGCGAAGAAGGCGCCGGGCGCGATCCCCTACGGCTCTTCCGGCAACTACGGGACGATGCACGTGCCGATGGAGATGCTGAACGGCGCGGCGGGCACGAAGATGCTGCACGTGCCCTTCACCGGCGCGGGTCCGGCGGTTGTCGCCCTGCTGGGCGGCCAGGTCCAGGCGTTGTCGACGGGTCCGTCGAGCGTGATGGGCCACATCAAGGGCGGCAAGGTCCGCGTCCTGGCGAGCTGGGGCGAGTCGCGCCACCCCGCGCTGCCGGACGTGCCGACGCTGAAGGAGCTGGGCTACGACGCGCAATTCTCGCAATGGACCGGGCTTTTCGTGCCCGCGGGGACTCCGGAGGCCGTGATCATGAAGCTGCGGCTCGCCGCGCGCGCCGCCATCGACGATGCGCGCTTCAAGGCGGCGCTGGCGAAGGTGGAGACGCCGGTGCAATACCTCGACCAGCCGCAATTCCGCCCTTTCTGGGACCAGGACGCGAAGAAGCTGGCCGACGTGGTGAAGAAGATCGGCAAGGTCGAATGAGGGCCGCGCTCGCGCTCGCCGCGCTCGCCTGCTCGACCCCGCTGCTGGCGGGGGCGCCCGCGCGCGATGCTTCGCTCCACGCGCTCTTCGAGCGCGAATTCCGCTACGGCCTGAACGAAGTGCCCGAGCGTGCGACTTTCCTCGGCATCGAAGGCTTCGACGATCGCCTGAGCGATCGCTCGCCGGAATCGGTCGCCCGGCGCAAGGCGCACACCCTCGCCGTCATCGCCGAGCTGCAGCGCTTCGATCCGCGCAAGCTCTCCACCCAGGACCGGATCTCGCGCGACGTGATGCTCGCCAACCTGCGGCTCGACGCCGAGGAAGATGCGATCTACGGCGACCTGCCCTTCAGCTCGGGACACTCGTGGTCGCCGGTCTCGTCCACCGGGGGTCCCCATTCGTTCCTGGTCGCGGTGGTCAAGGCGACCCGCTTCCGCACCACGAGGGATTACGACAACTACCTCGCGCGGCTGGCCGCGGTCCCGCGCGCGATCGACCAGGCCATCGCGGCGATGCGCGCGGGCATGGCATCGGGATGGATGCCGCCGGCCGAGGCGATGGCGCGCACGCCGGCGATGTTCGACCTCTTCGCGGCAGACGACGTGAAGGCCACGCCGCTGTGGCGGCCCTTCGAGCAGTTCCCGCGCGAGGTTCCCGAAGCCGACCGCGCGCGCCTCGCGCAAGCCGGGGAGCGCGCGCTGGCTGGGCAGGTGCACCCGGCCTTCGCCAGGCTGCAGCGCTTCCTCGTCTCCGAGTACCTGCCCGTGGCGCGCAAGTCGCTGGGCGCCTCGACGCTTCCCGATGGCGCGAAGTACTACGCCGTGCGCGTGCGCAAGATGACCACCACCGAGATGACCGCCGAGGAGATCCACCGGCTCGGCCTGGCGGAAGTGGCGCGCATCCGCGCCGAGATGGGCGCCGTGATCGCCTCCACCGGGCACAAGGGCTCGTTCGCGGAGTTCGTGCAGTTCGTCAACAGCGATCCGCGGTTCTTCTTCAGCAAGCCCGAGGAGCGGCTGGCGGCCTATCGGGACATCGCCAAGCGCGCCGACGCGGAGCTGCCGAAGCTCTTCGCGGAGCTGCCGCGCACGCCCTACGGCATCCGTGCCATGGAAGCCTATGAAGGCGACAACGCCGACAACTATTCGCGCCCGGCCATCGACGGCAGCCGCGCCGGCTTCTTCAACGCCAACGTGAACAACCTCAAGGACCGGCCCTCCTACGAAATGGAGGCGGTACTGCTGCACGAGACGGTGCCCGGCCACCACCTGCAGATCGCCCGGCAGCAGGAGCTCTCCGGCCTGCCGCTCTTCCGGCGCTCGGGCGGTTACGTCGCGTACAGCGAAGGCTGGGGCCTCTACGCCGAAAGCCTCGGCTACGAGATGGGCTTCTACAAGGATCCGTACATGCGCTTCGGCGCGTTGTGGGCCGAGGCGATGCGCGCCTGCCGCCTGGTGATCGACACCGGCATCCACACCAAGGGCTGGGGCCGCGAGCAGTCGATCCGGTACATGATGGACAATGCGGGCCTCAAGCTCGGCTTCGCCACCGCGGAGATCGACCGCTACATCAATACGCCCGCACAGGCCCTGGGCTACAAGATCGGCGAGCTGCGCATCAAGGCGATGCGCGCCAAGGCTCGCGCCGCGCTCGGCGAGCGATTCGACGTGCGCCGCTTCCACAACGCGGTGCTCGACGATGGGCCGCTGCCGCTCACTGTGCTCGAGTCGCGCATCGACGAGTGGATCCGCGAGCAGGGGCGCGCGGCCGCGCGGCCGGGCCGCCGGTGAGGCGGCTGGCGGGCGTGCTGCTCGCGACCGCCTGCCTGCTGGCGGGCGCGGCTCGACCGGCCGAGCCGCCACCGAACAAGGCCCTGCATGCGATCTTCGATCGCGAGCTGCGCAACGCCTACGAGGAATCGCCCGAGATCGCCACGTATCTCGGCGAGGAGGGCTTCGACCACCGGCTGGGCGATGCCTCGGCGCAGGCGGCTCAGCGCCGGCGCGCGCGCGTGGCCCGAATCATCGCCGAGCTGGAGCGTTTCGACCCCGAGAAGCTCTCGGAACAGGACCGCATCTCGCGCGAGGTGATGCTGGCGGACCTGCGCATCGCCAGGCAGCGCCAGGAGCTCTACGGCAAGCTGCCCTTCGGGCCGCGCGACAAGTGGATGCGCGTCTCGTCGATGGAAGGCCCGCACCTGTTGCTGCCTTTCGTGGTCAAGGCGACGCGTTTCCGCCGCGCCGCCGACTACGACAATTACCTGCAACGCCTGGACGCGATCCCGCGGCGGCTCGAGCAGGAGGTCGCCGCCATGCGCACGGGCATGCAAAGCGGCTGGATGCCGCCGCGCGAGGCGATGCTGCGCGTGCCCGAAATGCTGGCCGCTTTCGCCGAGGGCGGTGTGGCCGACACACCCTTCTGGCCGCCTTTCGCGGAGTTTCCGAAGGAAGTCGGCGAGCGCGACCGGCGCCGGCTTGAAGCGGCCGGGCGGAAGGTCCTTGCGGAAAAGGTGCAGCCCGCGTTCGCGCGCCTCAAGCGCTTCGTCGAGGAGGAGTACCTGCCGGCCGCGCGCAGCGACCTGGCGGCCTCGGCGCTTCCAGCCGGGCGCGTCTACTACGACCTGCTCATCCGCGAGCAGACCACCACCGACCTCGGCGCGCAGGAAATCCACGCGCTGGGGCTGGCCGAGGTCTCGCGCATCCGCGCCGAGATGGACCGGGTGATCGCCACCACCGGGTTCAAGGGGACCTTTGCCGAGTTCCTGAAGCACATCAACACGGACCCGCGCTTCTTCTTCACGCGACCCGAGGACCGGCTGCGCGCCTATCGCGACATCGCCAAGCGCGCCGACGCCGAGCTGCCGCGTTTCTTCGCCGAGCTTCCGCGGATGCCCTATGGCGTTCGCCCCATGGACGAGCACCAGGGAGACAATTCCGACCATTACTCGGGACCTGCGCTGGATGGCAGCCGAGCCGGCTTCTTCTTCGCCAACGTGAACAAGCTGCAGAACCGTCCCTCGTACGAGATGGAGACTACGCTGCTGCACGAGGCGGTGCCGGGGCACCACCTGCAGATCGCGCGCGCGATGGAGCTCAAGGACCTGCCGGTCTTCCGCCGCGCGGGCGGCTACACCGCGTACGTCGAGGGCTGGGCGCTTTATGCCGAGACCCTGGGGTTCGACATGGGATTCTTCAAGGATCCGTACCAGCACTTCGGGCGCCTGCAGGCCGAGATGCTGCGCGCCGTGCGCCTGGTGATCGACACCGGCCTGCATGCCCAAGGATGGAGCCGCACGCGGTCGATCGCCTACTTCGTCGACAATGGCGCGGGCAACCCCGACTATGCCGCCGCCGAGGTGGACCGCTACATAGTGCTGCCGGCGCAGGCCCTGGGCTACAAGCTGGGCGAGATGCGGATCAAGGCGCTGCGGGAGAAGGCGCGCGCCGCGCTCGGGCCGCGCTTCGACCTTCGCCGCTTCCACAACGCCGTGCTGGACGATGGCGCGTTGCCGCTCACCGTGCTCGAGGCGCGCATCGACCGCTGGATCGCTTCGCAGCAGTCCGCAGCTCCCCGCGCCGCAACCCTCACCGTCGGAGGCCACAGATGAATCGCATTGCCCTCGCTGCGCTCCTCGTCGCGGCCCTGCCCGCGCTCGCGCAGGACTTCTCCAAGGTCGAGATCAAGACCACCAGGCTGGGCGACACCACCTACATGCTCGTGGGCGCCGGCGGCAACCTGGGCCTGTCCGTGGGCGAGGACGCGGTCTTCCTCATCGACGACCAGTTCGCGCCCCTCACCGACAAGATCAACGCCGCGATCAAGGCGATCACGCCCAAGCCGGTCCGCTTCGTGCTTAACACGCACTGGCATTTCGACCACACCGGGGGCAACGAGAACTACGGCAAGGCCGGAACGCTCATCGTGGCCCACGAGAACGTGAGGAAACGCATGGATTCGGACCAGGTGCTGGAGTTCTTCAAGCAGAACATCCCGCGCTCGCCCAAGGCGGCACTGCCGGTGGTGACCTTCAACGGCGCCATGAGCTTTCACATCAACGGCGACGAACTGCGCGCCATCCACGTGCCGCACGCGCACACCGACGGCGACACCATCGTCCACTTCCTGAAGAGCGACGTGATCCACATGGGCGATGTGTATTTCAACGGCTACTACCCGTTCATCGACAGCTCGAGCGGAGGAAGCATCGATGGCGTAATCGCGGCCTGCGACAAGATTTTGGCCATCGCCTCGGATGCCACCAAGATCATCCCGGGCCACGGCCCGCTTTCGAACAGGGCCGAGCTCAGGGCGTACCGCGACATGCTCTCGCAGGTCAGCTCGCGGGTGAAGCAGCTGCTCGCGCAGGGCAGGACGAACGAGCAGGTGGCCGCCGCGGGCGTGACGCGCGAATACGACGAGAAGTGGGGCCAGGGCTTCATCAAGCCCGACAGGTTCGCGGCCATGGTCGCCGACGGCTTGCGCCGGAAACGCTAGTCCCGAAGTGACTTTCCGCATTGCGCCGGCCTGCCCGGTCCCCTAGGCTCCCGGGATGCTCGACCTGCGCACCCTGCTCCTGCTGCTGGCCGCCGCCGACATGATGCTGGCGGCGTCGCTGTGGCTGGGCGCCTCGCACCGCTCGCGCGACGGCATGTCGCACTGGGCCGGCTCGCTCGTGGTGCGCGCGCTCGGCGTGGGACTGCTCGCCTGGCAGGGCTCCCAGGCCGGGGGGGCGCTCGCCATAGGCACGGCGCTCCTCGCCCTTTCCATGACGCTGCAGGCCGGGGCGCTGCTCGCATACGACAACAAGTCCCTGCCGGCCTGGGTGCATACCGCCGTCATCGCCGCGATCGCCGTCCCCTTCCAGCTGCTGGAGCAGGACCGGGCGAGCGGCGTGCTCTTCGGCGGCATCGTCTTCGGCACCCTGTTGCTGGGCATCGCCGGCATCGGCGCCCAGCTGCATGCGCCCGCGGCCTCCCGCGCGCGCGCCATCGTGGTCGCGAGCTTCGCGGCAGCGGGCCTGGCTTGCTTTTTCCGTGGAGTCGGCGCGATGGTGGTGGCCGACCCCCTGTCGGGCTTCCGGGTGCCGATGGGGTTCGCCGCCGCGACCTTCATCTTCGCCTTCGCGGCGGCGGTGGCCGCGAGCTTCGGCTTCCTCCTGCTGCACAGGGAGCGCGCCGAGGGGGAGGCGCGCCGGCTCGCCACCATCGATCCGCTCACCGGCTGCTACAACCGCACCACGTTCCACGAGATCGCCGAGCGCGAGCTTTCGCGCGCGCGCCGCGCTGGGCAACCGTTGTCCATCGTGATGCTCGACATCGACCATTTCCGCGCCATCAACGAGCAACATGGCCATCGCGTGGGCGACGAGGTGCTGCGCAAGTTCGGCGACCTGGTGCGCAGCGCCCTGCGCCAGGAGGACATGGTCGTGCGTTTCGGCGGCGAGGAGTTCCTGGTGATGCTTCCCGACGTGCCCGGCCCCGGCGCCGTGGTCGTGGCAGGGCGCATCCGCCGCTACGTGGCGAACGAGCCCATCGAGGCGGCAGGCCACAAGTTCGCCGTGACGGTGAGCCTCGGAGTGGCCGCGCGCCTCGACGAAGGCCCGGAGAGCATCGACACGCTGCTCGACCGCGCCGATTCGGCGCTGCGGCTCGCGAAGGAGCGGGGCCGCAACCGCGTCGTGGCATTGTCCCTGGGGCGGTCGATCGCGGCGTGAAGGCGGCGGGCTGGATCGCGGCGTTCTTCGTCGCGGGCGCGATGGCTGCGCCCGTCGAGCTCACCCCTGCGCAGCGCGGCGAGGACTTCGACGTGGCCTGGCGCGCGGTGGACAAGGGATATGCCTACTTCGCTCGCGAGCGGGCCGCTTGGAACCGCTACCGCCCCGCCGCGAGGGCGAAGGCGGTAAACGCCAGGACGCGAGAGGATTTCGTCGCCGCCCTCGAAGGCGCGCTCGCCATCCTGCATGACGACCACGTGCGCCTCTCCGAAGGACGCCTTGGCTCGCGTATCGGGATCTGGGCGCGCTGGCAGCAGGGGGAGGCTCGGGTCGAGGCAGTTCGCGCCTTCGGCGACGCCGACGTGGCGGGCCTCAGGCCCGGCCAGCGGATCCTGCGCATCGACGGCGCCCCGGTGGACAAGGCCGTCGCCCGCCGCCTGCAGGGCCACGGGCCCGTCGATGCCGCCGCCCGGGATTGGGCGCTCAGGCACGCGCTCTCCGACCTTGCCGCAAGGCCGCTGCGCATCGAGGTGCAGGAAGGATCGGGCGTGCGTGCGGTCGAGGTCGAGCGCAAGGCCGCGCCCCCCGCCAACGGGCCGGCGATCGTCGCGCGGCGCATCGGCGAGCACCGCGACCTGGGCTACATCCGGCTCAAGTCAGGCCCCGCCGGCGAGAAGGTAGCCGATCACTTCGAAGGCGCGCTGCATCACTTGCGCGACACGCGCGGGCTCCTGGTGGACCTGCGTGACGTTCCCACGGAGGGCTCGCGCGCCGCGACGCTGGCGATCCTCGGGCTTTTCACCGCGCGCGAGAAACCGTGGCAGCTGCGCGAGCTGAGGGGCGGCAAGCGCGTGGTCGACAAGGTCGCGCCCAGCGGCGTGGCCCCTTATGGAGCCCCGGTCCTGGTGCTGGTGGATCGCTGGACGGCCGGCGAAGGCGAGGCGCTGGCCGCCGGCCTGGTCGCGGTCGCGGGCGCGCGACTCGTGGGCACGCGCATGGCCGAGCTGCGCGGGGAGCCCCGCCGCATCAGGCTTCCCCACAGCGGCATCGTGGTCTCGTTTCCCGCGGAAAGGACTTTGCAGCTCGATGGCAAGCCGCGCGAGATCCTGGCGCCGCACGTGGAAGTGGACCTGTCTGCGCCCTCCGGTGGGCCGGGCGATCCGATCCTGTATCGGGCGCTCAAGGAAATGGAGAAGTCGGCGGGCTAGCCTAGCCCGCTTTTCGCTTCACGCGCTCGTCGAATCGCGCCAGGTTCACCACCACCCGCTCGTGGGTTCCCTCGCCGATGAGCTCGCGCTCGTCTTCGGCGCGCACGCGGAAATGGAGCGTGCGGCCTTCGACCCGAACCACCTCGGCGGTCGCTCGGACCCGCATGCCGACCGGCGTGGCGGCCACGTGCGAGATGTCCAGTCGCGTGCCCAGGCTCTGGTGTTCCTCGGGAAGCGACTGTTCCACGGCCGCCAGCGCCGCGGCCTCGATGAGGTTGATCATCACCGGAGTGGCGAGAACGCGGATGCGCCCGCTGCCGATGCGCGGGGCCGTGTGCTGCTCGCCCACCACGAGCTGGGCGGTGCCGACGAGGCCGGCAAGGAGGTCGAGGTCGAGGGGCGGTGCGGGCATCGCCGGATTATGCCCGCCGCGGCCGCATAGTCCGGCGTATAGGCTGCCTCCTACCGTGCCCTTCGCCACATCCCCTCACGCGCTTTCACGCGTGCCGCGACGAGGCCCGCCGGGTTGAACTTCCCGCGAGAGCCCCGCATCGTACTTTGGACCTGGTACGGATGGGGCACGAAATGATCGACGCGAACCTGAGCTCCTTCGAGCGCGATGTGATCGATGCATCGATGGAAGTGCCGGTGCTGGTGGACTTCTGGGCGCCCTGGTGCGGGCCCTGCAAGGCGCTGGGCCCGCTGCTCGAGCGCCTCGAGCGCGAATACGGCGGGCGCTTCCGCCTCGTGAAGGTCAATTCCGACACCAACCCGGAGCTGGTGTCCTCGTTCAGCCTCAAGTCGATCCCCTATGCCGTGGCGTTCGTGGACGGCAATGCGGTCGCGCAGTTCAGCGGCGCGCAGCCCGAGGTGTACATCCGCGCGTTCCTCGATCGCCTCATCCCGAACCCGAGCGACATCGAGCACCGCAACGCGCGCGAGGCGCTGATCTCCGGCGATGTCACACTGGCCGAGGACGCGCTGAAGAAAGCTATCGCCCTCGACCCCGCGAACGACGGCGCGCGCCTGGACATGATCAGCCTGCTGCTCGACCGCGGCGATGCCGCGGGCGCCTCGGCGCACTACGCGCTGCTGTCCCCACGCGCGGAGCAACACTCGGCGTGCTCCGCGGTGAAGGCCCGCATGGAGGCGGTCGAGGCGGCGGCCTGCCTTCCTCCCGAGCAGGAGCTCGAAGGACGCGTAAGCGCGAATTCCGACGACCTGCAGGCGAGGCTCGACCTTGCCGACCTTCGCATCGCGCAGCGCGACTACGGCCGCGCGCTCGACCAATTGCTGGAAATCGCGGGCCGCGACCGCACGTTCATGGACGACATCGGTCGCCGGCGGATGCTGGAAGTCTTCGAGATCGCGGCCGAGCAGGTCGAGCTCGTCGACGAATTCCGCAAGAAGCTTTCCACGATCGTTTTCTGACGGTTCCGTACCCGACGCGGCTCGTCCGGCCTCATGCCCTTGGCCGGGGCGCCTTACTCCTTTGGGGCGCAGGGAAGCGCGCCGCGTCGCGGTGGCGGAACCGGGGACGGGCCCGAATCCGCTAGAGTTCGGGCATCCGCATTCCAGGTACGCTTCCCGCTCGATGGTCTCGTTGCCGACGGCGCCGCTCGAGCGCACACCCGAGGGCATTCCCTACTCGAGCGAATTCCGCGACATCTACCACTCCGCCGATGGTGGCCTCGCGCAGTCCCGGCATGTCTTCCTCGGCGGCAACGGGTTGCCGCAGCGGTGGCGCTCGCGCGATGCGTTCGTGGTGCTGGAAACCGGCTTCGGGATCGGGCTCAATTTCCTCGCCGCCTGGGACGCCTGGCGCGCGGATGCGCAGCGCCCTCGCCGCCTGCATTTCGTGTCGGTCGAAGGCCGCCCGTTCGGCGCATCCGACCTCAAGTCGGCGCTGGACCCCCTGCCGGAGCTGCAGGCGCTCGCCGGCGCCCTGGTGGCCGTGTGGCCGCCGCCGCTCGGGGGGTTCCACCGCCTGCACTTCGATGGCGGCAACGTGATCCTCACGTTGCTCCTGGGGGATGCCGCCCGCTTGCTGCCGCAGCTCGTGGGCCGGGCCGACGCCTTCTTCCTCGACGGGTTCGCGCCGTCGAAGAACCCCGCGATCTGGTCCCCCGAAGTGGTGCGCGAGCTGGCACGCCTGGCCGCGCGCGATGCCACCGTTTCGACATGGACGGTGGCGGGCGGCGTGAGGTCGGCGCTCGCCGACGCGGGCTTCCACATCGAGAAGCGCGCAGGTTTCGGCGCGAAGCGGGAGATGCTGGTCGGCAGGATGGCGGGGGGAACGATTCCCGGTCTGCACGCCAACAGTGCGGGTGGACCCGACAATCACAAAAAGCACCGGCACGCCATCGTGGTGGGCGCCGGGCTTGCGGGCATCCTGGTCGCGGAAAGGCTTGCGGCGCGGGATTGGCAAGTCGATCTCGTCGACGCGCGGCCCGAGCGCAGCGTGCCTGCCGTGGGCCTGGTCCGCCCGGTCGCGAACCTGCGCGACGCGGTGAATGCGCAGGCCTCGCGCGCCGCATTCCTCTATGCGCTGCAGCACTTCCGCGCCCTGCAGCACGATGGCTTCCACCTGCAGTGGGATCGCTGCGGCGTCCTGCAGCTGGCCGCCGATCACGACGAAGAGCGCAGATTCGAGGCGATCGTGGCCTCCCAGGGCCATCCGGCGGAATTCCTGCGCCACGTCGATGCAACGCTCGCCGCGGAGATTGCCGGACGCGCGGTGCGGGGCGGCGGATGGTGGTTCCCGACAGGCGCCTGGGTGTCGCCGGGCAGCCTCGGCATCGCGAGCCTCGCCCGCGCCGGCCGCGCGGTGCGCCGCCTCACGGGCCGGGCGGTGGACCGGCTCGAGCGGGAGGGCGGCGCGTGGCGCGCGCTCGACGCCGAGGGCCGGGTGATCGCCGAATCGCCTACGGTGGTCCTCGCGAACGCGGCCGACGCGAAGCGTGTCCTGCCCGAGGCGCGTCTTTCGCTGAGCGCCGTGCGCGGCCAGGTGACCTACCTGCCGGCGGCGCCGGGGCGCAGCCTCGGCGTCATCGTGAGCGGCACGGGGTACGTGGCGCCGTTGGAAGGTGGCGGGCATGTCATCGGCGCGAGCTACCAACACGACGACTCGGATGCGAGCGTGCGCGCGAGCGACCATCGCGAGAACCTCGCTCGCGCTGAGTCCATGCTGCCGGGCTTCACCGAAGGCGTGCATCCGATATCGCTCGAGGGCTGGACCGGATTCCGCGCGACGGTACCCGACCGGCTCCCGATCTTCGGCGCCAGCGCCGTCGAGGACGTCCACGTCGCCGCGGGGCTGGGATCCAGGGGCCTGCTGTGGGCGCCGCTCGGCGCCGAGCTCCTCGCGTCACACCTGTCCGATGAGCCCTTGCCGCTGGGCCGCGACCTCGCGGGCGCCATCTCGCCCAAACGCTTCCTGTCGTAGCATCGCCCCATGCGCCCCGACCTCGCCTCGCTCGTGCTCTTCGTCCGCGTGGCCGAGACGCGCAGCATCACGCGCGCGGCGGAGGCGTGCCACATCGCGCTCGCCGCCGCCAGCCGCCGCATCGCCCAGCTCGAGCACCAGTTCGGCGTGCAGCTTCTCTTTCGCACGGCCAAGGGCGTGGAGCTCACGCCGGCCGGCGCCGCGCTGCTCTTCCATGCCCGCCAGATGCTGGGCCAGGTCGATGCGATGCGCGCGGAGATCTCCGACTATTCCAACGGCGTGAAGGGCATGGTGCGCGTGATGGCCAACGCCTCGGCCCTGGCGCAATACCTTCCCGACGACCTAGCCTCCTTCGCCGCGACACATCCCGAGATCAAGCTGTCGCTCGAGGAGGAGCGCAGCGGCGCGATCGTGGACGCCGTGCATGCCGGCACCACCGACGTGGGCATCGTCATGGAGGGCCCGGATGTGGCGGGGCTGCAGATGCTGCCCTATCGCGAGGACCAGCTCGGGGCCGTGGTGCCCAAGCCCCACGCGATCCGCGCGAAGCGGGTCGCCTTCACCGAGCTGCTGGAACACGACTTCGTGGGGCTCGAGAGCAATACCGTCATCTCTCAGATACTGCTGGAGCAGGCGCGGCTCGCTGGCAAGCCGCTGCGGCTACGCGTGCAGGTGAAGAGCTTCGACGTGGTGGCGCGCATGGTGCAGGCGGGCCTGGGCATCGGCGTGCTTCCCGAGGCGGCCACGCGCGCCTTCGCGGATTCGATGGGCTTGCGCGTGGTCTCGCTCACCGATGCGTGGGCGACGCGCAAGATGTTCGTGTGCATCCGGCGGCGCTCTTCCCTCACGGCGCCGGCACGGCTGCTGGCCGACCACCTGGTGGGAGCGCCGGCGGCCTAGGATTGCGCGTCCGAAAACGGCGAGCCTGGTCGCCGCCGGCAAGCGATCATTCGCGCCTGCAATCGATGGAGGTCCCATGGACTTCAGGATTCGCGGGCTCGATCCCGCGCCCTTCGCTTTATTCTTCGGCATGGATGATGCGGCCCTTGCGGCCGCTCGCGCGGTGCGATGCCGCGCCGACAGCAAGCCCGGATTTCCCTGTCGTGTCTCGCTGGACGATGCTGAGCCCGGCGACGAGGTGTTGCTGCTGAATTTCGAGCACCTGCCCCTGGCTTCGCCGTATCGCGCGAGCCATGCCATCTACGTGAGCGCGGGCGCGCGGGCGGCCTTCGACGCGGTGAACGAGATACCCCCGGCCCTGGGCCGGCGGCTTCTCTCGCTGCGCGCCTTCGATGCGGGCGGCATGATGGTCGATGCCGACATCGTCGAGGGCAGCCAGGCCGAGCCGCTGATCGCGCGGCTGTTACGGCGCGCCGACGTGGACTTCGTGCACGCCCACTTTGCCCGCCGCGGCTGCTACGCCGCCCGCATCGATCGCGCCTAGCCGCCCGGCCTTCGCGCCCGGCGAAGGCCCCCCTGCCGAAATACCAATTCCGCGCTGGAGCACGCCGATGCTTCCATCCGGTCGTACGCCTGTTACACCGGGGACAGACCCGGAATCGCCTAATAAATAGGCGAAAGCGGGTCTGTCCCCGGTGTAACAACTTTCCCCGCAGCTAACCGGAGAAGATGGGATGGCCACGTCGCGAGAGATGGAAGTGCAACGCATCAGGAGGGACTGGGACGAGAATCCGCGGTGGAAGGGCATCAAGCGCGGCTACATCGCGGAGGATGTCTTCCGCCTGCGTGGCAGCATCCCCATCGAGCACACGCTCGCGCGCCGCGGCGCGGAGAAGCTCTGGTCGCTCATGCACACGCGCCCCTTTGTGAATTCGCTGGGCGCCATGACGGGCAACCAGGCGATGCAGCAGGTAAAGGCGGGCGTTCCCGCGATCTACCTTTCGGGCTGGCAGGTGGCCGCGGACGCCAACGACAGCCTCTCCATGTATCCCGACCAGTCGCTCTACGCCGTCTCGTCGGTGCCTACGGTGGTGAAGCGCATCAACAATGCCCTCGCCCGCTGCGACCAGATCGACCACGCCGAGGGCAAGAGCGACACCGACTGGTTCGCGCCCATCGTAGCCGATGCCGAGGCTGGCTTCGGCGGCGTGCTGAACGCCTTCGAGCTGATGAAGGCGATGATCGAGGCGGGTGCGGCGGGCGTGCATTTCGAGGACCAGCTCGCCAGCGTGAAGAAGTGCGGCCACATGGGCGGCAAGGTGCTGGTGCCCACCCAGGAAGCGGTGCAGAAGCTCGTCGCCGCGCGCCTGGCCGCCGACGTGATGGGCGTGCCGACGATCCTCCTCGCGCGCACCGATGCCGAGGCCGCAGACCTCATCACCTCCGACGTCGACGAGAACGACCGCCCCTTCCTCACCGGCGAACGCACAAGCGAGGGCTTCTACAAGACGCGCCGCGGCTTCGACCAGGCCCTGTCGCGCCGACCTCGACTTCGCCAGGCGCTTCGCCGAAGGCGTGCAGAAGGCTCACCCCGGCAAGATGCTCGCCTACAACTGCTCGCCATCGTTCAACTGGAAGAAGAACCTCGACGACGCCACCATCGCCAGGTTCCAGCGCGAGCTGGGCGCCATGGGCTACAAGTTCCAGTTCATCACGCTCGCGGGGTTCCATGCCCTCAATTACGGCATGTTCGAGCTCGCCCACAGGTACGCGCGGGAGAACATGACCGCCTTCGTCGAGCTGCAGCAGAAGGAGTTCGCCGCCGCGTCCATGGGATTCACAGCGGTCAAGCACCAGCGCGAGGTCGGCACCGGCTATTTCGACGACGTGACCCAGGTGATCCAGGCCGGCAAGTCCTCGACCACGGCGCTGCACGGCTCCACCGAGGACGCGCAGTTCTTCCCCGAAGCCACGCCGATTACCCGAGGCGAAGCGCAAGCCGCCGACTGAAACTGGAGACTCCATGAAGCGCGAAAACTTCCCCATTCCCGGCATCCAGCTGCCGCCGAACCAGCCCAACCTCTACGACCGCATCCTCACGCCGGCCGCCGTGGGATTCGTCGCGCACTTGCATCGCAAGTACGAGCCACGGCGTCGCGAATTGATGCGCGCCCGCACCGAGCGCCAGGCCCGCCTCGACGCCGGCGACACGTTCGGCTTCCTCCCCGAGACGCGCTCCATCCGCGAAGCCGAGTGGACCGTGGCGCCGATCCCGAAGGACCTCCAGGACCGCCGCGTCGAGATCACGGGGCCGGTCGAGCGCAAGATGATCATCAACGCGCTCAACTCGGGGGCCTCGACCTTCATGGCCGATTTCGAGGACTCCGCCACGCCCACGTGGCAGAACATGGTGTGCGGGCAGATCCACCTGCGCCAGGCGGTCGACCGGACGATCGGATTCAAGTCGCCCGAGGGCAAGTGCTACCGGCTGAACGAAAAGATCGCGACCCTCATCGTGCGTCCCCGCGGCTGGCACCTGCTCGAGCGCCATGTGCTCATCGACGGCGAGCCGGTCTCGGCATCACTCTTCGATTTCGGCCTCTTCTTCTTCCACAACGCCGAGCGCCTCATCGAGCAGGGCAGCGGGCCGTACTTCTACCTGCCCAAGATCGAGAGCCACCTCGAGGCGCGATTATGGGACCACGTCTTCAACGAGGCGGAGGCGCGCATGAACCTGCCGCGCGGCACCATCAAGGCGACGGTGCTGATCGAGACGCTGCCCGCCGCCTTCGAGATGGACGAGATCCTCTACGAGTTGCGCGAGCACGCCGCGGGGCTCAACTGCGGGCGCTGGGACTACATCTTCAGCTGCATCAAGAAGCTTCGTAAGCACGATTTCGTGCTTGCCGACCGCGGCCTGGTCACCATGACAAGCCCCTTCCTGCGCGCGTATTGCCAGCTGCTGGTGAAGACCTGTCACCGCCGCAACGCCTTCGCGATGGGCGGCATGGCCGCACAGATCCCGATCAAGGGCGATGCCGCGGCGAACGAGGCCGCCATGGCCAAGGTGCGCGCGGACAAGGAGCGCGAGGCCAACGACGGCTTCGACGGCACCTGGGTCGCTCACCCGGGCTTGGTGCCGATCGCCCGGGAGATCTTCGACCGCGTGATGCCGCAGCCGAACCAGCTCGAGCGCAAGCGCGAGGAGGTGTGCGTGAAGGCGGCCGAGCTGCTGCAGTTCGGCCCGGAAGCGCCGATCACGGAGGCGGGCGTGCGCACCAACATCTCCGTAGCGCTGCAATACATCGGCTCGTGGCTGGCCGGCAACGGCTGCGTACCGATCAACCATCTGATGGAAGATGCGGCGACCGCGGAGATCTCGCGCTCGCAGCTGTGGCAGTGGATCCGCAGCCCCAAGGGCACGCTCGAGGATGGCCGCAAGCTCACGCTCGAGATGTTCCGCGGGATGCTTGCCGAGGAGCTGCACAAGGTCTCGGGCGCCCCCGCAGCCTCCGAGCGCCGCTACGACGAGGCCGCCTGGCTGCTCGACCGGCTGGTGTCGCAGGACGAGTTCGTCGATTTCCTCACGGAGCCCGCCTACGACATGGTGGCGGGTGCGAAGGAAGTGGAGCCCGCCACCGTGGTGTAGCGCAAAGGGGGGCGATTCGCGCGGGGCATAGAATCGCCCGATGCCTTCCTCCCCCGGCTTCCTCGGCACGTGGTTCACGACCTTCGGGCCGCTCACCCTGGTGCCGGGAGACGGTGGGCAGCTTTCCGGAAGCTATCGTTTCGGCACCTCGAACGGCGAGCTCAGCGGCCGGGTGGAAGGCGGGGAGCTGCGCTTCCGCTACCGCGATGCCTCGGATTCCGGCGCCGGCACTTTCCGGCTTGTGCGCCCGGGACATTTCATCGGGCACTACAAGGCGAAGGGCTCGCGCCACGTGCGCCGCTGGGATGGCGAGCGTGGATTGGACGGCGTATGGAACACGACTTTCGGTCCCTTGCGCCTGGTCCAGGAGGAAGGCATTGTCCGCGGCATCTACGGCCACCATGCCGATGCGACCCTCGAAGGCACGCTGCAGGGTGACGGCTTTTCCTTCACGTATGCGGAGCCCAAGGCGTCGGGCGAGGGATCCTTCCGCCTGGTCGACGGCCAGCTCGGCTTCACCGGCCAGTGGCGTCCGCAAGGCGAGACCGAGTGGAAGCCCTGGATCGGGCGCCGGCTCGCCATCGATACCGGCGTAACCTGGCTCGTGGTGCTGGAGGCCCACTGGCAGCGCGACCTCGCCGAGCCCGAGTACTCGTTCGGCAATATGCTGCGCGAGGTTTTCGCGCGCCGCTCTGGCGTGCGCGTGCGCCATCGCTACTTCCACGACGCCGCGAGCCTCGAGGCCTGGTGCAAGCAGCTCGTGTTCCTTCCGGAGCCGGCGGTGGTCGTGATCGCGAGCCACGGGACGCCCGAGGGGCTCACGATCCGCGGCCAGCTGATCGACACCGGCAAGATCATGCAATGCATGGAGCACGCGCAGGCGGTGCGGCTGCTGCATTTCTCCTCCTGCCTGGTGGCGCAGGATGGCGCAGTCACGCTCGCCAACCGCTCCTTTCCGGTCTCGGGGTATTCGACCAGCGTGGACTGGGGTGCCAGCGCGATGCTGGAGTTCACCTACCTCGACATGATCCTGAATCGCGGCTGGGCGGCGCAGGATGCCGCCGCAGTGCTGCCGCGGATCGTCAAATATGCGGGTGACAAGGCGCCGCCGGGCAGCCCCTACCCCCCCGCGGGCTTTCGCTTCTTTCCGGCGCGGAGCGAGGCGGCGCCCGGCAGCGACCCCGCCGCCTAGGACCGCGCTGGCTCATCTCCTGAGCCTCGGGCCTGCGACAGTGGTCGCATGAATCCCCCCGACCCCCGCCGCAACCCCCGCCCCGCCCGCGCAACGCAGGTGGCCGCCGAAGACGAACACGCCCTCGCCCAGCAGGCCGAGGGCCTTGCCGCCGTGCTCACGCGCGAGCTGGAGGCCTGGAAGGCGGCCAAGGCCGCGATCGCGGCCGCCAAGAAGTCCTAGTTGCGCGACCGGGGGCCACCCGGGGCGTTTTTCCCGGAATGCTGGGGATAAGCCATCTCTTTTCGAGATGCCGATCGGACTTATCCACAATCATGCACGGCGCGGGAAACGGGGCCGCAGGAACGTAAAATGGAAGGTCGCCTTTCCGATTCATCGCGCCCGCCAGCGGCGCCGTTCCAGGCCTACTCCATGAACGACCTTTCCGCCGCCGCGGCCAGCGCCGCCGCCGCATTGCAGGACGATTCCCGCGAGACCATCCGCATCCGCGGCGCGCGCCAGAACAACCTGAAGAACGTCGATGTCGAGCTGCCGACGGGCGAGCTCATCGTCGTCACCGGCCCGTCGGGCTCGGGGAAATCGTCGCTCGTCTTCGACACGCTCTATGCCGAGGGCCAGCGTCGCTACGTCGAGACCTTCTCGCCGTATGCGCGGCAATTCCTCGACCGCATGGACAAGCCGCAGGTCGATGCCATCGAGGGCATCCCGCCGGCGATCGCCATCGACCAGACCAACCCGGTGCGCACTTCGCGCTCGACCGTCGGGACGATGACGGAGATCAACGACCACCTCAAGCTGCTCTTCGCGCGCGCGGGCCGGCTCTTCTGCCGCCAATGCAGGCAGCCGGTGCGGCGCGACACGCCCGAGTCGATCTACGCCGAGCTGGTGCAGCGCGCCGCAGCGGCGGACGATCCGCGCCTCGTCATCGCCTTCCCGGTCGACGTGCCGGCGAATTTCAGCGAGGAGGAGGTCACCAAGCTCCTTCAGGGCCAGGGCTACACGCGCATCCACGCGCGCAAGGGCAATCGCCTCCAGGTGGTCCAGGACCGCGTGAAGATGTCGTCGGCGGAGAAGTCGCGCGTGGTGGAGGCGATCGAGGCGGCGCTCCGGGTCGGGGTGGGAAAGGTGAAGGTTTACCTGGTAGAGGAGTCACCTTCTCCCGACGGAGGGGGAGAAACCTGCTGGCACTTCTCCACGGACCTGCACTGCGCGCCGTGCGACATCCATTACGGCGATCCGTCGCCGGCGAAGTTCTCGTTCAACTCGCCCATCGGCGCGTGCGACATGTGCCGCGGCTTCGGGCGCGTGATCGGCGTCGATTACGGCCTGGTCGTTCCCGACGAATCGAAGACGCTCGCCCAGGGCGCGGTGAAGATCTTCCAGTCGAAAAGCTACGACGAATGCCAGGACGACCTCGCGAAGTACGCGCGCAAGCGCGGTGTCGCCATGGACATCGCCTGGCGTGACCTTCCCGAAGAGCACCGCCGCTGGGTGATCGACGGCGACCCCGACTGGGTGAGCTGGCACAAGACCGGCAAGACGCACTGGTACGGCGTGCAGAAATTCTTCGACTGGCTCGAGACCAAGGCGTACAAGATGCACATCCGCGTGCTGCTGTCGCGGTATCGCGCCTATACGCCGTGCCACACGTGCAACGGCACGCGCCTCAAGGAAGAGTCGCTGCTCTGGCGCGTGGAGGGCAGGACGCTCCACGAGATGATGCTCGAGCCCGCCGACCGGCTGCTCGAGCGCTTCAACGCGCTACGGCTGCCGGCGCCCTACGACGAGGCGACCGAGCTGCTCGTGGGCGAGATCAAGTCGCGCCTGGGCTACCTCTGCCAGGTGGGCCTGGGCTACCTCACGCTCGACCGGCAGTCGCGCACGCTTTCCGGTGGCGAGGTGCAGCGCATCAACCTGACGACGGCGCTGGGCACGTCGCTGGTGAACACGCTCTTCGTGCTCGACGAGCCCTCCATCGGCCTGCACCCACGCGACATGGGACGCGTGATCGACGTGATGAAGCGCCTGCGCGACGCGGGCAACTCGCTCGTCGTGGTCGAGCACGACCCGCAGATCATGCTCGAGGCCGATCGACTCCTGGACATGGGGCCCGGCCCCGGCGAGCGCGGCGGCGAGATCGTCTTCTACGGCACGCCCGAGGAGATGCAGGGGGCGGGCACGCTCACGGCGGAATATCTATCCGGGCGCAAGCGCGCCGACGAGGGTATTCCCAGCACCGAGGTGCGCATCCCCGGCATGCAGGTGCCGAACGACCTTGCGATCGATCCGCTCTACGGCACCGTATGCCTCGGGATTCGCGGCGCCAGCGAGCACAACCTCAAGAACATCGACCTCGACATTCCGCTGAGGCGCCTGGTCTGCGTCACGGGCGTGTCGGGCTCGGGCAAGTCCACGCTGGTGCAGGACATCCTGCACCCGGCGCTGCGCAAGCACCTGGGCAAGCCCACCGAGACTCCCGGCGCCTTCCGCGAGCTGGTGGGCGCCGAGCACGTGAACGACATCGTCTTCGTCGACCAGTCGCCCATCGGACGCACCACGCGCTCCAATCCCGCGAGCTACGTGGGCGCCTTCGACGCCATCCGCGACTTGTTCGCCAACGCGCCGGACTCGAAGACGCGAGGTTACAAGCCCGGAACCTTCAGCTTCAACTCGGGCAACGGCCGCTGCCCCACCTGCTCGGGGAACGGCTTCGAGCACGTCGAGATGCAGTTCCTCTCCGACGTCTACCTGCGCTGCCCGGACTGCGACGGCAGGCGCTTTCGCGACGAGGTGCTCGAGGTCAAGGTGGACGGCCGCAGCATTGCCGACGTGTTGGAGCTCACCGTCGCCGAGGCGGTCGAAACCTTCGCGCGCGAGGAAGAGGTGGTTCGCCGCCTGCAACCCCTCGTCGACGTGGGCCTCGACTACCTGCGCCTGGGACAGCCGGTTCCGACCCTCTCCGGCGGCGAGGCGCAGCGCTTGAAGCTCGCGGGGCACCTGGCCGAGGTCTCGGGCCGCTCGGTGTCGATGCTGCCCAGGCGGCCGAAAGCCGAGACCTACGCGAAGCAGACTCGACTTTTCCTCTTCGACGAGCCAACCACGGGGCTGCACTTCGAGGACGTCTCCAAGCTCCTGCGGTCGTTCCGGAAGTTGCTCGCCGCGGGCAACTCGATCGTCGTGATCGAGCACAACCTGGATGTCATCCGCGCCTCCGACTGGCTGATCGACCTGGGGCCGGAAGGGGGAGCCGCGGGCGGCGAGGTGGTGGCGGTGGGGAGTCCGAAGGCGGTGATGGAGAACGCGGCATCTCATACGGGCAGGGCGCTGGTAGCGTATGAATCAGCACTTGCGCCGCAGCGCGGCAATGCCGCGACGCAACCGGGGACCGGGGACAGTCCCGGTTTGCCGCGCCTTCCTTCTCGCGGCAATTCCGGGACGGTCCCCTCCATTTGCGTGCGCCACGCGCGCGAGCACAACCTGAAGGGCATCGACGTCGAGATCCCCCGCGGCAAGTTCACGGTGATCACCGGCGTCTCGGGGTCGGGCAAGTCCACGCTCGCCTTCGACATCCTCTTCGCCGAGGGCCAGCGCCGCTACCTCGAATCCCTCAACGCCTACGCGCGCCAGTTCGTGCAGCCCGCGTCGAAGCCGGACGTGGACGCGATCTTCGGCATCCCACCCACGGTGGCGATCGAGCAGCGCACCAGCCGCGGCGGCGCGAAGTCCACGGTGGCCACGCAGACGGAGATCCACCACTTCCTGCGGCTGCTGTTCGTGAAGCTGGGCACGCAGCACTGCCCGGCGTGCGACGTGCCGATCGAGCCGCAGAGCGTGGAGGCGATCGTGGCGCGATTGATGCGCGAGCAGCGCGGGAAGAAGATCGCGGTGTTGGCGCCCCTGGTGACCAGCCGCAAGGGCTTCTACACCGACCTCGCGAAATGGGCGCTGGCGAAAGCCGTTTCGCACCTGCGCGTGGACGGCGAGTACCTGCCCACCAAGGGCTGGCCGCGCCTGGACCGCTTCCGCGAGCACACCATCGAGCTGCCGGTGGGCGAGGTGGAGGTGCGGCCGGAGAACGAGAAGGCGCTGCGCCATGCCGTCGAGCAGGCGCTGGAGATCGGCAAGGGCGTGCTGCACGTCTGTTGCGGCGGCTGGGGCGATCGCGAGACCCAGATCTATTCGGTCAAGCGCGCGTGCCCGTCGTGCGGCCGCAGCTTCCCCGAGCTCGATCCGCGGCTCTTCTCGTACAACTCCAAGCACGGCTGGTGCGCGGCCTGCTACGGCACCGGCGTGAAGATCGACGAGGTCGAGTGGGACGACGAGCGCGCCAGGACCGGCGCCGAGGACCACGTTCTCGACTCGTGGGTCGAGTGGCTCGAGCTCGACGAGGCTTGTCCCGAATGCGACGGCAAGCGCCTCAACAAGGAGGCCCTGGCGGTGCGCTTCCGCGGGCAATCGATCGCGGACATGAGCGCGCAGCCGATCTCGAAGGCGGTCACGTTCTTCGAGAAGCTTTCGGTCGCCGGGCGCGAAGGCGAGATCGCGCGCGACATCCTGAGCGAGCTCGCTGCGCGCCTGGGTTTCCTCGAGCAGGTGGGCCTCGGCTATCTCTCGCTCGACCGCGGCGCGCCGACCCTCTCGGGTGGGGAGGCCCAGCGAATCCGGCTGGCGGCGCAACTCGGCTCGAACCTGCGCGGCGTGTGCTACATCCTCGACGAGCCCACCATCGGGCTGCATCCGCGCGACAACATGATCCTGCTGGACACGCTCGCGCGTCTCGGTGCAAAGGGCAACACGCTGGTCGTCGTGGAACACGACGAGGACACCATCCGCCGTGCCGAGCACGTGATCGACCTCGGTCCCGGTGCCGGGCGGCTTGGGGGTTACATCGTGGCGCAGGGAACGGCCGAGGAGCTCAAGGCCGATCCGCAGTCGCTCACCGGGCGGTTCCTGCGCTCGCCGCTCAAGCACCCGATCCAGCCGCGGCGGGACATCGCCCCGCGGCAGCCGGCCATCGAGGTGAGCGGCGCGAGGCTGCACAACCTCAAGGACATCGACGTGCGCTTCCCGCTCGCGCGGCTCGCGGTCGTGACCGGCGTCTCCGGCTCCGGCAAGTCGACGCTCGCGCGCGACGTGCTGCACGAGAACCTCACGCGCCTGGTCGCGGCCGCCCGCGATCGAAAGGAGGCCGGCGGTTTCACCGGCTGCAAGTCCATCAAGGGCTGGCAGGCGGTCACGCGGGTGCTCGAAGTGGACCAGACCCCCATCGGCAAGACGCCACGCTCCTGCCCGGCGACCTACGTGGGCTTCTTCGACAAGATCCGGGCGCTCTTCGCCGACACGCAGGAGGCGCGCATCCGCGGCTACACCGCGAGCCGCTTCTCGTTCAACACCGCCGGTGGACGCTGCGACGGCTGCGACGGCCAGGGCATGAAGACGGTGGAGATGAGCTTCCTGCCCGACGTGAAGGTGGTCTGCGAAGTCTGCAACGGCGCGCGCTTCAACGCCGAGACGCTCTCGGTGCAGATGCGCGGCAAGAACGTGGGGGAGGTGCTGGCGATGAACGTCGACGAGGCGCTCGAGTTCTTCGCGCACCATCCGTCGATCCGGCATTGCCTGCAGCTGCTGCAGGACGTGGGGCTGGGCTATCTCACGCTCGGCCAGGCGAGCCCGACGCTCTCCGGGGGCGAGGCGCAGCGCATCAAGTTGGTGACGGAGCTGGCAAAAGTGCGCACCGAGGGCGCGCCGCGCCCCGGCCGCGCTTCGGTCGCGCAGCACACGCTCTACGTGCTGGACGAGCCCACCGTCGGCCTGCACATGGCGGACGTGGAAAAACTCATCCGCGTGCTGCATCGGCTCGTGGATGCCGGCAACACGGTGGTCCTCATCGAGCACAACCTCGACGTGATCGCCGAGGCCGACTGGATCGTGGACATGGGGCCCGAAGGCGGCGACGGGGGCGGGCGCGTGGTGCTGGCCGCGCCGCCCGAGCAGTTCCTCAAGGCCGGCACGCGCACGCACACCGCCAAGGCGCTGCGGGAATTCATGGTGGGGCGGCAGGCGTGAGGACGAGACTGGCGCGGGGCTGCGCTATCGCGATCGCGATGGTTGTCGCCGCGGCGCAGGCGGCAGCCCAGACGCGTCCCCAGTCGCCCCTTGCTCACCCGGCCAAGGTCCTGCGCTACGCCTTCGACGTCGCCGAGACCTCGGCCGACCCGCAGAAGGTGAGCGACATCTACTCGATGTTCGTGGTCTCGGCGATCTTCGATTCGCCGCTGGACTACGACTACCTGGCGCGGCCGCTCAAGCTCGTGCCCAACACGCTCGAGGCCTTGCCCGCGGTGAGCGACGGCGGCCGCACCTACACCATGAAGGTGAAGCCGGGCATCTACTTCGACGACCACCCCGCGTTCAAGGGAAGGAAGCGCGAGCTCACCGCCGCGGACTACGTCTATTCGATCAAGCGCATCATGGATCCCCGGCTGCGCTCGCCGATGCTGGGCGAGATCGAGGGCTACCTCCTGGGCAGCGAGGCCTTCGCCGCCAAGGCGCGCAAGGACAACCGCCTCGACTACGACGCGCCCTTCGAGGGCGTCAAGGCCATCGATCGCTATACCTGGCAGGTGAAGCTGGAGAAGCCTTCCTACATCTTCATCTACAACTTCGCCGATTGCCGCCTGTCGTGCGCGGTTGCCCGCGAGGTGGTGGAGCAATACGGCGACGACTCCGGCTCGCATCCCGTAGGCAGCGGCCCGTATCGCATGGCGTTCTGGAAGCGCAGCTCGAAGATGGTGTTCGAGAAGAATCCCAATTATCGGGAGGAGTATTTCACCGGGGAGCCGGAGCCGGGCGACGGGCGCGCCGCGGAAATCCTCGCGCAGCAGAAGGGCAAGCGCCTGCCGATGATCGACCGCATCGAGGTGTACGTGATCGAGGAGACGCAGCCGCGCTGGCTCTCCTTCCTCAACGGCGACCTCGACCTGATGTTCAAGGTGCCCGAGGAATTCGCCAACCAGGGCTTCCCCAACAACAAGTTGGCACCCGGTCTCGCACGCAAGGGCATTCGCATGGAGCAGGTGGCGGCGCTCGACCTCACCTACAACTACTTCAACATGGAGGACCCGATCGTCGGCGGTTATACGCCCGAGAAGGTCGCGCTGCGGCGCGCGGTGTCGCTCGCGTACAAGACGCAGGACGAGATCGCGATCATCCGCAAGGGCCAGGCCATCGTCGCGCACACGCCCTACGCGCCGGGGGTCGCGGGCTACGACCCGGCCTTCCGCACCTCGGCCAACGACTACGACGTGCCGAAAGCCAAGGCGCTGCTCGAC
This sequence comes from Usitatibacter sp., assembly GCA_035626705.1. Lineage (GTDB taxonomy): Bacteria > Pseudomonadota > Gammaproteobacteria > Burkholderiales > Usitatibacteraceae > Usitatibacter. Next base: position 32,071 of record DASPNE010000003.1, on the reverse strand, counting down.
ATGTTCGGCTACGTGGATCGCGACGGCGATGGCTACCGCGAGATGCCCGACGGCTCACGCCTCGAGATCAAGGCCAATTCCACGCCGACGGCGCGGGACCACCAGCTCGACGAGTTGTGGAAGCGCAGCATGGACGACATCGGGGTGCGCATCACCTTCCGCAAGGCCAAGTGGCCCGACCTGCTGAAGGAGTCCGACGCCGGCAAGCTGATGTTCTGGCAGCTGGGCGGCTCGGCCGCCGCACCCGACGCGGACACGTGGCTCACTTCGCTCTACGGGCCGAACGCCGGATACAAGGGCAACCGCTCCCGCTTCAGGCATCCGGAGTACGACCGCCTCTACGAGCAGGCCAAGGTGATGCCCGACAGTCCATAGCGCACGAGGCTCTACCAGCAGATGACCAAGATCGCCGTGGCCTACGCGCCGCTGAAGATCAACACCCACCGCATCCTCACGGACATGTGGTATCCGTGGGTCATCGGCTTCCGGCGGCCGCTGATGCTCGGCAACCATTTCTGGAAGTACCTCGACATCGACCCGAAGCTGGCACCCGGGCAGTAGTCCTCAGGCCTCCCGGAACCAGTCCTTCAGCAGCCACAGGTTGCTGTCCCAACCCGAGAGCGGCACCTGCAGCTTGTTGGCCACCGCGTTCACCTCGTAGCGGCTCATGAGCGGGATCACGCCGCGGTTGTCGATGATGAGCTCGTTCATGCGCACGAACAGCGCCGCCCGCTTCACGGCGTCGAGCTCGCTTTCCGCGGCGCGATAGGCGCGGTCGTACTCCTCGTTGCGCCAGCGCGAGATATTGCGGCCCTGCCACTTGTTCGCCTTCGACGAGGCCTCGGTGCTCACGAACTGGGTCATGAAGAGGTCGGGGTCGGGCTGGCGCATGTTGGTGCCGTACATCTGCAGGTCGGCGTAGAACTTGGTGTAGGTATCGGGGTTGCCGAGGTCGGTCGAGAAGAACACCGAGGCCGTTGTGGCCTTGAGCTCGAGCTCGATGCCGGCCTTCTGGCACGCGGCCTTGATGATGGCCTGTGTCTTCTGGCGCGGCGCGTTGGTGGCCGTCTGGAACAGGAACTTGAGCTTCCTGCCGTCCCTGGCGCGGATGCCGTCGGGACCGCGTTTCCAGCCTGCCGCCTCGAGCACCCTGTTGGCCTTCTCGATGTCGTATTCCCACTTCTGGTTGGGCGAGTGATACGGCCTGGGGTTGTTGAGGAAATTGCGCGTGGGCACGCTGCTGCGACCGTAGATGAAGTCCACGATCGACTGCCGGTCCACCAGCATGTTGAGCGCTTCGCGCACGGCGTCGTCGGCCAGGATGGGATGCCGAGACTTCGGGTTCGCGCGCTCGCCCTCGATCTCGGTCCACGGGTCGGAGTGGTTGAACTGGATCATTTCCAGACCACCGGCTCGAACGCGCGTGACGCGCCCCTTGCCGCCAGCCTCCAGCCTCTTCAGGATCTCGTCCTCGACCTGCATGTTCCAGGCGAAGTCGAACTCGCCCGTCTGCAGCACGGCGCGCGCGGCCGAGACGGCGTCGCCCCCGCCCTTCATCTCGATGGAATCGAAGTGTGGACGGTTGGACTCGTGGTAATCGGCGTTGATGGCGCCGCGCACGAGGTCGCCCGACTTGAAGTCCACGAACTTGTACGGCCCCGTTCCCACGGGCTTCAGGTTCGTCGGCGCCTCGCGCGACTTGGCGCCCTTGTACGGCTCGAACAAGTGCTTCGGGACGATCATGCCGCGCACGCCCACGAAGGGATCGGCCCAGAAGAAGGTCGGGCGCGGGAATTCGGCGCGCACGGTGTAGTCGTCGAGCTTCGTCACCTTCAGCTCGCGGTAGACGCTCAGGGTTACCGCGGCGGTGGCCGGGTCCGCCGCGTACTCGGCGTTGAAGAGGACGTCGTCCGCGGTGAACGGCTTGCCGTCGTGCCAGCGAACGTTGCGCTTGAGCTTCCAGGTCACGCTTCGGCCGTCGCGCGCGACGCCGCCGTTCTCGCGGCTGGGGATTTCCGCCGCGAGGATCGGCACGAGGTTGCCCTCGCCATCCCAGGCCGCGAGCGGCTCGTAGAAGATGCGCGAAGCCTCCTGGTCCTTCACCCCCTGGGCGAAGTGCGGGTTGAGGAGCGTGGCGCCCTGCCACCAGAGCAGCTTGAGCATGCCGCCGCCTCCGCGCCGGGTGGGCTTGTAGGCGAAGGCCGAAGGCTGGGCCATCGCCACGCCCTGCTGGGCCAGCATCATCGTGGCCATGGGCGCGGTGAGCCCGAGGCCCAGCATCGCGCGTACGAACTCGCGGCGCGACATGCGCCCGGCCTTCACCTCGTCGATCAGTGCCGCCAACCGCTCTTGCGTCCCCATGGAAGTTCTTCTCCTCGTGATTTTCGCCCATGGTACCGGCGTTAAAATGGCAGGTCATTCCGGAGTCGCCCCCAATGCGCCGCCTCGCCCTCGCCTTCCTCCTCTTTGCCACCTCGTTCGCCGCCACCGCCGCCGACCCGAACAAGGTGCTGCGCTACGCATTCGAGATCGCGGAGACCAGCTTCGACCCGCCACGCATCAGCGACCTCTACTCGAACATCGTCAACAGCGCGATGTTCGATGCGCCCCTCGCCTACGATTACCTCGCGCGCCCGACGAAGCTCAAGCCCAACACCGCCGTCGCCCTGCCGGAGGTCAGCGCCGATGGTGCAACCTACACGTTGCGGATCAAGCCCGGCATCTATTTCAACGACCATCCGGTCTTCAAGGGCCGGAAGCGCGAGCTCACGGCGCACGACTACGTCTACTCGATGAAGCGCGTGCTCGACCCGAAGCTGCGCGCCTCGCAGATTTCCGAGATGGAGCCTTACGTGCTCGGGGCCGAGGAGGTAGTGGGCCGCGCGCGCAAGAGCGGCAAGTTCGATTACGACGCGCCCTTCGACGGCATCAAGGCGCTGGACAGGTACACCTTCCAGGTGAAGCTGAACCGCCCGCTCTTCGTCTTCGTCTACAACTTCGCCGACTGCCGCATCGCCTGCGCCGTGGCGCGCGAGGTGATCGAGCATTACGGTGACGACGCGGGCTCCAACCCGGTGGGCACCGGGCCCTTCCGGCTTGCCTTCTGGAAGCGCTCGTCGAAGATCGTGCTCGAGCCGAATCCCAGCTTCCGCGAGGAGTATTTCGACGGCGAGCCCGCGGCCGACGACGCACGCGCCAACGAGATCCTTCAGCGCTTGAAGGGCAAGCGCCTGCCGATGGTCGGGCGCATCGAGATCTCGATCATCGAGGAGACCCAGCCGCGCTGGCTCTCGTTCCTCAACGAGGAGATGGACATCCTCTACCAATTGCCGGAGGAGTTCGCCAACCAGGCCGTGCCCAACAACAAGCTCGCGCCCAACCTCGCGAAGAAGGGCATCCAGATGGAGCAGGTGCCCGCGCTCGACCTCACCTTCAACTACTTCAACATGAACGATCCCGTGGTGGGCGGCTTCGCGGCGGAGAAGGTGGCGCTGCGGCGCGCGATCTCCCTGGGCTACAAGACCCAGGACGAGATCGCCATCATCCGCAAGGGCCAGGCGATCCCGGCGGTGACGCCCTACGCACCGGGCGTGGCTGGCTGGGATCCCAACTTCCGCACCAACATCGGCGAGTACAACATCCCGAAGGCCAAGGCACTGCTCGACATGTTTGGCTATGTCGACCGCGATGGCGACGGCTATCGCGAGCTGCCCGACGGCGCGCCGCTCGAGCTCAAGGCCAACTCCACGCCCACGGCGCGTGACCAGCAGATCGATGAGCTGTGGAAGCGCAGCATGGACGACATCGGCATCCGCATCTCCTTCCGCAAGGCGAAATGGCCGGACCTGCTGAAGGAGGCACGCTCCAACAAGCTGCAGTTCTGGCAGCTCGGCGGCACGGCCTCCTCGCCGGACGCCGACACGTGGCTGTCCTCGCTCTACGGCAAGAACAAGGAGAACAACCTGGCCCGCTTCGACCATCCCGAGTACAACAAGGCCTACGAGGCGGCGCGTTCGATGCCCGACAGCCCGGCGCGCACCAAGCTGTACCAGCACATGGCCAAGATCGTCGCCGCCTACGTGCCGTGGAAGACCAACACGCATCGCATCCGCACCGACATGTGGTATCCGCATTTGATCGGCTACTACCGCCCGCTGGTGGCGAGCACCAACTGGTGGAAGTACGTCGATATCGACCTGGATGTGCTGGCGCAACGCAGCGGCAAGAAGGCCGTCGCGTCGAAATAGATCTCCCTCTCCCGTGGGAGAGGGTCGGGGAGAGGGTCATGGGCACTGCCCACTACCGCGTCGAAGCCGGGGTCGCCGTCATCACGCTCGACAACCCGCCGGTCAACGGGATGGGGCACGCCGTGCGCGAGGCGGCGATGATGGGGCTGCAGCAGGCGCAAACCGACGAGGCGGTGCGCGCCATCATGCTCACCGGCGCGAACGGGGTCTTTTCCGGCGGGGCCGACATCCGCGAGTTCAACACGCCCAAGGCGCTCGCCAAGCCCACGCTGATGGACCTCATCGCCGCGGCGGAGTCGAGCCCCAAGCCCGTCATCGCGGCGATCAACGGCACCTGCATGGGCGGCGGGCTGGAGCTGTCGCTTGGCTGCCACTACAGGGTCGCCGCGGCCAAAGCGACGCTCGCGTTGCCCGAGGTGAAGCTGGGCCTCATTCCCGGCGCCGGCGGCACCCAGCGCCTGACGCGTGCCGTCGGCGTCGAGCGCGCCCTCGAGATGATCGTCTCGGGCAACCCCGTGGCTGCTGCGAGGCTCGCCGGCACGCCGCTGCTCGACGAGGTGATCGAAGGCGACTTCGACGCAGCCGCGATGGCATTCGCCCGGCGAGTGGCCGAAGAGGGCTTGCCACTCAAGCGCATCCGCGATCGCAACGTCGAGATCGCGGATGCGGCGCGGTTCTTCGACGACGCGCGCCGCAAGGCGGTCGAAGCCAACCCGCGCCTGCCCGCGCCGGCGCGCTGCGTGGATGCCGTGCGTGCCGCCGTCGAAAAGCCCTTCGAAGAGGGGGCGAAGTACGAACGCGAGGTTTTCCTGGAGCTCATCAGGACCGACGAGTCGCGAGCGCTTCGCCACGCCTTCTTCGGCGAGCGGGCAGCCGCCAAGATCTCCGACGTGCCGGCGGATACGCCGTTGCGCGAGGTGAAGAGCGTGGCGGTAATCGGCGCCGGGACCATGGGCGGCGGCATTGCGATGGCCTTCCTCAATGCGGGCTTTCCCGTCACGATCCTCGAAACCACGCAGGAAGCTCTCGACCGTGGGCTCGCGACGCTCCGGCGCAACTACGAAGGCTCGGTCAAGCGCGGCAAGCTCACGATCGCTGAGTCCGAGGCCCGCATGGCCCGGCTGACGCCGACGCTCTCCTACGACGCGCTGCGAGACGTCGACCTCGTGATCGAGGCGGTGTTCGAGGACCTTGCCGTCAAGGAGGCCGTTTTCCGCCGCCTCGACGCAGCCGCCAAGCCGCGCGCGATCCTCGCCACCAACACCTCCACCCTCGACGTGGATCGCATCGCGGCCGTGACCTCGCGGCCGCAGGATGTCATCGGTTTGCACTTCTTCAGCCCGGCCCACGTGATGCGCCTGCTCGAGGTCGTGCGCGGCGAGAAGACGGCGAAGGACGTGCTCGCCACGGCGATGCAGCTCGGCCGCAGGATCGGCAAGCTCGCCGTCGTTTCCGGCGTCTGCGACGGCTTCATCGGCAACCGCATGCTCGAGCAGTACCTGCGCCAGGCGATGTTCCTGCTCGAGGAAGGCGCCTCGCCCGGGCAGGTGGACCGCGCGCTGGAAGACTTCGGCATGGCGATGGGTCCCTTCCGCATGAGCGACCTTGCGGGCAACGATATCGGATGGGCCATCCGCAAGCGCCGTTACGTCGAGAAGCCGGATGTCGCCTATTCGCGGATCGCCGATCGTCTTTGCGAGCTCGGCCGCTTCGGCCAGAAGACGGGCGCGGGCTGGTATCGCTACGAGAGAGGCGGCCGGGGAGCACAGCATGACCCTGCCGTGGACGAGATGATCTGGGCTTACCGCAAGGCGAATGCATTGACCCCGCGCACGATCGACGCGGCCGAGATCGTCGATCGCTGCGTCTATGCCCTGGTCAACGAGGGCGCGCGCATCCTCGAGGAGGGCATTGCCGCGCGCGCGTCCGACATCGACATGGTCTACCTCACAGGCTACGGCTTTCCGCGCCATCGCGGCGGGCCCATGATGCATGCGGACATGATCGGGCTGTCCGCCGTAGTGGCACGCATGGCCGAATTCGAACGGCGAGGCAGTGGCGATCCCGGCTCGTGGCGCCCGGCGCCGCGGCTGGCGCGCCTGTCCAGGGATGGGCGCGGCTTCAACGGCTAGCGCGCGCCTCCGTTTTTCCTCCAATCCGCCTGGAGGTCACACGCCCGGGCGCTGCGCCGGGCTAGCGTGGCGGCATGCGCCCCCTCCTTGCCACCCTCCTGCTCGTGATAGCCGGTTGCGGCGGCGGCACCTCCTCCGGCGGCTCGCCGGGGATCGAGACGCCGCATGCCACGCACGCCGACATCTCGTTGCTCTTCATGGGCAACAGCCACACTTCCTTCCACGGCCTGCCAGCCATGGTCGCTACTTTCGTCCGTTCCGCGCGTCCGGGACGCCCAGTCGTGGCGATGGAGGCGCCCGGATGGATGTTCCTCGAGGAGCGCGCCGTGCACAGGCCTTCGCTCGAGCTGCTTCGCAGCCGGGCCTGGGCGGCCCTGGTGCTGCAAGCGCAGAAGTACAGCAGCTCGGGCCTCTTCGATTATCCGATCGAGGGCGCGGTGTCGCTGGTCGGGATGGCGCGGGAGCAACGGGCACTGCCGGTGATGTTTCCCGAATGGCCGCGGCGCGACATCGCCGAAACCCAGCGTATCTACGACCTGCATGTATCCATCGCGCGCATCGCGCGGCGTGCGTTGCGCCGATCGGCCAGGCGTGGGACCTGGCGCTTGCAAGGCATCCGGGGCTGGTGCTGCACGACGCCGATGGCAACCATTCGGCGCCCGCGGGCGCCGTCCTCGCCGCCCTGGTCATCGCCGCCACGCTCACCGCCACCTTTCCCTTCCTGGCCGAGGCGGGCGTCGATGCGCAAACGCAAGCGAGGCTGCGCGCGGTCGCGGCGGAGACCACGCTGGTCTACCCGCCGCGGCAGCATTGCCCCGCCGACACGCCGGTGCCCTGAAAGGAAAAGGGCCGCGCAAGGCGGCCCTCGGCGGCTGGCGGCGCCTCAGTGGCGCGGCTCGTCCCTGTAGCTGTCTTCCCAGCCGCGCACCTGGCGGTCGGCCTCGTCGCGCGTGATGCCGTAGCGCTCCTGGATCTTGCCCACCAGCATGTCGCGCTTGCCGGCGATCTGGTCGAACTCGTCGTCGGTGAGCTGGCCCCACTTCTCCTTGATCGAGCCCTTCATCTGCTTCCAGTCGCCTTCGATGCGGTCCCAATTCATGTGAGCTCCTTTATCGTGATCATGTCGTGTTTGACCGGGCAGCCTCCTCGTGTTCCCGGGATGCGCCGACGGGAGCAGGGCCCGACGGGCTTCAGTCCGGCTCGCGTCGCGGACGGGATGGCCGCTGCGTGGGCCGGCGGAATACTTCCTCGTCGGGATACAGGTGGGGCGCGTCGCGCTGCCAGCGCGGAGACTGCGGCCGCGGCCTGCGGTCCCACATCTCGCCCAGCCAGTTGCCGAAGCGCTCGAGCACGGCGCCGGGCTCTCGCTCGCGCGCGCCGCGGGCCACGCGACCGTCGATGAGGCGAGCCTCCAGCGCCTGGCGGAAGAAATCGCCCACGACGAAGAGCGCGTTGTTGGCGCCACGGCCCCAGTACGCGCTTCGCATGGCCACGCGGCTGTCGTTGAAGCCGACCCAGGAGCCGGCGACCAGCTGCTCGTGCGCGAGGATGAACCAGCCGTCGGCGTTGTCCTGCGTGGTGCCGGTCTTTCCCGCCACGTCGGCCTGGATGCCGAAGAGGCGCCGGATGCCCACGCCGGTGCCTTCGTCCACGACGCCGCGAAGCAAATCGAGGAGCGTTGCCGCGAGCTCGGGGGCCAATACCGGCTCGCGAACGGGCACGAACTCTTCCAGCACGTTGCCCTGGGCGTCCTCGATGCGAGTCACGATCACGGGCTCGATGTAGTCGCCGCCATTGGCGACGGTCGCGTACGCGGAAACCATCTCCGCGAGGCTCACGAGGCTGGTGCCGAGGGCGAGCGAGGGCACGGCCTCGAGCTTGCTGCGCCTCACGCCCATCTCGCGGGCGAGCTCGGCTACTGCCTTCGGTCCCACGCGCTGCATCACCTGGACGGTGATGGTGTTGCGCGAATGGACGAGTCCCTGCCGCAGGGAAACCTGCTCTCCGGTTGGCGCTTCGGCATCCGTGGGCCGCCACACCTCGCCGTCGGGCATCACCACCTCGACCGCCTTGTCCTGGAAGGCGGTCCGGGGGCTCATGCCCTGTCGCAGCGCGGCCGCATAGACGAAGGGCTTGAAGGTGGACCCCGGCTGGCGGCGCGCCTGGACCACGTGGTCGTACTGGTCCTGTGCGAAATCGCGGCTGCCGACCCATGCCTTTACGTGGCCGTTGCGTGGATCGAGCGCGATGAAGCCCGCCTGCAGCCGCGTTTTCTCGGCGCGCAGCGCCTTCATGAACTCCTTGTCGCCGCGAAATCGCGCGAGGCGCTCGGATTCGCTCGACCCATCGTTTTCCACGGCACGCCAGGCCGGCGACTCGCGAATGAACGCATCCACCACGTCGGAGCGCGAGCGCCAGTAGTGCGCGAAGGGCTCGATGTCGCGGCGCCGGCGCACATATGCCGAGGTCTCGCCGGAGAGCACGCCTTCTCCCGGCAGCGCCCACTCCACGTCGGCCACCGCCTGCAGCGCATCGAGCTGGCGATCCACCGCGCGATCGGCGAGCGCCTGCAGCCGCGAGTCGATCGTGGTTCGCACGACCAACCCATCGGCGTACATGTCGTAGCCGTTGCGGTCGGCCCAGGCGATCAGCCACTTGCGCAGGTGCTCGGTGAAATGCGGCGCGGGCCCCAGGGGCTCACGCTGGCGCTCGAAGTCCAGGCGCAGGGGCCGCTTTCGCAGCGCCTCGAGGCGCTCCCGCGGAAGCTTGCCGTGCACGGCCATCTGGCCCAGCACCACGTTGCGGCGGGCCCGCGCGCGCTCGGGATTGGTCACCGGGTTGTAGTAACTCGTCCCCTTCAGCATGCCGACCAGCGTCGCCGCCTCGAGAACATCCAGGCGTCCGGCGGACTTGGCGAAGTAGGTGCGCGCCGCCATCTCGATGCCGTGCGCGTTGTAGAGGAACGGGACGGTGTTGAGGTAGATCTCGAGGATCTCGTCCTTGCCGTGCACGGACTCGATCTTCACCGCCGTGATCATCTCCTTCAGCTTGCGCGTGAGCGTGGCGGAGCGGCCGATCTCCTCGGGAAACAGGTTGCGGGCGAGCTGCTGCGTGATGGTCGAGCCCCCCTGCGTGTCGCCGCCGAGCGTATGCACGATCGAGGACAGGGTGCGCCGCCAGTCGATTCCTCCGTGGGAGTAGAAGCGATGGTCCTCGGTGGAGATCAGCGCATCGATGACGGAGCGGGAGATCGCCGCCAGGCCGACCCACTCGCGGTTGACGCGCCGATAGGTCGCCAGCTCGCGCCCGTCGGCCGAGCGAACGACCGCGGGCCGCTCGCTGCGCACCTTGCGAAGTTGCTCGATGCCGGGGGTGAACGGCACGAGTGCCAGCGCGTAGAGCACGAGCATCGCGGCCGCCGACAAGGCGATCGCCACGACGGCAACGGCAGCCGCCTTCGTGCGCCGGCCCCACGTCGCGTCGCGATCCCGCACGACGGCCAGCCGCGCGCGCATCCACGCCACCGGACGCGAGTCCCGGGCCCTCCCGAGCCAACGCTGCCATCGCGACACCATGGGCCTCTAGGCGCTCGCGAAGCGCTCCAGGTGGTGGTCCGCGTCGCCGAATTGCTGCGCGATCATGGTGAGGCGACGGAACGTGTGGCTCACCTTGAGCTCGTCGGTCATTCCCATGCCGCCGTGAAGCTGGACCGACTCCTGCGAAATATGGCGGCACGCATCGGCGATCTTGATCTTTGCCGCCGAAACGATGCGCCGCCTGGAGGCGGCCTGGCCGTGCCCATCCACTTCCGTGCACGCGAGGCTCGCCATCGAGCGCGCCTGCTCGAGCGTGATCACCATGTCCACCATGCGGTGCTGCAGCGCCTGGAAAGCGCCGATGGGCACGCCGAACTGCTTGCGGGTCTTGAGGTACTCCAGGGTGGCCGCGTTGGCCGAGCGCATCGCGCCGACGGCTTCCGCGCATACCAACGCCGTCGCAAAATCGATTGCGTCCTCGATCGCCGGGAGCGCGTCGTCTTCCCCGCCCAGCAATTCCGCAGGCGTGCCATCGAGCATCACATCGGCGGCGCGCATGCCGTCGACGGTGCGATAGGCGTTCACGGCCCCGGGGCGGTCAACGAGGAAGAGTGCCGTACCCCGCGGGCCGCGAGCCGACACAACGAGGCGATCGGCCATCGGCGCGTGCAGCACTACGCGCTTGGTGCCGCGCAGGCTCCATCGCCCGTCCTGTGGCGTGGCGCGAACGTTCACGTGGCGCAAGTCGTAGCGCGCACCGTCCTCGAGATAGGCGAAGGCGAGCTTCGCCTGGCCATCGGCCACGCGCGGCAGGATCGCGGCCTGCTGCTCCGCGCTCCCGGCGCGCGCCACGAGTCTCGAGCACGTGAGCGTGGCCAGGTAAGGCTCGACCACCAGCGCTTCTCCGAAGGCTTCCATCACCGCCATCAGGTCCACGGCGCCGCCGCCGAAGCCGCCATGCTCGGTCGGCAGAGGGAGCGCGGTAAGCCCGAGCTCGGCGATCGTGCGCCACGCCTGAGGGCTCCAACCTTCGTCGGAAGCGAGGATGCGCTTGCGCGCCTCGAAGCCGTAATCCTGCGCGACGAAGCGGCGCACGGATTCGGCCAGCAGCTGCTGCTCTTCGGTGAGGTCGAAATTCATGGGGTGGCGTCGAAGTTCAGAGCCCGAGGCTCATCTTGGCGATGATGTTGCGCTGGATCTCGTTGGAGCCCGCGTAGATCGAGGTCTTGCGGAAATTGGCATATCGCGGCGCGAGCCCGGCGAGGAAGGCATCGAAGCCCTCATACGCGCCCACGCGTCGGAACGGCTGGGCATAGGGACCTGCGGCCTGCATCATCAGTTCCGTGAGCATCTGCTGGATCTCGGTGCCGCGAATCTTGAGCATCGAGACCTCGGCGCCCGGCGGCTTGCCGCCGCGAAGCTGGTCGAGGAAGCGAAGGTTCGTGATCGACAGCGCCATCAGCTCGACTTCCAGCCGCGTGAGCTTGTCGCGGAACCGCGGATCAGCCGTGAGCGGCTTGCCGTCCTTCACCTGCGTGGCGGCGAATTCCTTGAGGCGCTCCAGCTCGCGGCGCGACGTGCCGATGCGAGCGGTATTCATGCGCTCGTGACCGAGCAAATACTTGGCCACCGTCCAGCCCTTGTTCTCCTCGTGCACGAGGTTCTCGGCCGGCACCTTCACGTCGTCGAAGAAGACCTCGTTCACCTCGTGGCCACCGTCCATGAGCACGAGCGGGCGCACCGTGATGCCCGGCGTCTTCATGTCGATGAGCAGGAAGGAAATGCCTTCCTGCTTCTTGTCGTCCGCCGATCCGGTGCGCACGAGGCAGAAGATCCAGTCCGCGTAATGCGCCAGCGTGGTCCACGTCTTCTGGCCGTTGACGACGTAATGCTCGCCCTGGCGGACCGCGCGCGTCTTGAGCGAGGCGAGGTCGGAGCCCGCACCCGGCTCGGAATAACCCTGGCACCAGAAGTCCTCGCCGTGGTAGATCCGGGGCAGGAAGCGCTGCTTCTGCGCCGCGCTTCCGAAGCGCAGCAGCACCGGCGCGCACATCGCCAGGCCGAAGGGGATGAGTGGAGGCGCGCCGGCGTATCCGCATTCCTCCTCGAAGATGTAGCGCTGCACCGCAGTCCAGTCGGTGCCACCCCACTCCTTCGGCCAGGCGGGCGCGATCCAGCCCTGCCTCGCGAGGATGCGATGCCAGCGCAACAGGTCCTCGCGCGTGAGCTCGTCGTACGCGATGACCTTTTCGCGCAGGTCGACGGGAAGGTTTGCCGCCAGCCATGCGCGCGCTTCATCGCGGAAGGCGTGCTCCTGCGGGGAGTAGTCGAGATCCATGGGCGAAGTCTAATGGAGGTGTAAGCTTGTGCCCGCCCAAGGAGGAGTTTCCATGACCCGTTCGAGCTTCTGGACCGCCCTTCTGTTGTGCTTCGCCGCCGGCACATCCTTCGCGCAGGCGCCATCGAGCTATCCATCGCGGCCGATCAAGTGGGTGGTCCCGTACACGCCGGGCGGCATCACCGACTCGGTCACCCGCATGGTGACTTCCAAGCTCCAGGAATCCCTCGGCCAGCCCATCGTGGTCGAGAACAAGCCCGGCGCGAACAGCATCGTGGGCGCCGACCTCATCGCCAAGAGCCCCGCCGACGGCTACAACGTGGTGACGGTGATCGCGGCGCACGCGGCGAACGCGACGCTCTACGCTGGCAAGCTCCCCTTCGATCCGGTGAAGAGCTTCACCCCGATCTCGCTCGTGGCGGTGGCGCCGCTCATCATGACGGTGAACAACAACTTCCCCGCCAAGGACATGAAGGAGCTCATCGCCTACGCGAAGGCGAATCCCGGGAAGATCTCCTTCGGCTCGAGCGGCATCGGCGCCGCCGCGCACCTCACCACCGAGCTGCTCAAGCAGACGGCCAACGTGGACATGGTCCACGTGCCGTACAAGGGAACGGCGCCCGCGCTGACCGCGCTCATCTCCGGCGATATCCAGGTGCTGGTGGACGTGCCCAGCTCGCTCATGCCGCACGTGCGCGGCGGCAAGATCCGGGCGCTCGGCATGTTCTCGGGCAAGCGCGTCAACGGCGCGCCCGAAGTGCCCACGGTCGTAGAAGCCGGCGGCCCCGCGATGGAGAGCTCCACCTGGGTGCTTTTCCTGGCGCCCGCGGGAACACCCCAGCCGATCGTCAACCGTCTTTCGGCGGAGATCTCGAAGATCGTCGCGTCGCCCGAGCTCAAGGCCCGCTTCGACCAGCTGGGCATCGAAGGCGTGGGCTCGACCCCGCCGGAGGCCGCCCGCTTCCTCGCCGACGAGATCGCGAAGTGGTCCAAGGTCATCACCACGGCCGGCGTCAAGGCCGAGATGTAATGAAACTCGGAGGAGGGACATGAACACCATGCAACGACTCGCAGCCGCGGCGCTTTCATTCCTGCTGGTTGCGCCCTTCGGGGCGGCCGCGCAGAACTACCCCAATCGTCCGATCACCTTGATCGTGCCCTGGAACGCCGGCGGCTCTACCGACACTCACCTGCGCAAGCTGGGCGAGCTCGTTTCGAAGCACCTCGGCCAGCCGATCATCATCGAGAACAAGCCCGGCGCGGGCGGCATGTTGGGGCCCGCCGCCATGGCGCGCAGCGCTGCGCCGGACGGCTACACGCTCTCCCAGCTCACCATCGCCGCCTTTCGGCAGCCTCACATGCAGAAGGTGGACTACGATCCCCTCAAGGACTTTTCCTACATCATCGGGGTATCGGGCTACACGTTTGGCGTGGTTGTGAAAAGCGACTCCCCGGTAAAGACTTTCGGGGACCTCATCAAGCAGGCGAAGTCGGAGCCGGGCAAGTTTTCTTACGGTTCCACAGGTATCGGCACGTCGCCGCATCTCGTGATGGAGGAAGTCGCGGCCAAGGCGGGCGTGCAATTGCTGCATGTGCCCTTCACCGGCAACGCACCCTCGACTCAGGCACTGCTCGGCGGCCACATCATGGCGCAATCCGATGCCACCGGGTGGGCGCGGCACGTGGACGCGGGTACGTTCAGGCTCCTCGTGACCTTCGGCGAGCAGCGCACCCGCTGGGGAGCTCCGACCGCCAAGGAGCTCGGCTATAACGTCGTGTCCTACTCCCCCTACGGGATCGTCGGGCCGAAAGGAATGGACCCGAAGATCGTGAAGGTCCTTCACGACGCCTTCAAGAAGGCCATGGACGACCCTGAGCACGCCAAGCTCCTGCAGACGCTCGACCAGATCTCCTGGTACAAGTCGAGCGAGGAGTACCAGAAGTGGGCGGTTGAAACCTTCCAGAGCGAGCGCGCCACCATCGAGCGCCTGGGCCTGCTGGCCAAGTGAGCCTTCGCCGGCTGCACGACCTGCGCGGCCGGGTCGCGCTGGTGACCGGGGGATCGCGCGGGCTCGGATTGCAGATGGCGGAGGCGATCGGCGAGCTGGGCGCGCGCGTCGCCATCACCGCGCGCAAGCAAGCCGAGCTGGACGAAGCCGTCGCGTCCCTTGCCTCGCAAGGCATCGAGGCGCACGCCTTTGCGGCCGACATGGCGGACACTGCCGGCATCGCCTCCCTCGTGGATGCGATCATCGCGCGCATGGGGCCGATCGACATCCTGGTGAACAACGCCGGCACCACGTGGGGCGCGGCCGCGGTGGACCACCCCATCGAGGCGTGGCAGAAGGTCGTGGACCTGAACCTCACGTCGATGTTCGTCGCAACCCAGGCGGTAGGGCGGCGCTGCATGGTGCCGCGGCGGCGCGGCCGCGTGATCAACATCGCCTCGATCCTCGGCATGGTGGGCACGAGCGACCCGGCCCGGCCCGGGACCATCGCCTACGCCGCCAGCAAGGGCGGGGTGATCAGCTTCACGCGCGCGCTCGCCGCGGAATGGGCCCAATACGACATCAACGTGAACGCGATCGCGCCCGGGCTCTTCCCGACGAAGATGACCAGGGGATTGATCGAGATCATGGGGGATCGCGCCGCGAGCAAGGCTCCGCTCAATCGCGTGGGCGGCCCCGAGGACCTGAAGGGCGTGACCGCGCTCTTCGCCTCCGATGCCTGCGCCTTCATCACAGGACAGGTGCTCGCCGTGGACGGCGGAGCGACGGCGATCTGATGCGCCCGCCGCATGCCGTGTGCCAATGAGCGGTTTCGAGGCCTACCAAGGCACGCGCCCGGTGGCGGATGCGCATCGCTTCGACGTGGCGGCGCTCGAGCGCTACCTGCAGGGGACCGTCGCAGGCTTCCGCGGCCCGCTGCAGGTCGAGCAATTCAAGGGGGGGCAATCCAATCCCACGTTCAGGCTGCGCACCCCCAACCGCAGCTACGTGATGCGGCGCAAGCCGCCCGGCAAGCTGCTGCCGTCGGCGCATGCGGTCGACCGGGAATATCGCGTGATCACCGCACTCGCGAATAGCGACGTGCCGGTGCCGCGCACGTTCGCGCTCTGCAGCGACGAAAGCGTCATCGGCTCCATGTTCTACGTGATGGAGGACGTGGACGGCCGCGTGCTCTGGGATCCCGCGCTGCCGGGAATGACGCCGGTGGAACGACGCGCGATCTTTGCGGAGATGAACCGCGTCATCGCGGCGCTGCACACCACCGACTTCGCCGCGCTCGGCCTGGGGGACTACGGCAAGCCGGGAAACTATTTCTCGCGCCAGGTCGACCGCTGGAGCAAGCAGTACAAGGCCTCCGAGACCGAGGCCATCGCCGCGATGGACCTTCTGATCGAATGGCTGCCCGCCAACATCCCGCCGGGCGACGATACCTCGATCGTCCATGGCGACTACCGCCTGGACAACGTGATCTTCCATCCGAGCGAGCCTCGCATCCTCGCGGTGCTCGACTGGGAGCTCTCGACGCTCGGCCACCCGCTCGCCGATTTCGCCTATCACGCGATGGCGTGGCGCCTGTCGCCGCGCGAATTCCGCGGCCTTCGCGGGCAAAATCTCGCTGCGCTCGGCATCCCCGGCGAAGGAGAGTACGTGGCCATGTACCTCGAGCGCACCGGACGTGCGGCGCCGAGCGCCCGCGACTGGGAGTTCTACATCGTGTTCAATCTTTTCCGCGCCGCGGCGATCTTCCAGGGCGTGATGGCTCGCGCCGTTGCGGGCAACGCATCGAGCGCGCAGGCAGTGGAGACGGGCAGGCGCGCGCGGCCTACGGCGGAGTTCGCCTGGGCTTTGGTCGAAAAGCTTTGAACCATCAGCCACACAGAGACCACTGGAGTAAGTCTTTGCGGAATCACGGCCCATGACACCCCCCCTCTGTGGTCCCTGTGGTCTCTGTGGTGATGAAAAGGGGTCACCTTGAACTTTGAATACACCGCAAAGGTCCGCGACCTGGAGAAGCGCCTGCGTACCTTCATGGACGCGCACGTCTATCCAAACGAGCAGCGCTTCCAGGACGAGGTGGGCGAGGGCGATCGCTGGCGACCCGCTCGCGTGGTCGAGG
This sequence comes from Usitatibacter sp., assembly GCA_035626705.1. Classification (GTDB taxonomy): domain Bacteria; phylum Pseudomonadota; class Gammaproteobacteria; order Burkholderiales; family Usitatibacteraceae; genus Usitatibacter. The sequence goes on along the minus strand of DASPNE010000003.1, from coordinate 15,693 downwards.
AGCTGAAGGAAATGGCGAGGGCCGAGGGCTTGTGGAACCTCTTCCTCCCCTCTTCCTCGCGTGGCGCCGGGCTCACCAACCTCGAGTACGCGCCGCTATGCGAGGTCATGGGCCGCGTGCACTGGGCGCCGGAGGTGTTCAACTGCTCGGCGCCCGACACCGGCAACATGGAGACGCTCGAACGCTACGGCAGCGAGGCGCAGAAGCGCGAATGGCTGGAGCCATTGCTCGACGGCACGATCCGCTCGGGCTTCGCCATGACCGAGCCGGCGGTGGCCTCCTCCGACGCGACCAACATCCAGGCGGCGATCGTGCGCGACGGCGACTCGTACATCCTGAACGGCCGCAAGTGGTGGACCTCGGGCGCCGGCGACCCACGCTGCGCGGTGTTCATCTTCATGGGCAAGAGCGACCCTTCGGCGGCAAAGCACCAGCAGCAGTCGATGATCCTGGTGCCCCGCGTGGCCCCCGGGGTGAAGATCCTGCGGCACCTGCCGGTCTTCGGCTACGACGACGCGCCGCACGGCCACATGGAAATCGACTTCGTGGACGTGCGCGTGCCCGCGAGCAACATGCTGCTGGGCGCGGGGCGCGGCTTCGAGATCGCCCAGGGGCGGCTCGGGCCGGGGCGCATCCATCACTGCATGCGCTTGATCGGGGTGGCCGAGCGCGCGCTGGAGAAAATGTGCCGGCGCGCCAAGTCCAGGTCTACCTTCGGCAAGCCGATCGCCGAGCACGGCGTGACGATGGAACGCATTGCCCAGGCACGCATCCTCATCGACCAGGCGCGCCTGCTCACGCTCAAGGCCGCGTGGATGATGGACACCGCGGGCAACAAGGCGGCGCGCGCCGAGATCGCGATGATCAAGGTCGCGGCGCCCACGATGGCCTGCCAGGTGCTCGACTGGGCGATCCAGGCCTTCGGCGCCGCGGGCGTGTGCGACGACTTCGGCCTCGCGAAGGCCTACGCGAGCGCGCGCACGTTGCGACTCGCAGACGGGCCCGACGAGGTGCACCGCAACCAGATCGCGCGCCTGGAGCTGGCCCGGCACTGAGGCCGATGGCGGCAGTGCAGGCGATCTCCCGGCCCTTCGGCACCCTTGGCGCACTGGTGCGCGCACACGCGCTAGAAGCCCCACGCCGCATCGCCTTGTCGCATGGCGGCCGGCGCGTGTCCTACGCCGAGCTCGACGTCTCCATGGACCGCATCGCGGCGGCCTTGCGGCGCGACGGCATCGGGGCGGGGGAGCGCATCGCCCTCTGCGGCGTCAACTCGATCGAATACGCGCTGCTCTTCCTGGGCGCGCTGCGCGCCGGCGTGGTGTGCGCGCTGGTGCCACCAGGCGTCACCGGCGCAGCGCGCGCGGCGATGGTGGCCGACGCAAACGCGCGGCAATTCTTCGACGATGCGCGTCTCGCGGCGCTCGGCGACTGGATGGGCACGCCGGGGGCTGTCCTGGAGGAGCCCGACATCCGCCCGGGTTCCGCCTTCAACATCATCTATTCGTCGGGCACCACCGGCGCGCCCAAAGGCATCGTGCAGCCCCACTCGATGCGCTGGGCGCACATGCAACGCGGGCCGACCTACCACTACGACGGCGACTCGGTGACGCTGCTCGCCACGCCGCTCTACTCCAACACCACGCTGGTCTCGTTCTTTCCAACGTTGGCGATGGGAGGCACGGTGCTGATGATGGGCAAGTTCGATGCCGCCGCGTACCTTGCGCTCGCGCAAGCCGAGCGCGCGACCCATACGATGCTGGTGCCGGTGCAATACCAGCGGATCATGGCGTTGCCCGGATTCGACGCGCACGACCTTTCGAGCTTTCGCATGAAGCTCTCCACCAGCGCGCCGTTTCCTGCGGCGTTGAAGCGCGACGTGATCGGGCGCTGGCCCGGCGAGCTGGTCGAGTACTACGGCATGACCGAGGGAGGCGCCACCTGCGTGCTGTGGTGCAACCGGCATCCGGACAAGCTCGATACCGTCGGCCGCCCGGCCGCCGGGGTGGAGGTGCGACTGGTCGACGAGGAGGGGCGCGAAGTCCCGCAAGGCCACGCCGGCGAGGTAGTCGGTCATTCGGGCGCGATGATGACGGGTTATCACAACCGGCCGGCCGATACGGCCGAGGCCGAGTGGTTCGATGGGGCGGGGCGCCGTTATATACGCACCGGGGACATCGGCCGCTTCGACGAGGATGGCTTCCTCACGCTGGTGGGCCGGCGCAAGGACATGATCATCAGCGGCGGGTTCAACGTGTACCCGAGCGACATCGAAGCGGTGCTGCGCGCGCACGAGGCGGTCCTCGACGCCACCGTCGTGGGCATGCCCTCGCAACGCTGGGGCGAGTCGCCGGTCGCCTTCGTGGTGGCCAAGGCGGGCACCGCGCCCTCCACGTTGCTCGATTGGGCCAACCAGCGCCTGGGCAAGGTACAGCGCCTCGCCGCCCTCGAGCTCGTCGCCGAGCTGCCCCGCAGCGCTATCGGCAAGGTGCTCAAGCGGGAGCTGCGCGAGGCTTGGCAAGGCAGGTTGCAGCTGTAAAAACCCCCAGAAAATCAAGCGGAAAGCCGCGGACCCCGGTATAATTCCGATTCAGGTGTCGCGGGCGTCTCATCCGGTTAACGCCCCCGCCGTTCGCGCGTCGAATCCCGACCCGAATCCCAGCAGCACTTTTCATCTGCCTGAACCGGTTTCGAGGTCACTCCTCGCGGGCCGATTTCCAGGAGACACGTCATTAGCACGACCTTCGAAAGCCTCGGGCTGCTGCCCGAGCTGCTTCGCGCTGTCGCGGAGCAAGGCTATACCGAACCCACCCCCATCCAGGCCCAGGCCATCCCCCTCGTGATCTCGGGGCGCGACCTCATGGGCGCCGCGCAGACCGGCACCGGCAAGACAGCCGGCTTCACGCTGCCCCTGCTGCAACGCCTGGCGCCCCACGCGACCAAGAGCTTCTCGCCCGCGCTGCACCCGGTGCGTTGCCTGATCCTCACGCCCACGCGCGAGCTCGCGATCCAGGTCCACGAAAGCGTGCAGACCTACGGCAAGCACGTGCCGCTGCGCTCCTTCTGCGTGTACGGCGGCGTCAACATCAATCCGCAGATCGAGGAGCTGAAGCGCGGGGTCGAGATCCTCGTCGCCACGCCCGGACGGCTGCTCGACCTCGTGCAGCAGAAGGCGGTGCAGCTGAACAAGGTGCAGATCCTCGTCCTCGACGAGGCCGACCGCATGCTCGACATGGGCTTCATTCCCGACATCAAGCGCATCATCTCGATGCTGCCCGCGACGGGCACGCGCCAGACGCTGCTCTTTTCCGCGACCTTCTCCGACGAGATCCGCAAGCTCTCGGCGCAGTTCCTGCGCGATCCGGCGACGGTGGAAGTGGCGCGCCGCAACACCCCCGCGGAGCTGGTCACGCAGTATTGCTATCACGTCGAGGCCAACCGCAAGCGGGAGCTGCTCGCGCACCTGGTGAAGAAAAACGACTGGACGCAGGTGCTGGTGTTCTGCAAGACCAAGCACGGCTCCAACCGGCTCGCTTCCCAGCTGCAGCGTGATGGCATCAATGCGGATGCGATCCACGGCAACAAGAGCCAGAATGCCCGCATCCGCGCCCTCGAGGACTTCAAGGAAGGCAAGGTGCGCGTGTTGGTGGCGACCGACATCGCCGCGCGCGGCCTCGACATCGAGGAGCTGCCGCACGTGGTGAATTTCGACCTGCCGCACATCCCCGAGGACTACGTCCACCGCATCGGCCGCACCGGCCGTGCCGGCTCGACCGGAGAGGCGCTCTCGCTCGTCTGCGCCGAGGACCGTCCGCTGCTGGGCGCCATCGAGCGGCTCATCAACAAGAAGATCGAGGTGCGCCACGCGGAGGGCTTCGAGCCCGGGTATGCGCCGCACCACCCGGAGCCTGCGCGCGAGAGCGAGCCGCGCGGCCGTGCTCGCCAACCGCAACGCGGCTCGCAAAAGCCCCGCGAGGAACAGCCGCGCCAGGAAAAGCCGCGCCACGAAAGGCCGGTCCAGCCGCAGCAGGCGCGCCCGCCGCGAGGCGAGGGTCGCGGCGAGGGCCGCAGCCGGCGCGATCGGCAGCAGGAGCGCGAGCCGCGCCATGCGCAGTCCCCTGCGGCGCGGACATCGGGCAATTCGGGCGGCATGGATTTCAGCAAGCCGTACGAGCCCAGCTCCTCCACGGCGGCGAAGACGGTCGAGCCCGCCGCGGAAGAATCGCAGGGCCGCAAGCGCGGCTCGCAGATGATTCCCGCCCTGTTCCGCAAGAAAGCCGCCTGACCGGAGAAACCTGATGCGCGACGCCGTGCCCCAGACGATTCGACTGGCGGACTACATTCCGCCCGCATTCCTGGTCTCGACCGTCGCGCTCGAGGTGGACATCGGCGAAGCGGCGGCGACCGTGCGGGCTACCTTGCGACTCGCGCGCAACCCGGCCCATCCGGTGGCGAATGCGCCACTGGTCCTCGACGGCAGGCACCTCGAGCTGGTTTCCGTGGCCCTCGACGGCGGCGCGCTCTCCCCGGGCGAATACAAGGTCGACGACTCGAGCCTCACCATCGCGCACCCGCCGGCGGAGCTCACGCTCGAGACGGTGGTGCGCCTCGATCCCTGGGCGAACACCCGGCTGGAAGGTCTCTACGCCTCGCAGAACGGATTGGTCACGCAATGCGAGGCCGAGGGTTTCCGCTGCATCACATACTTCATCGACCGCCCGGACGTCATGGCGCGTTACGAGGTAGCGCTGTGCGCCGACGCCGACAAGTTCCCCCGGCTGCTGGCCAACGGCAACCTCGTCGCGAAGGGGGAAGGCGAGCCCGAGGGCTGGTTTACCGCCCCGTCTCGTCGCTCGTCGGCGGATGGCTCGAAGCGCCACTGGGCCCGCTGGGAGGACCCGTTCCCGAAGCCGTCCTATCTCTTCGCCATGGTGGCGGCGCGGCTCGATGTGCTCGAGGACCACTTCACGACGCGATCGGGCCGCAAGGCGCTGCTGCAGGTGTACGTGGAGCCGGGCAAGCTCGACCAGGCCGGCTTCGCGATGCAGGCCCTCAAGAAGTGCATGCGCTGGGACGAGGAGGTCTTCGGGCTCGAGCTCGACCTCGAGCGCTTCATGATCGTCGCGGTGTCCGACTTCAACGCCGGCGCGATGGAGAACAAGGGCCTCAACATTTTCAACGCGAAGTACATCCTCGCTCGCGCCGATACCGCCACCGACATGGACTACCACAACGTCGATCGCGTGGTGGCGCACGAGTACTTCCACAACTGGACCGGCAACCGCGTGACCTGCCGCGACTGGTTCCAGCTCTCGCTCAAGGAGGGCCTCACCGTCTATCGCGACCAGGAGTACGGCGCGGACGAGTACTCCCGGCCCGTGACGCGGATCCAGGAAGTGCGCGGCCTGCGGGAGCGGCAGTTCCCCGAGGACGCCGGCCCCATGGCGCACCCGGTGCGCCCCGACTCCTACGTCGAGGTGAACAACTTCTACACCTCGACGGTGTACGAAAAGGGCGCGGAAGTCGTGCGCATGTATGCGACCATCCTCGGCAAGGCAGGCTTCCGCCGTGGCATGGACCTCTATTTCCAGCGCCATGACGGCCAGGCCGTGACCTGCGACGATTTCCGCGCGGCCATGTCGGACGCCAACGGCGGCTACGACCTCGGGCAGTTCGAGCGCTGGTACTCGCAGTCCGGCACGCCCCTGGTCGAGTGCGAGGGCGTGCACGATGCCTCCGCGAAGACGTTCACGCTGCGGGTGCGCCAGTCCTGTGCGCCCACGCCGGGGCAGGAGCGCAAGGAGCCGTTCGTGATCCCGTTCGCCGTTGGCTTGATGGGCAGCGACGGCCATGACCTGGCGCTCGACCTTGTCAAGGGCGAAGCGTTCACCGACGCCGGAATGGGCCCCACGACGGCGGTGTTGAAGGTCACGCGGGCCGAGGAAGAGTTTGTTTTCGCCGGTGTGGCCGAAGCGCCCGTTCCCTCGCTGCTGCGCGGGTTTTCCGCGCCGGTGAACGTGCACTACGCGTACACCGATGCCGAGCTCACGCGGCTCATGGCCCATGACGACGATCCGTTCGCGCGCTGGGAAGCCGGCCAGTCCCTGATGACGCGCATCCTGCTCGCGGGCGCGGAAGACCTGCGCGCCGGACGAGCTATGGAAGTGCCGGGTGAGCTCGCGGAAGCCATCGGGCACATCCTCACGGCCGGCTCGCGCGATCCGGCCTTCGCCGCGGAATGCCTGCAGTTGCCGGCGGAGGGTTATCTCGCGGAATGCATGGAGGTGGCCGATCCCGAGGCGATCCACCTCGCGCGCCGCCAGTTCATGCGCGACGTGGCGATCAAGTACCGCACTCGCTTCGAGGCCGCGTTCCGGCATTTCACCAACGAGGGACCGTATTCGCCGGATGCGTCGGCAGCAGGACGCCGCGCCCTGCGTAACACCGCGCTCGCCTACGTGGCCACCATCGACGACGGCACCGCGCGGGCCCTGGCCTTCCTCGAGTTCCGCCGCGCCGAGAACATGACCGACGCCATGGCGGCCCTGGGCTGCCTTGCGAACGCGAGCGGCGCGGAGCGCGACCGCGCGTTATCGATGTTCTACGAGAAGTGGAAGGACGAGGCGCTGGTGGTGGACAAGTGGTTCCAGGTGCAGGCGACCTCGATCGTGCCCGGCACCCTCGAACGCGTGAAGGCGCTCGCCTCGCACGAGGCCTTCGACCTGCGCAACCCGAATCGGGCGCGCGCGCTGCTGCATTCGTTCGCGCTCTCCAACCCGCGCCATTTCCATGCCTCGGACGGCAGCGGCTACGAGTGGGTGGCCGGGCAGGTGGTCGCTCTCGACCGCCTCAATCCGCAGGTCGCATCGCGCCTGGCGCGCGCCTTCGACCGCTGGAAGAAGTACGACGCCGGTCGCCAGGCGCATGCGAAAGCGGCGTTGCAATCGATTCGCGCCGCCGCGGGGCTCTCGCCCAACGTGGGCGAGGTGGTCGATCGGGCACTGGCCGGCTAGCTCCCGGCCATCCCTTCAGCTCCCAAAAAGAAACCGCCCTTCAAGGCGGTTTTTTCTTGCTTGCGACGCGTCGTCGAGCGGCGCCGTGGCCGGTCCAACGACGCCGCTGCGCCTTTACCGCGCTCTCAATTCTTCTTGATGGTTTCCAGCATCTTGAAGATGCCCTTCGGCGAGCCGTGGAAGAGGCGCTTGAACGCCTTCGGCAGGCAGCGGCGCTCGAGGGTGTTGCGACGGGTACGTTTGCGTTCAGCCATGTGGAACCTCCGGAATCGAGCCGGTGATTATACCGTGGAATGGCCCTCCTCCCGCACGGCCGGCAGGCGTGAAGCCTGTCAGTTCAGCAACTTGGCGTTGCCGTCCACGATTTCCGCCGCCGAACGGGTGCCGTCGGGCCTCACGATCTCGCCGCGCGCGCGCGCCAGCCCGTTCTGGAATACGCCCTCGAAGCGGCTGCCGTCCTGGAACCAGAAAACGCCGCGCCCCTCGGGTTGCCCGGCCCGCATCTCGCCTTCGTACTTGAGTCCCGATGCATAGAAGTAGGCGCCCACGCCGGTCAGCTCGCCGCCGTTGATGTCGCCTTCGTAGCGATCGCCGTTGGCGAAGTGGTAGATGCCCTTGCCTTGCGGCTTGCCGTCGGCGAACGGCGCCTCGATGCGGTCGCCGCTTTTGTTGAAATAGCGGCCTTTGCCCTGCAGCCGTCCCTGGTCCATCTCGCCCTCGTAGCGATCCCCGCTCGCGAAGCGGTACACGCCGACGCCGTGGGGCTTGCCGCCGGAGAACGAGCCCTCGAAGACGTCTCCGTTCCTGGCCACATAGGTGCCGCGGCCCACGATCACCCCGCCCTTCACCTGCCCCTCGTAGGTGTCGCCGTTGGCGAACCGGTACTTTCCCTGCCCATCGGCCCGGTCCTCGGCGAAGGTCCCCTCGTAACGGTCGCCGTTCTCCCAGACGTAGATGCCGCTCCCGTGCTTGAGCCCTTCCTGGAACTCGCCCTCGTACTTGAAGGACTTCGACGAATACTCACCCTTGCCGTGATAGCTCGAGCCGCGCATGCCGCCGCGGTAGATCGCGCCATCGGCGAAGGCGATCTCGCGCACGCCCGGAGCGACCTCGCGGCCGGGCTGCTCCGGCGGCTTGGGCATCGCCACCGCCGGTGCCACCGTAGCGGAGGGGGCGGAGGGGGCCGGCAGCGCAGCGCTCGAAGGCGGCGAGGCGGCAGCGACAACCACCGGCGCCTCTGCGGCCTTGTCGGGCGGCGGTGCAGGCTTTGCGGACTCGCTCTTCGCCACGGCGGCGGGGGGCGCCGCCTGCGCGGGTTGTGCTTCGGGCTTCGTCGGTGCAGGCTCGATTTTGGGTGTGGCGGTCGCGGCCGGTGCCGCCGGTTCGCGCGCGGCCGAACGCGCCTCCGTCGAGGCCACCCGCGTCGGCCGGACCAGCGCATCGAGGCGGTTGCGGGCGAGTGGAGCGAAGGCGCCGTTGGGGTACTTCTCGAGGTAAGCCTGGATGTCCTCGGGTCGGTTCGAATCCCGCACGCTCACCCAGAACTCGCGCTCGATCGTGAGCGACATGTCGGCGCTCGGACCGGCGGCCTGCGTTGTTGCGCCCGCGGCAGGCCGCGTCGCGGCGAACACGAAGTCGCCCTTGAGCGAGGACGAATCCCACGGCGTCTGCAGCTTGCGCGTGTCGCGCTCGACCCCTTCGCGCACGCGCTTGAACATGATCTCCGCAGGCAGGTCGGGCACCTTGATGTTCTGCAGGATGTGCTTGGTGTAAACGCCGTTGCGCCCGAAGCCGTCCTGTGCCACCGATCCGGGCGCCGTGGCATAGGCGATGAGCGTCCCGGACGGCGCGCTCATCTGTGCCAGGCCCGCGCTGGTGAGCTTGAAGCTCGAGGCGAAGGGATTGTCGCGGCAGGCGTCGAGGATGATGAAGTTGAATCGCGTGCGGGCGCGGTCCATGCGATCGAAGACCTGGCCGACCTCCACCGAGAAGAACGTCACGTCCTCCTCCGAACCCATGGCGGCGTCGATGGGAATGAGGTAGTTGCGGTCCTTGAACTGCATCGCGTGGCCCGCGTAGAAGAAGAGCGCCGTATTGGCACCCTCGAGCGCCTGGGCGAACTCGCGGATAGCGTCGAACATCTCCTTGCGGGAGGCGTTCTCGCGCACGATCACCTTGAAGCCGAGCTCCTTCAGCGTCTCGGCCAAGTCCCTCGCGTCGTTAGCGGCGTTGCGAAGCGGCGTGCTGGCGTACTGGTTGTTGCCGATGAGGAGCGCCACGCGCTCGGAGGCCGCGGCCGCAAGCGTGCAGGCCAGCACGCCGGCGATGCCCCACAGGTACGCCACCAGCTTCCAGCCCTGGTATCCGCCACGCATCGCCGTTTTCCGTGCCTCCCGGGCGAAATTATCGCTCAAGGAAACGCGTCCGGGGCCCCCCTCCTACCGTGCGAGGAGCCCGAGCTCCGGCAGGTCCGGCCTTTCGCGGGCGAGGACGGCCCAGGCTTCCCGGGCGTCGTGGGTTGCCCCGAGATCCTGCAGCAGCACGGCGTGCATCACCCGGTCGGCGAAGGACTTCGCCAAGGCGCGCGCTTTTTCCGCCCGGCTCACGGCCTCCGCCGGAAGCGTTTCGAATCGCGCCTGCGCGGGGGCGCCGCGAGGCGTCGATACCGTCCACGTATACCGTGCGCCGGGCAGCAGCCGGATCGGCGGCAGGGTCGCGTTCGGCCGCGATGCCCACACCTCCTTGCCGCTCTCGTCCTGGATGCGCAGGCTCACGCCTTCGGTGGACATGTCGCCCTTCCAGCGCAAGACGGGTCGCAAGGTGGCGATGCGCGTTTCCACCGGGTATTCGGGCACCACGCTCGCCGTCGAAACCGCCGGAGCCAGGCCGCGCATGCGAACGCTGGCCGTTGCCGCCTGGGAAACGCGGGCGATGACCGTGGGGTCCGAGAGGGTGACGACGGCGCGCTTGACCGGCACGGGGCCCTTGTCCGCGCGAACCTCGGAAGCGTCGACCGTGAATTCGCCCGGGCCGGCGAGGGTGAAGGCGGTACCCGATGCCGCAAAGGTGTGCAGACTGCGGCGTGGGTGCCGAGCAGCAGGCGGGTCCCTGCGGGGATCTCCGCAAGAAAGCGCAAGGGTCCGTTGCCTTCGATAGTCGCCGCGCCCTTCACGTCGGCCACGAACGCGACATTGGCCTGGACGGCGAATGTCCAGCCGGCGAGCGCACAGGCGGCGAGGAAGCGCATCAGCGCGCCAGGGCGGAGAGCTCCGGCAGGTCGTTGCGTTCGCTGGCGAGGCGCGCCCAGGCCTCCCGAGCCTCCTGGACGGCGCCGACTTCATGCAGCAGCAGCGCGAACATGAGGCGATCGGAGAACTCCGCCTTCTCCAGCGGGCGGCGCTTCTCGACCTCCCGGATGGTGGCGAGCGATGCCGTGCGGAAGCGGCCGCTGCCGACTTCGTTGCCGGCGACGGTATAGGTCCAAGCGTAGTCGGTCTCCGGCTTGAGCCGGCCGGGCATCCGGTAGCTGCCCCCCGCCGCCTTGGCGGCGTGAACGGGCCTTTCTTCGCCGACGGCAAACACGGCGATTTCGCCGGCGGGCCCGCTTTCGGCGGCGTTCCACCGGAAGGTCGGTTGCAAGGTCGTGACGTTGCCTTCTGTGGGATAGAGCAGCGGCGCGACCTTCGCAGGCTTGGCGATCGAGCGCATGCGGACGCTGGCCGCGGAAGTATTGGCGACCTGGACCAGCACCTTGTTGCTCGCGCGCCACTCCGTGCTGCGAAGCACGGGCGGCATCGGGGTCGAGCCGGTCATTTCCGTATCCCTCACCTGGTACTCCGAGGGCCCCCGCAGGACGTATTCCTTGCCGCTCGCGATGTACATGACCGAGGCGGTCGAGTCCTTGCCCACGGAAACCCGCTGCCCTTTCGCGAGCTCGGAGAGGAGCATCGGGCGCGGGTGGCCATCCACGCTGACGTCGCCCTTGAGGTTGGTGATGAAGGCGATCGCATCCGCTACTGCGGGGAAGGACAGGCCGAGAAAGGCCACCAGGAGAATCGCGCGCTGCGTCTTCATTGGACAGCCTCCGCTTGCACCGCTACCGGCGCGACCCGCGCCGTCCGGATTCCCCACACGCTCACCGGGCTGTGCCCCTTCACCGCATGGCTGCCCAGCGGATCGAAGTGGAACCGCCCGCCGATCCTGCCCACCACCGAGTCCGTGATGATGATCTTGCGGCCGAGGTCCTTGGTGAGTCCCTCCACCCTCGCCGCCACGTTCACCGCGTCGCCGATGGCGGAGTAATTATGCCGCTCCGAGGAGCCGATGTTGCCGACCGTGACGGTACCGTAGTTGATGCCGATGCCGATGACAAGGGTCGGCAGGCCCTCCCGGGCGAATTCCTCGTTGAGCACATCGAGCTCCGACATCATGGCGAGCGCGCACTGCACCGCATCGCCGCAGGGGTCGGCGGACTTCCGCGGGGCGCCGAAGAGCACCATCATGCCGTCGCCGATGAACTTGTCCACCGTGCCGTCGAACCGATGCACGGCGTGCACCATGCGGTCGAAATAGCGCTGCAGCACGGTGGTCACGACGGCGGGAGGCATCTTCTCCGACAGAGTGGTGAAATCGCGCACATCGCTGAAGAGCACGCAAACCTCCGCGAGCTGCCCACTCACGCCGGGCGAGAGCGTGCCCGCCAGCATGTCGCTCAGCACGGCCGGGCTTACCTGGCCCTCGAAGCTCTGTCGCAGGCGCACGCGCTCGACCACCGCCTCGGCCGCGTCGAACACGCCACGCGCGACCAACGCCATCCAGAAGCAGGCAGTCAGGGTGGCCACGGGCAGCAGGATGCGCGCGGAAACGATCGAGAGCAGGCTTGCCGCAAGCAAGCCGACCGGGACGACGAATGCGATCGCCCAGAGCGTAGCCGGGCGGGCCCGGACGAGCACCGCGAGGGCGGCCGCGGCGGCAAGGGCCAATTCGAGCCACTTGGGCAATGCATGCAGCAAGCCACCGGTGAAGTGGTTGCGAAGCACCTGCAGGTGGACCAGCACGCCGGGTTGCGTGTACGCAAGCGAGCCGCGGCCGGCCTCCGGATCGTTCGCCATGAGCTGCTTCACGGGCAAGGGCCAGCGGTCCATGGAGCGCGTAACGTGGCCCAGCAGCACGATGCGCCCGCGAAAGGTGCGAGCGAGCTGCGCTTCGTCCATCTGCGCCACGGCATGCATCGGAACGTAGGCGATCGGCTCGCCGCGACTGTAATCGATGAAGCCATCGTCCACCGGCATTCGCAGGTGCCGAAGGAGCTGGCCCGCCAGCGTCGGCACGGGTTGCCGGGACTGCGAAAGCTCGTGCTCGTCGTAGCGCCGCGAGACGCCATCGGGGTCCTTCAGCTGCTGGTCGATGCCGAGGTTCTCCGGGGCGAGGATGGCGCGGAAGTTCGCCTGCACGGCTACCGGCTCGCCGCGCGCGTTGACCGTCTGGACCGAGACCAGGGGGGCGACTCGCTTGAGGTCGAGCAGCCCGCGCATCATCGCGAGGTCGGACCCGGGCATCACCCAGTCGAAGGAGCGCTCCGGCGGCACGACGTCGATGCCCACCGCTCGCGGCGCAGCCTTTGCAAGCGCGTGCAGCACACCGGCGAATCGCCGATGCCACAAGGCGATCGGTTCCGGAAACGCCGTTTCGGTATCGGCATCGATGCCGATGAGGACGATGTCCGCGTCGACGGGCCTTGGCCAACAGGTGCGCAGCATGCGCATCTGCGCATCGAACGCGAGTCGCTCCGCGCCTGCGAGCAGGGACTCGGGCGGCGTGGGGACGAGGCTGCCTGCCGCGAAGAAGAGCGCCACGACCGCGAAGAGGAAGCCGCCCTTGAGCCTCGGCGATGCCCTCACCCGCTCCCACAAGGCAGCGAGCGTTTCGGCTGCGGATTCGCGCTCGGCGGCGATGGCGGCTGCCCTACTGCGCCCGCTGCGACAACCCTCGCAGCTTCTCCTTCATCTCGTCGGTGATGGGCTGGTTTCCCGAGAGCTGCTTGTAGACCTCGCGAAAGATCGAGTTGGCGAGGAAATCACGTATCTTCACGTCGTCCTCGACACCCTTGAACACCTCGCTCTCCAGGGCCTCCTGCGGCGACCAGCGCTCCTGCGGGTTCGGGTGCATGAGGCCGTTGATCAGCTCCTGGTGCGCGGTGAGCTTGTCTCCCGGATAGACCCGGTTGTCCTCGTTCTTCGCGAACTCCACGTAGTTCTTCTCGATCTGGTTGTTGAATTTCTGGTACCCGAACGGGTCTGCGCCCTCGAACATCTGGTAGCCGCTCACCCCGATCGCCCAGGTGTCCACCCCCTGGGTGACCTTGACCGGGTTGTTCTCGCGGACGTTGTCGATGCGCTTCTCCCGGTCCTGCCGCACGTTCTCGAGCAACCTCTCGAGCTCATCGTCGGGAATCTGCCCCTTGAACTGCTCGCGCATCACCTCGATCGGCGTCACGTTCTTGAGCATGCGGCTGACCACGTTGGTGTGGCTCGTGAGCTCGCTGTGTCCCGACATCACCTCGGGCGCGAGCCACATCGGGTTGTCCACGAGGCGATTCTTCGATTCCACGTTGCTTGTCCCGACGGAAAGGCCGAAGTCCGAGAGCTTTGCCTTGCCGTTCTCGCCGAGCAGGTAGTTGGGCGGCTTCACGTCCTGGTGGGTCATGCCCTGCTCGTGCATGTGTTGCAGGCCTTTCAGCATGTCCATGAGGATCGCGGCCTGCGCCCGCATGGCCACCTCCTTCGGGATGAGTCCTTCCTTGAGGCCCTCGTTGAGCGCCTGGGTGAGCTGGTAGGTATTGCCGAAAGGAGCTTTCTCCAGGGCGATGACGAGTCCACCGTCCTGCGTGCGCATCGCGGATTTCAGGCCGATCACGTTCTCCGAGCCGGCGCCCTGCGCCTTGAGGTGCATCAGCGCTTCGTCCGAGGCCTCCTTGAACTTGTCGCCCATCGACTGCCCCTCCTCGAGGAGCGGGCGCTTGATCACGAGGGATTTTCCCTCGTCCTTGTTCTCGTAGAGGTCCACGGCGCCGAATGCGCCGCGATCGAGCTCGCATTGCTTCTTGTAGGTCGTGCCGCCTACCTGGATGGTCTCCTCGTCCAGCACGCGGTCGTTAAGCTGTGTCATCGCGTCGTGATAGACGGTGTCGAGGAATTTCCGCGCTTCCGGCGAGCAGTTGTCATAGTCGACGCCGATCACGTTCTTGTCGTCGACATGGCGGCTCATGAGAAGGGCGATGTTTCCCATGTACTCCTTGCCATCGCTGGCGGCGAAGCGTATCTGGTCCTCGATCGGCTTGTCGCGCACCATGCGCGCTATCTGCCCCGAGAGGATTTCGCCACACTCCTCGAGGATCGCCTGGTCGCCGGTCTTGATGCCTTCGGCGATCTTGTTCTGGAAAGACAGGCCTTCATTGCGCGCGTGGATCGCCTCGTGCAGGATCTGCCTGAACTGGCTGCCCCGAACCTCGCCGCCGCCTTGTGGCAGCGCGTTCCTCATGTTCGAAAGCACCTGCCGGGCCCCCTCGCCGATGCGCGGATCGCCTTCGAGGCGGGCGACCAGGCGGTCCAGCGCCTGCCTCGCGCCTTCCTGCCGACGCGTCACGTGTCCGGTGAAGAACTCCTTGATCCCCCAGTCGCGCTTGGTGCTGGTGTAGAGGGTGACGCTGCCGTCCTCGTTCTGCTTGCCGCGCAGCTTGGTTTGGCCGCCGACCTGCTCGGTGAACTTCTGCAGCTGCTGCAGGGTGGTGTTCGCGTCGATCCGGATCTCGGCCATGGAGGGCCCCTAGACGCGCATTGCGGTGGGAGCGAACGACTCGCGCGGCGCCTCCTCGGCGGTTTCGAGATAGCGCCTCCAGACGCGCGACCTGTCGACGAGCGCCAGGAGCGTGGCGCGCAGGCCGTCCACATCGAGCTGCGCGACCGGCAACGAATAGATCTGGATCGCTTCGCCGTCCGCCACAGCCATTCGGACGCCGCCCGTATCACGCCACAAGGCGTTGTAGGCGAGAAGCGATTCGAAGACTTTTTCCCGCGAGAGGCCCAGCGGCCGGCCGACGCCGCAGCTGACCACGAGCTCTTCACGACTGTCGTCCAGCTGCAGGAGGACGATCGCTTGCGGGTCGAAGCCGACGGCCCAGATGTTTTCCGCGACCTGGCTCACATTGCCGACTTCGGGTGTGGTCGGTCCAAGCTCTTCGAGCAGGTGCTGGACGTGCTGTGCGTTCGACATGGCGCTGGCTCCTCGCTGGTTCGTCGAATGGGTAACGGGCAGCCGCACAGTTTTGGCGGCACTGTCCCCGGTCCGGGGATGAGCCTACGCCGGGCGAGCGCCCAAACGCAAACGCCCCACCGGGCATCCGGTGGGGCGTTTGGGTAAATGGGCCCTGGCGAAGGGTACTTTGGCGCTCCGACGCGGGCTATCGCGCAAAGTGGCCATCGCCATCGGCCCCACAAATGCAAACGCCCCATTGGGGTATCCGGTGGGGCGTTTGGGTAAATGGGCCCTGGCGAAGGGTACTTTGGCGCTCCGACTCGGGCTATCGCGCAAAGTGGCCATCGCCATCGGCCCCACAAATGCAAACGCCCCACCGGGATTCCGGTGGGGCGTTTGACTTGAAGGGCCCTGGCGATGACCTACT
>DASPNE010000002.1:0-8659 GCA_035626705.1 Usitatibacter sp. | reverse complement strand
GGCCTTCGCCTCGCCGCCGAACTTCTTCGACAGCACCGTCGTGATCGCCGCCGTCAGCGTGGTCTTGCCGTGGTCCACGTGTCCGATCGTGCCCACGTTCACGTGCGGCTTGGTACGCTCAAACTTGCCCTTTGCCATGGTCGCTAGTCCTGGATTGGTTCGTCTTGGTGTCGGTGCTGCCGTCGATGCCTGGTGCCCATGATGCGGATTGAACGCATGACCTCTCCCTTACCAAGGGAGTGCTCTGCCACTGAGCTACATGGGCGATGCCGCTGGAGCGGGTGAAGGGAATCGAACCCTCGTCGTAAGCTTGGAAGGCTTCTGCTCTACCATTGAGCTACACCCGCCCGAAGCCTCCGCCCTCCGAAAGCCTTTGATCTATCTCGAAATCCGTTGGTGGAGAGGGTTGGATTCGAACCAACGTAGGCGCAAGGCCAACAGATTTACAGTCTGCCCCCTTTAGCCGCTCGGGCACCTCTCCGGGAAAGCCCTCAATTATCCACTAAATCTGGGCGATGTGCCAAGGGTCCGGGGCCCGCCCCCGGACCCGACCCTGCATCGATCCGGGGATTTTCGGGGCCGAAGACCATACCGGCTGGCATTCCGGGCCCGCCGGGCAGCTTTCGGAAACCCCGAAGGATCGACCCTTGCAGCGCTACCTGGTGGACGCGCGGAGCTCATGTCCAGTCCGCAATGCGCGAGCCGGGACTGGTCATCACCGAAGGCATGTGCATTCCGGGGCCGGCGGAGGCGATCCGGGCAATCCACAAGGCGACCGACTCCTTCGGCGCCTTCCGCACGGGTTCATCGGCACGGATCATCGCGACGACCGTCAGGAAATTGGCGATGCGCTGCCGGGCAGGTGTGCGCATCGTCCGGGCGGCTCTCCGACTGTCGACCTCTACGTCTTCGCGCGCGCCGACCTCTTCATCGCCAACTGCGTCTCGAGCTTCTCTGCGCTCGCGGTCCGCGAACGCGAAGCCTTCGGCAGGCCTCACCGTGTTCGTGGGCTTCTGAGGCGGCCGCCCGCTAGGTGCTCCAGTGTCAGTGACCGTTCATCCCGCAGGCCTGCATGCCCAGTGCCTGAAGGCGGGCTTGCCGGAACTCCTCCGAAGCCAGGGCGTAGATCAGCAACTCCGAGCGCTCACGTCCACCGTCGAGCTCGCCCAGCCAGAATGCGCGTCCCGCAGGATCCGGCGGCCGCCGAAGGAGGGCCAGGTAGGCGTCTTCAATGAACTCGGCGTTCGTCCTGCCGCGATCGCGGTACTCCTGGCTGGTGAAGAAGCTCCCCGACGCCGCCGCGACGCGGGCGAACAAGTCCCCCAGGCAGGGCTGCAACCTGCTCAGGAAGAAGGAGAAGCCGGGGTAGTCCGGGGCCCGGACCATCAGCACCCGGTAGAGGTCGGCCACGAAAGCGCTGTCGGCAGGGCTCGGCCCTTCGCCGGTCAGGTTCTGCCAGAAGCTCGCGTACTCGGCGGAAGCGAAGAGCGCTTCGAGAAGCGCATCACGCGAGGTGCCCGAGGCCAGCTGCGAGGACCAGAATGCGAGGCCGGAACCATCGACCGTCCGGTTGAAGAGCGCGCGGTAGAGCATGGCCACGTACTGCGCGTCCGACAGGGCGCTCTTGCTCGTGCCGCTCGAAGCCGTCGCGGGCGACAGCATCAGCTTGACCACCAGCTTCGCAGCGTCCCCGTGGCCCAGGCCCAGTGCGAGGGTGAGTTCACGCATGATCTCCACATACTTTACCGCCAGGCTGATGTCCGCAAACCGCAGGTTGTAGAGCAACGCCGAGATTGCCGACAAATGCAGGGAGGTATGGGCCGAGACCTGCTCGAACTGGACTCCGGCCGCGCCATCGGCGTCGAGGCTCGGGATGGTGCATGAGGACGGCGACGTGGTGCCTGCGCACATGCCTGTCCATCCCGCCGGATTGGAACCCGACGTCCCGGTCGCCGTAAGCACCACGGCCGTGCCCTTGGGGAAGCTGCCTTCGCACAGGGTCAACTCCTGCGCGCAGGTGATTCCCGCAGGACTCGAAACGACCTGCCCGGAGCCGGTGAAGAAAACCGTGAGCTTCGGGGCGCGGTCCTCGACGCGATGATGAAAGGACGCCGAGGCCGACGTGGGCCCCGCGCTATAGCGCGCCGACACGACATAGGCGCCCAACGGCAGCCCGGTGAAAGTGCAATCGGCTTGTTTGGGAAGTGTCGCCAGCGGGACCGACGGGCACGACACCGCGATGCCATGCTCGTCGACGGCCGGCTGCCCCTCGATGCTCGAAATCGTGAAATCCACGCGCCCCGACGGGCTGCTCGTTCCGAAAACGTTCGCGGAGACCTTCACAATGGTCCCGGGCGTCGATGTGGCCGGGCCGGACATGAACACCGACGGCGTGGAGCCGCAGGAGACCTGTCCGACGCCGCAAGTCACCGCGAAGGTGGCGCTCGTCGCGCTAGTGAGCCCGGACGAGGTGGCCGATAGCGTGTAGGTGCCGGGCTTGTCGATGCTGCATCCGTTGAACGCCACCTGGCCCAATACCGCCGCACGGGTCGCTCCGCCAGCGCACGACAGGGTCGCCGCACTGAACGGAAGGAGTGCAAGCGTAACCGTCGCCTCCGACGATGAAACCAGATTGCCATCGCGATCCGCAATGCGGACCAACGGCTGGATCGGGAAGGCGGCGCCGGCCACGGCTTCGACGGGCGAGCTCGCGAATGTCAGCTTGGTCGCCGGACCCGTCCCCGCCGTGCAACTCGATCCCGAGTAACCACTCGCGCATGTGCTGCAATTCGGCGCTGCCCAGCCAGTATTGCAGACGCATCCCGTGGCCGTGCCGGTGCCGTTTCCATTGCAGTCGGCGACGACGGTGAAGGACTGGCTCACGGCCGCCGTCAGCCCAGGGGCCGTGGCCGTGAGCGTGTAGACGCCCGGCGCGCTGACGCTGCAGCCCTGGAAGGTTGCGATCCCGAGGATCGCCACCGGATGATTCGACGTGCAGGACAAGGTCGCGCCGCCGGGTATCGTCAAGGCAAGTGACACCGTGGCGCTGGACGAAACGTTCGCTCCCGAGGCGCTCTGCACGGCGACGACGGGCTGCGCACTTAAGGCCTGTCCGGCGACGCCGCCTGAGGGTTGAGTGGTGAAGGCGAGTTTCGCCGCCAAGGGCACATTACAGGTCACCCCCGAAAAGCCGCTGGCGCAAACGCAAGAGTACGTGCTGCCGGATGGCACGCAGGTGCCGCCGTTCTGGCACGGGGAGGCCGCGCAGGCATCGAGCGGGGTCACGGCGAGCGGGGCCGATGCGGGTCCCGTGCCCACGGCATTGATCGCCGACACCGTGCACGCGTAGGAGACGCCCGGCGTCAAGCCGGTGATGGTGATCGGTGAGATCGCTGCGGTCACCACGAGCGGGACGCCCCCGCCGGCCGTGCAGCTGACCCGGTATGCCGTAATCGCAGCCCCGCCGTCCGAGACCGGCGGCGAGAAACTGATCAAGGCAATGCTGTTGCCAGCCTCGGCGCTCAAATTCGACGGCGTGCCGGGCAAGCCTGCCGACGTAATGATCGTCGTGCTGGCCACCGCGGTAGTCGCGTTGCCGGCAAGGTCCTTGGCGGCGACATAAATCACGTAGGTAGTATTCGGCGCCAAGCCCGATGCGGAATGCGATGTGGTGCCGGCCGTTGCAGAATCGTGGCCATTGGAAACGGCGCCTCCGGTTGCGACGATCACTTGGGCCACCGAGGGCGGCGGCGATCCCGACGGATACAGGCTCCAATACGCTTGCACCGGTTCGCTGGCGGTAATCGGGAAAGTGGCAACGGTCGAGGTGGCCGAGGCGGAGCCGACCCCCACGACAGGCCGGATTCCGTCCACATGGACGGCCGTCGTATCGGCCACAGAGCTGAGCGCGAGATTGGCGTCGGCCCCGCCGGCGTTGCGGATGGTGCCGCCGTTCAGGTCGAGTCCTGCCAAGACCACGCCGTCGGTATCGGAGTCCGGTTCCTGCGGGATGTACCGGAAAAGTGTCGACGATCCGGCCGACCCCGCCACCGAATACACGGCATTCACGATCGTCGTGCCCACCGTGATCGGCAGGCGCGGTGTCCCGGTCACGATCACGTTTTCGCTCCAATGCACGACGAAGTCGAGGGGGCTGCCGATTCCGAAGGTGCCCGCGGCCGGCACGTCGACGCTGGTGACGACCGGACCCGCGAGGAAGTTGGCGACGACGCTCTTCGCCGACTGCACGTCGGAAAGCGTGCACGTTAAGCCGGAGCAATCACCGCTGAACCCCGTGAAGAGGTATCCGGTGGCGCCGCTGGCCGTGCAAGTGCTCGACTGCCCATGGCCTACCGGGTTGGGCGAGCAGGTCACCGTGCCCGCCGCTGATGGGCTCGCAACGGCTGCGATGGCGTAAGTCTTCGGCGTGCAGGACAGTGCCCCGGAGGGTGCCGTCATGCCGGTGGCGCATGTCGTGCAACTCACGCTTCCGAAGGTGGCCGCGAAGGTGTCCGGCGCGCAGGCGTGGCAGCTCGTTCCCGTAGCGCTGAAGGTTCCCGGGTTGCATTGGACGCACGCACCGCCAGAAGGGGCGAACCCGGCGCCACAAGTGAGCACCGGCGTCACGGCATTCGACGCAGCGGAGGCCGGCCCCGTGCCGGCACTATTGCTCGCGGTTACGGTGAAGGTGTAGCTCGTTCCACCCGTGAGTCCCGATACGATGATCGAGCCGCAAGGCGCCGTGCAGCTTCCAGTGAGATTGTCGGGCGTGGAGGTCGCCGTATATCCCGTGATGGCGCTGCCGCCGTTGCTGGCCGGTGGCGTAAAGGTCACGCTCGCGTCGCCGTTGCCTGCAGTAGCCGTCCCTATCGTCGGCGCGCTGGGCACCACCGCGTTCACGGTGAAGGAGTGCGTCACGGGCGTCGCGGCTGCGAAAGTGGCGTCGCCGCCTTGCGTCGCGGTCAGCGTGCAGATCCCGGCCGAGCCGAACACGATGGTGAAGGTGTTCCCGGCGACGCTTTCGAGGGTGCATACGGCGCTCGTGCCCGAGGCGAGATCCACGAGAAGCCCGGAGTCGCTGGTCACGGTGACGTTGAGAGGCGTGCCGAACGTACGCGTCCCGGGATTGTTGAATGTGATGGCCTGCGGCAGGCCCCCGCCGCCCCCGCCCGCGACGGTCAGCTTCACGTCGTCGATCGCGATCGCGAGGAAGCCCGCATCCTGCCGGGTGATATCGACGTAGGTCACGCCCTGGAGGACGGCGCTCACAAAGGTCTTCACGTCGGCCGATGTCGACGTGGAAGCGAACGTCACGTTCTCTGAACCATGATCCGTGGTCAGGACGAGCAGGTTGTTGGCGGCGTCGGCCCCCTGGAGCGAGAGTCCGTCAAGATCGAAAGTCCCGCCGCCGGTGCTCAGGCGTACCGAGGTGAGCGGTCCCATGGTCACCACGACGTTTCCGGCGTGGTTGGCGACGCCCGGCTGCGCGGGCCGGGCAATGACGAAGGAGGCGAAGCCGTCGCCCCCCGCCACGCTCAAGGTGGTGCCGGAAGCCGTATCGGTCACGGCAGCCTGCGGGGGCGTGGACGTAGAAAAAGGGAAAGTCAGCTGGGCTGCATCTGCTCCCAGGGACCCAAGAAACAGGGTGCCGAATGCAAACATGAAGCACACCAGCCTGCCCATCGCAGCCGCAACTGCTCGAAGCATCGCCTCTCCCCAGGTGTGCTCGAAATGTGCCCGGAGTATAGGGCTGGCCACCGGCGTTTGTTTCATTTGCCGGATTACAAGCACAACAATGGAGCCGTGCAGGGCGCCTCGATCGTGCCACGAAGGGGGTGCCGGCACTCCGAATCGAACGGAGGACCTACCGCTTACAAGGCGGTTGCTCTGCCAACTGAGCTATGCCGGCAGCGAGAAGGGATGGGCAGCGACGAAGAAGCCAGCGCTTACTTGACCAGCTTGAGGCGGGAACGGCCCGGCACGGTCGGGCGAGGCGGCTCGGCATCCGCCTCCCCCGAGGCCACGGGGCCCAAGGGAGCTGCAGCCAGCGCGGCCGGCGATTCGACCGTGAAGAAGGCGCCTTGCCCATTCTCGCGGGAAAAGATGCCCTGGACCCGATCCACCGGGATGCTGACCTCCCGGGAAACCCCGTTGAAGCGAGCCGAGAACTGGATCAGCTCGTTGTTGATGGTCAGGTTGCGCGTGGCGTTGAGGCTCACGTTGAGGACGATTTCCCCGTTCTTCACGTACTCCATCGGCACGCGCGTGCGGTCGTCCACCCGCACGCTGAGGTAGGGCGTGTAGCCGCAATCCGAGCACCATTCATAGATGGCCCGGATGAAGTAGGGTTTGGTGGAGACTTCGGCCATGGACCGTAAGTCTACCTGCGCATGGCCTTCTCGGAAGCCGTCATCGAGTCGATGAAGGCCTGTCTGGAGAAGAGCCGTTCGGCGTATTTCAGCAACGGCGCCGATGGCTTATTGAGCTGGATCTGGTAGTGGTCGAGCCTCCAGAGCAGCGGGGCGATGGCCACGTCCAGCATCGAGAACTCCTCCCCGAGCATGTACTTCTGCTTCACGAAGATCGGGGCGATCTGGATGAGGTTCTCCCGGATGTACAGCCGCGCCTTCTCTTGCGCCTTCTGGGTGCCCGACTCCAGCGTCTGCACGTGGTTGAAGAGCTCCTGCTCGAAGCGGAAGAGGAAGAGGCGGGCCCGCGCGCGCATGACCGGGTCGGCAGGCATGAGCTGCGGGTGCGGGAAGCGCTCGTCGATGTACTCGTTGATGATGTTCGACTCGTAGAGCACCAGGTCGCGCTCCACCAGCACCGGCGTGCGGTTGTACGGATTCATCACCGCGAGGTCCTCGGGCTTGTTCATGAGGTCCACGTCGATGATCTCGAAGTCCATGCCCTTCTCGTAGAGCACGATGCGGCAACGGTGGCTGAAGGGATCGGTGATCCCCGAGTACAGAGTCATCATGTTGTCTTGCCCCTTGTTCCGGCCGTTGGGCGGCCGAGCTCGACGCCGCCGCTAGCGGACGTCCTTCCAGTATTCCTTCTTGAGCAGCAGCGACAGGACGACGAAGATCGCGAGGAAGAAGAGCACCAGGATCCCCCACTGCTTGCGCTGGTTCTGGGACGGCTCCGCCATGAAGGCGAGGTAGTTCACCAGGTCTGCAACGTATCGGTCGTATTCGAGCGCCGTCATGGTTCCCGGGCGCTCCATGACCAGCTTTTCGGAGCGCTTCACGTCGCCCGTGTTCTGGTCCATGCGCTCGGTCACCTGGAGCGCCTGTGGCCCCTGGTATTCCCAAAGGACGTGGGGCATGGCCACGTTGGGGAACACGGTGTTGTTCCACCCGGTCTTCGACTGCGGGTCGCGGTAGAACGAGCGCATGTAGGTGTAGAGCCAGTCGGCGTTGCGCGAGCGGGCGATGAGCGACAGATCGGGCGGCACGATGCCGAAGGCGGCCTTGGCGATCTTCGGGTCGAGCGCCGTGGTCATGGATTCGCCCACCTTGTCGGCCGTAAAGAGCAGGTTCTCGCGGATCTGTTGCTCCGTGAGCCCAAGGTCCGCGAGCCGCCCGTATCTCATCGCGGCGGCGGCATGGCAATTGAGGCAGTGGTTCACGAAGATCTGCGCGCCGCGTTGCAGGGAGGCGCGATCGTACGGGTTGATCGGCGCGCGATCGAGGGGCGCCTTCGCCGTAGCCGCCCACGCCAACGCGGGCAGCAGGAGCAGCGCGGCGAGTAGCTTGCGGATCATGCCGTCACCCGTTGCGGCTCGGGCTTCTCGCGGTCGTTCGCCGAGTAGATCGGCATCCACAGGAAGAAGAGGAAATAGATGACCGTCAGCACGCGCGCGACCCAGAGCGCCACGTAATCGCCCCCTACGACCGGCAGCGCCTTCGGGAATTCGCCCCAGACGGTGGTGGGCTCAACGCCGAGGTACCCCAGCACCAGGAAGCTCACCACGAACAGGGCGAACCAGGTCTTCCACTTGGGGCCGCGATAGCGGATCGACTTGACCTTGCCGCGGTCGAGCCATGGCAAGGCGAACAGGATGAGCGTCGCAGCCCCCATCACCGCCACGCCGGGGAACTGCGAGCCGAACACCGGCGGCACGGCGCGCAGCATCGCGTAGAAGGGGGTGAAGTACCAGACCGGAGCGATGTGGTCAGGCGTCTTCAGCGGGTCGGCGGGAATGAAGTTGTTGTACTCGAGGAAGTAGCCGCCCATCTCGGGGAGGAAGAACAGGACGAAGGCGAAGATCGCGAGGAACACCACCGCGCCCATCAGGTCCTTCACCGTGTAGTAGGGGTGGAACGGGATGCCGTCGAGCGGCTTGCCGTCGGGGCCCTTGGCTTTCTTGATCTCGACGCCGTCGGGGTTGTTGGAGCCCACGTCGTGCAGCGCGAGCAGGTGCGCGACCACCAGGCCGAGCAGCACGAGCGGCAGCGCAATCACGTGCAGCGCGAAGAAGCGGTTGAGCGTGGCGTCGGAGACGATGTAGTCCCCGCGGATCCACCGCGCGAGGTCGGGGCCGATGAAGGGCACGGCGGCGAACAGGTTCACGATCACCTGGGCGCCCCAGTAGGACATCTGGCCCCAGGGCAGCAGGTAGCCGAAGAACGCCTCGGCCATCAGCATCAGGAAGATG
>DASPNE010000001.1:0-133602 GCA_035626705.1 Usitatibacter sp. | reverse complement strand
CCGTGCACAGGCGCGCCACCCAGGTGGCGATGTCCTTGGTGTCGAGGAAGAAGGCGTCGAAGCCGAACTGGCCCCAGACCGTGGTCGGCTTCACGCCGAGGTAGCCCAGGACGAGGAATACGGCGACGAACAGGCCGAGCGCGCTCTTGTAGTACGCGCCGCGATAGCGGATCGACTTCACCGGCGAGCGGTCGAGCCAGGGCAGGAAGAACAGGATCATCGTCGCGATGCCCATGGCGAGCACCCCCGGGAACTGCGAGTTGAAGAGCGGCGGCACCGCGCGCAGGATCGAGTAGTACGGCGTGAAGTACCACACCGGCGCGATGTGCTCCGGCGTCTTCAGCGGGTCGGCGGGAATGAAGTTGTTGTACTCGAGGAAATATCCGCCCATCTCCGGCATGAAGAACACGATCACCGAGAACACCACCAGGAAGACGGCCACGCCGAAGATGTCCTTGATGGTGTAGTACGGGTGGAACGGGATGCCGTCCACCGGCGTGCCGGTCTTCGGGTCGAGGTTCTTCTTGATCTCGATGCCGTCGGGATTGTTCGAGCCCACCTCGCGCAGCGCCATCAGGTGCGCGGCAACCAGGCCCAGCAGGACCAACGGGATCGCCACGACGTGCAACGCGAAGAAGCGATTGAGCGTGGCATCGGAGACGTTGTAGTCGCCACGGATCCAGACCGCGAGCGCCTCGCCGATGAGGGGGATCGTGCCGAACAGGTTGATGATCACCTGCGCGCCCCAGTACGACATCTGGCCCCACGGCAGCAGGTAGCCGAAGAACGCCTCGGCCATCAACGTGAGGTAGATGAGGACGCCGAAGATCCACAGGAGCTCCCTCGGCTTGCGGTACGAGCCGTACATGAGCCCGCGGGCCATGTGCAGGTAGACGCAGATGAAGAACAACGAGGCGCCGGTGGAATGGATGTAGCGGATGAGCCAGCCGCCGGGAACGTCGCGCATGATGAACTCGACCGAGGCGAATGCGTCGGCCGCGCTCGGCTTGTAGTTCATCGTGAGGAAGATGCCCGAGACGATCTGGATCACCAGCACCAGCATCGCGAGCGAGCCGAAGTAGTACCACCAGTTGAAGTTCTTCGGCGCGTAGTAGTCGGTGAGCTGCTCGCGGTAGAGGCGCACGAGCGGAAAGCGCTGGTCTACCCAGGTGAGGGGAGCGTTGAAGGCTCCGGCGCCGGTAACCGGCGTCTTCTCGTGCGCGGCCATCTACGCTGCCTTTCCGTCTTCGCCGATCACCAGCAACGCGCCACCGCCATCGGCATAGCGATGGGGAGGCACCGTGAGGTTGCTCGGGGCGGGCGAGCCCTTGAAGACGCGGGCAGCCAGGTCAAAGCGCGAGTTGTGGCAGGGACAGTAGTACCCGCCGGGCCAGTCGGCGCCCATGTCCGAGGCCGCGCCCACTTCCTTCTTGAGCGTTGGCGAGCAGCCGAGGTGGGTGCAGACGCCCTCCGTGACGAAGATCTCCGGCCTGATCGAGCGGTGGGGACCCTTCACGTAGTCGGGTTGCTTCGAAGCCTTCGATTCCGGATCCACCAGGAAATCGACGTTTTTCGCCAGGCGCTCGACCATTTCGGGCGTGCGTCGAAGCACGAAAACGGGCTTGCCGCGCCACTCGACGGTGATCTGCTGGCCGGGCTCGAGCTTGGATACGTCGGCTTCCACCGGGGCGCCCGCAGCAAGCGCCTTGGCGCTCGGGAACCAGCTCACCAACAACGGGGCTGCCACGCCGGCGGCAACCGCCGCCCCGGCGGCGCCCGTGGCGACGAGCAGGATGCGACGTCTTTTCTCGTCGACGTGGTCTTGGACGATGGCGGTCATTTCGCGGGAAACGGGGGAAAAGGAAGGCGGGACGAGTTTAATTCGGCATTTTAGCGGATTTGACCTGCTTCCTTAAAGCCCGCCGCCGCCGGGAAGCGTTTGACTCGGGATGGAGGTCCCCCTAGGCTCGCGTTATCTCACGGCAAGGAATGAAAAGAATGAGCCTCGCATCGGAGTTCCGGGAGTTCGCGATCAAGGGGAACGTCGTGGACCTGGCCGTCGGAGTGATCATCGGGGCAGCCTTCGGCAAGATCGTCGACTCGCTCGTGAACGACATGGTGATGCCCGTAGTCGGCCGCCTGGTCGGCGGGGTCGATTTCACCAATCTGTTCGTGGCCCTCGCGCCCGTCCCGCCCAACGTGCCCGCGACCCTGGATGCGCTCAAGAAGGCTGGCGTTCCGGTCATCGCCTACGGCAACTTCGCCAACATCGTGCTCAACTTCATCCTGCTGGCGTTGGTCGTCTTCCTCATGGTCAAGCAGATCAATCGCCTTCGTCGCGAGCCTGCTCCGGCTCCCACGCCCGCGCCGCCGGAAGACGTCCAGCTGCTGCGCGAAATACGCGATACGTTGCGCGCGAGGTAATCGCGCGGCGACTACAATCCGGGGTTTCCCGCCCCCGGACCCCATGCGCAAGCTCTGGTTGATCTTCGCCCAGGCCGTCACGATCACGCTGGCCGCGCTTTTCGTCGTGAGCCTGGTGAAACCGGACTGGCTCGGTTGGCGCCCGCCGGTGGTCGAGCTGCGCGAGGTAGCCCCGGCCGCGGGCGCCCCGGCGACAATCTCGGCCGGAAAACCGCTGTCCTTCAGCGACGCCGCGCGCAAGGCGATCCCCTCGGTGGTGAACATCTCGGCTACGCGGCAGGTGCAACGCCGCCGCCCACTTCTCGACGATCCCGCCTTCCAGCGCTTCTTCGGCGAGCGCTTCCAGCTCCCGCCCGAGACCCAGCTTTCGCTCGGCTCGGGAGTGATCGTGAGCCGCGAGGGCTACATCCTCACCAACGATCACGTGGTGGAAGGCGTGACCGATATCCAGGTGACCCTCAACGACGGCCGCACGCTGGTCGGCAAGGTCGTGGGCACCGACCCCGAGACCGACCTGGCCGTGGTGCGGGTGTCGGCGCCGAACCTGACGGCGATCACGTTCGGGCAGTCGGAGCAGGCACGCGTAGGCGACCTGGTCCTTGCCATCGGCGACCCCTTCAGCGTCGGCCAGACCGTGACGATGGGAATCATCAGCGCAGTGGGGCGGGAGATCGGCGCGGCGAACCCGTTCGGCAGCTTCATCCAGACCGACGCGGCGATCAACCCCGGCAATTCCGGAGGCGCCCTCGTCGATACCGCCGGCAACCTCATCGGCATCAACACGCTGATCTTCTCACGCTCGGGCGGCTACCAGGGGATCGGCTTCGCGATCCCGGTGAGCCTCGCCAAGCGCGTCCTCGAGCAGATCATCGAGACGGGCACAGTCACTCGCGGCTGGTTCGGCGTGGACGTGGCCGACGTCACGCCCGAGCTCGCCGAGTCGCTCGGCCTCAAGAGCTCGCGCGGCGCCATCGTCGGTGCCATCGAGCGCGGCAGCCCCGCGGAGAAAAGCGGCATGCGCCTGGGCGACGTCATCGTGGCCGTCGATGGGCGGGAGGTTGCAAACACCACGGCTGCCCTGGCGGCGATTGCCGAGATCCCGCCGGGCAAGTCCGTGCCCGTGCGCGTGGTCCGGCGCAACCAGGAGTTGGCGCTCGATGTCCAGGTGGGAAAGCGGCGGCCGCGGCCGCGGCCCGCGGAATGAGCCGCCTCAGCCCTTGAATTCGGCGCCGGTGCCGGTTTCTGCCGGCACCTTGCGCCGCTTCTCGATGCCGCGCCCGAAGAAGATGCCGACCTCGTAGAGCAGGCACATCGGCACGGCGAGCGCGATCTGCGACACCACGTCCGGCGGGGTCACCACGGCGGCGATCACGAAGATGCCCACGATCACATAACCGCGCCACTCGCGCAGCTGCTCGACGTTCACGATGCCCATCAGGACCAGCACGACCACGACGACGGGCACTTCGAAGGCAAGCCCGAAGGCGAGGAACATCCCGAGGGCGAAGTTGAAGTACGCCTCGATGTCCGGGGCGACTGCAATGCTCTTGGGCGCGAAGCTTGCGATGAAGCGGAAGACGCCGCCGAACACCACGAAGTAGCAGAAGAGCATGCCGGCGACGAAGAGCAACGTGCTGCTCACGACCAGCGGCAGCGCCAGGCGTTTCTCATGCGCGTAGAGCCCCGGAGCGACGAAGGCCCACACCTGGTGCAGGATGAAGGGCAGGACCGCGACGAAAGCGGCCATGAACGAGATCTTGACCGGGATGAGGAACGGCGTGATCACGCCCGTGGCGATCATGCGCGCGCCTTCGGGCAGGTTGGCCATGAGCGGCATGGCCAGCATGTCGTAGAGCTCGGCGCTGAAATAGAGCATCGGCGCGCAGGCGAGCGCAAAGACCACCAGGCAGCGCACGAGGCGCTGGCGCAGCTCGACGAGGTGCGAAAGGAAGGTTTCCTCGTTCTCCTGCATGGCGGCTACGGCGCCGGACCGGGACGCTGCTCGCCGGGCGGGGCGATGCCCAGCTCGAGCTGGGGCGAGGCGGAGTCGTGCGACGGCGTGGCTTCGTCGGGTGCGCCGCCCTCAGCAGTCGCCTTGCGCTCGAGGTCGCGCTCGATCGAGGCCTGCGCCTCGCGGATCTCGCGTTCGGCCTCGGCCGCCTTGGTCTCGATGTCCGCCTGGAACGAACGCGCCGCGCTCTCGAATTCGGTCTTGACCTTGCCCAGCTCGGCCATGTCCATCTCGCGGCTGATGTCGGACTTCACCTGGCTCACGTAGCGCTGCAGGCGCCCGAAGAGCAGGCCGAGGGTCCTGGCGACCTTGGGAAGCCGCTCCGGGCCGATGACGACGAGCGCCACGACCCCGATCACGAAAAGCTCCGAGAACCCGATGTCGAACACGGCCGGGGCGAGGTGATGGCTGCGGGAAAGGCGAGTCGGCCTGGAAGGCTCAGCTCTTGTGCTTTTCCTTGATCTCGCCCTCGAGCGTCGTGCCCGGCGCCGCGATCTCGCCGCCGGCGGCGGTCTTGGACTTGTCGTCCTCGCCCTTCATGCCGTCCTTGAAGCCCTTCACGGCGCCCCCAAGGTCGCTGCCCATGTTGCGCAGCTTCTTGGTCCCGAAGATGAGCAGCACGATCACCAAGACGATGACCCAGTGCCAGATGCTGAACGAACCCATGGAATTCTCCGGTGGCGCGGCGCGCGTCCCGGGCTTGCGATCGCCGCCGTCAGGATGGAGCGATCATGCGCGGAAGGGGATCGGGGCCGCCGATGATGTGTATGTGCAAATGATACACGTCCTGCCTTCCCACACGGCCGGTGTTGATGATCGTGCGGAAGCCGTCGGTGGCCCCCTGCTCCCGGGCGAGCCGTCCCGCCCTGGCCATCATCCTGCCGAGCACAGCCGCGTGCTCTTCGCTGCAATCGCCCAGCGAATCGACGTGCTTCTTCGGGATGATCATGAAATGCACCGGCGCCACCGGGTTGATGTCATGGAAGGCGTACATGTCCTCATCCTCGTAGACCTTGCGGCTGGGGATCTTGCCTTCCACGATCTTGCAGAAGATGCAGTCGCTGCTCATGGGCCGTTTCCTTTCGCGCGGGACGCTTTCTCCTCGATGCCCGAGCGCCCCTCGCGCCGCTCGAGCTCGGCCAGCACTTCTCCCACGGTGATGCCATGCCAGGACAGCATCACCAGGCAATGGAACCAGAGGTCGGCCGCTTCATGGACGATCGACTCGCGCGAGCCGCCCTTCGCGGCGATGACGGTTTCGGTCGCCTCCTCGCCCACCTTCTTCAGGATCGCATCGAGGCCGCGCGCGTTCAGGGATGCCACGTAGGACGAGCCCGCATCCGCATTGCGGCGCGCCGCGATGGCCGCCTGCAGCCGCTCGAGGATGTCAGCCATGGCCTGGAGTCTCGACCACGTTGTCGGTGACCACCCAGCGCGGCCCGTCCGCGAGTCGTTCGAGGCGATTGAAAAAGCAACGCCGCCGGCCGGTATGGCAGGCCACGGCGCCGGCCGATTCGACGCGCAGCAGCACCGTGTCGGCATCGCAATCCAGGCGCACCTCGACCACTCGCTGCACGTGTCCCGAGGTCTCGCCCTTGTGCCACAAGCTGCGGCGCGAACGCGACCAGTACACCGCCTCGCCCGTGGCCACCGTGCGCTCGAGCGATTCACGGCTCATCCACGCGAGCATGAGCACCTCGCCGGAGGCGGCGTCCTGGGCGACCGCGGGCACGAGCCCCTCGGCGTTCCAGGCCACCGCATCGAGCCATGCCGCGCTCACAGGCGCATCTCGATGCCACGTGCGGCCAGGAAACGCTTGGCGGTCGGGATCGAGATCTCGCCGAAATGGAATACCGAAGCGGCAAGCACCGCATCCGCCCGGCCCAGCTCGATGCCCTCGGCGAGGTGCTCGAGGCTGCCGGCACCGCCGCTCGCGATCACGGGAACGTCCACGGCGCCCGCCACTGCGCGCGTGAGCTCGATGTCGAAGCCGCTCTTGGTGCCGTCGCGGTCCATGCTGGTGAGGAGGATTTCGCCCGCGCCCCGCGCGGCCATTTTCGCGGCCCATTCTACGGCATCGATTCCTCGCGCCTTGCGTCCGCCGTGCGTGTATACCTCCCAGCGACCGGGGCCGGCGGCGCGCACATCGATCGCGACCACGATCGCCTGGGAACCGAAACGGCACGCGGAGCGCTCCACGAGCTCCGGCCGTTCGACGGCCGACGTATTGATGCTCACCTTGTCGGCGCCCGCATTGAGGAGCTTGCGCACGTCCTCGACTTCCCGCACCCCCCCGCCAACCGTGAGCGGGATGAAGACCTGTTCGGCCACGCGGCTGATGACCTCGACGATGGTGTCGCGCGCGTCGCTGGACGCGGTGATGTCGAGAAAGGCGAGCTCGTCGGCGCCCTGCTCGTCGTAGCGGCGGGCGATCTCGACGGGATCCCCGGCGTCGCGCAGCTGGACGAAGTTCACGCCCTTCACGACGCGGCCGGCGTGCACGTCGATACAGGGAATGATGCGCTTTGCGAGGCCCATCGAAGGCAGGGAAACGGGGAAAGGGGAGAGTAAAACGGAGGGCGCGAAAGCCGGGGGAACCGCCTCGCCGTCAGGCTTCGCCGGCAGCGGCCTTCAACGCCTCGCCGAAATCGAGCTTGCCCTCGTAGATGGCCCGCCCGGCGATGCATCCGGTGATGCCCTCGGCTTCCACGGCGCGCAGCTTGCGGATGTCGTCCAGGCTGGTGAGGCCGCCGCTCGCGATCACCGGCACCGTGAGCGCCTGGGCCAGGCGCACGGTCGCTTCGACGTTCACGCCGCTCATCATGCCGTCGCGCCCGATGTCGGTATAGATGACGGCCTCGACGCCGTAGTCCTGGAAGCGCTTGGCGAGGTCCACGACGTCGTGACCGGTAAGCTTCGACCAGCCATCGGTGGCCACCTTGCCGTCGCGCGCATCGAGCCCGACGATGATGTGGCCGGGAAAGGCATCGCAAGCCTCGTGCAGGAAGCCCGGATTCTTGACTGCCGCGGTGCCGATGATGATGTAGGAGACACCGTCGTCGAGATAGCGCTCGATGGTGTCGAGGTCGCGGATGCCGCCGCCCAGCTGCACAGGGATGTCCGACTCCACCGCGGCCAGGATATCTTTCACCGCCTGCTCGTTCCTGGGCTTGCCGGCGACGGCGCCGTTCAGGTCGACCACGTGCAGCCGCGTCGCGCCCTTTTCGACCCATTGCCCCGCGGCCTTGCCGGGATCCTCGGAGAACACCGTCGCCGATTCCATGCGCCCTTGCTGCAGGCGCACGCAATGGCCGTCCTTGAGATCGATCGCAGGGATGATGAGCATGCGCGCGCCGCTAGGGATTCCAGGAGGAGAAGTTGCTGAGGAGCGTGAGTCCCGCGGCGGCGCTTTTCTCGGGGTGGAACTGCGTCGCGAAAATGTTATCGCGGGCGATTGCCGAGGTAAAGGCGCCGCCGTATTCGGTTTCGCCGACGGCAAGCCCGGCCTCGGCCGGCTCGCAATAGAAGCTGTGCACGAAGTAGAAGCGAGTCGCGTCGGCGATGCCGTGCCAGAGGCGATGCGGCCTCACCTGGCGAACCCGGTTCCAGCCCATGTGCGGGCACTTCATCCCGGCTGCGCGCGCCTCGGGGGTGATGCGAAACCCCTTTACCGAGCCGCGCAACACGCCCAGGCCCTCGATGTCGCCCTCCTCGCTTCGCTCGAAGAGCATTTGCTGGCCGATGCACAGCCCAAGGAAGGGCTTGCCGGCCGCCGCTTCCGACACGGCTTCCCCGAGGCCGCTTTCACGCAGGCCAGCCATGCAATCGGGCATCGCGCCCTGGCCTGGAAAGACCACGCGATCGGCGCGCCGGATCGCTTCCGGATCCGCCGTGATGTCCACCTGCGCCCCGCCCGCCACGTGCGCGAGGGCCTTCTGCACCGAGCGCAGGTTGCCCATTCCGTAATCGACGATGGAGATGCGTTGCATTGGCTGGGCGGTCGGACGCGAGGCGGCTACAGGCTCCCCTTGGTCGAGGGAATGGCCCCGGCCGCGCGCGGGTCGGGTTCCAGCGCGGCGCGCAAGGCGCGCGCAAACGCCTTGAAGATCGTCTCGCACTGGTGATGGGAGTTGTCACCGCGCAAATTGTCGATGTGAACGGTGACCTGGGCGTGATTCACGAACCCCTGGAAGAACTCGTGGGTGAGGTCCACGTCGAACTCGCCCACCCGGGCGCGCGTGAACTTCACGCCGTACTCGAGTCCCGGACGGCCTGAAAAATCCACCACCGCCCGCGACAGGGCCTCGTCGAGCGGCACGTAGGCATGTCCATAGCGCCGAATGCCCTTCTTGTCGCCGGCCGCCTTCGCAACCGCCATGCCGAGCGTGATGCCGATGTCCTCGACGGTATGGTGCGCATCGATCTCCAGGTCCCCGCGCGCGCGAACCGTCAGGTCGATCGCGCCATGCCGGGCGATCTGGTCGAGCATGTGGTCGAGGAAAGGGATCCCGGATGCGAGCTCGGACTTGCCGCTGCCGTCGAGGTCGACCGCGACGAAGACCTGGGTCTCGCGGGTGTCGCGCTGGATTTCGGCCTTACGCATTGGGGGGGGCGAGGATCGAGGCGAGCGCCTCGAGAACCCGAGTGTTCTCTTCGGGCGTGCCGACCGTGAGCCTCAGGCAGTGGTCGAGGAGTGGATGCGAGCCGTGGAGTGACTTGACCAATATACCACGCGAGCCGAGGCCTTCGAAGGCGCGGGGCGCGTCCGGCACTCGCACCAGAATGAAGTTTGCCGATGAGGGAAAACGCCGCAGCGCCGGCATCCGATCGAGCGCGCCCTCCAGCCGTGCGCGCTCGGCGACGATCCTCAACGCCTGGCCCTCCAGCACTTCGAGGTGCCCCAGCAGGAACTCGGCCGCGGCGGCAGTGAGCGCGTTCACGTTGTAAGGCGGCCGCAGCTTCTCGAATTGCTCGATCCAGGGTGCGGCTCCGGCGGCCAGCCCCAGCCGCAGTCCGGCCAGGCCCAGCTTCGATACGGTACGCAGGACGATCAGGTTCGGATGCCGGCCCGCTTCCCCCATCAGCGTCGCTCCTTCGGAGAACGCATGGTAGGCCTCGTCCACGACCACCACGCCAGGCGCGGCCGCGACAATGCGCAGGATGGCCTCGCGCGCAAAGAGGTTCCCGCTGGGGTTGTTGGGATAGGCGATCCATACCAACGCCGGCCGGATCCGCTCCATCGCCGCCAGCAGCGCCGCTTCGTCGAGCGAGAAGTCCTCGCGCAACGCCACGCCGTGATAGGCCATGCCTGCTGCGAGCGCGCTCAGGCGGTACATGACGAACGAGGGTTCCAGCGAAAGGACCGCAGCTCCTGGCCGCGCGAGCGCGAGCGACACGATCTGGATCAGCTCGTCGGAACCGTTCCCCAGGATGACCTCGAGGCCGTCGGGAACCGCCATCGCCTTGCGCAGTGCGGCCTTCAAGCCCGCGGCGCGTGGATCGGGATAACGATTCACCGCCACGGCTGCCAGCCGCTCCCCCATCGCCGCCGCCAGCGCGGAGGGCAGTTCGTAGGGATTTTCCATGGCGTCGAGCTTCACCATGCCGATGGCGCTCGGCACGGCATAGCCTTTGAGCCCGAGGATCTCCTCGCGAACCAGCTCTCGCGGCCCCTTGCTCACTTTTCCAGTCGCAGCTCGGCGCTGCGAGCGTGCGCCTCGAGGCCTTCGGCCCGGGCGAGCACCGCCGCCACCGGGCCCAAAGCCGCTGCGCCACGCGCGCTAACGCCGATCACGCTCGAGCGCTTCTGGAAGTCGTATACCCCCAGTGGGGAGGAAAAGCGCGCCGTGCGCGAGGTGGGCAGGACGTGGTTGGGGCCGGCGCAGTAGTCGCCCAGCGATTCCGATGCGTGGTGGCCCAGGAAAATCGCCCCGGCGTGGCGGATCGAACCCAGCAGCGCCTCGGGGTCGGCCACCGCCAGCTCGAGATGCTCGGGGGCGATGCGATTGGCGATCTCGCAGGCCTCGCCCAGGTCGCGAACCCGGATGAGGGCGCCTCGATGCGCAAGCGAAGCCTCGATGATCGCGCGGCGCGGCATCTTCGCCAGCGCCGCATCCATGGCAGCGGCCACCGCTTCGAGCAGCTCCGCATCGGGCGTGAGCAGGATCGCCTGCGCGACCTCGTCGTGCTCGGCCTGCGAAAACAGGTCCATGGCGATCCATTCGGCGCGCGCCCCCGAGTCGGCTATCACAAGCACCTCGGAAGGCCCGGCGACCATGTCGATGCCAACGCGCCCGAACACCCGTCGCTTCGCTGCGGCCACGTAGGCGTTGCCAGGACCCACGATCTTGTCGACCGGCGCAATGGTCCCGGTGCCGTAGGCGAGCGCCCCTATCGCCTGTGCGCCCCCCACTCGAAAGATCCGATCCACCCCCGCGATGGCCGCCGCCGCGAGCACCGGCGCATTGAGGACGCCATCCGGCGTGGGCGTGACCATCACCAGCTCCCGCACGCCCGCGACCTTGGCGGCGACGGCGCTCATCAGGACCGAGGACGGGTACGCCGCCTTGCCCCCCGGAACATAAAGTCCCACGCGATCGAGAGGCACGACGTTCTGCCCCAGCACCGTGCCGTCTTCCTCGGTGGTGCGCCACGACTCCTGCCGCTGGCGCGCGTGATACGCCGCGATGCGGCCGGCGGCGACCTCCAAAGCCTCGCGCTGCGCCGACGGGAGCCCGCGCAAGGCGGCCTGGGCTTGCCCGGCTCCGACCTCGAGGTCGGCCACGCTGCGCGGCGTCCAGCGATCGAAGCGGGCCGTGAGCTCGACCAGGGCCTCGTCGCCGCGCGCGCGCACTTCGTCGAGGATCGCTGCGGTCGCGCGGTCCACCGATTCGTCCTGGGCGGCCTCGAAGGCGAGCAGGCCCTCGAGCTCGGCCTCGAAGCCCGGCGCGCGCGAATCGAGGCGGCGCACGTCAACCATGGCTCGCCTTGCGGAAGGCCTCGATGAGCGGGGCGATCTTCGCGCGACGCAACTTGAGCGCGGCCGGGTTGGCGATGAGGCGGCTGGAGACGGTCATCACCTCCTCCACGACCTTCAAGCGGTTGGCGCGCAAGGTATTGCCCGTGTCGACCAGGTCTACGATCGCGTCGGCCAGGCCAACGAGCGGCGCAAGCTCCATCGAGCCATACAGTCGGATGAGGTTCACGTGCACCCCTTTTGCCGCGAAGTGCTCACGCGCGGTGCCGATGTACTTGGTGGCCACGCGCAGCCGCGCGCCACGCCCGACGGCGGCGGCATAGTCGAACTCCTCGGGCACGGCGACCGCCATCCGGCAGCGGGCGATGCCGAGGTCGAGCGGCTGGTAGAGCCCTTCCCCGCCGTGCTCGACGAGCAGGTCGCGGCCGGCTACGCCCAGGTCGGCCGCCCCGTATTGCACGTAGGTCGGCACGTCGGAGGCGCGCACGAGGATCACGCGCACTTCGGGGTCGCGCGTGCCGAGTATCAGCTTGCGCGAGCGCTCGGGATCCTCGATGGGGACGAGCCCGGCCCGCTCGAGCAGCGGCAGGGTTTCCTCGTAGATGCGGCCCTTGGAGAGGGCGAGGGTGATCACGGCCTCACACCCGCGCGATGCGCGCTCCGAGCGCGCCAAGGCGCTCCTCGATGCGCTCGTAGCCCCGGTCGAGGTGGTAGATGCGGTCGATGACCGTTTCGCCCTCCGCGACCAGGCCCGCGATCACCAGGCTCGCCGAGGCGCGCAAGTCCGTGGCCATCACGTGGGCGCCCGTGAGGTGCTCGACGCCGTGGATGATTGCGGTATTGCCCTCGATGTCGATGCGCGCACCGAGGCGGCGCAACTCCTGCACGTGCATGAAGCGGTTCTCGAAGATCGTCTCGGTCACGTGCGCCGCGCCGCTCGCCGTGGCGTTGAGCGCTATGAACTGCGCCTGCATGTCCGTGGGGAAGCCGGGATGCGGCGCGGTGCGAAGGCTCACTGCCCGAGGGCGCGCGGACATCTCGATCTGGATCGTGTCCTCGGCCGTGCGCACGGTGGCCCCCGCATCTCGCAGCTTGCCGATCACGGCCTCGAGGCTGCCGGTGGGGGCATGCGTGAGCGTCACGTTGCCGCGGGTCGCCGCCGCGGCGCAGAGGAAGGTGCCCGCCTCGATGCGGTCGGGCATGACGGAGTGGTCGACGCCGAAGAGCGCGTCCACGCCCTCGATGGTGATCACGTCTGTCCCGTGGCCGCGGATCTTCGCGCCCATGGCGATGAGGCAGCGCGCGAGGTCCACCACCTCGGGCTCGCGGGCGGCGTTCTCCAGCACGGTTTCGCCCTTCGCGAGACATGCCGCCATCATGAGGTTTTCGGTGCCCGTCACGGTCACGGTGTCCATGAAGATGTGGGCCCCGCGCAGCCGTGCGGCGCTTGCATGGATGTTGCCGTGCTCGATGATCACGTGCGCTCCCATGGCAGCCAGCCCCTTGATGTGCAGGTCCACGGGACGCTCGCCGATCGCGCAGCCGCCGGGCAACGATACCCGCGCCTCGCCGAAACGCGCCGTGAGCGGCCCCAGCGCCAGGATGGAGGCGCGCATCGTCTTCACCAGGTCATAGGGCGCGAACGGCTCGTTGACCAGCCGGGTGTCAAGGCGAACCTCTCCCGCCCCGCGCTCGACCCTCGCCCCCATGCGCTCGAGCAGCTTGAGCATGGTGCGGATGTCGTTCAGCTCCGGCACGTTGCCGATGCGCATCGGCGCGGCCGTGAGCAGCGAGGCCGCCAGGATGGGCAGGGCGGCGTTCTTCGCGCCCGCGACGCGGACCTCGCCGCGCAGCGGCGCGCCGCCGTGGATGGAAAGTTTCTGCATTGGATTATCCGGTCCGGCGCCGGCCGAACCCCCCAGGGTTCAGCGCTTGGCCCACTCGTCAGGGGAGAAGGTCTTCATCGAGAGCGCGTGGATCTCCTCGCGCATGCGCTCGCCCAGCGCGCCATAGACGAGCTGGTGCTGGCGCACGCGAGACAGGCCGGCGAACTGCGGGCTCACGATCACGGCCTCGAAGTGCGCGCCATCACCGCGTACCTCGAGGTGGGTGCATTGCAGTCCCGCGCGGATGGAGGACTCGATGGAACCGGGCTCGACCATGCTTTTGCGTCTCTCAGTGCCTCAGCTTGTAGCCCCTGCGAAGCAGGAGCAGGGTGATCCATGATAGGGCAGCGAATGCGGCGCTCGCAATCGCGAGGCTCGCCGCGGGCGCCACGTCCGACTGCCCGAAGAAGCCATAGCGGAAGCCGTCGACCGCATAGAAGAACGGGTTCAGCCGCGACAGCGCCTGCCAGAAGGGGGGCAGCGAGTGCATGGAGTAGAACGCCCCGGCGAGGAACGTGAGCGGCATCACCACGAAATTCTGGAAGGCGGCCAGTTGGTCGAACTTGTCCGACCACATGCCGGCGATGATGCCCATGGTGCCCAGCATGCCGCACCCCGCGATCGAGAAGGCGATCACCCACAGCGGGTGCTTCATCGGCATCGGCACCAGCCAGAGGGTTGCGGCGAACACCCCCATCCCCACCACCAGTCCACGCACCATCGAGGCCAGCAGGTAGGCCGCGAAGATCTCTCCTGCCGCCAGCGGCGGCAGCAGGATGAACACGATGTTGCCGGTGACCTTCGACTGGATGATCGACGAGGAGCTGTTGGCGAAGGCGTTCTGCAGCATCGCCATCATGGCGAGGCCGGGAACGAGGAACTGCACGTAGCTCACGCCCGGGAAGGCCTGGACGTGGCCGGAGAGCGCATGGGAGAAGACCAGCAGGTACAGCACGGTCGTGAGCACAGGTGCGGCCACCGTCTGGAAGCTCACCTTCCAGAAGCGCAGGACCTCCTTGTAGAGCAGCGTGGGGAATCCGCTCACGGCAACGCGGCCTGGCGCATGATCTTCACGAAGACTTCCTCCAGCTCGGGCTCCCCAACCTCCAGGCTGGCGACGTCCGCGCCCGCGGAACGCAGTCGCGCCAGCACGTCCTCGACGTGCGCGAGGTCCGCCACGGGTATGCGCCACCATCCGCCCGCCTCCGGGCTGGCGCGCTCGAGCAGGCCCGCGGGGAGGTGACCGGCGCCGAGCTTCACTCGCACCACCCGCTCGGAGAACGTGGCGAGCAGGTTGGCGGTGGAATCGAGCGCCACGATCCGCCCTTCCTTCATCATCGCGGTGCGCGAGCAGAGCTGCTGCGCCTCCTCGAGGTAATGCGTGGTGAGCACGATGGTGTGCCCTGCCTCGTTCAGCCCGCGCACGAAGCTCCAGAGCGTCTGGCGCAGCTCCACGTCCACCCCGGCCGTCGGCTCGTCCAGCACGATCACGGGCGGGCGGTGCACCAGCGCCTGCGCGACCATGACGCGCCGCTTCATGCCGCCAGACAGGCTCCTCATGTTGGCATCGGCCTTGGACGCCAGGCCGAGGCGATCGAGCAGCTCGTCGATCCAGCGATCGTTGTCGCGCAGCCCGAAGTAGCCCGACTGGATGCGCAACGTTTCTCGAACCGAGAAAAAGGGGTCGAAGACGATCTCCTGCGGAACGATCCCCACCGCGCGGCGTGCAGCGCGGAAATCCCGCGCCACGTCATGGCCCATCACGGCGAGGCTTCCGGCGTCCGGGATGGCGAGCCCTCCCAAGGCGGATATGAGCGTGGTCTTGCCGGCGCCGTTCGGGCCGAGGAGCGCGAAGAACTCTCCCCGCGCAACCTCCAGGGACACGCCGGCCAGCGCGCGCACGGAGCCGAAGCGCTTCTCGACTCCGCGCACCTCGACCGCAAGCGCCATCAGCCGACGTTCGGCTGGATCAGGTCGACCACGCCGTAGAGCGTGGCGAGCGCGAGCAGGTTCTGCGGCAGGTTGACGAAGAGGAGGACCTTGCCCAGGCGCTGGGCCTCGCGCCGCCACTCGAGCAGCAGCGCGACCGCGGAGGAATCCACCGCGTTGATGCCGGCGAAGTCGATCGTGAGGCGGTCAGGCAAATCCGTTCTGGACGTGTACTCGGCGCTCTGCGCGAGCACCGTAGGAAGCGTCTCGAAGGAGAGCGCGCCCGTGAGCTGCAGCACCTCCGCCGAGGGCTTCGCGCTCACTTCTTCGCGCCCGCCTTCTCTGGCGCGGCCGCAGCCGATCCCGCGTTGCGATCGCGCAGGGTCTTGAGCAACCCGTCGATCCCCGATTTCTGGATCTGGTCGTTGAAGCTGCCGCGGTAGGTGGTCACCAGCGAGACGCCGTCGATCACCACGTCGTACACCTTCCAGCCCGAATCGCCCTTCTCCATCGAATAGTCGATCGGAATCGAGGGGCCACCCTGCTGGATGACGGCTGTGCGCACCGTCGCCTCCTTGTCGCCGGGTGTCGACTTGAGGGGCTTCACCTCGATCGTCTGGTTGCGGTAGGCCGAGAGCGAGCTAGAGTAGGTGCGCACCAGCAGGGTGCGGAACTCGCGCGTGAGCGCCTCGCGCTGCTCGGGCGTGGCCTGCTGCCAGTTGCGCCCCACCGCGAGGCGGGTCATGCGCGCAAAGTCGAAGTGCGGCAGCACCTTGGCCTCGGCCAGCTCGACCACCTTGCGCTGGTTTCCCGCCTGCAGGTCCTTGTCGGCGCGAACGATCGTGAGGATCTCGTCGGTGACGCGCTTGACCATGGCGTCCGGCGCTTCCTGTGCGGAGGCCGCGAACGGGACGAGTGCGAGGAGCATTGCGGCGAGAAAACGCGGCATCTTCATATCCTGGATAAAGGGGAGCAGGGTTCGACCCGGCCGTGGCGCGGCCGGTTCCGGCCCCGTCATTTCTTGGGTTCTTCCTGCGCCTTGCTGAAGAGGAACTGGCCGATCAACTTTTCCAGCACCACGGCCGACTGCGTGATGGTGATGCGGTCGCCGTTGGCGAGCTTGCGCTCGTCGCCGCCGGCATCGAGCCCCACGTAGGTCTCGCCGAGCAGGCCCGAGGTGAGGATGGAAGCGGTCGTGTCCTTCGGAAACGTATAGCGCTTGTCGATGGCCAGCGTCACGCTCGCCTGGTATTGCCGGTTCTCGAAGTGGATCTCCTGCACGCGCCCGACGAGCACGCCGGCGGCGCGCACCGGGCCACGCACCTTGAGGCCGCCGATGTTGTCGAAACGCGCCTCCACGCGATAGGTCTGCGTGGCGCGCTCCGCGCCGAGGTTGCCGACCTTGAGCGCCAGCACCAGGAGGGCGGCGAAGCCGGCGGCCACGAAGGCGCCGAACCAGAGATCGATGGTGGTTCTTTCCATGGGGTTTGCGCTACTCGTCGGCGCGAAGCATGAACGCGGTGAGCACGAGGTCGAGGGCGAGGATCACGAGGGCGGAGGTCACCACGGTGCGGGTCGTCGCGCGCGACACTCCTTCGGCCGTGGGCGGGGCATCGTATCCCTGGAACGTGGCGATGACGCTGACCGCCACGCCGAACACGAACGCCTTCACCATGCCGTTCAAAACATCATACTGGAAGTCAACAGCCGCCTGCATCTGCGACCAGAAGGCGCCGTTGTCCACGCCGATCACGACCACGCCGATGATGTAGCCGCCGAACACGCCCATCGCCGAGAAGAGCAGGGCGAGGATCGGCATCGAGATCACGCCGGCCCAGAAGCGCGGCGCGATCACGCGCGCCATCGGCGAGACCGCCATCATGTCCATGGCCGTGAGCTGCTCGGTGGTCTTCATGAGCCCGATCTCGGCGGTGATCGCCGAACCCGCGCGCGAGGCGAAGAGCAACGCGGCCACGACCGGGCCGAGCTCGCGCACCAGGGAAAGAGCCACCAGCACGCCGATGGATTCGGTGGCCCCGTACTTCTGCAGCGTCTCGAATCCCTGCAGGCCCAGCACCATGCCGACGAAGAGGCCCGAGACGATGATGATGATGAGGGAAAGCACGCCGGTGAAGTACACCTCGCGCATCACCAGGCGGAAGCGCCCGAAGCTCGTGCCGGAGGAGGCGATCACCAGCGCGAAGAAGCGCGCCATCACGCCGATGCGCCAGATGCCGTCGATGAAATTGGCGCCCAGCCGGGCGAGCGGGCGCTTCAGGCGCTCAAGCACGCGAGCCTCCGGACGCCAGGCCCACATCGGCGGCGTAGGGCTTGGCGGCGACGTGGAACGGCACCGGGCCGTCGGTCTCGCCATGCACGAACTGGCGCACGAACGGGTCTTCAGAGCGGCGCACCTGCTCGGGAGTGCCCTCGCCGACGATGCGCCCCTCCGAGACGAAATAGAGGTAGTCCACGAGCTGCAGGCATTCGTGCACGTCGTGCGACACGATGATCGACGTGGCCCCCAGCGCATCGTTCAGCTTGCGGATGAGCCGGCCGATGACCGCGAGCGCGATGGGGTCCAGCCCCGCGAAGGGCTCGTCGTACATGACGAGCATGGGATCGAGCACCATCGCGCGGGCGAGCGCGGCGCGGCGAGCCATACCGCCCGACAGCTCCGAGGGCATCAGCGGATGCGCGCCCCGCAGTCCCACCGCTTCCAGCTTCATCAGCACAAGATCGCGCACCATGGTCTCGGGCAGCGCGGTGTGCTCGCGGAGCGGGAAGGCCACGTTCTCGTACACGGTCAGGTCGGTGAAGAGGGCGCCGAACTGGAACAGCATGCTCATGCGCCTGCGCAGGCGGTAGAGCCCCGCGGTGTCGAGAGCATGCACGTCCTCGCCGGCCACTCGGACGTTTCCGGATGTCGGCCGCAACTGCGCGCCGATCAGGCGCAGCAACGTGG
Organism: Usitatibacter sp.; assembly: GCA_035626705.1. Classification (GTDB taxonomy): domain Bacteria; phylum Pseudomonadota; class Gammaproteobacteria; order Burkholderiales; family Usitatibacteraceae; genus Usitatibacter. Next base: position 115,411 of record DASPNE010000001.1, on the reverse strand, counting down.
TCTTGCCGCACCCGCTTCCGCCCATGATCGCCACGACCTTGCCCCGCTCGACGCGCATCGAGACGCCTTTCAGGACGGGGCGGCGGCCGTAGGAAAACGTCACCGAGTCGACATCGACCAGCGTATCGGACACGCGTGCGGAATCGATTGCAGGAGGAACGCAATTCTAGCATTCGGTCTCCGCGCCGCCGCCTATAATCGGCTCATGCCGAGCGAGGGAACATGACGGACCGGAAGCCGCACCTGCTGCTGGTCGACGACGATCCGCTCATCGCCGAAAGCCTCGCCTTCTCGCTCGCCGCCGACTACCGTGTCGACCACGCCGGCGACCGTGCCGAGGCGGTGCGCAAGCTGCGAAGCGGCGTGCGTCCCGACCTCGCCCTGATCGACCTCGGTCTACCCCCGGTCCCGCACCTGCCCAACGAGGGCTTCAAGCTCATCGGCGAGCTCCTCGCGCATGCTCCCGACGTGCGCATCCTCGTGCTGACCGGCCAGAACGAGGAGTCCAATGCGCGGCGCGCACGCGCCCTGGGGGCGGTCGACCTGGTGCCGAAGCCCTGCGAGCCCGCAGTCCTCAAAGCGCAGCTCGCCCGCGCCATGCAGGCGCAGGCGCTCGACCGGCGCGAAGGCGAGGCCGAGGACGTGCGCGCGCTCATCGGCGACAGCCCCCCGTTGCGACGCCTGCGCAGCCAGATCGACCTGTACGCGGCCTCGGCCTTCCCGGCGCTCGTGGAGGGTGAGTCCGGCAGCGGCAAGGAGCGCGTGGCCTACTCTCTGCACCACCTGAGCCCGCGGGGGCGACATCCCTTCCTCGCGCTCAACTGCGCCGCCATCTCCCCTACCCTCGTGGAGCCGACGCTCTTCGGTTACGCCAAGGGCGCCTTCACGGGCGCGCAACAGGCGCGAAGCGGGTACTTCGAGGATGCCGGGGAAGGCACGCTTTTCCTCGACGAGATCGGCGAGCTGCCCCTCGACCTGCAGGCAAAGCTTCTTCGCGTGCTGGAGAACGGCGAATACCAGCGAGTGGGGGAGACGCAGACGCGCGTGTCGCAGGCGCGCGTGGTCGCGGCCACCAATCGCGACTTGCGCGAGGAAGTCCAGCGAGGGCGCTTCCGCTCCGACCTCTACCATCGCCTGTCGGTGTTCGAGCTGAAGGTCCCGCCCCTGCGTGAGCTGGGCGAAGACAAGCTGAAGCTCCTCGACTACTACCGCGCGCTCTACGCCGCCAAGACGGGGGCGCTCGCCTTCTCGCTGGACGAGCGGGCGCGCTCGCGCTGGCTCGAGTACGCCTTTCCCGGCAACGTGCGCGAGCTGAGGAACATCGTGATCCGGCTCACGACCAAGTACGCCGGCTACACCGTGGGCGAAGCCGACCTCGAGGCCGAATTCGCCCCGATTCCGGAGGGCCCGCGTGCCGATCCGGTGAGCCGTGCCCGCGCCGAGCTTGTTGGCGAGAAGCCGTTCAGCCTGGATGCCGCGTTGCGTGCGGTCGAGCAGGCGTACCTCGACGCCGCGCTGGAAATCGCCGAGGGCAACATGACGCAGGCTGCGAAGATCCTCGGCGTTTCCCGCAGCACGCTCTATGGTCGACTGGAAGCCGCGGGCCGCTCAGGTGCTAAACTGGGCCCACCCGATTCGGGCGAGGCGCGCGGCTGATGCGAACGACAACGAAACGCCGCCCCCGCCGGTCTCCCCCATGACGATGTACCTCCAACACTTCGGGCTGCGCGAAGCGCCGTTTCGCATCACGCCGCACACCGAGTTCTTCTTCTCGGGCGCCAACCGCGGCGCCACGCTGGAAGCGCTGCTCTACGCCATCACTGCGGGCGAGGGCATGGTCAAGGTCACCGGCGAAGTGGGCAGCGGCAAGACGATGCTGTGCCGCGTGCTCATGGAGCGGCTGCCCCGGGAGATCGAGACGATCTACCTCGCCGTCCCCAGCCTTTCGCGCGACGAGATGCTCTCGGCCATCGCAACCGACCTCGGGATCGATACCACGGGCGCCAACACCACCCGCCTGGTGCGTGCGCTGCAGGAGCGGTTGATCGAGATCCACTCCGAGGGGCGCTCGGTGGTCGCGCTCATCGACGAGGCGCACGCCATGCCGCTCGCCACGCTCGAGGAGATCCGGCTGCTGTCCAACCTCGAGACCGAGAAGGACAAGCTGCTCCAGATCGTCCTCTTCGGGCAGCCCGAGCTGGACGCGCACCTCGCGCTGCCGAACATGCGGCAGCTTAAGGAGCGCATCACGCACAGCTTCGCGCTGGGGCCGCTGCCCTCGCGGGAGGTGGGCGACTACATCAACTTCCGCTTGCGCGCCGCCGGCTATCACGGGCCCGACCTCTTCGGCCCGGAGGCGCTGCGCATCATCGCGGACGCCTCGGAGGGCCTCACCCGGCGGATCAACATCTACGCCGACAAGACCCTCCTCGCTGCGTTTGCGGCGGGAACGCACACCGTGAGCCCCGACCACGCACGCGCCGCCATTACCGATACGCAGATCATCCTCACCCGGCGCGAGTCTCCCCGGCGCATGGCGAGCGCAGGCTTCGTCGGGCTCGCGGCCGGGATGGTTCTCGGTTATGGCCTGGCCCAACTGGGGGCTGGCGCGCTGCCTTCGGCCACCCCGGCGATGGCTTCGGCGCCGACCGTGGCCGCCGGCGCGGCCGACGCCCGGCCGGCCAACGGCGCCCCTGCCGTCCAGCCGTCGGTCGCGGCGATTCCGGTTTCCGCCACGGTGACTGCGCCGGCACCTCCGGTCGCGCCGGCGTCCACGCCGGCGGCCGCCGAGCCGGCCCCGGGCGAGCCGCGCGACCTCGTGAATCGCCGGATTTCCGCCGGGCGCGAGCTCCTGGCCGCCGGCGCCGCGGCTCCCTACACCGTGCAGCTCATGCTCACCGATGCGCGCGAACGTTCCTTCCTCGAAAGCTACCTGGTCGAAGCCGGACGCACCGTCCCGGCGGAAAAGCTCTACCTGGTCCCGCAAGGAAGCCCCGAAATGCCCCGCCTGGGGCTGCTGCTCGGGGGCTACCGCGATCGCGACGAGGCCGTGGCCGCGATCGAGGCGCTGCCGGCCTCCTTGCGGCAGTTTCGGCCTTACGTTCGGCCCCTCCAGGCCGTACGCGAGGATGCGCGCCGGGCGGAGCGCAAATAGGAGTTCGCGCAGGCCCTAATTCCGATGGGGGATGCGGGGGATTTTCGTTGCGTTCCCGCGACGAAAACGCTATAAAGTACGTTAGGGTGGATTTCTCCATAAAACAAATACTTACGATTTCTTTCTGCCAGCGCTTGGCAGCTTTCGCAGCCGCGGCCGGACTGGCCTTGGCGCTCGCCGGCTGCGGCGCCCGCCCGGTCGCGCAACCCGAAGGGCATATCCAGCCGCCGGCCCGGGCCGATGCCTCGATTCCGCAGCCGGTGCGGGCGGTCCCCCTGCCGCCCCCGCCCCAGGCGCGGGAGCCCGAGGTCCGATATTCGGTCGTCGTGGCGAACCAGCCGGTTCGCGAGGTGCTGCTGGCCATGGCGCGCGAAACGAAGGTGAATTTCGACATCCATCCCGGAGTCGAGGGCAGCGTCAACCTGAACGCCATCGACCAGACCCTCAAGCAGATCCTCACGCGTATCGCCCGCCAGGTGGACGTGCGCTGGGAGAGCGACGGCCAGACGATCACCGTGATGCCCGACACGCCGTTCCTGCGAACGTATCGCGTCGACTACGTGAACATGAGCCGCGACGTGAGCGGCACCATCGGCGTGCAGAGCCAGGTCGTCGCCCCTCCCAGCGCCGGCGCGGCCGGTGCCTCGACCGCTTCGCAGAACAGCTCCTTGCTCAAGGTGGACAACACCTCCAGGAACCGCTTCTGGGAAACGCTCGAGAAGAACATCAAGGATCTGCTGCGCGAGACCGACAAGGTGCTGCCCGAGGGAAGCTCCGAGACCTTCGTACAGGCGCGCGGCCAGGGCCAGACGGCGACGACGCAGTCGCGCACGGCGCCCGCCCGGCGAGGGCCGGCGGGAAGCACGCAATCGAGCACCAGCACCACGGCTACCAGCACGCCTTCGACCCAGACGACCAACGATTCGCAGGAGTTCGTCGAGCAGCGCCTGACCTTCCGCGAAGCCGCTTCGGTCATCGTCAATCCCGAGAGCGGCATCGTCACGGTGCGCGCAAGCTCGCGCCAGCACGAGAAGGTGGCCGAGTTCCTCGGCCAGATCATGGGCTCGGCGCGCCGCCAGGTCCTGATAGAGGCCACCGTGGTCGAGGTGGTGCTGAACGACAACTACCAGGCGGGCGTGGACTGGTCCGCGCTCGGCATAAACGGCCTGGGCTACAGCTTCCGCCAGAACCTCATCCAGGGAAACCTGGCCAGCGCCACCTCGCCCTTCTTCTCGATCCAGTACAGCAATCCGAACGCGGCGGTGGGCGGCTCGATCAGCAGCACAGTGAAGCTGCTCGATTCCTTCGGCAAGACGCGCGTGCTGTCGAGCCCGAAGATCATGGCTATCAACAACCAGACCGCGGTCCTCAAGGTAGTCGACAACCGCGTGTACTTCTCGGTGCAGGCGCAGGTCACTCCGGCCACCAGCGCCAACGCGCAGCCAGTGATCGCGTTCACGACCACGCAGAACGTGGTGCCCGTGGGCTTCGTCATGAACGTGACCGCGCAGATCGCCGACAACGACATGGTGGTGCTCAACGTGCGCCCCACGGTCTCGCGCATCCTCGGGTTCGTGAACGATCCCAACCCTGACCTCGCGCGCGTGAACGTGACCAACCCGGTGCCGGAGATCCAGTCGCGCGAATTCGAGAGCGTGCTGCGCGTGCCCAGCGGGCGCACGGCGATCCTGGGCGGGCTCATGCAGGACAGCTTCGAGGGCCGCCGCGACGGGCTGCCGATCCTGTCGCGAGTGCCGGTGATTGGCGACGCGGTGAGCTACCGCAACGACACGTCGCGCAAGACCGAGCTGGTGATCTTCCTGCGCCCGGTCGTGATCCGTGACGCGGGACTCGACGGCGACCTCGCCGAATATCGCCGCTACCTTCCCGATCGCCAGTTCTTCCGCGACACCGAATCGCCCGTGCCGCAGTTCGAGGAAGGCCTGCGTCGCCTCGAAAGTGGCGATCTGGAAGTGCTGCGCGGCCGTCCGAACCCCGTGGTGCCGCAACCGCCCGCCGCGGGCGAGCGTCCATGAGCCTCTTGCTCGATGCCCTCAAGCGGGCCGAGCAGGAGAAGCTCGCGCGCGGGGACCGGCCCGACCTCCAGGTAGTTGGGCACGGCGAACCGGCCCAACCGGGTCCGGCACCGGCAGCGGCGCCCGCCAACCTCGAGCTGCAGCCGATCGCCGCCAATTCCGGCGCGCCCCCCTCGAAGGCACAGACTGCCGCGCAGGCGCAGATGGTCTTCCAGGCCAAGGCGGCCGGCGCCGCAGCCGGCAACACCGGCGCCAAGCGCGGCGTCCTCTACGTCGCGGCAGCCGTGATACTGCTTGCCGTCCTCGGCGCCGGCGGTTATGTCTGGTACGCGATGAAGTCGCTCGCCCCGGCGGCGTCCCCCAAACGCATCGTGGCGCCCACCCCAGCCGGCAGCCCCGCCGCCGGGGCGGTCCCCGCGACCCCTGCGGCTCCCGAGAAGGCCGCGGCACCTGCGCCCTCGGCGCCCGAAGCCGCAAGCCCCGCTGCGACCGCGGTGGCAACCGCGGCCGCCCCGCCGCCCGACCTTTCGCAGCGCCGCGAGCGACTCGCCGAGGAAGTGCTGCAGCAGCCCGTTGCGCCTGCGCAGCCGCCGGTGCGCCTCGAGCGTTCCGAGGAAAAGCCGCGCCTTCCGGGGGATATCGCGCAGGCGTACCAGGCGCTGCAGACCGGAGACCTCGCCGCGGCGCGTCGCGGCTACCTTGCCGCGCTCGCCTCGGATGCGACCAACGTGGATGCGCACCTGGGCATCGCCACGCTCGAGGCTCGCGCCGGCAACGCCTACGCTGCCGCAGCGGCTTATCGCCGTAGCCTGGAGCTGGACCCGCGCAATCCCACGGCGCTCGCGGGGCTCGCGGCGCTCGCCGACGCATCGCGTCCGGGCGCGGTGGAAGAGCAGCTGCGGCAGGACCTGATGCGGCAAGGCGGCAGCCCCGCCCTGCATTTCGCGCTCGCCAACCTCCTCGCCTCGCAGGCGCGCTGGAGCGAGGCGCAGGCCGAATACTTCGAGGCGCATCGCCTCGATCCGGCCAACCCCGACATCGCGCACAACCTCGCGGTGGCGCTGGACCACCTGGGCCAGGGACGGCTGGCCACGGATTTCTACCGGCGCGCGCTCGCTGCGGCGCGCACCCAGCCTGCCCAGTTCGATTCGGGCCCCGTCGAGAAGCGCCTGGCGGAGCTTTCGCGCTGATGGGCACCATCCAGGTCGCGCCGCTGTCGCAGATTCCCCTCGGCCAGACGCTGCTCACGAAGGGCATCATCAGCCAGGACCAGCTCAACATCGCGCTCACCGAGCAGAAGCGCTTCAAGCAACCGCTGGGCAAGGTGCTGGTCACGCTGGGCTTCGTGACCGAGGCCACGATCCGCGACATCCTCTCGGAAACCCTGGGCCAGGTTTCGATCGACCTCGAGAACACGATCGTGGATCCCATGGCGATCGCGCTGGTGCCCAAGGACATGGCGCGGCGCTACCACGTGCTGCCGGTGAGCTACGACGCCGACAGGAAGCTGCTCCTCATCGCGGTATCCGACCCCGCGAACGTGGTGGCCCTGGACCAGATCCGCGCGCTCGCCCGCGAGGACCTGCGCATCGAGCAGGTGCTCGCGCGCGAGTCGGACATCACCATCGGCATCGAGCACCACTACGGCTTCGAGCTCTCGATCGACGGCATCCTGAACGAGATCGAAACGGGCGAGATCGACTACCAGTCTCTCGCCGCGGACTTCGACGAGTACAGCCAGCCTGTGGTGCGGCTGGTCGATGCCCTGCTGCACGACGCGGTCAAGCGCCGCGCTTCCGACATCCACTTCGAACCCGAGCAGGGCTTCCTGCGCATCCGCTACCGCGTCGACGGCGTGCTTCGCCAGATCCGCAGCCTGCACAAGAACTACTGGGCGGCGATGGTGGTGCGCCTGAAGGTGATGAGCGGCATGAACATCGCCGAGACGCGCGCGCCCCAGGACGGGCGCATCTCGCTCATGCTCTCCGGGCACCCGGTGGATTTCCGCGTCTCCGCGCAGCCCACCACGCACGGCGAGAACATCGTCCTGCGCATCCTCGACCGCGACAAGGGCATCGTGCCGCTCGAGGATTTGGGCCTTGCCCCCGAGGACCTGAAGACCCTCAAGCTCATGCTCGCGAGGCCCGAGGGCATCATCCTCGTGACCGGCCCGACAGGAAGCGGCAAGACGACCACGCTGTATTCGATCCTCAACTACATCAACACCGAGGGCGTGAACATCATGACCCTCGAGGATCCGGTCGAGTATCCGATGGCGATGATCCGCCAGACCTCGGTGAACGAGGTGGTGAAGCTCGACTTCGCCTCGGGCATCCGCTCGATGATGCGCCAGGACCCGGACGTGATCCTGGTGGGCGAGATCCGCGACCAGGAGACGGCCGAGATGGCGTTCCGCGCCGCGATGACCGGCCACCAGGTGTACTCGACGCTGCACACCAATTCCTCGATCGGTGCCATTCCGCGCCTGATGGACCTGGGCGTGCTTCCCGACATCATGGCGGGCAACATCATCGGCGTCATGGCGCAGCGACTGGTGCGCCAGCTGTGCATGCATTGCAAGGCTCCCGCGTCACCCGACTCGATGACCAAGCGCCTGCTCGGCATGGACGCGGACGACACGCGGCCGATCTACCACGCGGTAGGCTGCGCGCGCTGCGACAACGTGGGCTTCCGTGGCCGCGTGGCGATCATGGAGCTCTTCAAGCTCGACGCCGAGATCGACGAGCTGATCGCGCGCCGCGCCACCGGGCGCGAGCTGCGCAGCGTCGCGGCGAACAAGGGCTTCCGCACGCTCGCCGAGGACGCGGTCTCGCGCGTGCTGCTCGGCCAGACCAGCCTCGAGGAGATATCGCGCGTCGTCGACCTCACCGACCGCGTGATCTGAGGCTGCGGCCGTGGCTCTCTTCGCCTACCGCGCCGTCGACGCCGAGGGCCGCATCTCCACCGGGAACCTCGACGCGGCCAACGCGATCGACCTGGAGCTGAGGCTCAAGCGCCTAGGGCTCGACCTCGTCACCTTCGAGTCGGTCAAGCGATCGGTCGCGGCACGCTCCCGTCGCATCTCGCGCACCGAGCTCATCACGTTCTGCTTCCACCTGTCCCAGCTCCTCAAGGCGGGCGTGACGATCATCGAGGCCCTGAGCGACTTGCGCGACACCGTGGACAACCCGGGCTTTCGCCAGGTGCTCGCCAGCCTGCTCGAGGACATCGAGGGCGGGCTCACGCTGTCCGAGGCGATGGCGAGCCACTCGTATTGCTTCGACGGCGTGTTCGTGGCGCTGGTGCGCGCGGGGGAGCAGAGCGGCCAGCTGAACGTGGTGCTCGACGAGCTCACCGAGAACCTCAAGTGGCAGGACGAGATGGCGAGCCAGGCGAAGAAGGCCCTGGTCTATCCGGCGATCGTGCTGGTCGTGATCGTCGGCGTGGTATTCGTGCTCATGACCGTGCTCGTGCCGCAGCTGGCCGCCACCTTCAAGACCCTGGTGCCCAAGCTTCCACGCGAAACCGAGGCCCTCATCCAGATCTCGAACTTCTTCGTGCGCTACTGGTGGCTGCTGCTGGGCATTCCCGTGGGAGCGTCGGTGATCGCCTTCGTGGTCTCGCGCACCAACGAGAAGATGCAGCGTTTCCTCGACGGCCTGGCGCTCAGGCTCCCCGTGCTGGGCGACCTGCGGCAGAAGATCATCCTCGCCAGGTTTTCGACCTTCTTCGCGATGCTGTACCGCGCGGGCATCAGCGTGCTCGATTGCATCCAGATCTGCGAGAAGATCGTCGGCAACCGCGTCATGGAGGAAGGGCTGCAGCGCGTGGGCCGCAGCATCTCCGAGGGCCAGGGCATCTCCCAGGCCTTCATCGCGACCAAGCTCTTCCCGCCGCTCGTGCTGCGAATGCTGCGCGTGGGCGAGTCGACCGGGGGGCTCGACACGGCGCTGCTCAACGTGAGCTACTTCTACAACCGGCAGGTGCGCGAGAGCATCTCGCGCATGCAGCAGCTCCTCGGGCCGGCCACCACGGTCGTCCTGGGCACGCTGGTCGCGGGCATCATGTACGCCATCTTCCTGCCGATCTACGACGTGATCGCCAAGATCAAGTTCTGACGGGGCACTCACTTGGCCAGACACTTCGTCTACCTCACGAACACGCGCCTGGTGAGCATGGCCACGCGTGGCCGGAGCATCCAGCAGCGGCGCGAGTTCGCCGTGTCGGGGGCGGGCGCGGAAGAGTTCCAGCGCCACCTCGCCACGCTCAAGTCGGCTCCGACCCACATCCTCACCGACCTGGCCGAGGAGGACTTCCGCCTCGACACCGTGCCGCACGTGGGCCAGGGCGACCGAGAGGCGATCTTCGCGCGGCGCCTCGCGCAGATCTATCGCAACACGCCTTACCGCAACGCCGTGCTGCAGGGGCGGGAGGCCGACGGGCGCCGCGACGACCGCGTGCTCTACACCGCGGTCACGAATCCCGAGGTGCTGCGCCCGTGGGTGGATGCGATCGAGCGGCTGAAGGTGCCGTTGCGCGGAATCCACTCCTCGGCGGTCTTCAGCGCCGCGCTGCTCGAGGAGCTCGATCTCGAGTTTGCGCACACGCTTCTCGTGACGATCACGCCCGGCGACGCCCTGCGCCAGACGTATTTCCGCGACGGCGAGTTCAAGTTCAGCCGCCTCACGCCGCTCGACTTCGAGGAAGGGCAGACGCTGGGCTCGCTGATGGCCGAGGAGACCACGCGCACCTGGCAATACCTCGACAGCCTTCGTCACTTCGGGGCCGACGACCGCCTCGAGGTCTGCGTCATCGTGCATCCGTCGGAGCGCGCCGCGCTGGAGCCCCAGCTTCGCGGCTTCGCGCAGATCCAGTACCGCGTGCTCGACATCGAGCAGGTCGCGGCAAAGCTGGCCCTGAAGCCGCCGCCGCTGGGCTCGAGCGCGGAGGAGGTGCTGGTGCACCTTTTCCTGATGCATCCGGTGGAGAACCACTACGCCTCGCCGGAGCAGCGCCGATTCTCATCACTGCGAAGCGCGCGCAACGCGATCAATGCCGTATCGGTCGCGGTCCTCGCCACGAGCATCGCATGGGGGGGATACAACCTCTATCGCGTCTTTCGCAGCCTCGATGCCGACCAGGCGCTCACCCGGCAGGTCACCGCGCTCAACCGCGAGTACGACGAGATCACGCGCTCCCTGCCGACCCTGGGCATCGGCGGGGCCACCATGCGCGATGCCGTCACGTTCTACAACGGCTCGCTCAAGCCCTTCCCGCTCATGTCGGACTTCCTCGCCGAGCTCTCAGAGGTATTGCTGCGGCAGCCGGACGTGCGCGTGAACCAGCTCGCCTGGCAGGCGAGCGACGATCCCAAGGCGAGCCCGCTCCTGCCGCCCACCCCGGCGAAGGTCGCGCCGCCGGTGAAGGCCGTCGCCAAGGCTGGAGAACCGACGGCGCCCCCGGTGCCAGCCGACGACGCGGTCAACCCGGTATTCGCCGGCGGGCGCTACGAGGTTGCGCTGCTGGAGGCCACCGTCCGCGTCGCGCCGAACGACTTCCGCGGCGCGCTCGACACGGTGGAAAGCCTGGCCAGCGAGATCTCGAAGCGCAAGGGCTTCACCGCGCAGATCGTGGACAGCCCGCTGGACACCCGCTCGTCCTTCGCGCTGCAGGGGCGCCTGGCCGACCGTGACGCGGAGTCGATGGAGCCGCGCTTCGTGCTTCGCGTCGTGCGCGACCGCGGGGCGCCCGCATGAAATTCGTCTTCAGCGCCGAGGGCGCGCGGGCGCTGCGCAGCAGCTGGACCCTGCTCGGGCTCGCGATCGTGGTCGGCGTGAGTATCGTCGGGGGAAGCACCTATTTCCTCGAGCGCGAGAAGCGCGAGAACGTCGGCTCCTCGCGACGCGTGCAGGAAGCGCGCAGCCGCGTCGAAGCGGCACGGCGTGAGCGCGACAACCTGCAGGAGTCCTCGGAGGTATTCCGCACGCTGGTGTCCCGTGGGCTGCTCCAATCCGAGAAAAGGCTGGACCTGGTGGAGTTCCTCAATACCCTGCGCCTGCAGCACCAGCTTTTCGGGCTCGATTACGAGATCGCGCCGCAACGCACGCTGCAGCTGCCCGGGGGCCGCAATTTCCCGGCGGTGGACGTGCTGGCGAGCCGGGTGAAGTTCCGCGTGCGCGCGCTGCACGAAGGCGACGTGCTCGGCTTCGTCGATGCCATCGCCAACAGCCGCCAGGGTTTCTACCCGGTCGACCGCTGCGTCATGCGCCGGGTCGAGCAGAGCGGCACGGTCCTGCTGCAACCGCGGGTGGAAGCCGATTGCACCCTGGAGTGGATCACACTGAAGGCGAAGCGTGCGGCCTGAGCTCGCTCTCGTCGCGGCAGCGGCGCTCCTGGTAGCGGCCCCCGCGGGCGCCGACCTGGGCAAGCTCTTCCATACCCCGCAAGAGCGCGCTCAGCTCGACAAGCTTCGCCGTGGCGAGCCCGTCGAGGCGCCGGCCGTGGCCGCGCGCAAGGCCCGCATAACCGGCTTCGTGCGTCGTAGCGATGGGCGCAATACGGTGTGGATCAACGGCTCGCCGGTGGTGGTCGCCGATCCGAAAGCCGCCGAGCTGCTCGAGCCTGGCGCCGTGGCCAACGGCGACGACGACATCAAGGTCGAGCGCGCCGCTCCCAAGCCCGTCAAGCCCTAAGCGGCTTCGCCTTTTTCGCGGTAATCGCGCGACCGCACCACGGCGGAGGCGTTTCATGGAGCTTCCCAACCAGGGAGCCGTCCATGGCCACTCCCCCACGCAATCGCGGCTTTTCACCCATCCTTGCCATGCTCGCCGTGCTGGGGGCAGGCGCAGGCGTGCTGTTCCTCCAGGCGGGTTTGGCGTCGACCGGCGCGCAGCGGGAGCAGGTCACCCAGCGCGCCCTTGCGCAGGCGCGCGAGGCGCTCCTTTCCTACGCGGCCGATCGCCCGATCACCCCCTCGGTAGGCCCCGGCTACCTGCCGTGCCCGGACCTGGACGACGACGGCTGGGCCGAGTCCATCTGCGGCTCGCTCGCGGGCGATCGCGGCCAGGAGCAGCGCCTCGGTCGGCTGCCGTGGAAGACGCTCGGCCTGCCCGACCTGCGCGATGGCCATGGCGAGCGGCTGTGGTACGCCGTGTCCACGCGCTACAAGGGCCTGCTCAATTGCGCAGCGAGCGCGGCGTGCGTAGACATGTCTCCCGCGACCGCCCTGGGCACCATCACCGTGCGCGATCCCTCCGGCGCTGTGATCCATGACGGCACGCTGGCCGATGCCGCCCGCGGCGGAGCCGTTGCGGTCATCCTCGCGCCGGGGCCCGCGCTATCGCGCGTGGCGCATCGAGCGCGTTCAGGGGCCCAGCGACGCGAGTGCGCGCCGGGCGAATGCGACGCCGAAGGACGGTGCACGACCGAACCTGCGACGCGCGCGGCGCGCTGCGATGCCGCCAATTACCTGGACGCGGCGCCGCGCGAGGACAATGCCGATTTCCACGATCGCAGCGACTCGGGCCGCTCCCGGAACAGCAACGGCTTCATAGAGGGGCCGATCGCCGATCCTGCAGGCGATTTCTGGGTGAACGACCGCCTCGCAGTGATCACGCATGCAGACATCGTTCCGCGCATGGCCCGGCGCGTCGCCCTGGAGGTCGGGCAATGCCTGGCCTTCTACGCATCTCGCCCCGAGAACCGCGGCCGCCTGCCACGCCCCGAGCCCGCCTGCACGACACGCCCGGCCTCCGCGGCCTTCGGGCGCGTTCCGGACACGCCGTTCGGCGGCGCGCAAGAGCACGCAATGCTCGAACGCTGGTGGCGCGCCCATGCAAGGCACCCGGAAGCGCTCGCCGAGCTGCCCACCAAGGCGCAGGCCTGCCGCATCGCCACGGCTCCCTTCGACGAAGGCACGACTCGCACGGTCCCTGCCGGCACGCCCTACATCGAGGCCATGACGGCCGGTGAGGCCGAGCACGCATGGTGGACGACATGGAAGCCCTACGTCTTCTATGCGCCAGCGCCGGCCCTGGCGCCGGGCTCGCACGGGACTTCTTGCGAGGGCGGGCAGGGATGCCTCGACTGGCTCGACAACGACGGGCGCGTCATCGCGACCTCGCGCAGGGCGGCCATCGTGGTGAGCGAACGCCCCGGGCAATGCGCGACAGCACTCCTGGACTGCACCGACAATCGCTGCCGCGCGGTGCGCACCTCGAGCCTCCGCCATGAAGCCGTGCTCGCAATTCCCTGATCACGCCGGGGGCGGATTCACGCTCGTGGAAATCATGGTCGCGCTGCTGATCATGACCGTGCTGGCGGCGGGGCTCACCATCCCGCTCGCCGCCCAGTTGCAGATCCGCCGCACCGAGGAAACCCGCCGCGTCCTGGAGGAGGCCCGCGATGCACTGCTGGGCTTCGCCGTGGCCCATGGCCGCCTGCCCTGCCCCGCGCTGCCCGAGACGCGCGGCCAGGAAGCGTTCGCGCCGGGCGGCGACGCGACCAATGGCGCCTGCGCGAGCTTCCATGGCGGCTTGCTGCCGGCGGCGGCGCTCGGCCTCGCGCCGCTCGATGCCGAGGGTTTCGCGCGCGATCCCTACGGCACGAGCGCCAACCGCATCCGCTACGCCGTCTTCGGTGCCAGCGCGGTAAACGGCGTGGCCCACGTGCTCACGCGGCGCAACGGCATGCAGTCGGCGACGCTCGCGGGCCTGGGCGGTGCTCCCCACTACCTCTTCATCTGCGCCAGCGGCGCGCTGGCCGATGGCACCGGATGTGGACCGCCCGCGAACCAGCTCACCCGCCGCGCCGCCTTCGTGCTGCTCTCGGCAGGCGCCAACGCGCACCAGGCGCCGACGCCCGGCGGCGACGAATCCCGCAACCTCGACGCCGACCCCGTCTTCGTCTCGCGGGAGGCCTCGACCGTCCCGGGCCGCGAATTCGACGACCTGGTGCATTGGACCGCGATCCACCTGCTGGTCAACCGCATGGTGGCCGCCCACCGCCTGCCCTGAGGAAGGGGGGTCCGAAGGCTATAATCGAGGGATGAACCAACGCGACCGCAGCCTCCCCATTCCGGACGTCCAGGGCTCGCCCGACACGCGCCGCCTGGCCATCGACCGCGTCGGCATCAAGTCGATCCGCCACCCCGTGAAGATCCGCGAGCGCGCAGGCGGCATCCAGCACACGATCGCGCACTTCAACATGTACGTCGGGTTGCCCCATCACTTCAAGGGCACCCACATGTCGCGCTTCGTGGAGATCCTCAACGCGCACGAGCGCGAGATCTCGCCCGACACATTCCGCGTGATGCTGCGCGAAATGGTCGCCAAGCTCGAGGCCGAGAGCGGGCACATCGAGATGGCCTTCCCGTACTTCGTGAGCAAGAAGGCGCCCGTTTCCGGCGTGCAGAGCCTCATGGACTACGAGGTGACTTTCGTGGGCGAGATCCTGGATGGCCGCGAGAGCTTCACGCTCAAGGTGCTGGTCCCGGTCACCAGCCTGTGCCCGTGCTCGAAGAAGATCTCCGAGCGCGGCGCCCACAACCAGCGCTCGCACGTAACGGTCGCCGCGCGCATCAACAGCTTCGTGTGGATCGAGGAGCTCATCGATTGCGTCGAGCGCCAGGCCTCGAGCGAGCTCTGGGGCCTGCTCAAGCGCCCCGACGAGAAGTACGTGACCGAACACGCGTACGACAATCCCAAGTTCGTCGAGGACATGGTGCGCGACATCGCCGCCGACCTGAACCGCGACGAGAGGATCGTGGGCTACGTGGTCGAGAGCGAGAACTTCGAGTCCATCCACAACCACTCGGCCTACGCGATGATCACCAGGGATTGAGCCTGGTTGCGCCGTTTGCCGGGCTCAGGCCTGCGCTTTTTTTTGCCTCAGTACCTTTTCGTCAACGTGAGGTGGGGCCCCTCCCGGCGCATCTCCATGCGCCCGAGGAAGCTCATGCCGAGCAGCGCGACGTCAAGGCCAGGCCCCTCGTGGACTGCCCCGTCGACATTGGTGAGCGTGACCCCGCCCACGGTGACGCTGTCCAGCCGGACCAGCCAGAACGGGACGGTGCCGTTCGCGGTCTGAGAGAAGGCGCGGCGGCCCTTGCGATAATCCACCCCCAGGCGCGTCGCGTCCGCAGCCGGGATCGCCACCAGCGTGGCGCCCGTATCGACGAGGAAACGCACATGCACCCCATTGACCGCACCATCGGTCACGTAATGCCCGCGCGAATCGGCCGACAGGGTCACGCTGCTGCGCGAGCCGGTCTGCGCCGGGGTCTCGAAATGCTGGCCCATCTCGACGCTCACCGTCTTGCCGTCGATCTCGAGCAGCGCCGAGCGCGCATCGGTGGAGATGAGCTTCACGCCTTCCGGCGTGCTCTGGCCGGCCGAGAGCGTGCGGGGCGCGCCACGATCGACCACGATGACCGCCTTGCCCGGGAAAAGCCCGATCACGTTCACGTCGAGCGCGGGAGCCGCGACAGGAACGAGGCAGGCAAGGAGCGCGAAGGCGCGGTGGCGCATGGGAGAAGGCGTTGAAGCCGGTCGCGATCTTCCGCTATTCGGCGACGGAGGGGCCGGGCCATTTTGCCACATTCCTTTCGGAGCACGGGCTGCCCTGGACCCTCGTGCGACTGGATGAGAACGAGCCCGTTCCCGCGTCCTGCGACGAGTTTTCGGGACTGGGCTTCCTCGGCGGGCCCATGAGCGCGAACGACGAGTTCCACTGGACGCAACCCGTGCTCGATCTCATGCGGCGCGCCGTGGACGAAAAGGTGCCGGTGATCGGGCATTGCCTCGGGGGACAGATGCTCGCGCGTGCCCTGGGCGGAACGGTCACGCGCAACCCGGTGAAGGAAATCGGCTGGGTGAGCGTGCGCAGCGAGGACAACGACGTGGCGCGCGAGTGGCTCGGGCCGCACCTCAAGCGCTTCACCACGTTCCAGTGGCACGAGGACACCTTTTCGCTGCCGCCGGGAGCCACTCGCATCCTCACCGGGGACCATTGCCCCAACCAGGCCTACGTGGTCGACGACCGGCATCTCGGCATGCAGTGCCACGTCGAGGTGACCTCCGAGATCGTGGAAACGTGGTGTCGCATCGGCATCACCGACATCGACCAGAACGTGGGCCTGAGCCCGGCCGTGCAGGACGCGCTCACGATCCGCACGCTGATTCCGGAAAGGCTGCCCGAGAACACCGCGACGGCGAGCAAGCTGTACCGCCGCTGGATCCGCAACCTCAGGGATTGAGCGCGGCGCCGGCGAGGTCGAGCGCCATGAAACGCACGCCCTCGATGGGATTGTCGTTGTAGGGCGCGGTCTCGACGAAGCCCAGCCGCCGGTAAAGCCCCAGCGCCGCCGTCAGCTGCGGCAGGGTATCCAGCCTGAGCGTGCGGTAACCGCGTTCGCGCGCGGCCTCGATCGCGTGTCGCGCGAGCGTGAGCCCCAGGCCCGTGCCACGAAAAGGCGGGCGCACGTAGAGGCGCTTCAACTCGGCGTCGACTTTGCCCAACGGGCGCAACGCCACGCACCCCGCGGCCTCGCCCGCCGACAGCGCCAGCGTGAGCAGGCCGCGCGGCGGCGCGTACTCGCCCGGCAAGCCCGCGAGCTCGGAGGCGAAGTCCTGGAAGCACAGGCTCACCCCGAGACCGCGCTGGTACTCCTGCATGAGTTCCCGGCACCGGGCGATCTCCCGCTCGCCCGCCGCCTCGCGAAGGGAAAGGCTAATCGCGGAAATTTTCGTACTTGAGCGGGACATCCTTCACCCCACCGCGCACCAGCTGGATCGCGGCCTGCAGGTCGTCCTTCTTCGTTCCCGTCACCCGGACCACCTCGCCCTGGATGGAGGCGGTGACCTTGAGCTTCGCATCCTTGAGCATCTTCACGATGCGCTTGGCAAGCTCGCTTTCGACGCCGTGGCGCACTTCGAGCTTCTGCTTCATCTTGTCGCCGCCGGTCTTCTCCGGGTCGTTCACCTTGAGGAAGCGCGCGTCGACTCCTCGCTTGGCCATCTTGGCGAGGAGGACGTCGCGCACCTGGCCCAGCTTGAACTCGTCATCCGCGAAGGCGGTGATCTCGTGCTCCTTCTCCTTCAGCTCGAAGCGCGCGTCGCTGCCCTTGAAGTCGAAGCGGTTGGCGACCTCCTTGTTGGCGGTGTCGACGGCATTCCTGAGCTCCACGGCATTGGCTTCGCACGTGATGTCGAATGAGGGCATGGCGTAAAATTCTCCGTTTCCGTTCGTAGAAGTCTATTCCTTGGCCACGATCCTGCAATCCCTTCCCGCCGGCGAGAAGGTCGGCATCGCATTTTCCGGAGGCCTCGATACCAGTGCCGCGCTGGCCTGGATGCGCGAGAAGGGCGCGATCCCGTTCGCCTACACCGCCAACCTGGGCCAGCCCGACGAATCGGACTACGAGGACATTCCGCGCAAGGCGAGGCAATACGGGGCCGAGCGCGCCGTGCTCGTCGAGTGCCGCCCGCAGCTTGTGGCCGAGGGCATCGCCGCGATCCAGTGCGGCGCCTTCCACATCTCCACCGGGGGCATCACCTACTTCAATACGACTCCGCTCGGGCGGGCCGTCACCGGAACCATGCTGGTCGTGGCGATGAAGGAGGACGACGTCCACATCTGGGGCGACGGCTCGACCTTCAAGGGCAACGACATCGAGCGCTTCTACCGCTACGGATTGCTCGCCAACCCTGCCCTGCGCATATACAAGCCGTGGCTCGACCAGCGCTTCATCGACGAGCTCGGCGGGCGCAGGGAGATGAGCGAATACCTGGCCGCACGCGGGTTCGACTACAAGATGAGCGCGGAGAAGGCCTACTCGACCGACTCGAACATCCTCGGCGCCACGCACGAAGCCAAGGACCTCGAGTTCCTCGACAAGGGAATGCGCATCGTGAGCCCGATCATGGGCGTGGCGTTCTGGCGCGAGGATGTCGCCGTGAGGCCCGAAACGGTGACGGTGGCCTTCGAGGAAGGGCGCCCGGTCTCGCTCAACGGGCAGGCGTTCACCGATTCGGTCGCCCTCCTCGCCGAGGCAAATGCCATCGGGGGGCGCCACGGGCTCGGCATGTCGGACCAGATCGAGAACCGCATCATCGAGGCGAAGAGCCGCGGCATCTACGAAGCGCCGGGCATGGCATTGCTGCACCTCGCCTACGAGCGCCTGGTCACCGGCATCCACAACGAAGACACCATCGAGCAATACCGCAACAACGGCCGGCGGCTGGGCCGCCTGCTCTACCAGGGCCGCTGGTTCGACCCGCAGGCGATGATGCTGCGCGAAACCGCGCAGCGCTGGGTCGCGCGCGCCATATCCGGAGAGGTCGTGGTGGAGCTGCGCCGCGGCAACGACTACTCGATCCTCGATACGCGCAGCCCCAACCTCACCTACAAGCCCGAGCGGCTCACCATGGAGAAGGGCGAAGCTTTCTTCACGCCCGCGGACCGCATCGGGCAGCTCACCATGCGCAACCTGGACATCATCGACACGCGCGACAAGTTGCGAATCTATTCCGCCAACGGGCTCATCGGCGGCGGGGGAGGGGTGCCGCTGCTGGGATCGGACCCGGATTCGAGCGATCGATGACCGGCGCGTTCAGGCCGCACCACGACGCGGGGCCTCACGCGGGCCCCTAGGTTTCTATCTTCCCCAGCAGGAGGTACTCCATGAGCGCCTTCTGCACGTGCAGCCGGTTCTCCGCTTCCTCCCACACGACGCTCTGCGGGCCGTCGACCACCTCCGAGGAGACCTCCTCGCCGCGATGCGCCGGCAGGCAATGCATGAAGAGGCCATCGCGGTCGGCACAAGCCATCATCGCCGCGTCCACCCGGAAACCCGCGAACGCGCGATTGCGCGCCTCGCTCTCGGCCTCGAACCCCATGCTGGTCCAGACATCGGTGGTGACCAGGTGCGCGCCACGAGCTGCCTCGCGCGGGTCGGCGTGGAGCGAAATGCGCTCGCTCCCCGGGCCGGCGAGGCGGGCAGGATCCACCCCGTAGCCTTCGGGACTGGCGATGTTCAGCCGGAAGCCGAAGGCTTGCGCGGCCTCGATCCAGGTATTGCACATGTTGTTGCCGTCGCCGATCCAGGCCACCGTGCGGCCCTCGATGGGGCCGCGGTGCTCGAGGAACGTGTAGATGTCGGCCAGCACCTGGCAGGGATGGTGGTCGTTGGTGAGCCCGTTGATCACCGGCACGCGCGAATGCGCCGCGAAGCGCTCGATGATGGAGTGCTCGAAGGTGCGGATCATGACGATGTCGACCATGCGCGTGACGACACGGGCGACGTCCTCGATCGGCTCGCCGCGCCCGAGCTGCGTCTCGCCCATGTTGAGCACGATGGACGAGCCGCCCAGCTGGTAGATCCCCGCCTCGAACGAAACCCGCGTGCGCGTGGAGCTCTTCTCGAACACCATCGCCAGCATGCGATCGACAAGCGGCTGGTAGGCGACGTAGTTCTTGAAGCGCTCCTTGATGGTGCGAGTGCGCCGGAAGAGGTGCTCGAACTCCTCGCGCTCGAAGTCACCGAACCGCAGGAAATGCCTCACGCCGCTGCCGCGGCGGGCGCTTCGGCGAGGAAGGACTTGACCACCGGCGCCAGGATGGACACGAGCTGGCGCGCCTCGGCCTCGCGAATCACGAGCGGCGGCAACAGCCGGATCACGCGGTCGGCGGTCACGTTGACCACCAGTCCCGCCGCGAGCGAGCGCTTCACCAGGTCGCCGCAGGGGCGATCGAGCTCGACGCCGATCATGAGCCCCATGCCACGTATCTCCTTCACGCCGGCGACGCCTGCAAGCCCCGCCTGCAGCCCCTCGCGGATAAGTCGCCCCATGCGCTCTGCATTGGCCATGAGCCCTTCGGCCTCGATCACTTCCAGCGTCGTGATGCCGGCCACGCAGGCAAGCGGCCCGCCCCCGAACGTGGTCCCGTGGTTGCCGGGCTTGAAGACCCGCGCCGCCGCGCCGCGCGCAAGGCAGGCGCCCATCGGCACACCGGAGCCCACGCCCTTGGCGAGGGTCATCACGTCGGGGACGATGCCGGCCCACTGGTGGCCGAACCACTTGCCCGTGCGCCCGATGCCGCTCTGCACCTCGTCGATCATGAGCAGCCACTGGCGCTCGTCGCAAAGGCGCCGCAGCTCGCGCACATAATCGAGGTCCGCTACCTGGATCCCGCCCTCGCCTTGCAGCACCTCCATCAGCACGGCGACGATGGACCCGTTGGCAGCGATGCGGCGCAATGCCTCGATGTCGTTGTACGGCACGCGCACGAACCCGCCCATCAGCGGCTCGAAACCCGCCTGCGCCTTGCGCGAGCCCGTCGCAGAAAGCGTCGCGAGGGTCCGGCCATGCCACGCCTTCTCCATGACGACGATGGTGGCGTTCTCGATGCCGCGCTGGTGCCCGTGCAGGCGCGCGAGCTTGATCGCGCACTCGTTGGACTCGGCGCCCGAATTGGTGAAGAAGGCGTTGTCCATGCCCGAGATGGCACAAAGCTTCGCGGCGAGCCGCTCCTGCTCGGGCACGCGAAACAGGTTCGACGTGTGGATGATGCGGCCCGCCTGCTCCGCGATGGCGCGCGTGAGCACCGGGTGCGCGTGGCCCAGCCCGCTCACCGCGATGCCGGCCAGCCCATCGAGGTACTTTCGGCCCTCCGTATCCCAGAGCCACGCGCCCTCTCCGCGCGCAAAAGCCACCGGTTGGGGCGAATAGGTGTTCATCAGGTGCGTCGCGGTCATCGAGGAGCCTCCCCAAAAACGAAAACGGCGGCTGGAGCCGCCGTTTCGGTCACGGCGGTTGGAACTACGCGGTACGGTTGGCCAGCGCCTTCACCTGCTGGGCGAGGCGGCTCTTGTGACGCGCGGCCTTGTTCTTGTGGATGATGCGCTTGTCGGCGATGGCGTCGATGGTCGACTGCTCCGCGCGCAGGGCCTCCTGGGCGGCCTTGGCATCGCCGGCGGCGATGGCCTTCTGGACTTTCTTGATGGCGCTGCGAAGCTCGGTGCGCAAGCCGGCGTTGGCCGCCCTTTGCTTGGTCGTCTGCTTGGCGCGCTTGGCGGCTTGCTTGGTATTGGCCATGGGAGGCTGGGTATCCGGAAACGAAAACGAAGCCTGATATGATACACCGCTTGTCCATACAGAACAAAGCCCTAGGCGCCCACTGCGGCGCGCGGGCGGGCACGCGGCGATGAACCTGCTGCGTGCCGCGGCCTCGGTGAGCGGCATGACGCTGCTCTCGCGCATCACCGGCTTCATCCGCGACACCCTCATCGCGATCCATTTCGGCGCCGGTGCCGCAACCGACGCTTTCTTCGTCGCGTTCCGCATCCCCAACCTTTTGCGGAGGCTTTTCGCCGAGGGCGCGTTTTCCCAGGCGTTCGTGCCGGTGCTGGGCCTGTGGCGCCGGGAGCGAGGCGAGGATGCCACGCGACTGCTGGCAGGCAAGGTGCTGGGCGTGCTGGCGCTGTCGCTGCTGCTGGTCACCGTGGCAGGCATCGTCGCGGCGCCCGTCCTGGTCTATGTGGTCGGCTCTGGATTCGCACGCGACGCCGACCAGTTCCAGCTCACGGTCCTCATGCTGAGGATCTGCTTCCCGTACATCTTCTTCATCTCGCTGGTTTCCTTCGCCGCCGGCTTGCTGAACACCTACGGGCGCTTCAAGGCGGCGGCCTTCGCGCCCGTGCTGCTCAACGTATCTTTCATCGGCTTCATCGTGCTCGCCGCGCCGCGGTTCGAGCGGCCGATCCTGGCGCTTGCGGTCGCCGTGTTCTTCGGCGGCCTCGCGCAACTCGCCTTCCTGCTGCCGCAGCTCGCGCGCATCGGCATGTTCACCCTGCCCAGGTGGGACCCGAAGGATGAAGGCGTGATCCGCATCCTCAAGCTGATGGCGCCGGCCGCGTTCGGGGTTTCGGTCGCGCAGTTGAGCCTCGTCATCAACACCGCGATCGCCACCTGGTTGCCGCAGGGTTCGGTCTCGTGGATCTATTACGCCGACCGGTTGCTGGAGTTTCCCTCCGCGCTGCTCGGCGTGGCCCTGGGAACGGTGCTGCTGCCCTCCCTCGTGCGCCATGGCGGCTCGTCTGATAACGCGGCCTACTCCAGCCTGCTCGATTGGGGCCTGCGGCTCACGCTGGTGCTCGCGCTGCCGGCGGCGGTCGCGCTGGGCCTCATGGCGGTGCCCATCGTCTCGACCCTCTTCTGGCACGGCGAGGAGTTTTCCCGACACGACGTGCTCATGACGCGGCACGCGTTGATTGCTTATTCAGTGGGACTCGCAGGGCTCATCCTGGTCAAGGTGCTGGCGCCCGGCTTCTACGCGCGCCAGAACGTGCGCACCCCGGTAAAGGTCGCGGTGGCCACACTCGCGCTCACGCAACTCTTCAACGCGGCGCTGGTGCCCTGGCTGGGGCACGCGGGCCTGGCGCTCGCCATCTCCCTGGGCGCGCTCTTCAACGCAGGCTGGCTGTGGTGGCTCATGTTGCGCTCGGGCGCCTACCGGCCCCAGCCCGGCTGGGCCGCCTTCCTGGTGAAGCTCGCCGTGGCCCTCTACCTCATGGGCGGGGCGATCTGGTACACGATGGGCCGCGAGAGCTCGTGGTTCGAAATCCCGGCCTCTGCGCGTGCGGCCAAGCTCGCATTGGTGGTGATCGCCGGCGCGCTGGCCTACTTCGCGGCGCTGGGCATCATGGGCTTCCGGCCGCGCGACTTCGCGCGCCACGAGTAGCCATGGAGATCGTGCGCCACCCGCGGTCGCCGGCGCCGGACAGCGCCATCGCCATCGGCAGCTTCGACGGATTGCATCTCGGCCACCAGGCGATCCTCGAGCACGTGAAGCGCAAGGCGATCTCGCGCCGCCTGCGCAGCGCCGTGCTCACCTTCGAGCCCTTGCCGCGCGAGTTCTTCCTGGGCGGCGATGCGCCGGCGCGGCTCACCAGCCTGCCCGAGCGGCTCGACCTGCTGGCTCGGCACTCGATGCAGGCCGTGCTGCTCGAGCGATTCGGCGCGGCTTTCGCCGCCCTCACGCCCGAGGCGTTCGAAAGCCGCCTGCGCCTCGATTGCGGCGCACGCTGGGTGATGGTGGGCGAGGATTTCCGCTATGGCGCGGATCGCGCGGGCAACCTCGACACGCTTCGAGCCGCCGGGGCGCGCCTGGGTTTCGAGGTCGCGGTAATGCCCACGGTCATGCAGGGCGGCGAGCGCGTCTCCAGCACGCGCGTGCGCCAGGCGCTCGCCCGCGGCGACCTCGCCTCGGCCACGCGCCTGCTCGGACGGCCATACGCCATCTGTGGACGCGTCATGCATGGCGCCAAGCGCGGGCGCACGCTGGGCTTCCCCACCGCGAACGTGCGCCTCGGGCGGCCGCGGGCGGCGCTGCAAGGCATCTTCGCGGTAAAATGCTTCGGTGCAGCAACTCGCGGACTCGAGGGAGTGGCGAGCCTCGGAACGAACCCGGCCGTGACCCACGGCGGCCCGGCGACTCTCGAAGCGTTCCTCTTCGACTTCTCGGGCGACCTCTACGGTCGCCGCCTCACCATCGAGTTCCGCAAGAAGCTGCGCGACGAGGCGCATTTCGCCTCGCTGGAGGAGCTCGCGGCCCAGATCGCCCGCGATTGCGAAGGCGCGCGCGAATATTTCCGCGCCCTCTGAGGCTGCCCGCAACGACGATGCCCGACGACCCGAACGCGAAGAAGACCGACTACAAGCGCACGCTCAACCTGCCGGAGACGCCGTTCCCGATGCGCGGCGATTTGGCGCGGCGCGAGCCGGCGTGGGTGGCGCGGTGGCAGGAAACCGGGCTCTACGAACGCATCCGCGAGCGCGCCCGCGGCCGTCCGAAGTACGTGCTCCACGACGGCCCGCCCTATGCGAACGGCGACATCCACATCGGCCATGCGGTCAACAAGATCCTCAAGGACCTGGTGGTCAAGTCAAAGCTGATGGCGGGGTTCGACGCGCCCTACACGCCGGGCTGGGACTGCCACGGCCTGCCGATCGAGCACCAGATCGAGAAGAAGCACGGGCGCAACCTGGAGCCCAACCGGGCGCGGCAGCTGTGCCGCGAGTTCGCCGCCGAGCAGATCGAGCGGCAGAAGAAGGACTTCGTGCGCCTGGGCGTGCTGGGCGACTGGAACCATCCGTACAAGACGATGGAGCCCGCCACGGAGGGCGCCGAGATCCGCGCGCTCGCGAAGATCTGGAAGAACGGCCTGCTCTACCGCGGGCTCAAGCCGGTCAACTGGTGCATCGACTGCGGCTCGGCGCTCGCGGAGGCCGAGGTCGAATACGAGGACAAGACGTCCCCCGCGATCGACGTGGCCTTCGAGGCCGCCGACACGAAGGCGGTGGCCGAAGCGTTCGACGCACATGGCTTGGAGCGCATCGCCGCCGTCATCTGGACCACGACGCCCTGGACGCTGCCGGGCAACCAGGCGATCGCCGCCCACCCCGAATTCACCTACGAGCTGGTGGATACGGCCCAGGGTGCCCTCATCCTCGCCGCCGAGCTGCGCGAGTCCGCCCTGCAGCGCTATGGGCTCGAAGCGCGCGCGGTGCTCGGGCGCGCCGCGGGAGTGGCGCTGGAGGGGTTGCGCTTTCGCCATCCCTTCGAGGCGCGCGACGTCCCGGTGGTGCTGGGCAACCACGTGACACTCGAAGCCGGCACCGGGCTGGTCCATACGGCACCCGCCCACGGCGCCGACGACTTCGAGATGGGGGTGAAGAATGGCCTGCCGCTCGACCAGCCGGTGGACGACGCGGGGCGCTTCAAGCCAACCGTTGCCGATTTCGCCGGCCTGGGCGTGCGCGAGGCCGAGAAGCCGATCCTCGAGCTGCTCGGCGAACGCGGCGCACTGCTCAAGCAGGAGCCCTTCCGGCACAGCTACCCGCATTGCTGGCGCCACAAGACGCCGATCATCTTCCGCGCGACGACGCAGTGGTTCATCGGCATGGACAAGCCCTGCGACGTCGGCAAGCCCGGGACCGAGGGGCGGACCCTGCGAGAGCTGGCGCGCCACGCCATCAACAACACGCGCTTCTATCCGGCCTGGGGCCGCTCGCGCATCACGGCGATGATCGACAACCGGCCCGACTGGACGCTGTCGCGCCAGCGCAACTGGGGCACGCCGCTGCCTTTCTTCCTCGACCGCGAGACCGACGAGCCGCATCCGGACACGGAGGCCCTGCTCGAGCGGGCCGCGGCGCTGGTCGAGAAAGGCGGAGTCGAGGCGTGGTTCGCCGCGAGCTGCGCCGACTTCGGCGTCGACGAGAAGCGCTACCGCAAGATCTCCGATACGGTCGACGTCTGGTTCGACTCGGGCACCACGCACTTCACGGTGCTGCGCCAGCTGGCCGACCAGAAGTATCCCGCCGACCTCTACCTCGAAGGCTCCGACCAGCATCGCGGCTGGTTCCAGTCGAGCCTGCTCTCCGGCTGCGGCATGGACGGGCGCGCGCCGTACAACTCGCTGCTCACACACGGCTTCTGCGTCGACGGCCAGGGCCGCAAGATGTCCAAGTCGCTCGGCAACGTGGTCGCCCCGCAGAAGGTCTCCGACACGCTCGGGGCCGAGGTGCTTCGCCTCTGGGTGGCCTCCACCGACTACTCGGGCGAGCTCTTCATCTCCGACGAGATCCTCAAGCGGGTGGTGGAGAGCTACCGCCGCATACGCAACACGCTGCGCTTCCTGCTGGCCAACACCGCCGACTTCGACGCGGCGAGACATTCGCTGCCGCTCGAGCAATGGGTCGAAGTCGACCGCTACGCGCTCGCGATGACGCGCGAGATGGCGCAGGCGTGCATCGCCGACTACACGAGGTTCGAATTCCACCTGGTGGCGCAGCGGCTGCAGAACTTCTGTTCCGAGGACCTGGGCGGCTTCTGGCTCGACATCCTCAAGGATCGCCTCTACACGGCCGCGGCCGACTCGCCCGCGCGGCGTTCGGCGCAGACGGCGCTGCACCACGTGACGCAGGTGCTGCTGCGCCTCATGGCTCCCATCCTCTCCTTCACCGCCGAGGAAGCGTGGGAAGTTCTGCACCCCGCGCGGCCCGGCGAAGCCCCCGAGAGCATCTTCTTCGAGACCTGGAAGGAGACGCTGCCGCCGCAGGAAGGCGAGCCCGACCTGCTCGAGCGCTGGAAGCGCCTGCGCGAGCTCCGCGCCCTCGTCACCAAGGGCCTCGAGGAGAGCCGCGCCGCCGGGAAGATCGGCTCTTCGCTGCAGGCCGAGGTCACCGTGGCCGCGGCAGGCACCGACCTCGCATTGCTGCGCGCGCTCGGTGACGACCTGCGCTTCATCCTCATCACGTCCCAGGCCGCGGTCGAGGAAGGCGGCGAATTTTCGGTCGAGGTGAAGCCCAGCCCACATCCCAAGTGCGAGCGCTGCTGGCACTGGCGCGCCGACGTCGGGCGGGATTCGCGGCATGCCTCGATCTGCGCGCGCTGCGTGAGCAACCTGCAAGGGCCCGGGGAGCGGCGCGAGCATGCCTGAAGCGCGCCCGTCCTGGAGCCGATGGCTCGCCGTAAGTGCCTGCATCGTGGTGGCCGACCTCGCCACCAAGGCCTGGGTGAGCGGAGGCTTCCGCTACGGGGAGGTGCGCGAGATCACGCCGTTCTTCAACCTGGTTCTGGTGCACAACACCGGGGCTGCGTTCAGCTTCCTCGCCGGCGCCGGCGGCTGGCAGCGCTGGTTCTTCGCGCTCATCACGGTGGCGATCTCGACCGCGCTGGTGGTGATGCTCCGGCGCCATGCGGGCAACCGGCTCCTCGCCACCGCCTTCTCGCTCGTCCTGGGAGGGGCGTTGGGCAACCTGCACGATCGCCTGCGCTTCGGCTACGTGGTGGACTTCATCCAGGTGCACGCGGCCGGATATTACTGGCCCGCGTTCAACGTCGCCGACTCCGCCATCTGCGTGGGCGTAGCCCTTTTGTTGTGGGACAGCGTGCGCCCAGCTGGCGCGCCCGCGCGTCCGGCCGCCTCCCAGGAGAAGCCATGAGCTCCGTTTCGCCCGCTCCCGACTCCGATCGCGAGGTCCTGCTCGCGCAACCCCGCGGGTTCTGCGCCGGCGTCGATCGCGCCATTTCCATCGTCGAGCGCGCCCTCGAGATCCACGGTGCGCCCATCTACGTGCGCCATGAGATCGTGCACAACAAGTACGTGGTCGCCGACCTGCGCGCCAAGGGAGCCGTGTTCGTCGAGGAGCTGGACGAGGTCCCCGCGGGCGCCACGGTGATCTTCTCCGCGCACGGCGTCTCCCTCGACGTCAGGCGCGAAGCCGAGCGCCGCGGGCTCAAGGTGTTCGATGCAACCTGCCCGCTGGTCACCAAGGTGCACGTCGAGGTCTCCAAGATGCGCGAGCAGGGCCGCGAGGTGGTCATGATCGGCCACGAGGGCCATCCGGAGGCCGAAGGCACCATGGGCCAGTCCGAAAACGGCATGTACCTGGTCGAGAGCGAAGAGGACGTGGCGCGGCTTCAGGTGCGCGATCCCGAGCGCCTCGCCTACGTGACCCAGACCACCCTCTCGATGGACGACTGCGCGCGCGTGATCGCCGCGCTCAAGGCACGCTTCCCGACCATCCAGGGTCCCAAGCGCGACGACATCTGCTACGCCACGCAGAACCGCCAGGATGCAGTGCGCTTCATGGCGCCCCAGTGCGATGTGGTGATCGTTGTGGGCTCGCCCAACAGCTCCAATTCCAACCGTTTGCGCGAGGTGGCCCGGAATCTCGGGCGCGACGCCTACCTCGTCGACAGCGCCGACGAGCTGCGCGCCGAATGGATCACGGGCAAGCGCACCATCGGCGTGACCGCCGGCGCTTCCGCCCCGGAAGTCCTGGTGCACGAGGTCATCCTTCGCCTCCAGGCGCTGGGCGCTGCCCGCGTGCGCGAGCTCGAGGGAATCACCGAATCGGTGATCTTCCCGATGCCCCGCGGGCTTACCCCGCCCGCCGCGTAGCCGGCCGTCGGCGCCGCGACGCCGTCCACCCCCCGCCCCCGGCCGCCGGTCGGCTTGCGTTTGCCGGGCCCGGGCAGGCAAATTATCGTCCCAACAACTCCAAGGGAGACCGCCGTGGCCAAGGCAGCACGTGGATTCACACTCATAGAGATCATGGTCGCCGTCGCGATCGTGGGCATCCTCGTCGCCATCGCGGTCCCGTCGTACCAGGGCCAGCTCCGCAAGGGTCGCCGCGCCGACGCCCAGGCCTTCGTGACGCAAGTGGCCCAGAAGGAGCAGCAGTACCTCCTGGACGCCCGCGCCTACGCCGTGGGCGCGAGCGCCCTCGCCGACCTGGGACTCACGCCGCCCACTACCGTGAGCGATCACTACACCGTCACCGTCGCCGCGGGCGCGACCACACCGTCGTTCATCATCACGGCCACGGCCACCAGCGCCGCCCAGAGCCCCGACGGCAACCTCACGCTCACGCACACCGGCAAGAAGGAGCGCCTGGTGGGCGGCGTGGACAAGGGCTGGTAGCGATGATGCGTACCCGCCGCCAACGCATGGCCGGCTTCACCATCGCCGAAGTGATGGTGGTGGTCGGGATCGTCGCCATCCTCGCCGCCATCGCCGCGCCGAACATGGCCGGCATGATTCGCGTGCAGCGCATCAAGACCGCCGCCTTCGACGTGTTCTCGAGCCTCGTGTTCGCCCGCAGCGAGGCGATCAAGCGCAATGTCACCGTGACGATCACCCCGACCTCGGGCGATTGGGCGAAGGGCTGGACCATCACCGACGCCAACAACACCGTGCTGCGCGAGCAAAGCGGCTGGGAAAACCTGGTCGCGACAGGGCCGGCCGCGGTGGCCTTCTCCGGCACCGGGCGCCTGTCCGGCGCCGCTTCCCAGATCGCCCTTTCGGCCACGAGCGTGGACGCCTCGAAGTACCGCTGCGTGACCCTCGACCTGAGCGGGCGGGCCACGACCAAGGAGGGATCATGCTGAGCCTGGCATCGCGCCCCCGGCGCCGGCAGGCCGGGACCTCGATGATCGAGGTGCTGGTCTCCATCGTGATCGTCGTGCTGGGCCTGCTGGGCCTCGCCGGGCTGCAGTCCCATGCCGCCCTCGCCGAGGCCGAATCGTTCCAGCGCGCCCAGGCCATCATGCTGTTGCAGGACATGGTCGACCGCATCAACGCGAATCGGCTGAACGCCATGCAATACGTCACCACCGCTCCCAAGGGGACCGATGTCGGCGTGCAGCCGTGTGGCGCGCTCACCGTCATGCACGAGCGCGACCTCTGCGAGTGGAGCAACGCGCTGCTGGGCGCCTCGGAAACCTCGGGCGGCGGCGGCAAGGTAGGCGCCATGATCGGCGCGCGCGGCTGCATCGAGAACACCGTTCCGGTGATGCCGCGGCAGTTCGTGATTTCCGTCGTATGGCAAGGCGTGGCGGCCACCAAGGCGCCGGCAACGACCTGCGGCTCGGGACTGTACGGCGACGACAAGACCCGTCGCGCCCTCACCAGCACGGTCACGATCGGCTGCCTGCAGAACGACCCGGCTTCCGGCCTGTGCATCTTCCCGCCATGAGGACCCGCCCGATGCGCCACTTGAAGCCGCGCCGCGCCATGCTCGGCATATCGCTGGTCGAGCTGATGATCGCCATGGTCCTGGGCCTCATGGTGCTGGCCGCGCTCGCCTCGCTCTTCGCCAACTCGAGCTCGGCGCGCGCCGAGATGGAGCGCAACAGCCGCCAGATCGAGAACGGCCGCTTCGCGGTCGAGCTCCTGGCCGACGACCTGCGCATGGCCGGTTTCTACGGCGAGCTCGACGTGAACGGCGCCACGACGGTTCCCGGCGCCATGCCCGATCCGTGCTCCACCGATCCGACGGTCTGGGGCGCGGCCATGCGCATCGCGGTACAGGGTTACGACAACGCCGCCGTCGTGCCGACTTGCCTTCCCTCGGACGTCAAGGCGGGCACCGACGTGCTGGTGGTGCGCCGTGCCTCGACCTGCGAGGCGGGCACCACGGGCTGCGCCGCCGCGGTGACCGGCCTGCCATACCTGCAGGTGGCCAAATGCTCGCCGGAGAACGCCTCCTCGACCACGGCCTATCGCCTCGGGCCGCAGGGCACCACCACTTTCGATCGCCGCATCAAGGATTGCGCCGGGGTCGCCGGGCTTCGCCAGTACATCGTGCGGATCTACTACGTGAGCACCGACAACGGCGCCACGCCGCCGGTGGCCGTGCCCACCCTCAAGCGGCTGGACTTCACCGGCTCGGCCTTCACGGTGACCCCTCTCGTCGAGGGCATCGAGGAGCTCAACATCGAGTACGGCATCGACAGCAGCGGCGACGGCATGCCCGACGACTACAGCGCCGATCCGACCAGCTTCACGAAGGCGGGGTGCGCGAGCTGCGTGGAGCTGAACAACTGGATGAACGTGACGACCGCGCGCATCAGCCTGCTCGCCCGCAACATCGAGCCGTCGGTCAACTACACCGACACCAAGACCTACACCCTGGGCCGCGACGCGGCCGGCGCCGACCAGACCGTGACGCCCGGTGGCGCGTACCGTCGCCACGCCTACAGCGGCCTGGTCCGCCTCCACAACGTAGCCGAACGCCGCGAGGTCCCACCGTGATGAACCGTCCCCGCCGCCGCGAGCGCGGCGCGACCCTCATCGTGACGCTGGTCATGCTGATCATGCTGACGCTCTTCGCGATCAGCGCCATGAACACGTCCACCACCAACCTGCAGATCGTGGGCAACATGCAGAAGCGCACCGAGGCGCTGGACGCGACGCAGCTCACCATCGAGAAGGTGATCAGCGCGACCGCCTTCTCCACGACGCCCGCCAACGCCGTGCCCGACCCCTGCGGCGGGGTGCCGAACACCGTCTGCACCGACCTGAACGGCGACGGCGTGAACGACCTCACCACGACCCTCACGCCCGCGCCGGTCTGCTCCCAGGGCCGCATCGTGAAGGTCTCGGAGCTCATCATCGCCTCGCCCAGCGCCGAGGACGTGGCCTGCCTGCAGGCCCAGCAGCAGGGCGTGTTCGCGGTCGCCGGCGCGACCTCCTCGGGCGATTCCCTTTGCGGGAAGACGGTCTGGGACATCAGCGCCGTCACCATGGCCACCGGCAGCACCGCCACCACCACCGACGTGAAATTCGGCGCCACGCAGGGCGTGGGCGTCCGCGTGAAGGCACTGGACGTCACGACGTCCTGCCCCTGATTCCCCACTTACCCCTGAAGGAGGCCCTTTGAGACCCTCTTCCGTCCGCACGTCCGTAGCCGCGCTTTTCGCGGCCCTCGCCTTCGTCCGCCCCGCGGCGGCCGAGGACATCGACCTCTTCACCAATCCTTCGTCGAGCACCGCGACCGCGCCCAACATCCTCATCATCCTCGACAACAGCTCCAACTGGTCGCGCAACGACCAGGGCTGGCCCATCGGCAAGCAGGGCGAGTCCGAGCTGAAGGCGCTCTACACCATCCTGGGCGACGCGTCCGTCGGCACCAACGTGAACCTGGGCCTCATGATGTTCACTTCCGGAAACCCCGCCGACGGCGGATACATCCGATACGCGGTGCGCAACATGACCGGTCCGAACAAGACCGCGTTCCAGCAGCTCATCGGCACCTCGGCTTGCGCCGCCGGCGTCAACGCGGTCACCGGCACGGACAACTGCATCCTCAAGAATTTCGATTCGCCCTCGGAAAAGATCAACGCGGCATCGACGCGCTACAGCGCGGCGCTCTTCGAGGCCTTCAAGTATTTCGGCGGCTATACCGAGCCGGCCAAGGCAAACCTGAACGAGGCCGGCTCGCCGGTGGATCGCACGCATTTCGGGACCGAGCGTTATGCTGTGCTCGACCCCAAGGCCGATTACGGCGCGTTCACCAACAACACCCGCACCTACTACCAGGGGCCGATCAACGCCGACGGCTCCAACTCCTGCGCCAAGAACTACATCATCTTCATCGGCAACGGTTATCCCAGCCAGGACAACGAGCCTACGCTGCTCACCGGCATCAACGGCAACGCCACGGTGCCCGCGCCCATCGGCAACAAGTCCAACCGGGCGGCCAACTGGGCCAAGTACCTCTACACCACGGACGTCAACGCGGTCGCGGGCCGCCAGTACATCCAGACGTACACGATCGACGTCTTCCTGAACAAGACCGACGTCTCCAACCAGACCGCTCTGCTGAAAGGGATGGCCAAGTACGGCGGCGGGCGCTACTTCGAGGCGAAGAGCGAGCAGGCCATCATCGACGCGCTGCGCGAGATCATCATCGAGATCCAGTCGGTGAACTCGGTGTTCGCCTCGGCCTCGCTGCCCATCAACGCGACCAACCGGTCGCAGAACGAGAACCAGGTGTTCATCGGGATGTTCCGCCCCGATTCCGACGCCAAGCCCAAGTGGTACGGGAACCTCAAGCAGTTCCAGATCGCGCTCTTCGGCAACGAGGCGAAGCTCGCCGACAAGAACAGCAACGAGGCGGTCGCCGCGACCACCGGCTTCATCCAGGCGTGCTCGACCAGCTTCTGGACCAGCTTCAGCAGCGACACCTACTGGGAGTTCTCGGCCAGCAGCGCGGGCTCCTGCTCGACCGTCGCCAACAGCACCTACAACGACCTTCCCGACGGCGGCGTAGTCGAGAAGGGCGGGGCCGCGGAGGTTTTGAGACGTGGCAACGATCCCTCTGCGACCGGCCCGGAGTTCGCGGTGAATCGCACCATGTACACGTGCGGCTCGCAGTGCGGCTCGATGGTGCCCTTCAACTCCACCAACGTGACCGCCGCGCGCACCACCGCGGCCAACGCCACCGAGCACACGGCGATCATCGACTTCACGCTCGGCAAGGACGTGCTGAACGAGGACGGCAACGCCACCGCCACCGCTTCCACCGAGCCGCGCCCCAGCATCCACGGGGACATCGCCCACTCGCGCCCGTTGCCGGTGAACTTCGGCGGCGCGCGCGGCGTCGTCGTCTATTACGGCGCCAACGATGGCACCTTCCGCGCCGTCGAGGGCAATACCGGCAAGGAGCTCTGGGCCTTCATCGCACCGGAGCACCACGGGCAGCTTAAGCGGCTCTATGCCAACAGCCCGACCATCACCTACCCGAACATCGCGGCGGTCCCCGGCGCGAAGAGCAAGGACTACTTCTTCGATGGCTCCTCGGGCCTGTACCAGAACGCCGACAACAGCAAGGTCTGGATCTTCCCGACCATGCGCCGCGGCGGGCGGATGTTGTACGGCTTCGACGTGACCAATACCACGCCCGTGCTCAAGTGGGCCATCGGTTGCCCGAACCAGGCGAATGACACCGACTGCACCGCCGGCACCACCGGCTTCGGGCAGACGTGGTCGGCGGCGAACCTGGCTTTCGTCAAGGGCTTCAGCGAAACCGAGCCGGTCATCATCATGGGCGGGGGCTACGACACCTGCCTCGACACGGACAACGCCACGACCACGTGCACCGCAGCCTCCAAGGGCAACAAGGTGTACGTCATCAACGCCGACACCGGCGCGATCGTCAAGACCTTCGACACCGAGCGCAGCGTCGCCGCCGACGTGACCCTCATCGACCGGGACTTCGACGGCAAGGTGGACCACGCCTACGTGGCGGATGCGCTTGGCGCCGTGTACCGGATCGATTTCATCGATCCGACCACGAAGAACGCGCTCGCCTCCGGGGCCTGGACCATCACCAAGGTGGCCTATACCAACAGCGGCAGCCGCAAGTTCCTCTTCGGCCCGGCGGCGCTCGCCGTGGGCGAGAAGGTCTATCTCGCCCTCGGCAGCGGTGACCGCGAGCGGCCCTTGAGCACCAACTATCCGTACACGACGCCGGTCCAGAACCGCTTTTACTCGTTCATCGATTCGTTCACCAACGTGGCCTTCGACCTGAACGGCGCCACCATGTCCAACTTCACCGCCTCCACGGACTGCAACACCGTGCTCGCGACCGGGAAGGACGGCTGGTTCATGGACCTCGCCGCGGGCCAGGGCGAGCAGACCGTGACCTCGGCGGTGATCTTCGGCGGCACGGTATTCTTCAGCACCAACCGTCCCACGCCCAACTCGACACCGGGTTCCTGCGGCACCAACCTGGGCGAAGCGCGCGGCTACGCGGTGAACCTGCTGAACGCCTCGGGCGTGATCGGCACCGGCCAGCTGTGCGGCGGCTCGCGCTCGGGCACCTTCAGCGGCGGCGGCATCCCGCCCTCGCCGGTGGTCGGCATCGTGCCGGTGCGCCAGCCCGACGGCTCGGTCAAGCCCACCAACGTGCTGATCGGCGGCATCAACCTCGACACCGGGACCGGCTCGCCCATCGGCGCCCAGGAACCGAAGGTGCCGATCAAGCAGATCCGTTCCCGCGTGTACTGGTACCCGCACGGCGAGCGCTAGCCCGCCCGGAGTCGCGAGGGGTCCGGACGCAGGTCCGGGCCCCTTTTTCTTGTAGAATTATGGGTTCGCGTGCTGTTGTAGCTCAGCTGGTAGAGCAACTGATTCGTAATCAGTAGGTCGGAGGTTCGAATCCTCTCAACAGCACCAGATTCCCCCTAGCCGTCCCCAGCCAGCCGCCGCGCCAGGCCTTCGAGCGCCTGCTCCCACGTGCCCCACGCGGCGTCGCTTTCGGCGCGCACCGACGGATACCACACCGACTGGCCATCCGCGCCCGGCGTCCAGTACGCGAAGGGCGGCCAATCGCGCAGGTAGACCACCTGGGTCGCCTTCCCGAGCGCGCCGGCGAGGTGTGCCGTCACGTTGCTGGAGGTGACCACGCGGTCGCACGATGCGATCGCGGCAGCCACGCCGTCCAAATCGTCGTGCAGGTCCAGGCCGTCCACCTGGACCAGCACTCCGGGATGGCGGGCGGCGAAGCGCTCGCGCTCGGCGGTCACGTCCCCGTATTGCAGGTCGAGCAGGCGCGCCCCGGTAGCCTCGGCGAGCGGGGCGAAATTCTCCAACGGTATCGACTTGCGCTCGGCAAACGCGCGGCGGCCCCCTCTCTGCAGGCTGCGCCAGGAAATTCCGATCACGCGCCCGCGCCCGAGCTGCTCGCGGATCGCGGTCACGCGCCGGGCGTCGGGCGCGAGGAAGGATCGCGGCTGCGCGGCGAAGCTCGCGGCATCGCGCCGGAAGAGCGAGGGCAGCGAGCCGAGCGGCAACTCGTGGTCGCAGCCCGCGAAGGACTCCGCGGTTTCGTCCGACGCCACGAACTCGAAGCGCGGCATGCTGCGCCGGTAAAGGCCCAGCAAGCGCGCGTCCACCTCGACCACGCCGGTGATATTGCGCTTCTCGAGCTCGGGCAGGAGCGACGAGAAGAGGATCTGGTCGCCGATGCCCTGCTCCGACCACAGCGCCACCCGGCGCGCGCCCGCCAACGATTCGACGGTGAGCCGCGGGATGCCGAAGCTGCGAGGGTGCGCCTGCGGCGGGCGGGTCTCGAAGCGCCGCTCGTATCCATCCCAGCCCTCGGCGTAGCGGCCCTCGCGCAGCGCGATCTGGCCCAGGCCGTAGAGCGCGTCGGCGCAGCCGGGCTCGGTTGCCAGCGCGCGCTGGTAACCCGCGCGCGCTTCGTCGATGCGGCCTCGATCCAGGGCGACGCTCGCGCTGTTCACCAGCGCTTCGATGAAATCCGGACGGATCACGAGCGCCCTGGCGTACACGCCGCTCGCGCCTTCGAGGTCGCCGCGGTCCTTGAGCGCATTGCCCCAGTTGAGGATCGCCTCGGCGAAGCCGGGCCGCAGCTCCGCGGCCTGCGCGTAACGCGCGATGGCTTCGTCGTAGCGTTCCTCCTGCTGCAGGGCGAGCCCAAGATTGTTCAGCGCCTCGGCATTGCGCGGATCGATGGCGAGAGCGGCCTCGAAGCACTCGCGCGCCTCCACGGTGCGGCCCGACTCGCGCAGCGCGACGCCGAGGTTGTTGAGCGCGAAGGGATTGCGCGGCTCGCGCTCGAGCGCCCGGCGGAAGGCGCGCTCGGCGCCGGCATCGTCGTTCGACTCGAGCATGAGCACGCCGAGGTTGTAATGCGCCGAGGCATGGCCGGCATCCAGGCCCAGCGCGGCCTCATAAGCCGTGCGTGCCCCGGCGCGATCGCCCCGTTCCCGCAGGACGTTGCCCAATCCGACGTGTGCATCGGGCACGGTCGCATCGAGCGCGAGGGCGCGACGAAATGCCGCCAGCGCTTCCTCGTGGCGCCCCTGGCGGCGCAAGAGGCTTCCCAAGTGGCAGAAGGCGGCGTGGAAACGAGGCTCGATCATCACCGCCCGGCGCAGGTCGCGCAGGCCCTCCTCGATGCGTCCCGCCTCAGCGAGCACCTGCGCGCGATTGTTCAGGAACGCCGCCTGGCGCGGGGCGCGCTCGATGGACCGGTCGAGCATGGCCATGCCTTCGGCACGGCCGGTGCGCAGCAGGATGAGTCCCAGCACGTGCAGGGCCTCAGGATCGTCGGGCCGCGAGGCGAGGATGGCGCGCCATGCCGCCTCGGCCTCGGCGAAACGCCCCGACTGGAAAAGCCCGAGGGCCAGGGCTTCAGGCGTCGAGAAGCTCACCGGCGCGCTCCAGGGCCTTGGGCCATGTGTCGATTTCCCGCGCCGTCACGATGCGCAGCGACGGGTACCAGAGGCAACGGCCCTCCTCGTCGGGAACCCAGTAGTGGAACGGCGGGTTGCCGGAGAGATACACGAGCAACGCGGGCTTGCCGAGCACGCCGGCGAAATGGGCCGTCACGTTGCTGGTCGTGAGGATTGCATCGCATGCCGCCACCGCCGCCAGCACGCCTTCGAGGTCGTGGAAGAGATCGAGGTCCTCGAGGCGAGCGAGCCGTCCTCCGCCTGCGGCGAACGCATCGCGCTCGGCGGAGGTGTCGCCGTACTGCAGGTCGAGCAGCATCATGTCGTCGCGCAGCGAAAGGGCCTTGAAGGCTTCGAGCGGCGCGGATTTCTTGCGCTGCACGTGGCCGCGCGCCGCGGGCTGGAAGCTGCGCCAGGAGATTCCGACCACGCGCTTGCCCGGCTTCGCCAGCCGGCGACGATATTCGGACGACCGCGCCACGTCCGCCGCCAGGAGCGCGGCCGGTTGGCGCTCGAAGCGGGCGCGGGAATTGCGCAGCAACCCCGGCAACGTGGCGATCGCCATGTGCCGGTCGCATTCGGCAAATGCGGTTTCGGACTCATCCGGCGAGACGACGTTCCATTGCGGAAAGGCGCGGCGGAATGCCGCCACCAGTCGCGCGTCCACTTCGAGCACGAAGCGCTCGCCGCGCGTGGCGAGCTCCGGCAGCAAAGTGGAATAGATGAGCTGGTCACCGACGCCCTGCTCACGCCAGATCGCGATGCGCCGGCCCTGGCCCAGGTCGGCGGCGGTGAAGGGCGCAATGCGGAAGGGCCGCAGCACGGCCACGGGCGGGGTCGTGTGGTAGCGCAGCTCGCACAGGCGCCACCCCTCCTCGAATTCGAAGCGCGCGAGGTGGGCGAGGCCGAGGTTGTACGCGGCGCGCGCCGAACGCGGGTTGGCCTGCATCGCCCGGCGATAGAGCGCCATCGCGTCGTCCTGGCGGCCCTGTTCCTGCAGGAGGTAGCCGAGGTTGTTGATGGCATCGGCGTGAGCGGGCTCGAGCGCGAGCGCGCGCTCGTAGCTTCGCATGGCGCCTTCGATATCGCCGCGCTCCTGCAGCTGCAGCCCGAGGTTGCTGTGCGCGTCCGCATGATCCGGCTTGGCGGCGATGACCGCCTCGTAGCAGGCGATCGCTTCATCCCCGCGCCCCAGCGCCGCGAGCGCGTTGCCGAGGTTGTTGCGCGCTTCGAGGAACCCGGGCTGCGCCTCCAGCGCTCGGCGATGGCACTCGGCCGCCTCGGCCAGGCGGTTGCGGGCGAAGTAGGCGATGCCGAGGTTGTTCTGCACCGGCGCCGAACCCGGCTTGAGCGCGAGGGCGCGCTCGAGCAGCGGGATAGCCTGCTCCACGCGCCCGGCTTCCCGCAGCGCATTGCCATAGTTGGACCATGCGTCGGCCAGCTGCGGATCGAGGCGGATCGCGCGGTCGTAGTGCACGAAGGCCTCGTCCACGCGGCCCTGCAGGTACAGCTCGTTGGCGACGTTGTTGTGCGCAGGCGCGAAATCGGGCCGCATTTGCAGCGCCTTGCGGTAGCTCGCGATCGCCTCCTCGCTTCGCCCCTGCGATTGGAATAGCAGCGCCAGGTTGTAGTGGGTGTCCGCATGGTCGGGCTTGAGCGAAAGCGCCCGCCGGTACGCGCGTTCAGCCTGCGCCGCCTCGCCGCGCGCGGCGTGGATGCCCGCGAGCTGGTTCCACGCCGGGTGCAGGTCGGGTTTGATGCGCACCGCCTCGAGCGCCTCCTGCAGGGCCTCGTCCAGCCGTCCCAGCGCCATCAGCGCGCGCGCGCGGTTGGTCCGCAGCGATGGTGAGCCCGCGCGCGAGGCCATGGCGCGATCGTAGAGCTCGAGCGCCTCCTCCACGCGGCCCTGGGCCGCGACGGCGCCTCCCAGCAACTCGATGGCTTCCGGCCGGGCACTTGCCGAGACGACCTCGCGCAACACGTTCTCGGCGTCGGCCATGCGCCCGGCCTCGAAGAGCGCGAGCGCCTGCTGGAAGGCCGGATCGGACGCCAAGGTCAGCGCAGGAACAGCCGGTACGCCGGGTTGCGCGATTCGTCCACGTAGTCGTAGCCGAGGTCGCGGAGAAACCGCCTGAAGGCGCTTCGCTCGCGCGAAGGCACCTGCAGCCCCACCAGGACGCGCCCGACGTCGGCGCCCATGTTGCGGTAGTGGAAGAGCGAGATGTTCCAGCCCGAGCCCATGTGCTCGAGGAAGTTCATGAGCGCTCCCGGACGCTCCGGAAACTCGAAGCGATAGAGCATCTCGTCGCGCGCGCCGCTGGTGCGCCCGCCCACCAGGTGGCGCACGTGCATCTTGGCGAGCTCGTTGTCGGAAAGGTCGCGCGCGGGCAAACGGGCGCGCTCGAGGTGAGCGATGAGGCGTCTCGTCTCCTCGCGCCCCCCCACAGACACGCCGATGAAGACGTGCGCATCGCCGCCGGGCGCGAAACGGTAGTTGAACTCGGTCACGCTGCGCTTGCCGAGCAACGCGCAAAGCGCGCGGAAGCTGCCCGGACGCTCGGGGATGGTGACCGCGAGCACGGCTTCGCGGTGCTCGCCCAGCTCGGCGCGCTCCGCCACGAAGCGCAGCCGGTCGAAGTTCATGTTGGCGCCGCCGCAAACGGCGACCAGCGTGCGCCCGCGTACTCGGCGGCGCTCCGTCCAAGCCTTGGCGCCGGCCAATGCAAGGGCCCCCGCGGGCTCGACCACGGTGCGAGTGTCCTCGAACATGTCCTTGATCGCCGCGCAGATCTCGTCGGTGTCCACCAGCACCATCGCGTCCACCAGCCTGCGGCACAGGCGGAAGGTCTCCCGCCCCACCTGCTTCACCGCCACGCCGTCGGCGAAGATGTTCACGTGCGGCAGCGTCACGCGCCGGCCCGCGGCGAGCGAGCGCTCCATGGCGTTGGAGTCCACGGGCTCGACGCCGATCACCTGGGTGGACGGCGAAATGCGCTTCACGTACGCGGCGATGCCCGCGATGAGGCCGCCGCCGCCCACGGGAACGAAGATGGCATCGATGGGATGCGCGTGCTGGCGCAGGATCTCCAGGCCGATGGTGCCCTGGCCGGCGATCACCAGCGGGTCGTCGTACGGATGCACGAAGGTACGGTTCTCGCGCCGGGAGAGCGCCTTCGCGTGCAACGACGCCTCGTGGTAGCTGTCGCCCTGCAGCTCGACCTTCGCGCCGCGCGCCCGCACGGCTTCGACCTTTATGCGCGGCGTGGTGACCGGCATCACCACGATCGCCGAGGTGCCGAGGCGTTGGGCTGAGAGGGCCACTCCCTGCGCGTGGTTTCCGGCGCTCGCGCAGATCACGCCGCGGCGCAGCTGCGCCGCGGTGAGGTGCGCCATCTTGTTGTAGGCGCCGCGAAGCTTGAAGGAGAACACCGGCTGCTTGTCCTCGCGCTTGAGCAGGATCGCATTGCCGAGCCGCGCGGTCATCGCCGGCGCGATCTCGAGCGGGCTCTCGATCGCCACGTCGTAGACCCGGGCCGTGAGGATTTTCTCGAGGTAGCCGTCGTCGCGCATGAACCCGGAAGGATAGCAGCCTGTTATCCTTTTCCCATGGACGCGAACGCACTCAAGAAGGCGGCCGCCGAGGCCGCCCTGCAGCACGTCGAGGACGATTCTGTCGTCGGCGTCGGCACCGGCTCGACAGTGAATTTCTTCATCGAGGCGCTGGCCTTGCGCCGCGCGCGCATCAAGACCACGGTGGCGAGCTCGGAGGCGAGCGCACGGCGGCTGCGCGAGCTGCACATTCCGGTTTCCGAGCTCAACGACACCGACGGCTGCGACGTCTACGTCGATGGCGCCGACGAGGTGACCGAGCACCTGGCGATGATCAAGGGCGGTGGCGCTGCGCTCACGCGGGAGAAGATCGTCGCCGCCGCGAGCGCCCGTATCGTCTGCATCGCCGATGAATCCAAGCTCGTCCCGGTGCTGGGCAAGTTCGGCGTGCCGATCGAGGTGATCCCGATGGCCCGCAGCTACGTGGGGCGCCGCCTGGTGAAGACCGGCGGCATGCCGCATTTGCGCCAGGGCGTGACCACGGACAACGGCAACTTGATCCTCGACCTGAAGGGGCTCACGATCCTGAACCCCGTGGAGCTCGAGGGCGAGCTCGACCACATCGCGGGCGTGGTGACCAATGGCATCTTCGCCCGCCGGCCGGCGGATGTGCTGCTCCTCGCCTCGGCGAGCGGGGTGAGGACGCTGAAGAGGTAGTTCCCGTCCCCGCGTTGCCCATCACCCCGTCCCCGTCAAGCTTTAGGCACGTACCCCGTCGCGTGGTCGGCGCCCTCGCCGAAGAAGTGCTTGCGCATCTGCTCTTCGAGATACTTGCGCGCGCGCGGATCCGAAAGGTTGAGGCGGTTCTCGTTCACCAGCATCTTCTGGTGCTCGAGCCACCCCTTCCAGGCTTCCTTGGAAACGCCTTCGTAGAGCTTCTTGCCGAGCTCGCCGGGATACGGCGGAAAGTCCAGCCCCTCGGCCTCGCGCTTCAACTTGATGCAGTTCACCATCCTCGCCATTTGCGGCCTCCAGTCATTGGCGCGTCAACTCTCATCCCTCATTCCTCATCCCCACAAGTTTTTCGTGAACACCTTCGAGCGACGGTCGTAGTTGTAGAGCGCGGCCTTGCGATCGGGTAGTCGGGTCGGGTCCGACTCGGCGAAGCCGCGCTCGAGGAACCAATGCGTGGTCCGGGTGGAGAGCACGAAGAGGCTCTTCAGGCCCATCGCCCGCGCGCGCGACTCGGCGTACTCGAGCAGGCGTTCGCCGCGGCCGCCGTCGCGGTAGAACGGGTTCACCGCCAGCGCCGCGAGCTCCGCGGTCTTCTGCTCCGCGAAGGGGTAGAGCGCCGCGCAACCGAGAATGTTCCCCTCGGATTCGAGCACGAAGAACTGGCCGATGTCGCGCTCGAGGTGCTCGGGCTCGCGCTTGACGAGGATGCCTTGCTGCTCGAGGGGCTCCAAAATCTGCAGGATGCCCGGCACGTCCGCGGCGCTTGCGGGGCGAATGCGCTCGGGCGATTCCGGCGTGATCATCGTGCCGATGCCGTGGTGCGTGAAGAGCTCGATCAGCAGCGCCCCATCCACGTGGCGGCTGATGAGGTGGGCGCGCTTGACGCCCTGGGCCACCGCCCTCGCGGCGCAGGGCAAATAGAGCCGCACGTCCTCGGGCAGGCTGTCGCGGGCCATCACCTCGGCGGCCTGCTTCACGGTGAGCTCCGAGATCAGCTTGTTGCGCGCGTCCATGACGCCCGCCTTCTCGGTGAGGAAGATCAGCTTGTCGGCCCGCAAGGCGAGCGCGGTGGAGCTCGCGACATCCTCGAGCGTGCAGTTGAAGATGTCGCCGGTGGGCGAGAAGCCGATGGGCGAGATCAGCACCACTTCGTGGTCCTCGAGGCGGCGGCGAATCCCGTCGGCATCCACCTTGCGCACTTCGCCAGTGTGGCCAAAGTCCACGCCTGCCACGACGCCCACCGGCTTGGCGGTGACGAAGTTGCCGGAGGAGACACGGATGTCGGCACCCCACATCGGGCTGTTGGCGAGCTCCATCGAGAGCAGCGCCTCCATCTCGACCCGGACGATGCCATTGGCTTCCTTCACGCAGGCGAGCGCTCGCGCGTCGGTCACGCGGCGCCCATGCTCGTAGCGCGGCTCGACACCGTGCTGGCGCATCTGCTCCTCGATCTGCGGCCTCGTGCCGTGGACGAGCACGACGCGAACCTCCAGGCTCACGAGCACG
The DNA here is from genome assembly GCA_035626705.1 of Usitatibacter sp. Classification (GTDB taxonomy): domain Bacteria; phylum Pseudomonadota; class Gammaproteobacteria; order Burkholderiales; family Usitatibacteraceae; genus Usitatibacter. The sequence goes on along the minus strand of DASPNE010000001.1, from coordinate 72,877 downwards.
TTGATGTCGTGGGTGAGCTGCTGGAACTCGCCGTCGGCCAGCACCTCGCCGCCGAAGGCGATCACGAAGGTCGCGCCTCCCCACCGATGGATGTAGGGCGTGGCCGAACGGAACCACTTCACGAACGCTTCGGTCTTGGGCGCGGGATTCTTGGCCATGGGGCGTGAATGATACCTAGGCGAGGTCGCCCCAAAGCGCATGCACCACCGCGAGCGCCGCAACCGGGGCCGTCTCCGTTCGCAGCACGCGTGGCCCCAACCCGGCGGCGAGGCAGCCGCGCGAGAGCGCCACTTCGCGCTCGCGCTCCGAAAATCCTCCCTCGGGGCCCACGACCAGCTCGAGCGGCGCCGGCGGCGGCCCCAGCCTCGCGAGCGGCGGACCCTCGGGATCGAGCATCCAGCGCGCCGGGCCGCCGGCTTCGGCAATCCAGGCCATGAAGCCCAACGTCGGACGCACCTGCGGGACATTGGTACGGCCGCTCTGCTCGCAGGCTGCGACGGCCACGCGGCGCCAATGCGCTTCCCGGCGGGCGGCACGTTCGGGCGGCAGGCGCACCACGCTGCGTTCGCAAACCACCGGCTGGATCCAGCCCACGCCGAGCTCGGTCGCCTTCTGGATGATCCAGTCCATCTTGTCGGCCTCGGGAAGGCCCTGCACCAGGCCGATCGCGAGCGGCGATTCGCGCCGCGTTTCCCGCCAGGCGCCCACCTTCACGTCGACGCGTCCCTTCTCGATGCGCTGGATGGACGCGTCGTACTCGCCGCCGCGCCCGTCGAACACCACGAGCGCGTCTCCCGCCTTGAGGCGAAGGGCCTTGGCCACGTGCTGCGCCGCCTCCGCCGCGAGCGCGAACTGGGCGCCGGGACCGAGCGTGAGGTCGCAATGGATGCGCGGGATGGGCACGAACGCGATGCGGGGCGGGGTGCGGACGAATGTAGCATAGCGAGGTGGACATCACGGTTCACTTCGCCGCGCGCGCCATCGAGGCGGTGCGCCGCGTGGCCGCCGAGGAGATCCTGCCGCGCTATCGAAACCTGGCGCCCTTTGGCGGCACTTCGCCGGTATCGCGCAAGGACGACGGCAGCATCGTCACCGAGGCCGACTTCGCCGCGCAGCGCGAACTGGTTCGGCGGCTGCATTCGATCGATCCCGTGCCGGTGATGGGCGAGGAGATGCCCTCGCACGAGCAGGTCGCGCTCTTCGAATCGAGCCCGCGCTTCTGGTGCGTGGACCCGCTCGACGGCACCAAGAATTTCAGCCAGGCGGTGCCCTTCTTCGCCGTCTCCGTCGCCTTGATGGAAGGATCGCGGCCACTCTTCGGCACCATCTACGACCCGATCGCCGACGAGGCCTTCTACGCTGTGCAGGGAGCCGGCGCATGGCTGAATCATCGTCCCTTGCGCGTGCCCTCGCGGGGGCCGTCTCTCGAGCGCGCCGTGGCCGAGGTGAGCTTGCGCCGCGACACGGCGCGCCTGCGCGGCGCGCTCAAGCGCCACAAGCCTTATGCGAGGCGGCTCACCAGCGGATCGTCGGCGTTATCGTGGTGCCACCTGGCCGCCGCGCGGACCGACGTCATGCTGCATTCGGGCCAGAAGATGTGGGACTACGCGGCCGGCTCGCTCATCCTCGCCGAGTCCGGCGGTTACCTTTCGGCTCTCGAAGACGACGACTACTGGAAAGGATCGCCGTGGTCGCGCTCCGTGATCGCGGCGCGCACCGAGCCGTTGCTGATCGAGTGGCGCCGCTGGATCCGGGAGCACCTCGCAACCTGAGCCGCTCCCCGTCCCCCGCCCCCGTCCCCCGTCCCTAGTAACTCATGCAAGCCGCATTCAACAATCCCACGCCAAGCGAAAGCGTTCCCAGGAAAAACCCGGTCGAGGTCTTGTTGGCCGGAATGTCCTCGGTGAGCGTGGGGATGAGCATCTTCACCACGATGTAGGCAACGATCTGCACCACCATCGCCACCAGCCCCCACAGCGCCATGTCGACGAGGCTCACGCTGTGCCGCACGGCTGCGGCGAGCGGGACGATGAAGCCGAGCAAGGATCCCGAAAGGCTGAACGAGGCGGCCATGTTGCCCTCGCGGATGAGCGCGATCTCGCGGTAGGGCGTCACGCGGATGTAGACCGAGACGAACGCGGCGAGCAGCACCACGGCGAGCGCGAGGTACACGAGGAAGTCGTCGAACGTGGCGAACGAGTCGAGCACTTGTCTCAAGGTTTCCTCCGGTTCAGGCGAAGTGGTGGGGAACGAAGCGGCTGGTGTTGCGCGTGATGGGCGAGGCGTCCTCGCGGATGCCGATGCCCGCGGGCTCCTCGCCCACGATCCAGGAGCCGATCACCATGTGGTTGTCGCCGAATCGCGGCAGCGGATGGTATGCCTGCCAGATGAAGCCCTCCTCGCCATAGTCGCCCGGCGCCTCGATCGTGCCGGCGGCCGCGTGGATCGAGACGTTGGCGCCCTCGCGCGAATAGAGCGGCTTCTTCACGTAGTCCGAAGGCACCCGGCCGGGCTCGAAGCTCGCCGCGAGCAGGTTCGGGTGGCCGGGAAACATCTCCCAGAGCACCGGCAGGATCGCCTTGTTCGAGAGGAGCATTTTCCAGGCGGGTTCGATGACGGCCATCGGCCGGCCGAGCAGGTGCTCGCCGAAGGCCTCGCGTGCCATCCACTCCCAGGGATAGAGCTTGAAGAGGGCACCGATGCGCCGCCCTTCGACGTCGACGAACCTGCGGCCATCCCAGCCGATATCGGCGATGTCGATGGCGATCGCCTGCAGGCCCGACTGGATCGCGGTGTCGCGAAGGTAATCGACGGTGCCCTGGTCTTCTGGCGAGTGCGCGTCGCACGTGAAGTACACGCGGCCGTCGGCGGGCAGCTGCCCGCGCATGTCGGTCCAGCGGGCGAGGAGCCTTTCGTGGATCGAGTTGAACTGGTCATGCCCGGGAAAAACGTCCTGGAGCCAATACCACTGGGCCACGCTCGCCTCGAGCAGCGCCGTCGGCGTATCGGCGTTGTACTCGAGCATCTTCGGCGCGCCGCTGCCGTCCCAGGAGAGGTCGAAGCGCCCGTAGAGGGACATGTCGTCGTCCTCCCACGAGCGCTCGATCAGCGCGTGGAAGCGCTCCGGGATCCGGAAGCGCTGGAAGTCGCGCGCCTCGATCACGCGGCCCACGGCCTCGATGCATCGCGACTGCAGCTCCGCGGTGGCGAGCTCGAGCGTGTCCACCTCGCTCGTGGAGAAGCGGTAGCAGGCGCTCTCGTCCCAGTAGGTGCCGTCGATCGAGTGGAAGTGGAAGCCCAGCTCGTCCATCTTCGCGGGCCAGTCCGGGCGCGGCGCGAGCGCCTGGCGCTGCACGCTAGCTCGCCGACGAGCGCCCCGACGAGCCGAAGCCGCCGCGGCTCACGCCCGAGGAGCTGCTGCCGATGGAACGTCCCGAGCCCATGCGCGTGGAGCTGGCTCCCGAACCGCGACTGAACCAGGAGCCGCCCCAGCGAGGCAGGTACATCGGCCCGTACCAGAAACCCGTTCCCGCGTGGCGCTTCTCGGTGGCGGGCGTGCAGTCTTCCGGCTTGTTTCCCCAGTCGGCGAGGCAGTCTTCGCGCGTGCGATAGACGTCGCGGCGCTTTTCCTCCCCGCCGCAGCCGGCGAGCGTTGTGAGGCCGATGAGCACGAGGGTCACGCGCGCGGATTTGCGCATGTCTGCCTATGCCACGAGGTCGCGTACGTAGTTGGGAAGCGCGAACATGGCGTGGTGGACGGCGCCATTGTAGTACTGCAGCTGTGCCACGCCGCGCGCGCCGAGGCGGCGGTCGATCTCCCCGGCGGGCACGCTGCGCGGGTCGAGCGCGCCGGAAGCGCAGGCGAACCCCCATATCGAACCGTAAAGGGGTATGTGCACGAAGTAGGTGGTGACGAGCGGGAACACCTGGCGCAGGTTGGCGAGCGTGGAGCGCACGCGATCCGGATGCGAGAACGGCGAGCCGATGTGCAGCGTGAGCGCCGCTCCGGGCGCCATCGCGCGCCGCGCCAGCGCGAACGTGGCCGCCGAATAGAGCTGCACCGACGGCCCGACCGGATCGGTGAGGTCCATCAGAACGAGGTCATAGCGTGTCTCGGTGGCGCGCAGGTAGGCGAGGCCGTCGCCCACGGTCACTTCGAGCCGCGAATCGTCAAAAACGCCTCCATGGACCTTGCCGAACCGCGCCCTGGCGAGAGCGATCACCTCGGCATCGAGCTCGACCATGTGGGCGCGCTCGAGGGTCGAATGCTTGAGCAGCTCCTCGCAGGAGCCGCCGTCGCCGCCGCCGATCACCAGCGCGCGCCGGGGATCGGGGTGGGCGGTCGCCGCCGGGTGCACGAGGTTCTCGTGGTAGAAGAACTCGTCGCGCTCGGAGGTCATGTTGAAGCCGTCGAGGCGGAAGATGCGCCCGAGCTCCGGCGTCTCGTACACCTCGAGGAGCTGGTAGGGCGTCTGCCGGCGCTCGACGAGCGTGGCCTCGAAATAGACGCCGCTCGCGTCGTTCAGGCGCTCGAAGATTTTCTCGGACATTGGAATTGGGCCCCCGCCTTCGCGGGGGCGACCAGCGACCTGCTAGGCCACTTTCTTCTTGAGCGGCAAGTCGCGCCCGCGTTGCACGCGCTCGACGAGGACGTCGGCCGGCTTGAGGGCTTTCAGGAGGGTCTTGTAGACCGCCTCGGCCTTGCCGGTGTTGTCGCACGTGTAGTTGCAGACGTACACGTCCAGCGTGGCCCCGTCGCGCTCGGGCCAGGTATGGATGGCGAGGTGCGATTCGGCCAGCACCACGGCGCCCGTCGAGCCCCCTTGCTGGGTGCCGTCGGCTCCGTCGAACTGGTAGAAATGATCTCCGACTACGGTGAGGCCGGCTTCGGTGCAGGCGTTGACGCAAAGCTCGCGCAACTTGTCGGCCGAAACCAGGAAATCGCCCTTCTGGCAGTTGTAGAGATCGGCAATGATGTGCAGGCCCTTCATCGTGATACCCCCTTCCAAGCAAAGATCCGAAGTCGGGGACTGCACACGCGACCTCGGGCGCTCCCGCTTTTGGCGGGGCGCCCTCAAACCCAGGGCGGCGGGTGCTGTCCTTCTTGCAGAGGTTTACCCAAGCGAAAAATATCGCGGTGAAAAAGTGCGCAAGTATAATCCGATATTGCTGCTGCTGAAAACACTTTCAAGCCTTTTCGAAGCATTTCCGCGGCATTTCCGCCCTTTCGCCTGAAACATTCCCGATGCCCGATACCCATTCGTCCGCGGCCGATTACGCCGACGTCGTCAACGCCATCCGCGCGCTCGCCATGGACGCGGTGCAGAAGGCCAACTCGGGTCATCCCGGAATGCCGATGGGCATGGCCGAAATCGCCGAGGTGCTGTGGCGCCGCTTCCTCAAGCACAACCCGGCCAACCCCGCATGGCCCGATCGCGATCGCTTCGTGCTCTCCAACGGGCACGGCTCGATGCTGCAATACGCGCTGCTCCATCTCACCGGCTACGACCTGCCGATGGAGGAGATCCGCAATTTCCGCCAGCTGCATTCGCGCACGCCCGGCCATCCGGAGGTGGGTTATACGCCCGGCGTGGAGACCACGACGGGGCCCCTGGGCCAGGGACTGGCGAATGCCGTCGGCTTCGCCCTCGCCGAAAAGCTCCTTGCCGCCGAGTTCAACCGCGACGGCCACGAGATCGTCGACCACTACACCTACGTCCTGCTGGGCGACGGCTGCCTGATGGAGGGAATCTCGCACGAGGCGTGCTCGCTCGCCGGCGTGCTCGGGTTGCGGAAGCTGGTCGCGATCTACGACGACAACGGCATCTCTATTGACGGCAAAGTGCAAGGGTGGTTCCGGGACGACACGCCGCGCCGCTTCGAAGCTTACGGATGGAACGTGATTCCAGGCGTGGACGGGCATGATCCTGCTGCGATCGCCGCCGGCATCGAGCGCGCGCGAACGAGTGAAAAGCCGACGCTCGTCTGCTGCCGCACGGTGATCGGCAAGGGCTCGCCCAACAAGGCGGGCACGGACGCCGTCCACGGGGCCGCGCTGGGCGACAAGGAAGTCGCGGCGACGCGCGAGGCGATCGGCTGGAAGCATGCGCCGTTCGAGATACCCGAGTCCGTCTACCGCGCATGGGACGCGCGCGAAAGCGGCAAGGCGGCCGAGGCCGAATGGAATGACCGTTTCTCCGCCTACGAGCGCGCGCAGCCCGATGCCGCGCGGGAGTTTCGCCGGCGCATCGCGGGAGAGCTGCCGCCCGACTGGCCCGACGTGGTCCGGTCGCTGCTCGCGAAAGCCGAGGAAAAAGCCGAAAGCGTGGCCACCCGCAAGGCTTCGCAAACCACGCTCGAGGCCATAGGGCCGCGCCTGCCGGGATTGCTCGGCGGCTCGGCCGACCTTACCGGCTCCAACCTGACGATGTGGTCCGGATCCCGCCCCGTGACGGCCGAGCAGGGCGGCAACTACGTCTACTTCGGCGTGCGCGAGTTCGCCATGGCGGCGATCGGCAACGGCCTCGCGTTGCATGGCGGGTTCATCCCGTACTCCGGGACGTTCCTCACGTTCTCGGACTACTCCCGCAACGCGCTGCGCATGGCGGCACTCATGCGCGCGCGCAACATCTTCGTCTTCACCCACGATTCCATCGGCCTGGGCGAGGACGGTCCGACGCACCAGTCCATCGAGCATGTCGCGAGCCTGCGGCTCATTCCCCACATGGACGTCTGGCGCCCCTGTGACACGGTGGAAACCGCCGTGGCGTGGACCATGGCGATCGAGCGCAAGGACGGCCCGAGCGCGCTCGCACTTACGCGACAGAACGTGCCGTTCGTGAAGCGCGACGCCCGGACGGTGGAGGCGATCCGGCGCGGGGGCTATGTGATTTCGGACGGAGCGGGCGCCCGGGCGGTGATCCTCGCCACCGGCTCCGAAGTGTCGTTGGCACTCGCCGCCCAGAAGGAGCTCGCCGCCGCCGGAGTCGCCGTGCGCGTGGTCTCGATGCCGTGCACGAGCCTCTTCGATCGCCAGGAAGCCGGCTGGCGCGAGGCGGTGCTGCCCGTCGGCCTGCCGCGCGTCGCGGTGGAGGCGGGCGTCACGGATCTGTGGCGCAAGTACGTGGGGCTCGAGGGCGCGGTGGTCGGAGTCGATCGCTTCGGCGAATCGGCGCCGGCGGCAGACGTCTACAAGTTCCTCGGCGTCGACGTCGCCCACGTCGTCGCGGCGGTGCGCTCCGTGCTCGGGGCGACTTCCTGAGGGTCGAGCTCGCGGTACGGGAAGCCCGCGGGGACGACGCCGCTCGCATCGCCCATGTCCATCGAGAAAGCTGGCGCACCACCTATGGCGGCATCCTGCCGGCCGATTTCATAGAGCAAAGAGCCGGCCGGCGCAGCGAGGAGATGTGGCGCTGGCGGCTCGCGCGGCCGGAGCCCATGGCCGCGACGTGGCTCGCGGAGTCGGATGGCAAGTTGCTGGGCTTCGCTTCCTGCGGGCCGGCCCGGCACCTGCTGGAGGGCCTGGAGGCCGAAATCTATTCCCTCTATGTCCTCCAGGCGCACCAGCGCGCGGGCGTGGGCCGCGGCCTCGTGCGCGCCTGCGCCGCGCATTTCGTGCGCCATGGCGTATTCGGCTTCTACCTGTGGGTGCTCAAGGCCAACCGCGCGCGCCTTTTCTACGAGGCCCTCGGCGGCGAGGAGATGGGCGAGAAAAGCGAGCGCCTCGGCCGTTTCTCCTTCGTCGAGGTCGCGTACGGCTGGCACGACCTCACCCGCCTCGTGGCGGTCAAGTAAAATGGACCGCTTGTCCCTGCATTTCCTCCGGAGCCTTCCGCAATGACCGTCCGCGTCGCCATCAACGGCTACGGCCGCATCGGGCGCAACATCCTTCGCGCCCACTACGAGAGCAACAAGTCCCACGACCTGGAGGTCGTCGCCATCAACGACCTCGGCCCCCCCGAGACGAACGCGCACCTCACGCGCTACGACACCGCGCACGGCAAATTTCCCGGCAAGGTCGAGGTCGACGGCGACCACATGGTGGTTAACGGCGACCGCATCAAGGTCGTGGCGCAGCGCGATCCGGCCCAGCTTCCCTGGAAGGACCTGGGCGTGGACGTGGTGCTGGAGTGCACCGGCTTCTTCACCAGCAAGGAGAAGGCCTCGGCGCACCTGAAGGGCGGGGCGAAGAAGGTGATCATCTCGGCCCCGGGCGGCAAGGACGTGGATGGCACCATCGTCTACGGCGTGAACCACGAGACGCTCAAGGCCTCGCAGACGGTCATCTCCAACGCCTCCTGCACCACCAACTGCCTGGCGCCGCTGGTGAAGCCCCTGCACGACGCGATCGGCCTCACGACCGGCCTCATGACGACGATCCACGCGTTCACCAACGACCAGGTGCTGACCGACGTCTTCCACGAGGACCTGCGGCGCGCGCGCTCGGCCACGCAATCGATGATCCCGACCAAGACCGGCGCGGCGGCCGCCGTGGGACTCGTGCTGCCCGAGCTCAACGGCAAGCTGGACGGCTACGCGATCCGGGTCCCGACCATCAACGTCTCGATCGTGGACCTCTCCTTCATCGCCGCGCGCGACACCACCGTGGACGAAGTGAACGCGGTGATGAAGAAGGCCTCCGAATCGGGGCCGCTCAAGGGCATCCTCGGCTACAACACCGGCCCGCTGGTCTCGGTGGACTTCAACCACGATCCGCGCTCGTCGATCTTCGACGCCACGCTCACCAAGGTGTCGGGGCGGCTCGTGAAGGTTTCCAGCTGGTACGACAACGAGTGGGGTTTCTCGAACCGCATGCTCGACGTCACCATGGCCTGGATGGCTGCCAAATAGCCACGGGGCCGCGGGGCATGCGCAACCCGTTCACGTCGCATCCACGCGACGTGGGAGAGACGTACCTCGAGCACTGCGGGTTCGCCTGCCGCTACGGCATGAAGATGGCGTTGGGCGGCATGGCCGCCGTGGTGCACGGGCTCTTCCCCTTCCTCTTCCAGACGACCGGCAGCCGCATCACGCGCGAGCTGCAGGCCACCCTGGACCGATCGGCCGCGCGCGCGAAGCCCCCGCGGGAATCGCTCTGATGAAGCTGCTCAAGCTGGCGGACCTGGACCTGGAGGGCAAGCGCGTGTTCATCCGCGCCGACCTGAACGTGCCGCAGGACGATGGCGGGCGGATCACCGACGACACCCGCATCCGCGCAAGCCTCGCGGGCATCCGCCTCGCGCTCGAGAAGGGCGCGGCGGTGATGGTGACCTCGCACCTCGGCCGGCCCACCGAAGGACAATTCTCGCCTGCCGACTCGCTCGAGCCCGTGGCGCAGCGCCTGGCCGAGTTGCTCGGGCGCGAGGTGCCGCTGCGCCGCGATTGGGTCGAGGGCGTGGATGTCGCCGGCGGCGACATCGTGCTCCTCGAGAATTGCCGCTTCAACAAGGGAGAAAAGAAGAACGACGAGGGCCTCGCGCGGCGCATGGCGGCGCTATGTGACGTCTACGCGAACGATGCCTTCGGCACGGCCCATCGCGCCGAGGCCACGACCCACGGCATCGCCCGATACGCTCCGATCGCGTGCGCCGGGCCGTTGCTTGCCGCCGAGCTGGAAGCGCTGGGCCGCGCGCTCGCCCAGCCGCGCCGGCCGTTGCTCGCCATCGTCGCGGGCTCGAAGGTCTCGACCAAGCTCACCATCCTCAAGTCGCTCGCCGCTCGCGTGGACCAGCTCATCGTCGGCGGCGGCATCGCCAACACCTTCATGCTGGCGAGCGGGCTGCCCATCGGCAAGTCGCTCGCCGAGCCCGGCCTCGCCGGCGAGGCGCGCGAGATCATCGCGATGATGCAGGCGCGTAACGCCGCCGTGCCGATTCCCGGGGATGTGGTCGTGGGCAAGGCTTTCGCTGCAGACACGCCCGCGCAGGCCAAGCCGGCCGCCGAAGTGGGCGCGGACGAGCTCATCCTCGACATCGGCCCTGCGACCGCCACGCGGTACGCCGGCATGCTGCACCAGGCGGGAACCATCGTGTGGAATGGTCCGGTGGGCGTGTTCGAGTTCGCCGCGTTCGAGAACGGCACGCGCGCCGTGGCCGAAGCCATCGCCTCGTCGAATGCCTTCTCCATCGCGGGCGGCGGCGACACGCTCGCCGCCATCTCCAGGTTCGGCGTGGCCGACCGCATCGGCTACATCTCCACCGGCGGCGGCGCCTTCCTCGAATTCCTCGAGGGCAAGACGCTTCCGGCGGTGGAAATCCTCGAGCAACGCGCCCAGGGCGCCTGAAGGACCGCATGCAACGCAGCACCAAGATCGTGGCCACCCTCGGACCCGCATCGAGCGATGCGGCCGTGCTCGAGCGCATGTTCCTCGCCGGCGTGGACGTGGTGCGCCTGAACTTTTCCCACGGCAGCGCCGAGGACCACCTGAAGCGCGCCGAGCTGGTGCGCGAGACCTGCCGCAAGGTCGATCGCGCCGTCGGCATCATGGCCGACCTGCAGGGCCCGAAGATTCGCGTGGGCCGCTTCGGCGACGGCAAGGTCTCGCTCAAGGCCGGCGATCGCTTCATCCTGGATGCCGCCCACGACGGACCCGGCGACGCGACGCGCGTGGGCCTCGACTACAAGGAGCTGCCGCGCGACGTGAAGGCGGGCGACGTGCTGCTGCTCGACGACGGCCGCCTGGTCCTCGACGTGGAGAAAGTGCGCGGCAACGAGATCCACACCGTCACGCGCCATGGCGGCTCGCTGTCCAACAACAAGGGCATCAACCGCATGGGCGGCGGGCTCACCGCACCTGCGCTGACACCCAAGGACATCGCCGACATCGGCGTGGCCGCGCGCATGAAGGCCGACTATGTGGCGGTCTCCTTCCCGAAGAGCGGCGCCGACATGTACATGGCGCGCGAGCTGTTGCGCGCCCAGGGCGGGCGCTCGATGCTCATCGCCAAGATCGAGCGCGCGGAGGCGATCCCGGCGCTCGAGGACATCATGCAGGCCTGCGACGGCATCATGGTCGCGCGCGGCGACCTGGCCGTGGAGGTGGGCGACGCCGCCGTGCCCGCGCTGCAGAAGCGCATGATCCGGCAGGCGCGCGAGCTGAACAAGCTCACCATCACCGCGACCCAGATGATGGAGTCGATGATCTCGAGCCCGATCCCCACCCGGGCGGAGGTCTCCGACGTCGCCAATGCCGTGCTCGACGGCACCGACGCGGTCATGCTTTCGGCCGAGAGCGCCTCGGGGCAATACCCGGTGGAGACGATCGCGGCGATGAACCGCATCTGCATCGAGGCCGAGAAGTCCCAGCCCGTCGCGCTCGAAAGCGAGTTCCTGAACCGCGTGTTCACACGCGTGGACCAGTCGATCGCGATGGCGGCGCTCTTCACCGCCTACCACCTCAAGGTGAAGGCGATCGCCTCCCTCACCGAATCGGGCTCGACCGCGCTGTGGATGTCGCGGCTCAATTGCGGAGTGCCGATCTACGCCCTTACGGCGCAGGCCGAGACGCGCTACCGCTGCACCCTCTTCCGCGACGTTTATCCGCTGATGGTGAAGTACGTGGGCCACGACCGCGAGGAGCTGCTGCTGGAGGCCGAGAAGGTGCTGGTCAGCAATGGCGTGGTGAAGGCCGGCGACCTCATCGTGCTCACCATCGGCGAGCCCATCGGCAAGGCCGGCGGCACCAACACGATGAAGATCGTCAAGGTGGGCGAGCACCACGCCTGAGTCTTCGCCCTACCGCGGACGATGCGCGAACCACGCGAAGAACGTGGTGCCGTCGGCGCGGCGATCCAGGAACCAGCCCTCGCCCGAGCGCGCCTCGCGGCCCCACCACTGCCCGTTGACCCAGCTGCGATCGGCGTGGTCGATGCCGTTGGCGCGGCAACGCTCGGTGTCCTCGTTCTCGAAATAGCGGTAGGCCGTGTAGCTTCCGTTGCCGAAGCCCGCCGAGTCCGCGCCGCTCGACTCCCAGCTGAATCGCGCCTCGGTGCACGACACCAGCTCGATGCGCACGGAGCCCCAACGCTTGATCGCCAGATCCGAAGCGCGCAGCGCGGCGCCGAACCCGGTGCCGGTGGCGCTCACGACGTGGTCCAGCTGCAGCACGCGACCCGCGAAGCGTGCGTCGCCGACGACCCAGTACTGGGTACCGACTTGCGAAGCGTCCACGACCGGCTGCGAAGCGGCGCGGGGGATCACCGCGATGAAGACCTGCGCCACGATGCCGTTGCTGCTGTTGGGCACCAGGGTGCCGAGCAGGGCCCCGGTGTCCGGATCCAGGCGCACCACGGAGTCGTCGCTCGAAACCAGCAGCTTGCCGTCCGGTGCGTAGTCGATGCCTGTTGGCCGCACCAGCGTCGAATTGATCGTGCTGACCGCGCCGGTGGCGGGGTTCCATCGCAGCAGTCGCCCCGAGCCCTCGCTCGTCACAAACATGTGCACCCCGTCCCGTGCCGCGAGAAGGCCGCGTGTGTTCGACAGGCCGCCGCTGAAGGGGGCCAGCGCGACCCGCGTCTGCCCCGTGGCCGGATCCCAGGCCACGACGGAGCTCGAGTCGAAGCCTGGCACGTAGAGGCTTCCCCCCGGGCCGAACGTCATGCCGTTGTCGGGCCCATCCAGGCCCGAGGCGCGCGCGGTGAAGGCGGCCCCCAGCGCCCGGCCCTCGCGGTCGAAGCGCTTCACGTCGTCGCTGTTGTATCCGGCGACATACGCCACGCCGGAGGAATCGAACGCGAGCCCGGTCGCGCCGATATTGGGCACGGCCGCGAATGCGCCCACGTAGTCGAGGGAATCGTTGTTGCGGTACTTGTGGATCGCCCCGGAGGTTTCGGCCACCACGTAGAGGAGCCCATCCGGGCCCGGGCGCACCGCCATGGCGCCGGCCAGGCGCGCGCGCGTGTCGAGGTCGCGAAGGTATTGCCCCGTGCAGGCATCGAAGACGTGCACGGTCGAGCGCCAGCCGCTCACGAAAAGGCGGGCGCATTCCTGGGCGGTGGCAGGAAGCGAAAGCAGGAGTAGCAAGGGCAAGGCGAAACGAGAACGCATGGCAAGGAGACTCCGCGGTTGGCAATGCGGCGATCGTGGCTGCGACGAACCGCCGCTGCCGGAAATCGGGCTCCGATTTGTCGCCGAAATAGCGCCGGGCGCCCGAAGGCCCTCCCGGCACCCTAGAATCGGGTCCCTTGGACGAAGACCTCCCGAAAACCTCCTGGAAACGCGCGGCTCCCTTTCGCATGGGCGACTGGGACGTGCTGCCCGCCTCCGGCGAGTTGCGCGGACCTCGCGGGACACAGCGCCTGCGGCCGCTCCTCATGGACATCCTGCTGCGGCTGGCGGCCACGCCCGGCGAGGTGGTGCGGCGGGAAACGTTGCTCGAAGACGTGTGGACACGCCGGATGGTGAACGACGAGGTTCTCTCGCGCGCGATCGCCGAATTGCGCACGGCGATCGGCGACGAGGCGCGCGAAGCCCGCTACATCGAGACGCTCCCCAAGATCGGCTATCGCCTGGTGGCCGCCATCGAGCCGCTGGCCGCGGAGGCGGCGCCCGCGCCCCCCGTAGCTGCGGCCACACCGCGCCCCGCTCCGCTGGCGCGCGCGAACCGACCCTGGCTCGCGGTGCTGGCCGGGGTGACCGCCGCAATCGTCCTGGCGGCGATCGCGATCGCGATGCGGCCCTCGTCCGACCCCGCGGCCGGCATCGAGGCCAGGCTCGCGGCGGCCAGGCCCTTCACTTCGGACCCCGGTTTGGAGCTCACCCCGCGTTTCTCCCCCGACGGGACGCGAGTCGCGTTCGCGCTGGGCGAGGGCAACGACTTGCGCATCGTCGTCCAGGCGGTCGACGGCAGCTCGCGCCAGTTCGTCGGCCGGCCGGGGTTCCTGCGCCTTTCGCCGGTCTTCTTTCCCGATGGCCGGCGCATCGCGTTCTGGCAGGCGCGGGGTAACGAATGCGCGATCGTCGAGCACGACCTGGCCACGGGCGCGGAGCGCACATTGCTCGACTGCAAGCTCGGGCCGCGTTCGCGCTTCGACCTTTCGCGCGATGGACGCCATCTCGTTTTCTCCGCGCCGTCGCGTCCGCAGCACCCGGTAGGCCTCTGGGTCGTCGAGCTGGACCGCGGCACGCCCAGGCCGCTCACGGCGCCGCAGCCGGGCATGGGAGACGACTTCTATCCGCGCTTCAGCCCGGACGGCAGCCACATCGCCTTCTTTCGCGGCAACGAATCGCATCGCCAACCATGGCTGGTGCCGCGCGACGATGGCGCGGCCGCGCGCCCCGCCGCGAAGGTGGAGGGGCTGAGCTACGGCTTGGCGTGGCTCGGCGAAGCGGGTCCGCTGATCGCGGCGGGCGACTGGCTCGGTTTTCGCGCGCTGGTGCTGGTGGATCCTGCGAGCGGCGCCACGCGGCTCGCCGGCGCGCGCGGTGCGCGTTTTCCGGACGTCGGGCCGCGCGGCCAGCTGGTCTGGGAAAACGCGATGTATTCGGCCAACCTGTGGCGGGTAGACCTGGCTCGAGCCAGTTCGCCACGAGAGCTCTGGCGTTCCACCCGCTACAGCAACCAGCCCGAGTTCTCGCCCGACGGCCGCCAAATCGCGTTCAGCTCCAACCGCGACGGCGCCGATGCGATCTACGTGTCTGCGTTCGATGGCTCCCCGCGTCGCATCGCGTTCGGCGAAGCTCACAGGTACCTGCGGCCCCATTGGTCGGCCGATGGCCGCTTCGTGCACGCGGTCCGGCACACAGCGCGATCCGGCGGAGCTGCGATCCAGGAGGCCGTGCGCATCCCCGTCAACGGTGGCGCACCCGAGGTCTTCGGCGCGCTGGGACGGGCGGTGAACGATGTGCGCGAGTCGCGAGATGGGCAATGGCTTTTCTGGGGCGAGCTGTCCGGGCATTCCATGCGGCTCCTGCGCGCCCCCGCGGGCAACCTCGAGCGCGCCGAGCGGCTGCCGTGGCCGGTGGCGAGCCAATACCAGCTGAATTCGACCGTCGCCGTGCTGGCGCAGCCGCAGCTGCCGCAACTCACGCGGTGCCGGCTGGACACCCTCGCATGCGAGCCGATGCCGCTCGAGGTGAACGAAGCGGAGCTTTACCACTGGGCGCTCGGCCCCCGTTCCATTTTCGTGCGGGTTCGCGGCGCGGGAGGCGCGCATTTGCAGCGCAGGGACCTGGCCACGGGCAAGACGACGGGCACCTTCGATTTCGCGCCGACCGGCGCGGGCACCTCGATCGCAGTATCCCCCGACGAGTCCACCCTGGTCGTGGTGCGCGAGGAAGGCCCGGCAATCGACCTGATGATTGCGAAGTAAAATGGGAAATGCAAAGCAGGAACTCCCCTCCTTCGTTTCTCTCCTCCCTTCAAGAGCCATGAACACTCAATTGATGACCGAAACCGCCCGCGCGATGGTCGCCGCCGGCAAGGGCCTTCTCGCCGCCGACGAGAGCGCCGGCACGTGCAAGAAGCGCTTCGACTCCGTGAACGTCGAGTGCACCGAGGAGAACCGGCGCGCCTATCGCGAAATGCTCTTCACCACTCCCGGCATCGCCCAGTACGTGAGCGGCGTCATCCTCTTCGACGAGACGTTGCGGCAGAAGACCAAGGATGGCGTGAATTTCGGCGAGTATCTTAAGAAGAACGGCATCATCCCGGGCATCAAGGTCGACGCAGGCGCGCACGACATGCCGCTGCATCCCGGCGAGAAGGTGACCGAGGGCCTCGACAAGCTGCCGGGACGCATGAAGGAGTACTTCGACATGGGCGCACGCTTCGCGAAGTGGCGCGCGGTGATCACGATCGGCGAGGGCATTCCCTCGATGGCGTGCCTGGTGGCGAACGCGCATGCGCTGGCCCGCTACTCCGCGGCTTGCCAGGAGGCTTCGATCGTTCCCATTGTCGAGCCCGAAGTGCTCCTCGACGGCAACCACAGCGCGGAGCGCAGCGAGCGCGTGCACCAGGACACCCTCGAAGTGCTCTTCCACGAGCTCGAGCGCCACGGCGTCTCGCTCGAGCACGTGATACTCAAGGCGAGCATGTGCGTTTCCGGCAGGGACCATTCCACGCAAGCGGGCGTGCAGGAAGTGGCCGAACGCACGTTGCGCGTGCTCAAGCGCACCGTGCCCGCGGCGCTGCCCGGAGTGGTCTTCCTTTCGGGCGGCCAGACCGATGAGAACGCCACCGCGCACCTGGATGCGATGAACCGCATGGGGGCGCCGTGGCCCCTCACGTTCAGCTACAGCCGCGCGCTGCAGGCCGTGGCCTTGAAGGCATGGCGCGGGCAGGCGGCCAATGTGGCAGCGGCGCAGAAGGCTTTCCTGCATCGCGCGCACATGAACAGCCTCGCCGCGAAAGGCGAGTGGAAGGCGGAGCTCGAGAAGCGGGCCGCGTAGCGCCTTGGCCGATCTCTACGAGTCCTCCATCGCGAGCCTGCCGCTCGTCGGCCGCGGCAAGGTGCGCGACATCTACGCCGTAGGCGAGGACAAGCTTTTGCTCGTCGCGAGCGACCGGCTCTCCGCGTACGACGTGATCCTGCCAACGCCGGTGCCGCAGAAGGGCCGTGTGCTCACCGAGCTCGCCAACTTCTGGTTCGTGCGCCTCGGCGGGATCGTCCCCAATCACCTGACCGGCATCGATCCCGAAACCGTGGTGGCGCCGGCCGAGCGCGAGCAGGTGCGTGGCCGCGCCGTCGTGGTGAGGAAGCTGCAGCCACTGCCGGTGGAAGCGGTCGTGCGCGGCTACCTGGAAGGATCGGGCTGGAAGGAATATCGCGAAGGCGGCTCGGTGTGCGGCGTGAAGCTGCCCCCGGGACTGAAGCGCGCCTCCCGGTTGCCGGAGCCGATCTTCACGCCGGCGACCAAGGCCGAAGCCGGCCACCATGACGAGAATATTTCGTTCGAGCGCATGGCCGACATGGTCGGGCGGCAACGCGCCGAGCAGGTGCGAGACACTGCCATCCGCCTCTACAAGGCGGCTGCGGAGTACGCCATGGGGCGCGGCATCATCATCGCCGACACCAAGTTCGAGTTCGGCGTCGACGAGGCGGGCCGGCTGCACCTCATCGACGAGGCGCTCACGCCCGATTCCTCGCGTTTCTGGCCGCTCGACACCTGGCGCGAGGGCGAGAGCCCCGAGAGCTTCGACAAGCAGTACGTGCGCAACTGGCTCGATTCAATCGGCTTCGACAGGAAACCCCCGGCCCCGCCGATGCCGCCGGAGGTGGCCTCCCGCACCTCGCTCAAGTACCAGGAAGCGCTGAAGCGCCTGGCCGGCTGAGCATCACTTCAGGACCTCGTCGAGCCAGTCCCCCACGATTCTGGCGAGGTCGCTCTCGCGCGCCGTGAAGTAATGGTCCGCGCCGGCGACCACGACCTGGCGTGAGCCGGCGGGCGCGAATGCGATCGCCATGCGCCGTCGCCAGGTGGCGTCGACCACGGTGGGAAAGTCCTCGGACCCCGAGACGTCGAGGATCGGCCGTGGGCTCCCGTACGTCCCCCAGCTGAAGCCACCCGTGATGCCGATGCTCACCCAGGCGCGATAGGGAGAATCCGCGGCCGCATCGAAATACTCGTTCGCCATCCAGGCCCCCATGCTGTGGGAAACGAGGGCGAGGCGCGATTGTCCGCGTTGCGCGAGCCAGCGTGCCGCGATGCCGAGGCGCTCGGCCGCCTCCGGGAAGAGGCGCGGGTAATACTCGTCTATCGATTGCGCATCGCTGCCGAGGATGGGCATCTGGATCGAAAGCGTGGTGTAGCCG
The DNA here is from genome assembly GCA_035626705.1 of Usitatibacter sp. GTDB lineage: Bacteria > Pseudomonadota > Gammaproteobacteria > Burkholderiales > Usitatibacteraceae > Usitatibacter. The sequence goes on along the minus strand of DASPNE010000001.1, from coordinate 55,127 downwards.
CGATCGGCGAGCTTCATGCGCAACGCGCCGATCAGGCCATGGTCGGGGTGCACGTTGCGCCCGTGCGCCAGCACGACTGCGCCCCGCGGGTTGCTCGCCTCCGTGTACAGCGCCAGGAATTCGTGGCCGCCCGCGGTGCGCAACTTGACCGGGTCCCCCACCACCAGGGCGGGCACGATCTCGCTTTCCCAGCGCTTCTCGCGCGCGTAATCCTGCGCCGAGGCGCAGGCACTCGCGAGCGCCAGGGCAAGGACAGTGAAGCTTCGGCGCATTGCGGCGGGCATCATGGAAATAGCGCAGGAGGTGCGAGAATGGCGGTCCGAAAACAATAACAGACCTGGTTGCGCATGGAATTCTTTACCTTCGAATGGATCACCGATCCCGAAATCTGGGCGAGCCTCATCACCTTGATGGCGCTCGAGATCGTCCTCGGCATCGACAACCTGGTCTTCATCTCGATCCTGGCGGGCCGCCTGCCGCTCGAGCAGCAGTCGAAGGCGCGAAAGGTGGGCCTGGCGCTCGCGCTCCTCACGCGGCTCGCGCTGCTCGCCACGCTCGCCTGGATCGTCACGCTCACCAAGCCGTTCCTGCACTTCTGGCAGTTCGAGCTCTCGTGGCGCGACGTGATCCTCATCGCCGGCGGGCTCTTCCTGCTCTACAAGGCCACCCACGAGATCCACAACGAAGTGGAGGGCGACGAGGAGGACAAGGGCCCGGGAAGGACCACGACCACGTTCTTCGCGGTGGTCACGCAGATCGCCATCATCGACATCATCTTCTCGCTCGACTCGGTGATCACCGCGGTCGGCATGGCCGACCACCTGTGGGTGATGGTGGTGGCCGTCATCGCCGCGGTGATCGTGATGCTCATGGCGGCCGATCCGCTCTCTGAATTCATCGCCGCGCATCCGACGGTGAAGATGCTGGCGCTCTCCTTCCTCATCCTCATCGGCGTGATGCTGATCGCCGAGGGCCTGCATTTCCACATTCCCAAGGGCTACGTGTACTTCGCGCTCGGCTTCTCGGTCGGGGTGGAGGCGCTCAACAACTGGGTGCAGCGGCGCCGGCGCGCGGCGCGCGCCTCGGCGAAGGGCTGAGACGTGGGCGCGCCGCGTCCCCTGGCCCTCGCGCGCGAGCTGCTCGCGTTCAACACGATCAACCCGCCGGGCATGGAGCGCGCCTGCGCCCGCCATCTCGGCGGCTTGCTCGAAGCGGCGGGCTTCCGCATCGATTACCACGAGTTCGACGAGGGCCGCACCAGCCTCATCGCTCGCATCGGCGGCACGAGTGCGAAGCCGCCGATCTGCTTTACCGGCCACATCGACACCGTCCCGCTGGGGGCGGCGAAATGGACGCGCGACGCCTTCGCGGGCGAGACCGACGGCGACCGCTTCTACGGGCGCGGCTCGACCGACATGAAGAGCGGCATCGCGGCGTTCGTGGTCGCGGCGATCGAGCTCGCCTCGGAGCTCGCGAGCGGCCCGGGGCTGGTGCTCGTGATCACGGCGGGGGAGGAGGTGGGTTGCGAGGGCGCGCGCTTCCTCGCCGACCGCAAGCTGCTGGACCGCGCCGGCGCCATCGTCGTGGCTGAGCCGACCGCCAATTACCCGTACGTGGGCCACAAGGGGCTCGCATGGTTCGAGATCGAGACGCGTGGCGTGACCGCGCACGGCTCGATGCCTGAAGTGGGCGACAACGCGATCTTGAAGATGGCGCGCGTCATCGGCGAGCTCGAGCATTTCCATTTCCCGGTGGAATCGCATCCCGTGATGGGGAAACCTACCCTCAACGTGGGCACCATCCATGGCGGCCTCAACACCAACTCCGTGCCCGACGAGGCGCGCATCACTCTCGATACACGCACCGTGCCCGGCATCGACCACGGCCACCTGTGCGCGTCGCTGGCGAGCCTGCTCGCCCCACGCGGGGCCACCGTGCGCACCATCGTGGACGTGCCGCCGCTCTACACCGAGCCTGCGAACGAGTGGGTGCAGGAAGTCTTCGAGCTGTCCACGCCCTACGCGGACGGGCGCCCTGAGCCGCGCACGATCACTTTCTCCACCGACGGCGCCGACCTGAAGCGCGGATTCGGCGGCCCGCCCGCGGTGATCCTCGGCCCCGGCGAGCCGCAACTCGCCCACCAGACCGACGAGTGGTGCTCCACGCGTCGACTGGAGCAGTCGGTCGAGCTCTTCCGCACGCTGATGCAGCGCTGGAACGCCTAGACCGAGATCGCGACCTTCGCCCCCACCCCGATGAGGAACACGGCGAAGATGCGCCGCAGGGTCGGCCCCTTCAGCTTGTGCGCCAGGCGCGCGCCATAGGGCGCGACGAGCACGCTCATCACCGAGATGCCCGCGAACGCGGGAAGGTAGACGAAGCCCACGCTCCACGGCGGCAGCCCGGGGGCATTCATGCCGGCGATCGCGTAGGCGATCGCCCCCGCGATGGCGACCGGAAAGCCCAGGGCGGCCACGGTGCCGATGGCACGGTGGATGGTCATGCTGCACCAGGTGAGGAACGGCACGCCCACGGCCGCGGCACCGCCGCCGAATAGGCTCGAGGAAACGCCGGTCACGATGCCCGCGGCGGTCATCCCGGCAACGCCTGGCAATGGCCGCGTGGCCTTCGGGCGCAGGTTGAAGATGAGCTGGACGATGATGACCGTCATGATGGCGAGGAAGCTCGCCTTGAGCGCGGCGGTGTTCATGAACCGCGCGAGCACCGCACCGAGCGCCACGCCCACCAGCGTTCCCGGCACCATGGCGCGCATCGCGGGCCAGTCCACCGACCCATGGCGATGGTGCGTTCGAAAGCTCGCCCACGCTCCGGCCATGATGGCGGCGAGCGATGTGCCGATCGACATGTGCATCACGTAAGGCTGCGGGAAGCCCTGGGCGGCGAACATGAGCGCGAGCGAGGAGACGATGATGGTCCCGCCGCCGATGCCCAGCAATCCTGCGAAGAACCCGGTGGCGCCGCCGATGGCCAGGTAGGCCAGGAGCTCAGTCATCCAGGCGCGCGACGATGAACTTCCACTCGGCCTCGGTGACGGGCGTGATCGACAGGCGGTTGCCGCGTTTGAGCACCACCATGCCGGCGAGCTCGGGATAGGTGCGCAGCTCGTCGAGCGGCATCGCACGCGTCTTGCGGTCGAGCTTCACGTCCACCAGCATCCAGCGAGGTTCCTCGCGCTTCGACTTGGGGTCGTAGTAGGGACTCTTGCGGTCGAATTGCGAGTCGTCGGGATGGGCCTTGCTCGCCACCTTCGCGAGGCCGTAGATCCCGGGCACTTCGCAGCTCGAGTGGTAGAAGAGCACGCCGTCGCCCACGCGCATGTGGTCGCGCATGTAATTGCGCGCCTGGTAGTTGCGAACGCCGAACCAGGGAGTGGTCTTCTTCGGGGCGCGGACGAGGTCGTCGATCGAGAACTCGTCGGGCTCGGACTTCATGAGCCAGTAGTTGGGCATGGCAAAAAGGAAAGCGGGTCGGGTTCGCTGCGGTGTTCGCCCAGGCCGCACGCTCGAACCAAGCGGTTCAAGGCGGTCACTCACCGTGCGCCGCAGGTAAGTCCGACGTGGGACTCGCACAATAGCGCACTGGGCAAGCGTCCTGGCTAACAAGCTTATCGGTCGAAGGATGTAAGCCCGGACGAACACCGCAGAAAACCCGCCCGCTTGGTCGCGGCACCAGCAACTTCCGGGCCGCTAGAAGAGGTTTTCCTGATCGGCCGCGAGCGCCGAATCGAGGGTCTCCTGCATCGCAAGGATTCTACGCCTGTAGGCGGCACCGTCAAACGCCGCCCCGTTTCCCTTGCCATTGTTCGACATCATCTCGTGCGCGATGTTCAACGCCGCCATGATGGCGATGCGCTCGTTGCCGGTCACCTTGCCGGTGTCGCGCACTTCCTTGAGCTTACGGTTGAGGTATTCCACCGAGGCCTGCAGCTGTTTCTCCTCGCCTTCGGGGCAGGCCACGCGGAACTCGCGCCCCATGAGGTTGATCGTCATCGCACCGCGCTCTCGCCTGTCCTCGGCGCTCACGACTCGGTCTCCGGAATCTGGCGCAGGAGGGCCTCGATGCGCGTGCGCGCTGCGTTCAGCTTCTCCGCATTGCGCGCGTTCTCGTCGGTCCTCGCTGCGAGTTGCTGGCGCAGCTCGCGATTTTCCTCGCGCAGGGTCTTCAGGCGCTGGACGAGCAACGCGAGCTTTTCCTCGAGGGCCGAGATTTCCGCATCCATAGCCCCACCCTAGCCGAAATTGCCTTCCACGTCAAAGCGTAAGCGCCCATTTTGAAAGTTGTTTCGAGTGGTTCGTCCAGGCCATGGCGTATCATCGCCGGCTGTGAAAAACCTATCGGTCGCGGGGGTCGTCGGCCTCGCCTCGCTGGGCGCGCTAGCCCAGTCCAATCCTCCCTATGTCGCCAGGACGCTGGAGCCGGTCGTGCACACGGCCACCCGCGGATTTGGCAGCCCCGTGTCGACAGTGCGGGACACCGTCGTGATCACGCGCGAGGAACTGGAGGGGCTGGGCGGGCTGAACCTGGCCGAAGTCCTGCAGGCGCGGGCCGGCGCCGAAATACGTGCGGGGGGACCGGGGCAAGCCGCGGAAGTCTTCCTGCGAGGCGCCGGCGCCGCCAACGCGCTGGTGCTGGTGGACGGCCTGCGGGTCGAGTCCGCCCTTTCCGGCATCGCCCCGCTCCAGGCGCTTTCCTTGGAGATGATCGAGCGGATCGAGGTCGTGAAGGGGGGCATGGCCTCGCTGTACGGCTCCGGAGCTTCAGGCGGGGTGATTCACGTATTTACCCGTGGGAAGACCGTACCGCACCTCTTCACCACCGCGGCGTATGGCACCGACAACGACCGGGGCGCCTCCGCGGGCCTTGCTACCGCCGATCTCAAGACCACCGCCTCGCTCAGCCTGGGCGCTCGCAAGGTCGATGCCCCCAGCGCAACCAACGCCCGTGCCGGCGCGAATTTCGATGCCGACGAAGACGCGCACGAGAACGCATTCGCAACCTTGCGCATTTCGCAGCTCATGTGGCAGGGCGAGAGGATCACGCTCGAGGGTTTCGGATCCCGCTCACGGACAGCGCTCGATCGCGGCGCGGCGGGCGATCGAGCCGACCACAAGCTGGTCGGCGGGCGGATCCATTCCGCGACTACCATGATGCGCGGCTGGGCAAGCTCCCTGTCGATCGGCCATACGCGCGACGACTTGCGGTTCCGAGGCCTCGCGGTTTCCCGCTTCGAGACGCGCCAGGACCAGCTTTCATGGGTGAACGACATCACCACCACGACCGGCCACCTGGTGGCCGGCGCCGAGCTCATGCGGCAATCGGCGCACGTCGACGGCGATGACGCGGGCGGGGCGACCTTCGCCGTGAGCCGCCGCGAGACCACTTCTGTCTTCGCCTCGATCAACGAGTCGGTGGGCATCCAGCGGATCGAGGCGAGCATCCGGCGCGAGGACGATGACGACGCGCATGGGGCGCGCAATGCGAGCTCTGTGAGCTGGGGGATTCCCTTCACGGCCCGCGGGCCGCAGCTGGTGGCGACGATGAGCCGTGGGTTCCGCACGCCCACGCTTCGTGAGCTTTACCTGGTGACCCCGGAGCTGTCGGGCAATCCGGGGCTCGCCCCGGAGCGCTCACGCGGCTACGAGCTTGCGGTGCGCGGGGGCCCCTCGGGCCCGCTGCAATCGTGGAAAGTGACAGGCTTCGACACGCGCTTCGACGACCTCATCGTAATTAGCCCCGGCGCGGGCACGCTGCTCAACGTCTCCAGGGCTCGCACCCGCGGCGTCGAGGCCGCGCTGCATGTGTCCTATGCAGGCGTGCAGCTGCGGGCCTCCTACACGGTGCAGAAGCCGCGCGACGAAAGCACGGGCCTCAGGCTTCGCAACCATGCTCGGCGCTTCGGCGCGCTCGAAGCGAGCCGCAAGTGGGGCGCGTGGACGGCAGGCCTGTCCGTGGTGACGAGCGGCGACCGGTACGACGCTCCGGGAGAAGAGGCCTCGGCGCGACTGGCCGGTTACACCCGCCTCGATGCACGCGTGCGTTACGACATTTCGAAGCTGTGGAAGGCCGAGCTGGCCGCGGTGAACCTCACGGACCGCCGCTACGAGACCGCTCTGGGATACGACGCCCCGCGGCGCGGCGTGATGTTGTCGGTGCGCCTGGACGCCTTCTAGGAAGTCAGGACCAGCGGCTGAGGCGCTTGGCCTCGGGCGCCACTTTCACTGACGCCGGCGAGGCCGAGGCGGCCGGCGTGCCGAAGAGGTGGTGCGAGAAGCGCTCGACGATCATCTCCACCAGCCAGTTGGAGACGTGGCGCGAAACTTTGTCGTCGGCGCCGAAGGCGGGGAGAGTGGTATGGGCGCCCAGCCAGCGGACCATCTCGAACGACGGCCAGTAATGCACGCCGGACACGGCGTCCGCCTGCAGCACCTCATGCAGCGCGGCGCGCAGCGTGGACTTTGAAACACAGTCGGCCGTGAGCGCGCTGGCGAGCTCGGCCGTTCCCATCAGGGGTACGGGGCTGATGCTCACGTACAGGCGCGCCGCGGCGTTGAGCCGGCGCACGAGGCCCAGCATGTCGCCGATCGCGCGCTTGGTGTCCTCCACACCCGGCGTACGCATCTCGACGGCGCCTTCGTGCAGCAGCACGCGGTAGTCCTCGAGGAATGCCAGCCGGCCGTCGGCGCGATGAAAGAAGGCGGGGGCCACGCCGAGCGTGAGCACGATCACCTCGGCTCGCCCGAGCTGTTCGCGCGCGCGCTTCAGGAATTCGGCGCCGTAGGTCGCCTCCATGCGGGCGACGTTGGCGTTGCCCGCCTCCACCAACCCCTCGAGGAAGGCGCGGTTGGCGAGCGGCGAGTTGATGCTTTCCTCGATGAGCAAGTTGGTGGCGTCGACGCCGGCGGACTTGAGCATGCGGGCGAGGTTCGCCGCGAAGCAGGAGCCGAACGTGGTGACCGGGGTTTCCCGTGCGAGCGGCGGCAGGGCCGGCACCGCGTCGGCCACGAGCTGGTCGACCGCGCGCGCGAAGCCGGCCGCATCGGCGAGGGGATAGGGCACGTCCCAGCGCTTGCGCACCTGCGCCCCGCCCTCGATGCCGACCTCCGGCTTCATCGTGTTGAGGATGAAGTGTTGCTCGAACTTTTCCGGAAATGCCGACTTGATCTCCGGCCAGGCTCGGTCGGCGATGTTGAACTTGTACGTGAATAGCTCGTCCAGCTCGCTTGCGGCATCGTCCCTGCGGCCCGACCTCAGCAGGGCCAGGATGAGATAGAGGTGCCAGAGGTAGAAACGATGCTGGGTGAGGGCCTGGCGCGAGAAGCTTTCGAGCGTGGAAAGGTCGCCGGAGGCGAGCAGCGAATCGAGTTTCGCAACCAGCTGCTCCTGGTCCATGGAATGCTCCTCAGGCCTTCACGCCGACCACGCGCATGTCGCGCGGCTCGCGCAGCTTGAATTGTGCGGGCTCCTGGCGGATGTCCGCGAGTCCTGCGTCGGCAAGCAGCGCCTGCAGCGACTCGGGCGTATATCCCCAGCGATGGATCATGAGCGGGTCCTTCCAGTGGGGGTCGCCGTAGAACACCCACATGGTGCGCTGGCCGCGTTGGTCCTCGTGGGCGAATTCCCCGGGGTTCTCGAGGAACGTCCTGCACGCCGAGAGGAGGTTGGGACACTCGATGATCATCCGCCCTCCGGGCTTCAGAACACGCGCCCATTCCCGCACCACGTCGCGGATCTCCCAGCGCCAGAAATGCTCCACCACGTGGACGGAGAGCACCTCGTCGGCGCTGGCGTCCGGAAATGGCGCGAGGTCATGGAGGTCGCAGACCACGTCGGGCTTCATGCCCGCCCGGGCTTCGACCACGTCCACGTTCACGTACCCGGGCAGGATCTTGTCGCCGCAACCGAGGTTCAGCCGCAGCGGCCGCTCGGAGCTGTCACCCGCAGCCTGCGTCCACCGGCGTCCGCACTCGAAGCCCGAGTGCGCACGGCCGATCGCGCGCTGCGCCTCGCGGAGTCTCGAGCGGGTGCCTTCGGGATCCGCGAGCGCCGCGGCGATTCCCGCATCCAGCCCCTTTCCCACCGGTACGTACGGCGCGAAGGGCTCGTAGGCGGGGATCGCGTCGGCGATGACGAGCCGTCCAGCCCACAGCGACTCGACCAGGCGGTTCGGGCTCTTCACGACGTTCTTGTCCTGCGCCGCGACCGGGATCCAGACGGCATCGGCCTGATTGAGCGCGGCCCAGGTCGCCTCGACCGACCAGGCAACCAGCTCGACCGTCAACCGCGCCGGCTCGAAGTTCGCGAACGCCCGGGCGAGCCCTCGCGTCTCCTCGGTGGCCTCCGTCACGAGGGTAAGCCGGACGGGGATGCGCGCCACGAGCGCCTTCAGCTCGTGGGCCTTGTCGATGACACCCGGCAGGTTGCTGGGGTGGCCGAACCAGAGCAGGCGCAGCGCCGGCAAGCGGGGCTCGAATCGAGGCTCGCGCCGCGGGCCCTCGACAGGATCGGTGATGACCCGCGCCGTGCGCCCGGTTGCCCGGGCGATCGCATCGGCCATGGCCGGGGTGGCCGCCGTGATCTCGTCGGCCAGCTCGGCCAGGCGCCTGAAATGCGGCCCGATCTGCGCATGCCCGAAGTGGTCGTCGCAGAAATCGCACACCACGCGCACGCCGCGCGCCTTCAGTGATTCCACCAGGCGCTCGCACTCGGGGTTGTAGCTCTTTGAGAGCACGAGCGTGTCGCATTCCAGGGCATGAACCGAGGGCGGCAGGGGCCCGGTGGCCGGAATGGTGGCGAGCGCTACGGAATGGCCGAGGCGCGCGAGTTGCTGCGCGGGAATGAGCACGCGGTAGCGCGCGGACGCGAAGTCTGACGTGGGCCCCGCCGGTCCCTGCCGCAGGGGCGCCATCGTGACGAAAGCGATTCGCATTGCCCTCGATTTTATCAGTGATAAAGTCTGCCCCACCCATGGTTCCCGACGCGATCCACCTCGCCTCGCTGCATCGCGCCCTGGTGGTGAAGCTGCGCCATCACGGCGACGTGCTCCTCGCGTCGCCGGTCTTCCAGGTGCTGCGCAATCGCGCGCCCCATGTCGAGATCGATGCGCTCGTCTACGCCGACACGCGTGACATGCTCGCCGGCCATCCGTCCATCGCCTCCATCGAAACCGTCGATCGCGCCTGGAAGCGGCAAGGCCTCGCCGCGCAGGCGCGCTTCGAAAGCGCGTTGCTGCAGCGGCTACGTTCTCGCAACTACCAGCTCGTCGTCCACCTGACCGACCATTGGCGCGGCGCCTGGCTCTCGCAGGCGCTGCGGCCGCGCTGGTCCGTGGCACCCGAACGAGGCAACCGCCTGTGGGACTGGTGCTTCAGCCACCGCTACAAGCTGCCACGCTCCACGCCGCGCCATACCGTAGAGACGAACCTCGATGCGTTGCGCAGGCTCGGCATCTACCCGGAAGAATCCGAGAAGCGCCTGGTGATGCACCCGGGTGATGAAGCCCAAAGCCGCGTCGCAGGCCTGCTGGCCAAGGCTCGCCTGCAACCGCGCCAGTACATCCACGTACATCCGACATCCCGCTGGATGTTCAAGGCCTGGACCGAGCCCAAGTACGCCGAGCTCCTGCGGCGCCTCGCGCGAGACGGACATCGTGTGGTATTGACGGCTGCGCCGGACGCGCGCGAAAAGGCGATCGCCGCGCGCATCCTCGCCGAGGCCGCGGTGCCCGTGGTCGATCTTGCCGGGCAGCTCACGCTTCGCGAGCTGGGCGTGGTGGCGGCCAACGCGAAGCTCTTCTTCGGCGTGGACTCCGCGCCCATGCACATCGCGGCGGCGATGGGCACGCCGGTGGTTGCCCTCTTCGGGCCGAGCAGCGAGAAGGTCTGGGGCCCCTGGGGGGTAGCGCATCGCGTCGTGGTGAGCGACCATCCCTGCCGGCCCTGTGGCAACGACGGTTGCGGCGGCGGCAAGGTGAGCGAGTGCCTTACCCTGCTTGACGTGTCCCGCGTGCATTCCGCCTTGAACGAGCTGCTCGCCTCGCCGTGAGCCCCGCGCCGCGTCCACCGGGCCTCGCCCCGCGCGTGGCGCTGGTTCGCGGCCGCTACGATCCGGCCGGGGGCGCCGAACGCTTCGTGCAAAACGCGATCGCGGCGCTGAAGGCGCAAGGCGCCTCGCTCACCATCGTGACGCGGCACTGGCCCGGGCATGATGGCTCTGCCCTCGTGCTGAATCCGTTCCATGTCGGCAGCCTGTGGCGCGACTGGGCCTTCGCCCGCGCGGTCTGCCGCGAGGCCGGGCACGGCCGCTTCGACCTCGTGCAATCGCACGAGCGGATCGCGTGCTGCGACGTGTATCGAGCCGGCGACGGGGTCCACGCGCAGTGGCTGGCCGAGCGCGCGAAGGTGCAATCGCCCCTGGCGCGACTGGCTACCCGGCTGGATCCGCACCATCGCTACGTGCTCGCAGCGGAACGCGCCCTCTTCACCTCGCCGCGGCTGCGTGCCGTGATCTGCAACTCGATCATGGTGCGCGACGAGATCGAGCGCCACTTCGGCACCGGTGGCGATCGCCTGGTGGTCATTCGCAACGCAGTGGACGCGACCCTGTTCCATCCCGGCCTGCGCACCGAAATGCGCGAGGCGATGCGCCAGCAGCTCTCGATCCCGCGCGATGCGCGCGTTGCCGTGCACGTGGGCTCGGGCTTCGAGCGCAAGGGCGTGCGCGCCCTGCTCCAGGCGGCGGCCCGGGCCGCTTCCAGGCCGTGGGTAGTGGTGGTCGGTCGTGACAAGCATTCCGCGCGCTACCAGGCGCTCGCCTCGGCGCTGGGGATCTCGGGGCGAGTTCGCTTCGCCGGCGCCGTCTCCGACGTTCGCCCTTTTCACGCCTGCGCCGACGCGTTCGTGCTCGCCACGCTCTACGATCCGCAGCCGAACGCGGCCTTGGAAGCGATGGCGAGCGGACTTCCTGTCGTGACCAGCCGCAAGTGCGGCGTGGCGGAGCTGCTCCGCGAAGGCGAAAGCGGCTTCATTCGCGATGCGCTGGATGTCGCCGGCCTCGCCGAGGCGCTCGACAGTCTCGACCCCCCGGCCGCGGCGCGCATGGGCGCGGCGGCCCGGGAGGCGGTGGCGCCCTACACCCCGGAGGCGATGGCCGCCGAGTACCTCGCCCTCTACCAGCGCCTGCTTCACCGATAATGTCGGGATGCAACATGCCACGGCCCCCACGAGCCGCCAGCTGTACCTGCGCCTGCTGAAGCACGTATGGCCGTACCGCGCCGCGCTCTTCGCCGGCGTGCTTGCGATGATCGTGGGCGGTCTCGCCGATGCTGCGCTGGTGAAGCTCACCGGGCCGCTCATCAACGAGCTCTTCGTGGAGCGCAACCGCAGCCTGGCGATCCTCCTGCCGCTGGGCATCGTGGGAATCTTCGTGGTGAGCGGGCTTGCGAGCTTTACCTCCGGCTACAGCACCCAGTGGGCCGCCTCGAAGGTGGTCTTGGACCTGCGCCGCGCCATGTTCGAGCGCGTGCTGAGATTGCCGCCCCAATTCTTCGACGAGAACGCCACCGCCAAGCTGGTCACCAAGTTCACATTCGACGTGACCAACCTGTCCGCGGCTTCGACCAGCGTGCTGAGCGTGCTCGTGCGCGATACCGTCACGGTGCTGGCCCTGCTCGCCATCCTGGTGTCGTCGAACTGGCGGCTCACGCTCATCGCATTCCTGGTGATCCCGCCCATCGCACTCGTGGTCCGCCTCTTCAGCCGCCGCCTGCGCGCCATGAGCCGCGAAACCCAGCGCGCGATCGGCGGCATCGCCGAGGTGCTGGACGAATCGATCGCCAACCAGCGCGTGGTGCGGGTCTTCGGCGGCCAGGCCTACGAGTCCAGGCGCTTCACGCGCGCAGCCGAGGCGATCCGGCGTTTCCACATGAAGCACGCCACCGCCGCCGCGGGCACGGTACCGGCCACCCAGCTCATCGTGGCGTGCGCCATCGCCGCCATCATCTATTTCGCCGCCGCCGAAGCGTTTGCGGGCAATACCAACGTGGGTGGCTTCGTGGAGTTCATCGCGGCGACCGGCATGTTGCTGCAGCCGCTCAAGCGCATCACCAGCGTGAACGAGCAGCTGCAGAAGGGCCTCGCCGCCTGCGAAAGTGTCTTCGGGCTCGTGGACGAGGTCCCCGAGGAGGACCGCGGGACCGTGCGCCTCGATCGGGCCCGGGGTGCCGTTCGTTTCGAAGGGGTGACCCTCACCTATCGCGGCGCGTCTCGGCCCGCCCTGCAGGGCGTCACGCTCGCCATCGAGCCCGGCGAGACCGTCGCGCTGGTGGGGCCGTCCGGTGGCGGCAAGTCGAGCCTCATCCACCTGCTGCCACGTTTCTACCACCCCCAGGCGGGGCGCATAACCCTCGACGGCCACGACCTGCAATCGCTCACCCTCGAGAGCCTGCGCGCGCAGATCTCGCTCGTGTCGCAAAGCGTCGTGCTCTTCAACGATACGGTGGCCGCCAACATCGCGTATGGCCGCGGCGAGCGTGTCGCGGTGGAGGACATACGCCGGGCGGCGCGGGCCGCGCACGCGCTAGAGTTCATCGAGGCGCTGCCGCGGGGTCTCGATACCGAGATCGGCGAAAACGGCGCCAAGCTGTCGGGGGGGCAGCGGCAGAGGCTCGCCATTGCCCGCGCCATCCTCAAGGATTCGCCCATCTTGCTGCTCGACGAGGCTACTTCCGCCCTCGATACCGAGAGCGAGCGCGCCGTGCAGGCCGCCCTGGAGGCGCTCATGCGGGGACGCACCACCATCGTGATCGCGCACCGGCTCTCGACGATCGAGCGCGCGGACCGCATCGTGGTCCTGTCCGAGGGTCGCGTGGCCGAGGCCGGCAGCCACGCGGAGCTCATGGCACGCGGCGGGCTCTATTCCGGGCTGCACCGGCTGCAGTTCGCCACCGCGTGAGAATCCTCCATACCGAATCCTCCCTCGGTTGGGGCGGCCAGGAGATCCGCGTGCTGAGCGAGGCGCGCGGGGTCGCCCGGCGCGGCCACCAGGTCGCGCTCGCTGCCCCCGCACAATCGCGCATCTTCCAGGAGGCGCGGGCGTACGGCGTCGAAGCCATCGAGGCGCCTATCGCCCGCAAGGGGTTGGCCGGCGCGGCGGCGGTGAAGCGCCTGCTGGAGGAGCGGGACTTCGACGTCGTCAACACGCATAGCTCCACCGACAGCTGGCTCGTGACCGCGGCCTGCGCCTGGGCGCGACGGGCCCCGGCCATCGTGCGCACTCGCCATATCTCCTCGCCCATGCCGCGCAATTTCGCCAGCCGCTGGCTGTATGCGCGAGCCGATCGCATCGTCACCACCGGCGAGAAGCTGCGCCTGCAGGTGATCGAGGAAGTGGGCGCAGATCCGTCGCGCACCGTGTCGATCCCGACGGGCATCGACCTGTCGCGCTTCCGGCCTGGCAATCGGCTGGCCGCGCGGGGCCAGGTGGGGCTGCCGGGCGAGGCCACCATCGTGGGCATCGTCGCCACGCTGCGCAGCTGGAAGGGCCATTTGCACCTGCTCGAAGCCGTGGCGAGCCTGGGCTTCGCGGAGGTGCACCTCGCGATCGTGGGCGACGGCCCGATGCGCGCGGTGCTCGAGGAGCGCGCCGCGAACCTCGGCATGCCCCGGGTGATCTTCGCCGGCAACCAGCGCGACGTGGCGCCCTGGCTGCGGTCCTTCGACGTCTTCTGCCTGCCTTCCTATGCCAACGAGGGGGTGCCCCAGGCCCTCATGCAGGCGATGGCCTGCGGCCTGCCGGTGATCACCACCCCGGTCGGCAGCATCGAGGAGGTGGTCCAGGACGGGCGAACCGGGATGATCGTGCCGCCCGCCGACCCGCCGGCGCTTGCCCGGGCGATCGCCACCTTGATCGAAGATCCGGCGCGGCGCGCGGCGCTAGGACAGGCCGCCGCTGCCGAGGCGACCGCCCGCATGGGGGAGGATGCGATGGTGGACGCGATGATCCGCGTCTTCAGCGAGGCCCTGGCTTGTGCAGCACCGCCCACAACGTCTGTGCGTAGCGGTTGAGGTACTTCATCCCCGGATATCGAAGGCGCCGCGCCGCGCGCAACAAGCCCCCACGATGCATCTCGGTCCCGAAAAGCTCGACCACCTCCAGGCCATGGCGCGCCGCGCGCGCCCGCACGAACTCGATCGCCTCGCCATAGCTGAAGAACCAGCGGTGGCGGTCGGTGGGCGCCTCCGCGGGCAGGCCGTAGTGCGCGAAGTGCCCGCGGCCGCGCTCGATCGGCCGGCGCGCGTCGCGCCAGCAGTTGGGCAGCGAGACCACTATCGTTTCGGCGCTCACCCGCACGAGCTCGTCGAACATCGCATGCAGGTGCTCGAGATGCTCGAGCACTTCGATGCAGATGACCGTGCGGAAGGAGGCATCGGCGAACGGCAGGGCGGCGCCGGTATCGAGGTCGATCGTCACGTCGGGCTTGCCGGCCATGTCCACGCCGACGTAGCGGACGTCCTTCAGGATCTCGCGCAGCGGCGCCTCGTAGCAGCCGACGTCAAGGACCGAGCCCGTGAGATACGGAGCGAACCGGCGCGCCACATACAGGCTTCGGCTGCGGCGCTCGGAAAAGGTCGCGATCTCGGTGGAAAGTCCGTCGGGGGCGGCCATTGCGGCGTGCGGCACGGGGGGACGGGCATTCTAACCCGTCGGGTATAGTGCCAAGGTCCATGCAAAGCCGCTTCCTCACGCGCTCGCGCATCCTCGCGTCCGCGTTCCTCGGGGCCGCCGCCCGGCGCCAGCCGCGAGACCCCCCGCGTCGAGTCCTGATCGCCCACCATCCGAAGATGATCGGCGACACGCTGCTGCTCGCCCACCTCGCCGCCAAGGCCCGGCATCGATGGCCCGACACCGAGCTGGTGATCACGGCATCGCGTGCCACCCAGCCGCTATTCAGCGGCCGCCCTTGGGGCCTCGAGGCGCGCGCCTACGAGCCCGACGACGTCTCGACCTTGCGCGCATTCCGCGACGCGGCGGGCTACGACCTGGCTTTCGTTCCGGGCGACAACCGTTACGGCTGGTTCGCCCGCGCGATGGGCGCTCGCTGGATCGTGGGCTTTTCCGGCGACCGCCCCGCGTACAAGGATCGGCTTCTCGACGATGTCCGCGAGTACCCAAATACGCCCGACACCTGGGGCGACATGGCGGCCGACCTCGTGCCCGGTGAGGCACCCCCGCCGTACCACCCCTCACAATGGCCCGCGCCCCCGTTCAGGCCTTTCGACATGCCCGCGCATCCCTATGCGGTGATCCACATGGGCGCCAGCACGGCGCTCAAACGCTGGGCACCCGAGCGCTGGGCCGAGCTCGCGGCGCACATCGAGTCGCGCGGGGTCGACGTCGCCTGGAGTGCCGGCCGTGGCGAGGAGGCTCTGGTCAAGGCAGCCGATCCCGCGGGGCGCCGCAGGTCCTATGCCGGCACGCTCGACTTGCCACAGATGTGGCACCTCATCGCCAATGCCCAGCTGATGGTCACGCCCGACACGGGCCTCGCGCACTTGTCGCGCCTCACGTTCACGCCGACCGTGGCCCTCTTCGGACCGGGCAGCCCGCAGCTCGTGGGCAGCGGCCGCTTCTTCCGCAACGCCCCGTGGACCCCCGTGATCGTGGATCCCTTTCCCTGCCGCGACCAGACCATCCTCTTCAAGCGCGAGGTGGCATGGGTTCGGCGGTGCTCGCGGACCTCGCGCGAGTGCGCATCGCCCGCTTGCATGCTCGCCATCACGCCGCGCCAGGTGATCGAGGCGATCGCTCGCACGAACCCGCGCCTCGCCTGAAGTCCTGCACGCGTTTTTCGCGTGCTCCTACATCGCTGTCGCTCGCTTCTGCGTCTTCGTGGCTGCGCTGGAACTCGGCCTTCAAGGCGTGGGTCGCATCCGATGTCCCCGCCGCCCCTCGAACGAATGCCCTCGCGCCTTCTCGCGGCCGCCGCGTTCGCCGCAGTGCTGGCGGGCGCCCCGGCGCTTGCCCAGATCCCGATCGTTCCCGGCGAACCCGCGCTCGCGCTGAAGAATGAGGAGCGCGCGCGCCTGCGCTTGCCGACGTCCGAAGGCGTGCGCCTGGAACTGGCGGATGCATCGGCACAAGCCCTCGGGCAAGTGCGCGCGGCCAACGCGAGGAGCGGCCGCTTCAAGGAGCGCGAGCAGGCGCGGCGCTTGGTGATCGGCGTGCATCGCGCCACCGACGGCGAGCACGGCGCAATGCGTGCTTCGGGCTTGCGATGGATCGCCGTGCCGGGCGGCCATGCGGCGAAGGTCGCGGTCGCGTCCCCCGGAGCGCAGGCGCTGCGGCTGGGCTTCGCGCTGCTCGGCGTGCCGGAGGATGTCGAGATGACCTTTACGGGCTCGGCCGACGCCTCGCGAGCCGAAGGGCCGGTGCGCGTGGGCAGCATCGCCGATCGCACCTCCACCTGGTGGTCGCCGGTAACGCAGGGTGAGGCGCAGACCGTCGAAGTCTTCGTACCGTCCCACATCGATCCGCGCCGCCTGCCGCTGCGAGTCGCGGGCGTCTCGCACCTCGTGGCGATGCCGTCGGGCACCCTGTCCAAGCGACTGCAAGACATCGGCCGATCGGGCTCCTGCAACGTGGACCTGCCCTGCTCCAGCCTGAACGCCAACCAGGCTTTCCGCGATGCCGCGGCGTCGGTGGCGCAGATGGTGTTCACCGATGGGCCTTACACCGCCTTGTGCACGGGCTCGCTGCTCAACGATGCCGACCCCTCCTCGCAAGTTCCCTACTTCTTCAGCGCCAATCATTGCTTCGAGAACGAGGCGGCACCGTACAAGACAGCCGCACAGATGCAGGCGGTGGCGAACACGCTCACCACGCTCTGGGGTTTCGAGGCCTCGGCATGCGGCAGCGCGCAGCCGCGCGCAGGCTGGACGCAACGCTCCGGCGGCGCTACGGTCCTCTACAACGACGTGGCTTCCGATGCGTTGCTGCTGAGGTTGAACGACTCGCCTCCGGCAGGCGCCTTCTTCTCGGGGTTCGACCCCAATCCGATCGCGACCGGGGCCGCGGTCGCCTCGGTGCACCATCCCCAGGGTGACCTCAAGAAGGTCACCGAGGGACGGGTGCTCGGCTTCTCGCACGACCCCTCCGTGGGCGGCGTGAATGCGTCGTTCATCGAAGTGGCCTGGAGCCGGGGCACCACCGAGGGCGGCAGCAGCGGCGGCGGGCTGTGGACCGCGAACGGCTCGCAATTCCTCTTCCGCGGTGGCCTCTGGGGCGGCTCGGCGCTGTGCTCCAACACCGAGGGCGCGGACTTCTATTCCCGTTTCGACCTCGCCTATCCCGCGCTCGCAATCCACCTCGCAGCGCAGGGCGGTGGAGGCATCGACTACACGGACTTGTGGTGGAACCCCGGCGAATCGGGCTGGGGCCTGAACCTGATCCAGCACCCTTCGCGCGTCATCTTCGGCGTCTGGTACACGTACGACGCAAACGGCAAGCGGACGTGGTACGTGCTGCCGTCGGGAACCTGGACCTCATCGAACACCTACACGGGTCCGCTCTACGCAACGGCCGGGCCAAGCATCGCCCAGTCGTTCGATGCCTCCAAGGTGCACGTCATGCCCGTGGGCACGGCGACGCTTTCCTTCAGCAGCGCCGACCGCGGCACCTTCAGTTACTCGGTAGGCGCAGTCTCGGGTTCGAAAGCGATCGAGCGCCAGCCGTTCTGAGCGCTCACGGTTTGCTGCTACGCTGCCGCCATGGCGGCCCCCGCATTCTCCGCGACCCTCGTCACCTTTCGCACGCCGGCTCCCATGCTTCGCAAGGCGCTCGAGTCGCTCGCGCGCGCAATCGAGGGAGCCCGTGCCGCGGGCGCGCTATCCGAGGCGCACGTCCACGTCGTGGACAACTCGCCGGCGCATGCAGGCGCCGAAATCGCCTCGGTGGTGCGGACCTGGCCCGGCGAGGCGGGCGCGATCGCGCTGCATGCCGGCCACGGCAACGTGGGATACGGCCGCGCGAACAACCTCGTGCTGCCCCTGCTGCGCTCGGAAATCCACCTCGTGATGAACCCGGATATCGAGCTTTCGCCGGATGCCTTGCTCGAGGCATCGCGAGCGCTGCAAGCGCAGCCGGAGATCGGGTTGATCGCGCCGTCCGTAGTGGGAGCAGACGGGGAACGCCAATATCTCTGTCGCCGCTATCCCTCGTTGCGCGTTCTCTTCCTGCGCGGGTTTGCGCCGGGCGCTTTGCGCGAACGCCATCGCCGCCTCATCGACGAGTACGAAATGCGCGATGCGCTCGGAAATGCGCAGGCCGAGGTGCCTCTGGCGAGCGGCTGCTTCATGGTGGTGCGCACCGCGCTGCTGGCACGCCTGGGCGGGTTCGACCCCCGCTACTTCATGTATTTCGAGGATTACGACTTGAGCCTTCGCATCGGTCGCGAGGCGCGGGTGGCCTACCTGCCCTCGGCGCAAGTGGTGCATCTCGGAGGAGACGCCGCGCGCAAGGGCGTACGCCACGTGGCGTGGTTCCTCGCGTCGGCGTGGCGCTTCTTCTCGCGCCACGGCTGGAAGCTCTAGCCTGCCCCTTGCACGTATGCGCGTTCGAAGAACGCTTCGAGCGCCGTGATCGGCTCGTCGCGCTCGAAGAGGGCGCCTCGGTTGGCCAGCAGGGTTTCGGACAGGGAGTGGCGGCGATCGGCGTCGCGCCCGAGGGCCACAGCCTTCGCCACCAGGTCCTCGGTCGACTCCGCCACCAGCTCGCCCGCGCCCAGGATCCGCAACATGGCCTGGCTTTGCCGGCCGCGCATCAACGCCCCGGGCAGCGTGACGACGGGAAGCCCATTGGAAAGCGCGTCGAGCGAAGTGTTGCCGCCCGACCAGTGCAGGGTATCGAGCATGACGTCGCAAAGGCGATTGAGCCGCAGGTAGCTCTGGTGCGGCAACGTCGGCGCCAGGAAAACCACGCGCTCGTTGAGGTCGAGGCGGCGCTTGCGGAACGCGCGCGCAAGGCGAGTGGCGAAAGCCTGCGTGAGCAGGTCGTGGCTGGATGCGAACATCACCGCCACGCCGCGATCGTCCTGCGCGAGCACCTCGGCGATGAGCTCGTCGTTGTCGGGATGGATCTTGAAGAGCGACTGCGGCACCAGGTAAGCGGTGCGCCCCTCGGGGATGCCAAAGTCCGCGCGCGTGCCTGGCGCTGCCTCCGCCGGCAGCGCGTAGCGTGTGCCCAAACCGGGCAGCACGGCGAGGCTTTCGGTGTAGTGCTGCGCCGCGTCGGCGGGCTCCATCGGCTCGCTCGAAAGAAACCAGTCGATCGTCGGCAGGCCGGTCGTGTCGGGGTGGCCCCAGCCCGCGCACTGAACCGGCGCAAGGCGTAGCGCCGCCAGCGTATAGGTTTCGGCGTGCATGCCGAGCTCGGGATAGACCAGGATGTCGAGCGCGTCGGCGGCGACATGCTGGGCCAGCGTATGGAGCGGCCGCCCGGGCAGGTGGCGGAAGGTTCCGGCGGCGGCGGCGATGGCACGCGTGTCGTCGGCCACCCATTCATTGGTGTAGTAGACGAAAGTCTCGAAGCGCGCGGGATCCAGGCGCGTCACCCACGACGCGAAGTAACGGCCGGCCGTGCAGTTGAAGAAGAAATGGCTGAGGAATCCCACGCGGATCCGGTCACCACGATTGCCCTTGCGCGGTGCGTACAGCTCCGGCGCGGCACGCTCCAGCACCTTGCGCTGGAACTCGCCGTAGCGGCGCTGCAGGGCCACGTCGTTGCGGCCCTGGTAGGCGAGGTAGAAATTGGTCCAGCGCGCCTCGGCGAGGGCTCGCTCCGCATTCGGGAAAACAAAACGTGGCGCCGCTTCGTGCAGCCGCTCGAGGCCCGATGCATACTCGCGCCGGACCGCTTCGAGGTGCTCGGCGCTGTCGTAATGCTGGGGCAGCAGCAGGTTGGCGCCCAGCGCCGCCTTCAGGTTCGCCGGCACCTCGGCGGACACCTCGCGGTAGGCGCGACGCGCGTCCTCGACGCGGCCGACTTCCGCCAACATCTCCGCGTGTGCGTTGCGGGGCTTGTGATGGCCCGGCGCCGCTCGGATAGCCATGGCATAGGCCGCGAGCGCCGCCTCGCTTTCGCGGCTGCGGCGGTGGATGTCGCCCAGCAGCAGCCAGCCCTCGACCAGGCCCTCGTCGTGGCGAACCGCGGCCTGCGCGTGCTCCAGCGCCCGTTTTGCATCCGCCCGCAGGTTGTACAGCCGCGCGAGGTTGAAGTGCGCCAGCGCATAACGCGGGTCGAGCGACAAAGTATGGGTGAACGCGCGCACCGCCTCGTCGAGGCGCTCGAGCGCCTGCAGCGCGATACCGAGGTTGTTCCAGGCGCGCACGTTGCGGGGATCGCACCGGGTTGCGGCCTGGAAAGCCTGCAGCGCCTGCTGCGGCTTGCCCTGCTCGAGGTGCACGCGGCCCAGCTCCAGGTGGCCCACGGGCCAGTCGGGTCGCGCGGCGACCACCTTGGCGTAGCGCTCTTCGGCTGCTGCCAGTTCCCCGCGGTCGTGGAGGATGCCTCCTTCGAGCAGCAGGAAGCCGGGGCGCTCACCGCCGCGCGCGATGGCGCGCGCGACGCTCGCTTGCGCGCTACCCAGGTCGCCCGACTGGTGTTCCGCCATTCCCTTCAGGTGCCATACTTCGGGCAGCGCCGGGTTGGCGGAAAGCACTTCGCCATATGCGCGGATGGCGGAGGCGAGCTCGCCGCGCTGGTGCAGTTGCCTTGCCTCCTGGAGGCGTTGTTCGATCGTCATGCCTGCGTGTCGATGGTCTCGGTCGGCGCCGTCGCCGGCAGCCATGCATGGGGTAGTGCCACCAGGCCGTAGTCGCGCGTCTCGCCTCGCACCACGAACTCGAGCTCGGCCGTATCGAAGAGGCGCAGGCCGGCCGCGTCCAGCGTGTGCAGCCGAAGCCGGTATTTGCCGGGCAGCAGCTGCAGGGCCTCGAAGCGCAGCGCGAAGCCGAAGCGCTGCGGGCCCAATCGCGCCGGCTGGTAGCCGGACTCGTTCGAATGCGAGCCGTAGATGGAGGTGCCGTCCACGCGCACGATGCCGAAGAGGAGGACCGGCGCGCCGTCGTCGGGCTCGTAGGCCACGCCGCGGACGACCAGCGCTTGCCCCTGCTGGAAGGTGCCGGCGCGCGCACCCGCCGCGTTTTCGGTCCACGCTTCCAGGATCTTGGGATAGGGACCTTCGGCCACGGGCGCCGCCGGGGCCTCGCGCGAACCGCGCTTCTCCTCGTGGTAGGTGAGGTACTCGCGCGTGACGTCGAAGCTCGGGCCGTGCATGCGCACGCGCCCATGGTGGATCCACACAGCCTCCGGGCAGAGCGTCTGGATGTGGAACATGCTGTGCGAGCACAGCAGGAGCGTGCCGCCCTTGGCGCGGTACCCCTCGAGCCAGGCGATGCACTTCTTCTGGAACGATTCGTCGCCTACGGCGAGGACCTCGTCGGTGATGAGCACCTCGGGCTCGAGCGCCGTGGCGACCGCGAACCCGAGGCGAACCACCATGCCCGAGGAGTAATGCTTGATGGGCTCATCGATATGCTCGCCGATGTCGGCGAAATCGATGATCGACTGCATGCGGGCGCGCACGACCGATCGCGGCAAGCCGAGCAGCGCGCTCGACAGGTGGATGTTCTCGCGGCCCGTGTAGTCGGGGTGGAAGCCGCTTCCCAGCTCGAGCAGCGCGCCCACGCGCGCGTTCACCTCGACCATGCCCGCGCTCGGCCTCACGACGCCGGCGATGACCTTGAGCAGCGTCGACTTGCCTGCGCCGTTCTCGCCGATGATGCCGAGAGACTGCCCGCGACGCAGGACGAGGTCGACCGAGTCGAGCGCGCGGAAGTGCGGCATTCGCGAGGAGCGCAGCAGCAGCGCTGCCAGCGTGCGCAATCGCTGCCCGCCCGAGGCCACGCGGGGGTAATCCTTGGTCGCCCCGGCTAGGCGCACGAGCACATCCGACTCGCGTTTCATGGGAGTTGCGCCATCCCCCGCAGCGCTTCGTAAAATCGCGAAAGCGATTGCCGCGACTCGAGCCGCGTGTGGTACGCATGGTGCGGCCCCGCAGGCGCATTCAGGTGCGGGAAGCGCGCGGCGAAGCGCGCGGCGTAATGGCTCCAGGCGTCGCCGAAATCACCGACACTCGCATGCACCACCGTGACCTCGGTCGTGACGGCGAGACGCAGGCCCCGCAGCGCGGCGCGGTAGGTGAAGTCCAGGTCGTAGAAGTGGAAGCCATCGAAGGTCGCGGCGTCGAAGCCCACGTCCAGCGCCAATTCGCGCCGGGTAGCCAGCAACATGCCGTCCAGCGTTTGCATGCCGCCAAGAAGGCCGCTCTCGTGGCTGAAAATCGTAGCGTCAAATGCCGACGCGCCGGCCACCGGGTAGGCGACCCAGCCATGAAGGTGGGGATGTCCGGCCCACATCACCGCGGGGCCGTTGGCGACACGGCTGCCGGCCAGTCCGACCACGTCCTGGGCCTCGAGCGCCTGCTCCATGACGTCGAAAGCTCCGTCCGCATCGATCTCGATGTCGTCATGGGCCAGGACGACGCGCTCGTGCCGGCACTGCCGCAGCCCTCGCATGTAGCCTTCGGCGAGCGACGAGGCATCGTCGATGACGATGAACTCGTGTGCGCGCCCCGCAAGCGCCGCGCTGAAGCTTTCGCGCATGCGCGCGAAGCGGGACCTGTCCACGCTGCAGACCACGATGGAGAACGGCTCGCCGGCGCCCTCGCGCGGAGCGCGCGCACGCGGAAACGGCTGCTCGCCGGCGCGAACCGCGTCGCCCAAAGTGGCGACGAGGTTCTGCATCGCGTCGAAATCACGAGCGTCGAGCCGCGCCGCCTCGCGAAAAGCGAGCGCCGCGCTTCGCCAGTCACGGGCCCGGCGAAGTGCCACGCCGAGGTTGTAGTGCGCCGCCTGGAAGCGAGGCGCCTGTCCGATGGCGTCCCGGAAGGCGACGACAGCTTCGGCGACCCGGCCTTCCTTGAGCAATCGGTTGCCCAAGGCCAGAGCCGCCTCGGCGCCGCCCTCGCGCTTGCGCGCTGACTGCGCCTCGTCCGCGCTCGTCACAGGAAATCCTCGAAGTGGGGCGAGAGTCGCTCGAACACCCAGGTGCCCAGCACGAATACTGCGATGCAGGCGCATGCCGCCACGAGGTCCCCGGGGACGAGCCCACCGCCCTGAAGCAACAGCTCACGCATGCGCTCGGAGAACCAGCCAATGGGACTCGCCTCCACCCAGTCCCTCGCCCAGGCCGGTACCGCGCTTACCGGATACAGGATCGGGGAGGCATAAAAAAGCACGAGGAGCAGCACCTGGACCACGTGCTCGGCGTCCCTGAGAAGGGTTTGCAGCGCCGCGAGGAGGGCCCCCAGGCCTGTGGCGAGCAGCAGGTAGGGGAAAAGCACCAGCAGCGCCATGGGAAGCGCCTGGAGCCTCACCGGCTCACCCGCAAGGCGCAACGCGACCAGGATGGCCACGAACCCGGCCAGGTGCACGGCGTAGCAGGCCAGCACGGTCGAGTACACCAGGAGCCGATGCGGGAAGGCGACCTTGCGGATCAACTGCCCATTGGCCGCGATGGAGCCCAGCGCGCGCGTGAGCGACTCCGAGAACATGATCCATGGCCACAACGCGATTGCCACGAAGGTGAGGTAGGCCGCGTCGCCGTAGCCCGGGGGCACGCCCACGCGAAAGACCTGGCTGAAAACCACGGAAAGGATCGACAGCTGCAAAAGGGGGTGGACCAGCGTCCAGGCGACGCCGGACACGCTTCCGGCGTAGCGCGACTGGATCTCGCGCCGGACGAAAGAAGCCAGCAACCAGCCCCAGCGCGCCCCTGGCGCCGGCGCGGCCATCACGACGCCTTGCCGGCCTTCGCGCGCTGTTCGGGCAGCCTCGCCATGTCCTCGCGCTCGGCGAACCACTCGTCCGAGTATTCGCAGTCGCGGTACTCGTCGAAGTAGGGCCCGCCGGTGGTGAAGTGGACGAGGCTCGCATCGGCTCGTGGAGCGTCGAAGCCCACGAGGTGGTTCCACTCGTGCGGCAGCGCTCCGATGAGCTGATCCCCCTCGAGCCACTTGAACTGGTGCAGCTCGAGGCCGCTCGCGGTGTTGACGTACTCGAGCGTGAGCCTGGTGCAGCGCGCGCAATTCATCAGCATCACCGACGACCAGTTCTTCTTCTCGTACTTGGTCTGCACCGCGCCCAAGAATTTGACCTCCTCCCTGGGCACGTGCAGGTGCTTGACCACCTGCACCGCGTAGCGCTCGTCGCGCAGCGCCCACAGGCGGGCGATGTCCGCGCGGACCAGCATGTCGCAGTCCATGAATACGGCCCAGCCATCGTAGCCGCACAGGTAGGGCGTGAGGAACCGGGAAAAGGAGAACTCCGTGGATTGCAGCGGGTTGCGATCGCGCCTGAAGAGGCCTTCCAGCTGGTCCAGGCGCACCGGGGTGATGCTGACCGGCTGCGTCGCGTGTCGCTGGATGGAATGCGCGAGGACGTCGAAGGCCACGGCCTCGCGGGAGTCATAACCGATGAAGACGCGAATGGCGTTCACTCGCGGCCTACTTCGCCACCGTCTTGGCGGACGCTTCCTCGAGGCTGCGGCGAACGTCGGCCGGATCCATCTTCACCACGAGCTGCTCGATGTTCTGCCGGTGGACCGTGACGTTGGCGGGCGAGCGCACCTCCTGCAGCAAGGCCTCGCGGCGTTGCTTCATGAGACGCTCGGTCTCTGCCTGGATGATCTGCTTGCGCACGGCCTCGAAGGGAATCGGCTTGGGCGCCTTGCGGTCGACGAAGCGGACCACGTGGAAGCCGAACTCCGACTCGACGGGCCCGGCGATTTCTCCCTTGGTCTTCAGGGTGGCAATTGCCTTGCGCACCGGCTCGGTGAACGAGGTGGGCGAGCTGTAGCCGAGGTCGCCGCCGTTACGCTTCTTGTCGGGGTCGTCGGAGTAGCGCGTGGCGAGCGCCAGGAAATCCTCGCCCGCCTTCGCCTCGGCCGCCGCCTGCTTGGCGCGCTCGAGGGCCGTCTCGCGCGTGCGGCCGTTGAGGTTCACCAGGATGTGCTGGATATGCACTTCCTCGGGAGTCATGAACTTCGCCTGCTCGGCCTTGTAGAGCTCGCGGGCACGCTGCTCGAGGTTCACGCCCGCCGCCTCCTTCTCGATCTTCTGGACGTAGAGCTCGGCCAGCACGCCTTCCTGAACCTGCTGCAGGCGCTTCTGCACTGCAGGGTCCTTGTGGAGCCCGGCCTCGCGCGCCTTCGCTGCCACGACCCGGGTCACGAACATGTTGTCCACGATCGTGGCGACGCGGTCGTAGCTCATGCGCACTTCGTCGCGGCGGTTTTCGGGAATGCGCAGCATGTTGCCCTCGAAGTCCGTGGAGTCCACCTGCACGGCTCCGCTGGTGATGAGGGGCGTATGCGGTGCGAGCTTGTTGGGAGATGCGGAAACGGTCCCGGCGGCCAGCGCCAGGCTCATGATGGCAATGATCTTCGACATGGATGGGTCCAGATAAAAAACCGCCCGCGCGCCGAAGCGCGCGGGCAGCTGGGTGCGGCCGTACTGCGGCGATCCGTCAGTCTAGCGCGTTCGAGTACTCCATCTGGAAGCCGCAGATCGGCTGGCCATGCGGGCAGGATTGGTAGCTCCAGCGCGCGTTGATGTAGTACTCCGCGCCCGGCTCCCCGGCCCAGCAATAACCGAAGGCCGATGCCGCCGCCTCATTCAGGCCTCCAAGGTTGCCGGACAGCCAGGTGATAGCGTTGATGTAGCCGTTCGTGCTGCGCATGTTGCACGCATTCGCGGTGTTCGTATCGATCACGCCAGGGCACTTGTTGATGCTCATCTCGATCGTCACCGGCTGCGGGCTGTAGGTGCCGGAGGACTCGCTGATGTAGATCTGTCCCGAAAGCTTTGGCGCGGTGCTGGGAAGCTTCATGGAGACCACCTGACCCGATTTCTGCAGCTGGTACAGATGGTTGCCGCGGCCGCCCAGGTTTGCCGTCAGCATGTCCTGGGGAACGGCGGGACAGCCGTTGACCGGCGGCGGGGGCGGAGGCTGCGTTGAGCCCTGAGTCAGCGTGACTTCCGTGGACCGCTGGGCGCCCAGGGCAGCGGGCGCGGGGGGCTCCCCAAGGTTCACGCTGCACTTTGCGCCCACGGTCCCAGCCAACTGGACCTGAATGATCGCGCTGCCTGCACCCTGTGCGAAGTTCACGCCTGCAACGCCACCGTCGTGCGCGCAGCCGGAGCCGCTAAGCCAATAGTAGAGCGTATAAGCAAGGCCACCCAGAGTCCTGTTGACCGTGACGTTTGCGACACTTTCCGCAGGGGCGCTGGAGCTTGCCACGGCCATGACGAACTGGCCGGGAAGTGCGGGATCGAGGGGGTTCGGGTCCACCGGCGGCGGCGAGTTAGCGCACTGCACGGTGACGGAGCCGTTAGGCGTAATCGACATCGAGCTGAAGTCGCAGAAGACATCGCCCGTGCCGGTCTTCAGCGTCACGCGCCCCTGTGCCAGGACGTCGGGAGCCGCTGCAAAACCTGCGACCGCCATGAGGGCGGCGAGTGTGCGCCGAAGGAAGATGGGTTGGAATGGGGTAGACATGGATTCCTCTCTCTCGGCAAAAGCAATGCGCCATTTGGCGCTGAAATTTCCCTTGTAAAACCGGTATATGCCGGCTAGACCTCACGCTTCACGCGAAGTTTATCAGAGTTGTTGTTCGACGTTCAACGGGAAAGCGAAAAAAACAGGCGGACGCTGTTCCGTCCGCCTGTTTTCTTGTCCAACGCCCGGGGGCCGGCTACATGCCCCCGGCACTGCGATCGTTACGGCGTGATCGCGGTGGTGTAGCTGTGCGTGAACAGGCTGCCGTAGTTGCCCTGGCAGGTCGCCGTGCCGCAAGTGAGGTTGCCGTTGCGGAACGTACGCACCATGAAGCCCGTGACCGGCAGGCCGAAGAACGTCGCCGGCACGCCACCCGCGAGCACCGTGGTAACTGCGGTGCTGTCCATGATCGAACGATCCGACACCGACGAGCCCATGCCCAGGGTCGTGGCGCCCGTGCCCGCGAAGTTCAGGCGGGCCCAGCCGTTCTGGAAGGCCGAAAGGACGGTCACGTTGGTCACGTTGAACGAACCCAGCACGCCGGATTGCGTCGTGGAGGTCGGCATGTGAGCGGCGCTGTTACGCACCGAGATCACGGTCGACTCCCAGCACAGCGTGTTGGCCGGAGCGGCCGGCGGCAGCGGCGAGAAGTCGCCGGGGGTCGGCGCGACGCTGCGCTCTTCGCGATCGAAGAACGTGAAGCCGATCGTCTCGCAAGCACCGGAGGCAGTCAGCACATTGCTGTACGGCTGCGCGGCGGTGGTCGACGACACGAAGTGACGCTTGGTCGGCTGGGTGACCACCCAGTCGGTCAGCGAGGCCGAGCCGGTATCCAGCACGTACTCGTTGATGACGTTGGTATGCATGAACACCGAGGCCACGGCGCGAGCACCGGCGGGGACGCCGCTGGTCGTCACGAACGTGTTGCGGTACGCGGTGATCTGCACCGAGGCGCCGGTGGCGTCGCGGTCGCCCGCACGCACGACCACGCTGGTGGCCGGCAGGGCGCTCGTCAGGTTGGGCAGCAGGCTGTCCGGATCCGAGTACAGCGCGGTGGAGCGGAAGGCCTCCAGGGCGTCGGCCTTGTAGCCGGCATCCTGGCCGTTGTTGACGTTGATCAGCGTGCCCGTGCCGATGAGGCCACCCGAGGGCGCTTCGATCGAGGACGGGGTGAGCGGGGAGCCCTGCACCACGGCGCAGTTCGCCGGGTTGCCGGTAGCGTTGTGGGTCACGGCCGTGGCCCATGCGCCCGTCAGGGTGCCCATCTCGATCATCTCGACGTAGCCCTCGCGGGTGCGGTCGAGGCCGGTGCCGGGCAGCGCGTCGCCGCCGGTCGCGTACAGGAAGTTACGGAACGGCTCGCCACCGTTCGCCACGCGCAGGTTGCCGACCGGGTTCGTGCACGACAGGTCGGCCGTCACGATGCGGGCAGCGTCCGCGGCGCCGGCGCCCGGCACGATGGCCGCGGTCCAGACGTCGTTGGGCGACAGGAAGAGGTTGAAGTCCAGGACTTCCGCCGAGGTCTTGCCCTCGATCACCCGAACCTTCACCGCCTTGGCGCGAGTCGTCGTGTTGACGATCGAAAGGTACGTGTTCCAGGCGTTGCCGCCGACGGAATTGGCCGTGTAGTAGGGGTAGATCAGTACCTGGCCGGAATGATCCGGGTTCAGGTAGACAGCCTCCGCAGTACCGGCAGTGCCCAGACCTGCGAGCACCGCGGTAAACAGAGCTTTTCTTTTGAACGTGTTCATGTGATGGATGACTCCTTTGTTGAGAAAGTGATCACTTTCCGGACTTCAAAACGACGCGGAATTCTAGCCGATGCCCTTGCCTTTTACAAATGTGAAGCTTTCGACGCTTTTTTCTGGTGAAACCTATTTCTGCACATACCACCAATCCGATCCTTCCCGGATCCAGTTCTCGCGCACCGGAGTCTTCGTCCGGATGCGTTGGAATTCGTATTCGATGGCGACTTGCGACTCGCACGTATCGGCGGCGCACGACACCTTTTCAACCTTCGCCGATTTCCAGAATCCCCTTCGAATCGACGTCACGTAATCCTCGTACGTGAGAACGGCCCGGCTTCCGGGGCTGAAATACGAGTACGCCGTCTTCAGGTCCCCCTTCACCAGCGCGTCCCAACGCGCCTGCGACCTTTCCCTCACGATGTCCTCGGCTTTCGGTTGCATCCCGGCGCAGCCCGCGACGGCCAACGCCAGGAACACCGGGAACAGGAGAGTCCAGCTGCGAAGACCCGTTTTCACGCCTTGTTGCGTCGAAAGACTATTCAAGTTGCTTCTCCGCGTCAAACAGTTTCGAAATATTTTTACAACACTGTGTTGTTTTTACAACAGCGCACTTTAAGTTCCGGCCGCAACTTCCCAGCCCGTAAGGAATTTAAGTGCGTTCCAACCGCTGTAATCCGGGGCTACGCCGGCTCATTTCGGGGGCGGTGCAGGTCCTCTTGGGGGCGGGACGACGGCCCCCGGAACAGGGGGGGGCGGCACGCCGGCGGTTGCCGCGCCAGGAGCAATGGAAGCGCTCGGCGCATCGGCGCCGGGCATCGGAGGCGGCGGGGTCGTGGGCGCCTTGGGCAGGAGGTCCTGCAGGGACGGCAGCTTGCGCTTGAGCTCCTCGGTCACCTGGCGCGCCTGCGCGGTGTCGTTCACGATCTTGGGCGTGACGACCATCACGAGCTCGGTGCGCGAGATGTCCAGCGTCTGGGAGCCGAAGGCCGCCCCCAGGATCGGTATCTTCGACAGGATCGGAATTCCGGCCGAGGTTCGGCGGTTGTTCTCGCGAATGAGGCCGCCGAGGACGACCGACTCTCCAGAAGCGACCACAACGCTCGTCTTGGCCGAACGCGTGGCCACGTTGGGATTGGGATTGTTCGCCGGCGCCTCGCCGACCTCGCTCACTTCCTGGTTGATTTCGAGCGTGACCATCCCGCCGGAGTTGATCCGCGGCGTTACCGCCAGGAGCACGCCGGTTTCGAGGTACTGGAAGCTGTTCAGCACGCCGCCGCTGGTGTTGAGTCCCGTCTGGGTCTGCGTCTGCACCGAAATGCGGTCGCCGATCTTCACTTCGGCCTTCTCGTTGTCCAGCACCATGACCTGCGGCGCGGCCACGACCTTCGTCTTGCCGTCGGTGCCGAGCGTGCGCAATACGCCTCGGATCTCGTCGCCCGTGAGCTGGATCAATTGCAGCCCGGTGAAGCCTCCCACGGTGCCCGTGCGCGTCGCGGGCAGCGCCCCCAGCGTGTTGAGCGTGCCGCTCGTATTGTTTCGCGCGCGAATGAACCAGTCGATGCCGAAGTCGAGCCCGTCGGTGAGAGTGACTTCCGCGAGCAGCACCTCGACCAGGACCTGGCGGCGCACGACATCGAGCTTGCGCAATGCGTCCTGGATCACCTCGTAGTCGCCGGGCGTGGCCACGATGAGCAGCGAGTTGGTGTCCTTGTCGGCGATGACACGCACCTCGCTCGCCTGTCCGGCGCTACCCCCGGGCATCTGGAAGGTCGCGGCCGAGGGCACCACCGATGTGGTCGTGGTCTGCGCGGCAGGCGGCTGCGGCTGGCCGAAGGGCGCCGTGCGGATCTCCGCCGGGCGCGAGCCGGGCGCGAGCGTGGGCGTGGTGGTGGTCGTGCGGCGCGAGGCGAAAAGGTCGCCCACGAGCTGTGCCAGGTTTTCGGCCTTGCTGTTCCTCACCTGGTAGACATGGATGCGTGCGCCTCCCGCCGTGCCGCCGGCCTGGTCGATGCGCTCGATCCACGTCTTGGCCATCTCCAGGTAGCGTGGCTGGGGCGTCACGATGAGCAGCGCGTTCATCCGCTCGATGGGAATGATGCGTACGACGCCGGCGAGCGGGCTCTGCGCCTGCGCCCCGAAAACGCGATCGAGGTCCTGCACCAGCGTCTTCACGTCGGCGCCCTTGATCGGATACAGGCCGACCGAGTAGCCCGACAGGAAATCGACGTCGAAGAGCTCGATGGTGTCGAGCAGGTGGCGCAGCTCGCGCTGGCTGCCCGCCATGATGACGAGGTTGCGAACCTCGTCGATGCGCACCGTGTTGTCCGCCGAAAAAGGCTCGAGCAACTTCTGCATCTCGCGCGCGCCGATGTACTTGAGCGGCACCACGAGCACGGAAAAGCCCTGCGGCAGGGGGCGCGGCGACCCCCCGAGCTGGGGCGACACCGAGCCGCGCACCGCGGCGATCGGCAGGATCTTGTAGATGCCCTCTTCATAGACGACCGCGGCATTGTTCTGCCGCAGCAGCATCTCGAGCGTGGGCAACAGGTCCTTCATCGAGATGGGGCGAACGGTGCGGAAGGTCACGGTGCCGGTAACGGCGGGATGGACCGTGTATGACTGCTTCAGGTAATCGGCGAGGATGACCTTCGCTACCTCGCGCACGTCGAGGGCCTCGAAATTCAGGCTCGCCTCTTCCGGACCGGGCGGCGCCGGCGGGGCGGCCGGCTTGGCATTCACCATGTTGCCGGTGCCCGGAAAGAGCTTTATGTCCGAAGCGGGGGGCGCCGGGGGCGGACCGCTGAAGGCGGGACCCTTCGGCGCTGCCGCGACCGTCGAGGCCGCCGGCGGCGATGCCGTCTTTTCGACCTCGGCTTTTCGCAGGCTGGGCGGCAATACGCTGCACGCGCCGAGCGTGGCGACGATCACTGCGGCCAACAACAGGGCGCGTGCGCGATTCGATCGCAGGAGGGAGGGGGAAAGGCGGTGTTCGAGATGGCTCATGCGGACGCTCACTGGTTTTGTTGGGCGCGCCGGGCGCGGCGCCGCGCGAGCAGCTCCTCGGCCGACATGGGCGCCGTTGTCGCCTGCGGAGTTCCCGGGGGCGGCGCTTGCCCCGCCTGCACGGAGGGGGTCGGCGGAACGACGTTGGGCCTGGCGACGGGCTGCCCGGGACGGGAAAACGCGGGCCCGGCCGGCTGCGGCATGCCCGGCGGGGGCGCGGCCGCCGTCGCCGCAGGAAACGGCGAAGGCGCAGGTGCGAACGGCCCCCCCTGCGCCACCGGCGCAGGCGGCGCACCCGCCGCGGGAGCCCCAGGACGCTGGACCGTGAGCGGAAGCACTTCGCGCTCCTCGCCCATGCCGAGGGTCACGGCCACCGGGTCGATCTGGACGACCTTGATGCCGTTCACCTCCTTGCCGGTTTCCACGCGATGCACGCGGCCACTGGATTTCTCGCGAAGCATCGCGGTGCGGTTCGTGCCCGCGACGATGACGCCCTGCAAGGTGAACTGGCCGCGCTGGAACGCGGGCGCGGCAACCGTGGGCACTTCGGGCGCCGGCCGCCTCGTCGGAACGAACAACGGCCGGGCTGTCGTTTCGGAGTACGCCTGCTCGGGCGTCGCCTGGGCGAGCGGGGGCAGCAGCTTCGCCTCGGGGGCCATGCCGCGCTTGGACGGCGCGGCCGAATCTTCCCCGGGCCCCACGCCCACCTCGATCGCCAAGGCGACCAGAAGCAACGCGGCGACGGCGGCGAGCGCGAAGGCGATCGGGTTGCGTTGCAGCCAGCTCATGTGGACGCCGGCGCGTAGCCGCTCACGTCGAAATGGACGAACATTTCGGGCTCCTGGCCCGGTCCGGGACGGTGCTGCCCGCTCACCTGGGAACGCACCATGAGGTTGTCCACGAAAAGATAGGGCGTGTTGGTCTCGATGGCGTGAAGGATGCGCCGCAACGCCTGGATGTTCGCGGTGAGCTGCACGTTCACGGTGATCTGGCGGTAGCGGCCATCCTCGCGCGAGGACGGCGCCTGCATCGTGACGAGCTTGCCGCCGTTGGCTTCGACGATGGACCGAACCGCCTCCTGCGCTTCCGCCGCCGAGAGAGCCACGGCGCCGCTGCGCAGGAAGAACTTGCGCGGATCCTTCGCGCGCATCGCATCGAGCTGCTTCACGATGTCGGGCCGCATCGAGGCGATGCGCTGGTAGCGCTCGATCCGCTCGCGTTTTTCACGCAGCTCTCGATCGTAGTAGCGGTTCACCGACCACACGCCGAAGGCGATCGGCGCCACGATGCCGACGATCACGGCCACGAGAATGGCCAATGCCGCTCGGCGGCTCTGCTGGGCGTCCAGTGTGGCGAGCGCCATGGTCACTTCCCAGGAGCCTTGCCGGCGTTGGGATCGCGCGGGCGGGTTGAGAAAGCGGGCTCGACGCGCGCGGGCGGCGCAGGCGAGGGGGTGCCTTCGGCCTTGGGACCTGCCGCGGCGGGCGGCGGCGCGCTGCTGCTGTTCGCCTGCGGCACGGCAGGCGCAGAGGCCTTCGGCGCTGCAGCTGCGGGGACGTTGTTCGGGGCCTTGGGAGGGGCGGACTTGGCAGCTTCAGGACGTGGCGAGGGAACGATCGGCGTCGAGAGCTGGGCCACCGGTGTCGCCTCGGGCTGCGGTCGCCCCTTCGCCTCGGCGGCGATGGCAAAGCGCTCGGTGCCAGGCTGGGAGCCGCGCGTCACGGTGCCGCGAGGAGCGGCGTTGCGCAGCAGGGTGGATTGCTCGAGGATCTCGATCAGTCGCGACGAGGAAGCCGTCTCGCCCTGGATCTGCAGCTCGCGCGTCTTGCCCGCGACCTTGAGATCGAGCTGCTGGACCCACGTGTTGTCGGGCAGCAGCCGCGTGACTTCCTCGATGTACGCGAGCGCGGGCGGGGTGCCGTGTTTCTTGGCGAGAAGGAAGTTGTGCTCGGCGGCGAGGCGCTCGAGCTCCTGTGCCAGCTTGTCCGTCGCCTGGGCTTCGGACTGCGCCTTGGCTTCCACCGGGTGCAGCGCCTTGATGCGCTCGCGCTTGATCCAGGGCGGATAGAAGAGGACGCAGATCAGCAACACCCCGACCAACCCAGCGAGCACTTGCTTGACCAGGCGTTCCCGGGGCGTCTCGCGTTGGCCGCGTTGCTCCGCCGGCATGAGGTTCAGCGGAGCGGCGCCCAAGAGGGCGTCGTCGCGCACCGTCACGCCCTCCACCGTCACACCCAGCGCGCGCAGGCGCGCGACGCATCGGTCCACGGGCTCGCGCCGCGCGACCGCGAGCAGCACGCCGAGCGTGCCTGCTGCGGCATCCCGGCTCACGACGCGATGGTCGAAATAGACCTCATCCGCGCGGAAGGGCGTGAGGCGGTCCATCTCGAAGGCCAGGACCTGCGCGAGATTCTCCTCCGTGGCCGCGGGCATCGTCGTGCGCCTGACGAGGGCCTCGCGCGCGTCGAGGGCCAGACGCGCGCGCCCACGGCCCTCGCCGGCCCGCTCGAGCAATCGGCGGACAGCAACCCGCTCGGCCTGGACATCGCCGGCGGCGACGCGGCTTTCCCCGCTCACCCGCGGCTCGATGAGCACGATGTCATCGCTCTCCAGGGCGATGAGTGGCACGCGCCCCGCACCGCCCAGGGCGGCGAAGCGCTCCGGCACCAAGAGCGCGAGCTGGCCGGTCCACCAGCGCCAGAAGGACTGCAGCTTCTGCTTCCAGGCGGGATGCGGGCGGGCGAGGCCCTCGGTGCTCGCAGCCATCAGCTCTTGGTCGCCGTGGTTTCTGCCGGCGCGGGAATCACGCTGCCCGCGGTCGATTCACGCCACGACACGAAAGTCACCGCCTTGCGCGGAACCGGGCGCAGCAGTGCCACGGCCTCGCGCACGAAAAGCGTGCCGTCGTCCAGGCGTGCCTCCGAGCGGATCGTCGCCACCATGCTCGTTCCGGAGGCCACTCCTCCCGCCTGCGGCAGCGACGGCAGCGGCAAGCCCTGCCGCCGGGCTTCTTCGCGGTCGGCGATGTACTTGTCCACGATTTCGGGGGTGAGCCCCGGAATCGCGAGCAGGACCTCGCGACTCGCGAGCTGCGGGTTCACGCCGGGTTGCCGGGAGAATACGGTGATCGACGGGGCAAGTCTGCGATAGAGGTCGGGACGCATGCCGAGCACGAGCTGGAGCTCCTCGATGGCCTGGAAGGCGGAATTGGCGGGCTTGTAGGCGAGGCCGGCGTCGCGGTAATCGGGCTCTTCGGCGCCGTTGGGACGCTTGAGCGAATCGGGGTCGCGCCAGTCGAGGATCGCGTCGAGCAACTTCGCGGCTTCCTGGTCGTTCAGGCCCGATGAGGTCAGGAGACCGCGGAGCAACACGTCGGACGCCGTGTTGATGTCGATTCTAGCAGACTCGTCCAGCATCTGGACCCGCACCGGGATCGCGTCGAAGGCCCATTCCTGCACCGTGCCGTCGCGCTTCCAGCGGTCCGGGGCGTTGTCGCTTCGGTACATCTCGTGGATGCCGCGGTGCACGCCGGCATCCGCGGCGGCCTCGGCGCGCGCGAGCGAGATGGAGTTGCGCATGATCATCGCCTCGGTGCGGCGCTCGACGATGAAGCTCGAGGCGATGACGGTGAGCAGCACCGACACCCATAGCACAAGCACGAGTGCGACGCCCGATTGAGTGCGCCTCACGGCGAACGCCTCGGGCGGCACATCCGCTGGAAGGAGTTTTCGAGGCAGCCGGCTTCCTCGCCCAGCATCACCTTCGCGACCATCTCGGGCAACATCGTTCCGTCGGCGGATTTCACGCGCATGCGGATCATTTGCGGGATGCGGCCGGGGAAGGTCCAGGCATCCATCCACTTGGGCTCGCCGAAATCGCTCTCGGCGCCGAAGTAGGAGAAGGTCACGCTGGCCACGTCCTCAACGAGGATCGAGGGTTTTTCGGACGATCGCTCGAGCGGGCCGAAGTCCTTCGCCTCGTCGTCCGGAAGCGAGCGGCGCATCACCAGGTGGCGACCGTCGCGACGGGCGTCGCCCTCCACCTCGACGCCCACCAGCGACAGGCCCCCCAGCGAGGCGCCCACGGGTCGTGTCGATACGAAACGCAGACGCTCGGGCTCGCCCGTGAAGGCCACCTTCACCGTGGTCGGATCCTTCCAACGCATCGGAAACACCTCGGTCAGCTCGCGACGCAGGAAGTTCTCGCCGATGCGGCGATCGGCGACGGCGCGACCGCCTACGTCGGCCGCGTCCCAGCTGCGAAGGGCGAAGGAAAGGCCCGAATAAAGCAGCAGCATCATGGTCGCCAGCAACACCATGGCGAGCACCACCTCGACCAAGGTGAATCCGGCCTGCGATCGAGCAGGGGGCGCGGTGCGCGACGGCCTTGCGCGGCAGCGCGTCATATCCGCGATCCCAGGCCGAGCGTGGACAAGGAAACCGCCCGCGCGCGCGAGTCGACGCCGATCCACTCGACACGGACGTCCACGCGGAAGAGCTGGTAGGCGCTGTTCGGCGGCTGGCCGGGCGCGCCCATGCCCTCTTCGGAGCGTTGGATCGCAACGGTCCAGCGAAAGCGGCCCTCCTCGCCCTGGTGTTGGCCCTCCTCGAACTTCTCTTCCGTCCCGGCGGCGGCCAGCTTCGATTGCGCGATGACCAGGGCGCGTGCCTGGTCGTCCAGCTGCCCGGCGCGCCGCAGGCCCTGGCTGAATATCTCGAAGCCCACCACGAGAACGCCCGATAGCAGCACGAAGGCGACCACGATCTCGACGAGTGTGAAGCCGGCCGCGCTTCTCGCGGTACGGATGCGCGCGCGCACAGGCACGCCGGCCCTAGTCATTGATCGACACCCGGCCGGTGAGCCAGTCCACGTCCACGAGGTACTGGCGCTCGCCGGACTTGACCGTGATCCGCCCCCCGGTCGAGCTGCCGTCGGGGTAAAAGCGGATCGCGCCCCTGTTGTCGTTCACGATCTCCGATTGTGCGGTGAAGAGCTTTACCTCGATGTCGCGCGGCAGGCTCTTGGGCTCGGTATCTCCGGCGAGGAAATACTGGCGCTCCTGCACGTCGACGGTGAGCAGGGCATCGCGCCGGGTCACCATGGCGAGCGTCTGCGCCTGGCGAAGGCCCGAGGCGAGCTGGCGCGCAGAGGCTTTCAGGTCGGCGATCGAGGCGCCGCGAAAGGGAACACCCAGGACAAGTGCGTACATGGCGGCGCCAATCACGAGCACCACCATGATTTCCAGCAGGGTGAAGCCGGCGGCGGGCGTGGACAAGCGCCGCCGCCCCGCGGGCCGCAGCACCATCGACGGTTGCCCGCCCACGTCCACCCTAGTTGCTCACGTCCCGGTTCTCGCCCTCGCCGCCATCCTTGCCGTCGGCACCGAGCGATACGAGGTCGTAGGCCTTGCCCTGCCCGGGCACGGTGTAGCGATAGTCGTTGCCCCAGGCGTCCTTGAGGTCGGCCTCCTTGGCGTACGGCCCGTTCCAGCGATCGGTACCGGCCGGCTGCTTCACCAGCGCCTGCAGGTTCTCGGGCAGCTTGCCCACTTCCAGCTTGTACATCTCGACCTGGCCCACGAGGTGCTGCGTGCGGATCTTCTGCTCGCTCGACTTGGCCTTGCCCATCTGCTCGAAGATCTTGGGTCCCACGAACGCCATGATCCCGGCGAGCAGGATGAAGACGATCACGATCTCGAGCATGGTGAAGCCGCCGGCGCGTTTCGCGGAGCGCGGCACAATCGAACGGTTTCGCATGTTTCGCATTGCGGTTTCCTTTGTTCAGATCGGCAGGTCGTACACCGACAGCATCGCCGAGAGGATGGCGATGATGATGAATCCGATCACGAGCGCCATCACGACGATCATCACCGGTTGCAGCAGGGCGAGCGCCTTGCGGATGGCGACGTCGACCTCGCGGTCGTAGGTTTCCGCCACCTGCATCAGCATGTCGTCGAGGCGCCCCGTCTCCTCGCCGACCTGGATCATGTGCACCGCGAGCATCGGAAAGCGGCCGGTCTCCATCATGGGTTTGCCGAGCCCGCGGCCTTCCTTCAGCTCGCGCGCGACGTTGCCGACGGCCTCGGCGAGCCAGCTGTTGGCCATCGTCTCGCGCACGATGTTCAGGGCCGAGACGAGCGTCACGCCGTTGGACAGCAGCGTGCCGAGGGTGCGCGAGAAACGCGCCATTTCCACCTTCGAGAAGAGGTCCCCTACCACGGGAGCGGTCACCAGCCGGCGGTCGAACGAATAGCGCGATTCCGGGTCGCGCAGCCGCTGGCGCACGAGCAGGACCAGGCCCACGACCGCCGCCGCCATGAGCCACCACCACTCGCGCATCGCATCCCCGGCCCACAGCACGAGCTGCGTCATGAAGGGGATGGCCTTGCCGGTGCCCGCGAAGATCGGCTTGAAGCGCGGCACCACCAGGCCCAGCAGCACGACCACGGCAAGCACCGAGACACCCGCGAGGAAGGCGGGATAAGTGATCGAGGCCATGATGTTGTCGCGCAGCGCCTTGGCCCGCTCCATGTACTCGGCGAGCCGCGACAGCACCGCGGGAAGGCTGCCGCCGGCTTCGCCGGCGCGCACCATGTTCACGTAGAAGCGCGAGAAGACTCCCTTCTGCGCATCGAGCGCCTTGGAAAGGGCCATGCCGCCGCGAACGTCGTTGCGCACCTTGCCGAGCAGCTCGGCGACCTTGGGGTTTCCCGAGAGGTTGATGAGGATCTCGAACGCGCGGTCGAGCGGCAGGCCCGCGCGCAGCAGCGTGGCGAGCTCGCGGGTGAGCACTCCGACATCGTCCGCTCGCACGCCGCCTGACCGCCGCCAGAAAGGCACGGCGCCTCGCGCCGCAGCCGTGGCCGCCTTGCCGGCTCCCGCTTCCTGCGCGCGGATCGGGATGAGCCCCATCTCCTGCAGGCGCGCGATCGCGGCCGGATTGCTCGAAGCCTCCAGCACGCCCTCCTGCACTTCGCCGCGAGGCGAAACGGCCTTGTATTGGTAGAACGGCATCCGGTGTGGCGCGACTCTAGTCCTCGCGCGTCACGCGCAGGACTTCCTCTATGGTGGTGATGCCGCCGAGCGACTTGCGCAGGCCGTTCTCGAACATCGTTTCCATGCCTTCCATGATGGCGGCGGCGCGGATGTCGCCCGCGGTGGCATGCCGCATGATGAGCGAGCGGATGTTGTCGGAGATGGTCATCATCTCGATGATGCAGATGCGTCCCCAGTAGCCGGTGCCGGCGCATTGGTCGCACCCCACCGGGTGATAGAGCGTCACCTCGCCTTCGGCCACGTAGCGACGCAGGTTCATCTGCTCGACCACTTCCGGCAGCGCGCGATAGGGCTTGCGGCAATGGGCGCACAACGTGCGCACCAGGCGCTGCGCGAGGATGCCGTTGATGGTGGAGGTGAGCAGGTAGTCCTCCGCGCCCATGTCGAGCAGCCGGTTCACCGTCGAGGGCGCGTCGTTCGTGTGCACGGTCGACAGCACCATGTGCCCGGTGAGCGCCGACTGCATCGCGATGCTCACCGTCTCCACGTCGCGGATCTCGCCCACCATGATGATGTCCGGGTCCTGTCGCACGATCGAGCGCAGCGCGTTGGCGAACGTGAGCTGGATCTGCGGCTTCACCTGGATCTGGTTGATGCCCGGCATCTGGTACTCGACCGGGTCCTCCACCGTCACGATCTTCACGTCGGGCTTGTTCAGCCGGTCGAGCGCCGTATAGAGCGTGGTCGTCTTGCCGCTTCCCGTTGGCCCGGTGACGAGCAGGATGCCGTGGGGCTGGTCGAGCACCGAAAGGAAGCGCTCGAGCGCCTGGCCCTCGAAGCCCAGTGCTGCGAAGTCCAGGGGGACGCCGCCCTTGTCGAGGATACGCATGACGACGCTCTCGCCGTGCATGGTCGGGATCGTCGAGACCCGAAGGTCGATCTCCTTGCCGGCCACTCGCAGCTTGATGCGGCCGTCCTGCGGCAGGCGGCGCTCGGCGATGTCGAGCGAGGCCATGATCTTCACGCGAGAAATCAC
Source organism: Usitatibacter sp. (assembly GCA_035626705.1). Taxonomy (GTDB): domain Bacteria; phylum Pseudomonadota; class Gammaproteobacteria; order Burkholderiales; family Usitatibacteraceae; genus Usitatibacter. The sequence goes on along the minus strand of DASPNE010000001.1, from coordinate 15,655 downwards.
GGCGGCCGAGAGCCTGCGTGGCGGCGACTCCACCTCGTGCAGCACGCCGTCGATGCGGTAGCGCACGATGAGGCGGTTCTCGAACGGCTCGATGTGGATGTCCGAGGCCCGCTGCTCCAGCGCCTTGGTGAGCAGCAGGTTCACCAGCCGGATGACCGGCGCCTCGGAAGCGAGGTCCTTCAAATGCGCGATGTCGCCGAAATCGTCCTCGTCCTCGCGCGCCTGGATGTTGTCCACGATCTGGCCCATCGAGGAGCGGCCGCCCCCGTACAGGCGCTCTAGCGCGGCATCGATCTCGTTCGGCGCGGCGATGTAGGGACGCACCCGCTTGCCCGAGGCCATCTGCACGGCGGACAGCACATAGGAGTCGGTGGGATCGGCGATGGCGAGCGCGAGCTCGTCCTCATCTTCCCGAAGCGGCACCGCCTGGGCATCGCGCAGGAACTTGGAAGACAGCCGTTCCTCGAGAAGCGGCAGCTCCGGATAATCCGCCGCCTGCGCAAGCGGCAGGTCGAGCTGGTCCGACAATGCGTCCGCAAGATCCCGGCCCGAGACCATGCCGAGACGCAGCAGGATCACGCCGATCTTGTCGCGCGACTCGCCTTCCTGGAGCTTCAGGGCGCGTTCGAGGTTGGCGGGGTCGAGCTTTCCCCGTTCGAGGAGGATCTCGCCGATTCTTTTGGGCAAAGGGAGGATTTCCGCAGCGTAGGCAACTGAAAATTATATAACCCGCGCACTTGGAGGCCGTCCCCCGGTAAAAGGTTCCGAGATTCCTACACGACGCTTCCGATCGGCCTACAGAAGCCCGCTCTCTTCCAAAAAAAACGGGCGGTTTCCCGCCCGAATGGCCTCCTGGAGAAAAGATCAGCTGTATGCGGACTCGCCGTGGGCAGTGATGTCCAGGCCCTCGCGCTCTTCCTCTTCCGGGACACGCAGCCCGAAGGCCAGGTCGGCCACCTTGTACGCGACGAAGGCCACCACGGCGGACCACGCCATCGTCAAGACGACGCTCTTGGCCTGGATGAAGACTTGCGAGGCGATCGAGAACTCGGCAGCCTGCGTGCCGCCGAGGCCCGGTGCGGCGAAGACGCCCGTGAGCAGGGCGCCGACGATGCCGCCCACGCCGTGCACGCCGAACACGTCGAAGGCGTCATCGGCCTTGAGCATCCTCTTCAGGCCGGTCACGCCCCAGAGGCAGGCGAGGCCCGCGACGAGCCCCAGGATGATCGAGCCCATCGGCCCCACGAAGCCGGCCGCCGGAGTGACCGCGACCAGGCCCGCCACGGCGCCCGAGGCGGCGCCCAGCATCGACGCCTTCCCCCGGCCGATCGCCTCGCCCGCGATCCATGACACGGCGGCCGCAGCCGTCGCGAGGATCGTGTTGATGAACGCAAGACCTGCGACTCCGTTGGCTGCACCCGCCGACCCGGCGTTGAAGCCGAACCAGCCCACCCACAGCAACGAGGCTCCCACCATCGTGAGCGTGAGCGAGTGCGGCGTGAGGGCTTCGCGTCCGTACCCTACGCGCTTGCCCACCATGTACGCGCCGACCAGGCCCGCGACACCCGCGTTGATGTGGACGACGGTGCCGCCCGCGAAATCGAGCGCGCCATCCTTGGCGAGCAGTCCGCCGCCCCAGACCATGTGCGCGATCGGCAGGTAGGCCAGCGTGAACCAGATCACCGCGAAGACAAGCACCGCGCTGAACTTCACGCGCTCGGCGAAGGAGCCCACGATCAGCGCGGTCGTGATCGCCGCGAAGGTTCCCTGGAACGCGATGAACACGTACTCGGGGATCGTGGCGAGAGCGCTGGAGAGCGTGTCTGGCTTCGTCCCCGCGAGGAACAGCTTGTCGAAGCCGCCGATGAACCTCCCCTCCCCCGCGAACGCGAGCGAGAAGCCATATACCGCCCACAGGATCGAGATGAGCGAGAAGATGACGAACACCTGCATCAGCACCGAGAGCATGTTCTTCGATCGCGCGAGCCCGCCGTAGAAGAGGGCGAGCCCCGGGATCGTCATGAGGATCACGAGCATGGTGGAGGTGAGCATCCAGGCGGTGTCGCCGCTGTCGAGTCTTGGCGCTGGGGCCGGTGCCGCCGCGGGTACCGGCGCGGGCGCCGCCGCAGGAGCGCTTGCCGCCGGCGCAACGGAGGCCGGCGCGTCCTTTTTCTCCTGAGCCAGCGCGGCGCCGCCGAATGCGAGCGCGCCGGCCAGCGCGCAGAGGCCGATCAGTCGTTTCATGTGCGCGGTTCCCTTTTTCATAGCGCGTCCGCTCCCGTCTCGCCGGTGCGGATGCGGATCACGTGCTCGAGCTCGAAGACGAAGATCTTGCCGTCGCCGATCTTTCCGGTATTGGCGCTCTTCTCGATCGCCTCGATGACCTGATCGAGGAGCTCGGTCTTCACCGCCGCCTCGATCTTCACCTTGGGCAGGAAATCGACCACGTACTCGGCGCCGCGGTAGAGCTCCGTATGGCCTTTCTGCCGCCCGAAGCCCTTGACCTCGGTGACGGTGATGCCCTGCACGCCGATGGCCGAGAGCGCTTCGCGCACCTCGTCGAGCTTGAACGGCTTGATGATGGCGGTGACCAGTTTCATGCGTGCTCTCCTCTCGCGGTGGCCATCAGAAGGAATAGCTCACGAAGCCCACCACCCGCTTGTCGCTCCAGTCCCTGCCGAGGAAAGTGAAGTAGATCGGATCGGCGTTGGTGTCCTTGTAATAGGCACCCACCGCGAAGCCGTTGCCGAAGTCGTAGGTGGCCCCCAGCTTCCAGACGGTGTACGAGAAGTCCGAGTTGTCGAAGTTGCCATCCTGTTGCCGGCCCTTGTAGCGCTGGTGGCCGATGAGCCCGTTGAGCGTGAGCTTGTCCATGATCGGCTGGTTCACGGTGAGCTCGAGGTAGTCGCTGCCCTTGCTGCCCGGAACGCCGAAGATGTCGCTGAGGCCGTACGAGTACTTGAGCGTGGCGGGGCCGTACGAGAGGCCTGCGTAGACTTCGTCGGTGTTCGGCTTGGAGAAGAGCGCGGGCACCTCGTTGGAGCCGGGATACTGGTATCGCAGGTAGCCCACGTCGAGCGTCCAGCCGTCGGCGAAGCCCCACTTGTAGCCGGCATAGATGTCCCACTCGATGCGGCCGTCGATCTCGCGGTTCAGGACCTCGCCCGTATCCTTGAGCCAACTGATGTTGGTGATGAATGTGCCGACATAGAAGCCGCTCGCGTGCGCGTAATCGAAGGTGCCTTGCAGCGCGGGCTTCTCCGAGGTCTGGGCGAGGCCGCGGTACTCGTATTCGCTGTAGAGCGCGACCTTGCCCGCGAAGGAATGTGGGCTCGTGGCGGCCTGCGCATGGGCGAGCATGGGCAGGAAAAGCGCGCACGCGGCGAAAGCGGCAGGGGGCGGTGTTTTCATCGTTGGTATCCTTTGGGCTTGGAGTAAGGACGACTTCGGGCCGGTAGTAGCAGCAAACATGCCATCGCCAGGCCCTTGATTCGCAAGCCGCTTTTCTGGCGCGATGAAACGCACGCACGCGCGCAGTGCGGGCGCAACGGTTTCAGCACCAGTTTGGTGCCGCCCTGAAGGATGGAGATGAACGAGACATTGCTGCGAGACCTGAGCGCACGGCTGGCCGAGTTGGCAGCCGCAAACCCGGCCAAGGACCTGGAGAAGAACTTCCGCGGACTCCTGGCGAGCACCTTCGCGCGCTTGGACCTGGTCACGCGCGAGGAATACGACGTGCAGGCGCAGGTGCTGGCGCGAGCCCGGGAAAAGCTCGCCGCGCTCGAAGCGCGCGTCGCTGCCCTCGAATCGCCACCGCCGGGTACCGTCCGGGATTGAAGGGCGCGGCGCTTCTTCCGGCCTGTCAACCGGGACCGGCCCTCGCGAATTGAATCGGCTCCTGTCCAGGAGCCGTCACTCGTGAACGTCGCCGTCGTGTTCAGCCGTGGCCTCGCGGGGCTCGAAGCGCCGCTGGTGCGCGTCGAGACCCACCTCGGCAACGGCCTGCCCGCCTTCCACATCGTGGGCCTTCCGGAAACCGAGGTGAAGGAATCGCGCGAGCGCGTGCGAGCAGCGTTGCAGACCTCGCGCTTCGAATTTCCGCAGAGGCGCATCACCGTGAACCTGGCGCCGGCGGACCTTCCCAAGGAGAGCGGCCGCTTCGACCTGCCGATCGCAGTGGGCATCCTCGCGGCGAACGGCCAACTGCCGCTCGCGAAGCTGGACGGGCTCGAGTTCGCCGGAGAGCTCGCGCTCTCGGGCGACCTGCGCCCGATCCGCGGCGCATTGGCGATGACTTTCGTCGCGCACCGCGAAGGACGCGCTTTCGTGGTCCCCGAGTCCGTGGCGGGCGAAGCCGCACTTGCGCGGGGCGCTACCGTGCTCGCCGCGCGCACGCTGCTCGAGGTGTACGCGCACCTCACCGGCGACCAACCGCTCGCGCCCTACCGCGCCAGCGCGCCCGCGAAGCGGCACGAGAACGCCGACCTCGCCGATGTGAGGGGACAGGCCCAGGCACGCCGGGCGCTCGAGATCGCCGCGGCGGGAGGCCATTCGCTCCTTTTCTGCGGTCCGCCCGGCACCGGCAAGACGATGCTGGCGACGCGGTTACCCGGCGTGCTGCCGGAGATGACCGAGCAGGAAGCCCTCGAGGCCGCCGCCGTCCAGAGCATCGCGAGCGGCTTCCGCCCCGAGCGTTTCGGGGTGCGTCCGTTCCGCAGCCCGCATCACACGACCTCCGGCATAGCCCTCGTGGGTGGCGGGTCCCCGCCGCGACCGGGCGAGATCTCGCTTTCGCACCACGGGGTGCTCTTCCTCGATGAGCTTCCCGAGTTCAGCCGCCACGTGCTCGAGGTGCTGCGCGAGCCGCTCGAATCCGGCCGCATCACCATTTCTCGCGCCGCACGGCAGGCCGACTTTCCGGCGTCCTTCCAGCTGGTCGCGGCGATGAATCCCTGCCCGTGCGGCTATCTCGGCCACCAGAAAGTTCGGTGCAACTGCGCGCCCGGGGATGTCGCGCGTTATCGCTCGCGCATCTCCGGCCCGCTGCTAGACCGCATCGACATGCACGTCGAGGTGCCCTCGCTCGCCGAGGACGAGCTCGCGGGCGAACAGCCTGGGGAGGCCTCGCGAACGGTGCGCGAACGCGTCGCCCGCGCGCGCCGGCGCCAGGTCGAGCGCCAGAAAGTGCCCAACGCGAGGCTCGGCTCCGCCGAGGCGGCGCGTCGCTGCAAGCTCACCGACGAGGCGCGGGCCTGGATGCGCAAGGCATCCTCCGCGGGAACGCTTTCGGCACGCGCCCACGATCGAGTCCTGCGAGTGGCGCGCACCATCGCGGACCTCACCGGCAACGCGGTCGTGGAGCGCGACCACGTCGCGGAAGCCTTGCGCTACCGCGGCCTCGCGGGGGATGCCGCGCCGAAAACGTAAAATGGCGCATGACCTCCCCGGGCGGCGGCGGCCGCCTCCTCGGGCCGCACTCCGAAGACATCGCGTCGCGTCGTTTCCGCTGGGGTTTCGCGGCGATGCTGGCCGCGCTTGCCACCCTCGGGCCATTCTCGATCGACGCCTACCTGCCGGCGTTCGCCGGCATCCAGGCCTCGCTCGCCGCGACCCCGCTGCAGATCCAGCAGACGCTTTCGGCGTACCTCTTCGCCTTCGGGGTGATGTTCCTTTTCCACGGCGCCCTTTCCGACAGCTTCGGCCGCCGTCCCGTGATCCTGGTCGCGCTGGTCGTGTACACGCTCGCCTCGGTGGGCGCGGCGCTCGCCGAATCCGTGACCGCGCTCATCGCCTGGCGCGCCGTGCAGGGGCTTTCGGTCGGTGCCGGCATGGTCGTGGGGCGAGCCATGATCCGGGACCTCTTCGGGCCCGAGGATGCGCAGCGCCTCATGTCGATGGTCACGCTTTTCTTCGGCCTCGCGCCGGCGATCGCGCCGGTGATCGGGGGCTGGCTGTTCGTGGGCCTCGGATGGCGCGCGATCTTCTGGTTCCTCGCCGCCGTGGGCGCGATCCTGGTCGCCACCGGCTGGCGCTTCCTTCCCGAGACGCTCGCGCCCGACCACCGCCAGCCTTTCCACCCCATCCCGTTGCTCAAGGGCTACGAGGAAGTCGGCATCAACCTGCGATTCCTGCTGCTTTCGATCGCGGTCGGATGCAATTTCAACGCCTTCTTCCTCTATATCGTTTCGGCGCCCGCGTTCCTCGGCGTGCACCTGGCGCTCGGCCCCGAGGAGTACGCCTGGCTCTTCGTTCCCTGCATTGCCGGCATCATGGTGGGTTCGCAGTTGTCGGGGCGCTCCGCGGGTCGGTTCTCCGCGACCGTGACCGTGCAGCGGGCGTACGGCTTCATGGCCGTCGCCGCGGCCATGAACGTCGCCTATTCCTTCGCCTTCGCCCCCTCGATCCCGTGGGCGGTGATCCCGATCGCCATCTACGGCGTGGGCTTCGCCATGGCAATGCCCTCGATCACCATCATCACGCTCGACCTCTTCCCCACGCGACGGGGCATGGCAGCGTCCCTGCAGGGCTTCGTCTCCGGCATGGTCAACGTGCTCGTGGCGGGCGTGATCTCGCCGCTCCTGTGGGACGACACGCGCGCGCTCGCGGCCGGCATGGCCGCCATTTGCGCCTTGGGCTATGCGAGCTGGCGCGCCTACCTGCGCTCGGCGGCGCGGCGCCTGCGCGGGCTTCCGCCCCTCGCGGACCACTGATGGCTGCGCCCGCCATCGCCGACGCCTTCCGCCTGCTGCAGGCAGGGCATGCCGCCGCCGCCCTGGAAAGCGCGTGCAGGGTGCTTGCATTGCAGCCCGCCAACGCCCGCGCGCACCTGGCGTCCGGCCTTGCGTTGCGTGCCTTGGGCCGGATCCAGGAGTCAGTCGCCGCGATCGGCGAGGCGGCGCGGCTGGACCCGCGCGACTACGCCGCGGCCTACGAAAATGGCATGGCGCTCAAGGCACTGGGCTCGGAGGACGCGCGTCGATGCTTCGAAAATGCCGTGCGCCTGCGTCCTGCGTTCGCGCCGGCCCACTATGCGCTCGGAATGCTCGCCTTCGAGCGTGGGGACTGGGCACGAGCCGTCGCAGGGCTGCGCGCAGCGGCGGACCTCGATCCCGGCAACTCCGCTGCGGCCGTGAACCTCGGGCTCGCGCTGGCGGAGGCAGGTGAGCTGCAAGAGGCCGAGGAAAGGCTCCAACGCGCTGCGACTAAGTTCGACGGCCTGCCGGCGGCGCGCCACGCGCTCGGCTGGACGCTGCTCAAGCGGGGGCGTCCCGGCGAAGCCATCGGGCACCTGCAGGCGGCTGTCGCGGCGCAGTCCGACGCCCGGTGGCGCGTCGATCTCGCCAAGGCACTGGCGGACGCCGCGCAGGAAAACGAGGCACGCGAGGAATTCGAAGCGGCGGTGGCCTCGGCGCCGCAGGACCCGTTTCCGCGCGTGGCGTTCGGCCGTTACCTCGTAAGGCTCGCCGATTACGCTCGCGCAGCCCAGCTTTTCCGCTCCGCATGGGAGCTGGCCCCGGCCGATGTGGAGCTGCCCATGTACGTCGCGCAGGTCGAGCTGCTCCGGGGAAGGCGACGCGACGCCTGGCATGCATACGCGCGCCGCGACCCACGCATTCGCTTCGAAGCCGAACGCGCCAAGGCCGGCTTTCGCTATGCGCCCCCGCCGGCGCAGGCCGTCCAGGGGCGACACCTGCTCGTGCATGCCGAACAAGGCCTGGGCGACGAGCTCTTCTTCCTTCGCTTCGCGGCGCTGCTGCGCGAGCACGGCGCGCGCCTTTCGTACATCGGCGATGCGCGACTGGGCCCGCTGCTGCGGCGCGCCGGCCTGTTCGAATCGGTGCTCGCGTTCGGGGAGGCCTGGCCGCCCGGGATTGCTCCGGTGTTATGCGCAGACCTGCCCTCGATGCTGCCGGAAGACCCGACCCCGCCCTCGCTCGCCATCGCGCCGGAGGCGGCGCGAGTGGAAGTGATGCGCGCGCGCCTGCAGCGCGCCGGACCACGCCCGTGGATCGGTGTCACGTGGCGGGCCGGAACGCCGAAAGAGCAGCTCTCCCATGCGCTGCACAAGGAAGCGCCCATCCGCCACCTCTTCGCCGCCTTGCCGCGCGCAGGCACGGTGGTATCGCTGCAACGCGACGGGCACTTCGAGGAGCTCGAAACCGCGAGCGGCGCGCTTGGAGCGCCCATCCACGATTTCTCCAACGTGAACCTGGACCTCGACGATGCGTTGGCACTGCTGTCGTTGCTCGACCGGCACGTCGGCGTGAGCAACACCAACATGCATTTGGCCGCGGCCGCGGGCGCCACCGCCGATGTCCTCGTGCCCTTCCCCCCCGAGTGGCGCTGGGGTCTTGAAGGGGATTCGCCCTGGTTTCCGGGATTCCGCGTGTACCGCCAATCCCCTTCCGGCGACTGGTCACGCGCCTTTGCCGAGCTGGCTAACGCATCGGCCGGCAGTATGTCTCGCGGGTGAAGCGCAACATCGCCAGCGAGGCCAGGCCCCATGCGAGCATGAGCCCGAATCCCCAGCGGTAGGCGGCGAAACCGTAGAAGCGCGCGCCCTCCGAGATGCCGCCCTCCCAGCGGCTGTCGAGCACGAAGCCCACCAGCGGCTGCATCACCATGCCGCCGAACATGACGCCCATGTTCGCGATGCCCGAGACCGTTCCACCGAGACGTGCCGGCACCGACTCCTTCGCCCACGCGAAGGTGAGGATGAAGGCGCCGCCGGCGATCCCCACCGCGACCAGCAGCAGGACGAGCAGGGGCCGCGGCAGGCCGGGGATGAAAGCGATCGGCGCCCACAGGAGGAGCGTCGCGACCAGCCCCGCCGCGTAGAGCGGCTTGCGCGCCCCCATGCTCTGCGAGAGCGGACCGTACGCCATGCTCGCCGCCGACCACGCGATCAGCATCATCGAGGCCATCGTCGCCGCCTCGCGCGTCGAGAAACCGTAGTGCGTGACGAGGAACGGCACGCCCCACAGGCCGGCGAATGAAAGGATGAGCCCGGAGAACGCGCCCGGCATGAAAAAGAGCAGCCAGGTGTTGCGGTAGCCGAGCACCTCGCGCAGCTGCCGCCCCATCGAGGGCCCACCCCGGCCGTGGGAATCCGACGGAAAGTGGCTCGTGTAACCGCGCTCCGTGGGATCGTCGCGCACGACATGCCAGATCGCGCCGCCCACGACGAAGGTGAGCACCGCGCTCGCGACCATGGCCGGTCGCCAGCCGAAGGCATCCACGGCGATGCGCAATGGCGCCCCCGCGAGCGTGGCTCCCAAGACGCCGGTGAAGAGGGCCACGCCGCTCACGAAGGCGAAATTGCGGGGGGGCATCCAGTGGCTGGCGAGCTTGAGCATCGAGACGAATGCGACGCCCGCCGCGACACCGATCACGAAGCGGCCGGCGTTGGCGGCGACCACGTTCGGCGCGAGCGCGAAGAGCATCGTCCCCAGCGCGGTGAGGATCGCACCCAACGTGAGAACCCGGCGCGGCCCCCAGCGGTCGGCGAGGAGTCCCGTGGGCACCTGCACGACGACGTAACCGTAGAAGTAGAACGCCGAGAGGGTGCCCAGGGAGGCCGCCGTGAGGGCGAAGACCGACGACAGCTCCTGGGTAAGCACCGCGGGTGCGACGCGCTGGTAGAACGCGATGAGGTACAGCGCCGCCCCCAGGCCCCACACCGTCCAGGCGAGCGACTTCGGTGGGTGCCCCTCGCTCGTCCCCTGTCCCCCGTCCCGATTCAATACTGCTCCCACGGCAGGCCGTCTACGCGCCAGCCGCTGCGGGAATTCCGGTGGTGGTTCTCGTCCAGCTCGCCCTCGAAGCCGTGCAGCACGTTCATGACGTGCTTGAAGCCGGCGCTCTCGAGCGCCTCGCCCGCCTCGATGCTGCGGTTGCCGCTGCGGCAGATCAGCACGATGGGGCGCTTGTCGAAGTTGGCGCCGGCGAGCTTCTTCACCTGGCCCACGAAGTGCGTGTTGAGCTCCCAGTCGGCGCCGTCGTACCACGGCACCATCATCGCGCCCACGGGATGCCCCACGAACATGTATTCCATCTCGCTGCGGCAATCGATGAAGATCGCCTCGGGATTGTCCTTGAGGTACTGGTGCGCCTGCCGCGGCTCGAGGTGTTCCATCGCCGCAATTATAGGAGCGCTCAGTCGGGGTTCCGGGGCGACTCGCGGATCGGGCGGATCGGTCGCACCTCGATGCTGCCAACTTCGGCAGGGGGAATGCCGGCGGCGATCGCGACGGCCTCCTCCATGTCGCGTGCCTCGATGAGATAGAAGCCGGCGAGCGCCTCCTTGGTCTCGGCGAACGGCCCGTCGGTGACCGTGGCCTTGCCGTTCCTCACCCGCACCGTGCTCGCGGTCGTCACCGGCTCGAGCGCCTCGGAGGCGACGCAGTGGCCGCTCGCGCGGATGCGCTCGTCGTATTCGAGGCAGTGGCGGTCGGCCATGCGCCGCAGGGCGGCCTCTTCCCCATAGACCAGGCAAAGGAATTTCATCTGTCGTCCCGAAAGGTCGTGCCGGGAGCATATCGCGCCCCGGAAGTAGAATGGCTCCATGAACGCACCCGACACCCCCTTCGCCCTCGACGCCGCCATCGCCGCGGCCGCCGACAAGGTCGAGGCCCGCGTCATCGCGTGGCGCCGCGACATCCACCAGAACCCCGAGCTCGGAAACCGGGAGGTGCGCACGGCGAAGCTCGTGGCCGAGCACCTGCGCGCGCTCGGCTTCGACAGCGTCCAGGAGAAGGTCGCGATCACCGGCGTGGTCGGGGTGCTCAAGGGCGGGCTGCCCGGACCGGTCGTGGCGCTGCGTGCCGACATGGACGCGCTACCGGTGGCCGAGGAAGTGGACCTGCCCTTCAAGAGCACCGTGCGCACACACTGGAACGGCATGGACGTGGGCGTTATGCACGCGTGCGGGCATGACGTGCACACCGCCATCCTCATGGGCGTGGCCGAGGTGCTCGCGGGCATCCGCGAGCGCATTCCCGGCAGCGTGAAATTCCTGTTCCAGCCCGCCGAGGAAAAGCCGCCGATCGGCGAAGAAGGTGGCGCGCGCCTCATGGTCCAGGAAGGCTGCATGCGCAACCCCGACGTGGCCGCCGTGTTCGGCCTGCACATCTCCTCCATCTTCCCCACGGGCGTCATCGGCTACCGCTCGGGACCGCTGATGGCGTCGGCCGACAGCTTCCGCATCTTCGTGCGCGGCACGCAGACGCATGCGGCGATGCCGTGGCGGGGCGTCGACCCGATCGTCGTCGGCTCGCAGATCGTGCTCGGGCTGCAGACCATCGTCGCGCGTCGCATGAACATCACGCAGGAGCCCTCGGTCGTGACCGTCGGCGTGTTCCACGGCGGCGTGCGCCAAAACATCATTCCCGACGAGGTGAAGCTCGAAGGCACCATCCGCACTTTCGACGAGGGCCAGCGCGACGAGATCCAGGGCCACGTGAAGCACATCTCGGAGATGATCGCCGAGGCGGGCGGGGCCAAGGCGCGCGTCGCGATCGACCGCGGCTACCCGGTCACCGTGAACCATCCGGGGCTCACCGAGTGGTCGGTGCCGGTGCTGGGCCGCATCGCCGGGGAGGCCAACGTGCAGCTGGTCGACAAGATCTGCGGCTCGGAGGACTTCTCCTATTTCCAGAAGGAAGTGCCGGGATTCTTCTACTTCATGGGCTGCACGCCGCCCGACCGCGACGCCGCGACCGCCGCGCCCAACCACAGCCCGCGCTTCTATGCCGACGAGAAGTGCATGAAGCTCGGCATTCGCACGCTGTGCGGGCTCGCGACGGACTGGCTCGCCGCCCACCGCGGCTAGCGTCGTGGAGGGCACGAAGCTCTGGCTGTACGTCGTCGCCTCGCTCGCCCTCATCATCACGCCCGGGCAGGACATGCTTTACGTCCTCTCGCGCTCGCTCGCGCAGGGAAAGGTCGCGGGCGTCTGTTCGGCCCTGGGCGTGATCGTGGGCATCCTCGTGCACACCGCGCTCGCCGCGTTCGGAGTAGGCGCGATCCTCATGGCGAGCGAGGCGTTGTTCCTCGCGCTGAAGCTGGTGGGCGCGGCCTACCTCGTCTACCTCGGCATCCGCCTGCTGCTCACGCGCGCGCCGCAGGGGCCCGGGGCCACGCATGCCGGCCGGCTGTCGCCCATGTCGCTTTTCTGGCAGGGCGTCCTGTCGAACGTCTCCAACCCGAAGATCGTCCTTTTCTTCCTCGCCTTCCTGCCGCAGTTCGTGGACCCCGCGAGCGCGAATCCCACGGGCGACCTGGTCTTCCTCGGCGTGCTCTATGCCGCCATGGGGCTGCCGGTGAAGGTGGGCGTGGCGCTCGCCGCAGGCAGCCTCTCGGAGCGCGTGTTGCGCAGGCCGGCGGCGCTCGTGTGGGTCAACCGAGCGAGCGGCGCGGTGCTGGTCGGCCTGGGGTTGCGCCTCGCGGGAACCCAGCGTTAACGCAAGGGCGCCGGCACCACCCCCCGCTCCAGGATCTCGAAGGCGGCGTGGAACGCGAGCGCAAGCGCTGCCGCCGGCAGTGCCCCCGCCAGCAGCATCACGTGGTCGTTGAGCGCGAGCCCCTGTGCGATGCGCTCGCCGAAGCCGCCCGCGCCGATGAAGGCCGCGATCGTCGCGGTGCCGACGTTGACCACCGCGGCGGTCTTCACTCCCGCGAGGATCGTGGGCAAGGCGAGCGGCAGCTCGACATGCCGCAGCGACTGCGCGGCGGTCAGGCCCAGGGCGCGCGCCGCCTGGCGCAGCCCGGACGCCCACCATTCCCGCATGGGTGTTGCGCACGATCGGCAGCAGCGCATAGAGGAAGAGCGCGATCGTGGCCGGCCACACGCCGATGGTCCCTGTGACGGGGATGAGAAACGCGAGCAACGCCAGCGATGGAATCGTCTGCACCAGGCCCGCGAACACGAGCACCGGTTGCGCTACCATCCTCAGCCGCGCGGCACAGACCCCGAGCGGCACGGCCACCGCGATCGCCGCAACCAGCGAGCCGAGCACGAGAGCCACGTGCTCGCCCAGCAGCCGCGCGAAGTCCGGAGCGAAGGTCGCCTGCCACAGGGATTGGCGATTTCCGCTCCCCTTTGCGCCGAGAAACTCGCCCGCGACGGCGGCGAAGCTTCGCCCATCGATCTCCGCCCGGGCGTTGAGGCCCGCCATCGTCGCCGCGTCGATGCGTCCTTCGAGCCCCGCCACCGCCTTCCACGCGCGCGGCGCAGCTTGGGCCAGCCCGCGGCGATGCAAAAAGAGTGCGTCGTAGCGCGGAAAGAAGCCGCGATCGTCCTGGAGCACGCGTATGCCCTGCCGCTCGATCTTGGCGTCGGTGGAGTAGATGTCGATCCCATCGATGCGCCCCGCGGCGATCGCTTCGTACGCGAGGCCATGGTCGAGCGCGACGGGTTTCATGGCGTACAGCCCGTATGCAGCGGCAAGGCCCGGCCAGCCATCCTTGCGTCCGAGGAACTCGTGCGAAAGGCCCAGGCGCAGCTCGTGGTGGCGCAGGAGGTCGGAGAGTTTCGCGAGTCCGCGCTCCTCGGCGAGCGCGCCCCGGACGCCGATGGCGTAGGTGTTCTGGAAGCCGAGCGGGACGCTCGCCTCCAGTCCCATGGCCGCCAGCCGGGCGTTCATCTCGGCGAGGGACAGCTCGCGGTCGGCCTTCAGTATCTCGCGCGCGATCGTCCCGGAATACTCGGGGTACGCATCGATCGCGCCATTGCGCAGGGCTTCCACGAGAATCGCTGTGTTTCCCATGCCGGGACGATGCGAGGCCGCCGCACCCGCGCGCCGCACGGACTGGACCGCGATCTCGCCCAGGATGTACGACTCGGTGAAGCGCTTCGAGCCCACGCGCAGCTCGCGCTCCGCGCCTTCGGCGGGCACGGCGCAAGCGAGCAGGAAAATGGCGAAGGGCAGGCGCAAGGCCGATGGCAGCGGGGGAACCAGTGGCGTAGAATAACGTCCATCGGAAGCGCCGATTTGATCTTCAGCTTGCGGGCGCTCTACAAATCCAGCTAAAGCGACAGGCCCGAAAACCCGTCGCTCGCTGACGGGTTTTTCGCTTCAGGCCCCGCCTCGGGCCCACAGGAAGAAATTGCATGGACCAGTCGATCTCCACCCGCCCCGCCCGCATCGCCGCCCTCCACGACGCGCTCAAGCAACGCATCCTCGTGCTCGACGGAGCCATGGGCACCATGATCCAGCGCTACAACCTCACCGAAGCCCAGTACCGGGGCGAGCGCTTCAGGGAGTTCGGCCGCGACCTGAAGGGCAACAACGACCTGTTGTCCATCACGCGCCCGCAGGTCATCCGCGAGATCCACGAGCAGTACCTCGAAGCCGGCGCAGACATCCTCGAGACCAACACCTTCAACTCGACTTCGATCTCCCAGGCCGACTATCACCTGGAAGACCTGGTGGTGGAGATGAACCTCGCTTCGGCGCGCCTCGCGCGCGAAGTCGCCGACGGCTTCGCCGCTCGCACGCCGGGCAAGCCGCGATGGGTCGCGGGCGTCCTGGGCCCGATGAACCGGACGCTGTCCCTCTCCCCCGACGTGAACGATCCCGGCTTCCGCGCGGTGAGCTTCGAGCAGGTTCGCGATGCGTACAAGGCGGCCGCCCGCGCGCTCGTCGAGGGCGGCGTGGACGTCCTGCTGGTCGAGACCATCTTCGACACGCTGAACGCGAAGGCCGCGCTCTTCGCCGTGGACGAGCTCTTCGAGGAAACCGGCGTGCGCCTGCCGATCATGATCTCGGGGACGATCACCGACGCCTCGGGCCGCACGCTCTCGGGCCAGACGGCGGAGGCCTTCTGGAATTCGGTGCGGCATGCGAAGCCCCTGTCGATAGGGTTCAACTGCGCGCTCGGTGCCAGCCAGCTGCGCCCCCACGTCGAGGAGCTCTCGCGCATCGCCGACGTATACGTCTCGGCGCATCCCAATGCCGGCCTGCCCAACGCGATGGCCGAATACGACGAGCTGCCGGCGGAGACCGCCGGATTCATCCGCGAATGGGCCGAGAGCGGCTGGCTGAACCTGACCGGCGGCTGCTGCGGCACGACGCCCGAGCACATCAAGGCGATCGCCGAGGGGGTGGCGCCCTTCAAGCCGCGCATCGTGCCGAAGATCGAGCCGCGCCTGCGCCTGTCTGGTTTGGAGCCGCTCAACATCGGCGACGACTCGCTCTTCGTGAACGTGGGCGAGCGCACCAACGTGACGGGTTCCAAGGCCTTCGCGCGCCTCATTCTCGCCGGCGACTATGCCGAGGCGCTTTCGGTCGCGCGGCAGCAGGTGGAGAACGGCGCGCAGGTGATAGACATCAACATGGACGAGGCGATGCTCGATTCGGTCGCCGCCATGACGCGTTTCCTGCAGCTGGTGGCCGCCGAGCCCGACATCGCGCGCGTGCCGATCATGATCGACAGCTCCAAGTGGAGCGTGATCGAGGCCGGCCTCAAGTGCGTCGCCGGCAAGCCGATCGTCAACTCGATCTCCATGAAGGAAGGCGTCGAGGCCTTCATCGACCACGCCAGGAAAGTGCGCCGCTACGGCGCCGCCGTCGTCGTCATGGCGTTCGACGAGAAGGGCCAGGCCGACACAAAGCAGCGCAAGGTCGAGATCTGCGAGCGTGCCTACAAGATCCTG